>NZ_PZJR01000007.1:6000-282091 GCF_003206035.1 Salinicola sp. CPA57
GGCGGCAGGCTTCACTTTGCTGGGGTGCTTGGCGTGCGCCCCGTATTTTTGCGGCTTCGTCGGTTCGCTCACCGTCTCCAGCTCGCCGCCTTTGCGTCGGCGGAACACGCCGGCCTTTTGGGTTGCCATTCGGCGTCCCTCCTGGTGGGTTAAATGGTTACTGCTCTGTCGCTCGACCGATACCAGGTATTGATCGACCAGAACTCGATCCAGAACGTGTAAGGTCCGACGATCTTGTCGACCTTGCCGCTCTGGTACGCCATGGCGTCGCCCGAGACTTCCGGCTGCCAACCGAACAGCGCATCGCGCAGCGCCTTGCGGTGGGTTCGGTAGTCGTCTCCCAGCTTGGCCACCAGCCACACGCCGTAGACTTGGCCGATCATCTGCCGTCGGCCACCGATAGCTGGCTCGCCAGCGGCGCCGTCTTCGGCGAGATAGACCTGGGCACACGGGACGTCTTCGTTAAAGTCGTCGATGGCCTCTGTCATCATCGCCTCGCTGACGCTAACCAGCCCGGGGCACTGCTCGCGCAGTCGAGCGATGATCGCCGTTGTCAGGTCGACCTCGTCGGGGGATTGGCTCATTTCTGGCTCAGTAGGTAGTCGAGCCGGTCGCTAAATTGACGCGGCAACTCACGACGCACCATTTCCTGCGCGTCGTTCATCAACTGCGGGTGGGCGACCATGCCCGGAATGGATGGGCCGAACTGCATGAACGGTTCGGAGCGGTTGTCTTTGGCACTGGCACGACGCAGCACATGGCCCTTGGCGTACCAGCCGCCAGACTGCCGACCCGCACGCCCCACCAGCTGCCGGCCCGTGTCCTTCCTCACCCGCACCGTCGCGCCCTTGCGTCGCGTCTGGTAGACGCGGCCGCTGACGCTGGTCGCGTTGACGCGAACCACCTTGGGCTTGGGAGCGAATCGCGCGAGCGGCAGACGCCGGCCGGTGTAGATCAACGCCCGGTAGGCGTCCCGCCGGGCTCGCTTGATCTGCAGGGAACGCTTCACGTCGGCGATCTTGATCGTGTAGACCTTGCGAATCTCCCGCGAGAACATCGCCGCCGCCTTGCTCTGCGCGGCATCCAGCGACCACTTCATCGCCTTCTCGACTTTCGCGCCTTGCTCGCCGAGATCCCGCCGCAGCTTCTGCTGACGCTGGATGTCGTACTTGAAGCGCATCGTCATCACATCACCTCAAAGCGGCGAAAATCCCCATCGTCAGAAATCGCGCTGAGGTATTCCCAGCGCCGTTCCGGCGTGATGACGACATCACCCGGCCCGCTTTTGGGCACCTGCGCGACCGGCACTTCGATCGTGTTGGCAAGGCGCCCGATGCCGCTTTCCGGGTCGTCGTAAACGACCGTTTCCAGATCCAGCGTGTACGGCACGCTCTCGATCGTCTTGCCGTTCGCGCGCCGGTACGTGGCCAGGCCGTCGGATAGATGCTGGTTCGCGGCGGCATTGAGCCGCCGCGAAAGGTCTGCAAAGCCCATACCTAGACCGCCTTAGCTAGCGCCGACTTTCAGCTTCATGACTGCCTTGGGCCGGGTGCAGAGATGCGCCGGGTTGGACTGCGCCTCAAGAGAAACACCCTTGTTATGGGGTAGCGGCTCAGAACTGGCGTAGAACGGCAGCCCCAGCGTGTTGACGGTCTCCATGTAGTCGGCCGGCGCGAATCGGGTGATGAAGAGATCCATCACCCCGGTCGGCTCGGTGTAAGCCTCATCATCGGCAATCTTGACCTTGCCGCCCCCACGGTAGCGGTTCCAGTAGATCCCGCCGAAGTAGAACGGCGCACGCGGGTCGGCGCGCAGCTGGGCTCCCTGCTCAAAGCGCTCGTAGGCCTCTCTGACCTTCGGGTGGGTGATAAGAGTGCGCCAGAAGGTCTTGCCGCAAAGCACGTTCAGTCCGTCGAATGAAAGCCCCCCCAGAGCTTCCTCGGTCGCTTCGAGAATATCGAGGCAGACCTTCTGCACGTCGGTGGATTCGGTCGCCAGCTTCATGGCAATGACCTTCTGCTTCACCCCGAACTGCTGATACAGGTCGTGAATGACCGTCGAGCCATCGGAGTCCAGCACCTTGCCCTGGATGGCACCGAGGCGGTGATACTCGTGGGTCATGTCGAGACGCCGCGCCATGTTCGCCAAGCGCTGATTGACGACGGTCTGAACGGCTTCCGTGGTGTCTTCGGTACCAAACGCCCGGATATTCTGAACCTCGTCCGCCAGCACGGTGGCCGTCGTCGGCAGGTGCGCGGTCTGGAACGAAATACCGGTTCGCTTGTTCGCACCCACCACGGTGCCACCGGCGCCGCGCGGCTTGTTCTCGACCAAAGAAAGGCTGTCGCCGTGCTTCTCGATCACGACGTTAGTCGTGGTCACGCCGCTGGCATCGAAGAGCCCCATCGCACCGATCTGATTGGGCAGGTACTCGACCTCGTTGATCGCGGCCGTCAGCGCCGCGAGCGTGAAGATATCGGAGTCAAAAATATTCATCGGTCATCCTTCTGGATATTCGGGGTTGTACCGGCTCGAAGCCGGCGGCCAGGCAATCAGTCGCGAACGATGACGCCGCGCGCTTCCATGGCTTCGAGCGCTGTCGCTTCCTGCGCATCCGTGATGGCATCCGGCCAGGTCAGCGCCTCGCCATGGACCTCGCAGTCGCGAGAGTGGACGACGCACTTGGCGGCACCATCCCGGGAGTCTGTAGCGCCATACAGCACGCCGTAGGCCGTCGCGGCGGCGGTCGGCTCCGGCGGCTCGGCGCCGTCCGTGGCCGTGGGGTCAAACGGCACGAACTCGTCATCGAGCTTGGCCACCACGGTACCGGCCGGCAGGTTATGGCCGGCGGCCAGGAATCCGGTCTCTCTGGATCGGGCGCCGTTGGCTTCCGAAACGACGTGCTCGCCGGTATGCCGGCCTTCGGTGAAGGTCGTCATGGTTGTGTCTCCTATCTGGATCTAACGGGTGAGCGCTAGGCGCTCGAGGATGGGCGAGCCGTCTGGCTCGGTGCTACTAGGCAGGCTTCCGGTATCGTGCGTAAGCCTTGTTGTAATCGATCCCCTTGGCGCGGTGGCCGCCTTCGGGCGAGTGACTGCCGTTGATGTTCTGGCTGGTGCTGCCGGCGGCGGCAACGTCGTAGACGTACTCCGACGCCTGTGTCTCGTCCCAGCCGTTATCCACCAGCTTGTCCACCAACTGCGTCTGCCCCGCTGTGTTGCACAGTTTCATGATCGACGTGACGCGTGCGCGCTCACTGGCGACAGCCGACTGGATGGCTTCGGTACCGGTCGCACTCGCCTCGATCTGTTTCACCAGGTCAGGGTGGGATTCACGCAGTGCGGCCACGGTGAACTCGAAGCCCTCGACCTGGCCGGCGGCCGACTGACGCAGCGCCATGATCTGATCGCCGAGATCCGCCGCCTGCGTTTCCGCTTCTTCCGGGGTGATGTCGAACGCCAACGCCAGCGCGTCGGCCGCCGTCATCGTCTGGTTGCCGCCCAGCTTCGCCTGCAGTTCGCGAATCTTGCCTTCCTGCTGAATCTGTTTTTTGAACAACTGCGGATCAGCGCAGGCCACGGCCTGTAGCTTGGCGTCCTTGTCGGTCGCAAAGCCCCATTCGATGGCCTCATCGGCTCCCATGTAGGTGTCGCCCTGGTCGAGCAGCGCCGCGACCTCTTCCGCCGTCTTGCCCGTCGTCATGGCGTACACGTTGACGATCTCGTTATCGATCGTCTTAACGTTCTTGGCGTGCGCTTCCATCTCTGCGGCGGTGAAATAGCCGATCATCAGCGACGCGGCGCGGTGGGTCATGAGCGTCGAGCCGACGGCCATGACGCGGGTATCGCCAGCCATCATGATGACGGTGGCGATACTCGCCGCCATGCCCGTCACACGGACGTTAACGGTGGCCTTGTGATTGCGCAGATAGTTGAAGATCCGGATACCCGAGGCAACGTCGCCGCCCGGCGAATTGATCTCGAGATCGATGATGTCGAGATCGCCTAGCGCTTCCACCGCTTGGATGAACTCCTTGGCGGGCTGCTCACCCATAAAGTCGTTGATCCAATCCGGCGCCCAATCGGAGCCGATCGGCTGATCGATGACGATATGGGCGCGGTTCGACTCACCCGGCACCGCTTCTGCTTTGAACCATTTCATCAGTCGTCTTCCTCTTCTTCGGTGGCCAGCGCCTCGGCGGCTGCCTGCAATGCGCCGTTTTTGCTGGTGATACGTGGGTCGGAGTCGAGAATCAGGCCATAGCGATCGGCGCTCTTGTTGCCCTTGTCGATCTCGGCGTCCAGCTGCTCGAGCGACCAGCCGCGTTCGCCGGCTTTCTCGGAGCGCGGGGCCAGGCCGCCGCGAACTTCCAACAGATCGGCGGTCACTTCCTTGAGCGGATCGACCCACGACCATTTCGGCGCTATCCAGTCGATCGCCAGCAGGCGGTCGCGGTGCTGCCAGTAGTTGGCGATCCGCAACGCGCCGCTGGTCACGGCAACGTCCAGCCACTTGGCGGCAATGCGCCGGCACCATTGGTGAACGATCAGATGCGCCTGCAGCGCTTCGGCGCGGCGTCGGAACTCCAGCAGGCCGGCGCGAATCGAGGAGTAGTTGACGCCAGACAGATCGCCGGTCAGCTGCTCGTAAGTGATGCCTGCGCCCTTGGCCACCGCCAGCAGCTCGGAACGTAGCCACGCCGTGTACTGGGACTGAATGTCAGGCGGTGTCGAGAACGACACCTCCTCGTCATCGTCGAGGTAATGGATGCCGCCCGGCGTGAATTCCGAGATCGGCTCTCGCTCGTCTTCAGGGTCTCGCTGTTCCTTGCCGAATACCGGATCGCCATCGTCAGGGTCGGCCGTGGTCTTGCGTTTGACGAAGGTGCCGAACATCTGGGCCAGCTTCTGCCGCGCCAGCGTAGCGTCCTGCATCTCGTCGATTTCATAGAGCCGGATGATGACCGATGTCAGCTCCGGCACCCCGCGCAGCTGACCGGGACGCGTTCGGCGGTACATATGCACCACCGAGTCGGCCGGCACCGCTACGCGGGTATTCAGCTCGCCGGTCAGCTTTTCGTGGGGGTGATAGCGCCACAGGTGGAAAGCCGTTCGCTCTCCGATTGGGCTGAATTCGATACCCATCTTGATCAGTCGACGGCCAGGCATGCTCACGCTGTTGTAGCTCGGGTCCAGATGTTCCGACTCAATCAACTGGATCTGCAGCGGCACGCTAAGCCCGTCGCTCTTGCGCCGGTAACGGAACCGCCCCAGCGCCTCGCCGGCCTCGAACTGCGCCCCGGTCGCCAGCGATTGCAGTCCGTAGAAGTCGTCGATGCCATCGGCGTCGCACTCCTTCACCCAGCGGTCCCACAACGCCTGGATTACCGGATCGCCCCACTGGGGCTTGATACCCGTTCCCACCAGGTTGGAGACGTAGGTCTCTTTCGCGCCAGCGGCGTACGGGTTATTGCGAATCGCGTTATGGCTGCGCGACTGCAGCATCGGCAACGAACGTGCGATCGGTAGATTCGGGCCGGTGACCGAGACGCCCTTGCCAGCCATTCGGCGGCTGGTCGAGCCGCCTTCGTAGCCCTGAGCTTTGACCGACAACACTTGGCCATTGCGTACCCGAACGCGCGGCTTTGCGGTATTGGCGTTCATCCGAGCCCCTTCGATGTGGTCGTCATACGCGTTCGGCTGCGACGGCGGCGCTTGGGATCGGCGAAGGCGACATCGGTGGCCATCTCACGCTCTAGCTCCCGTAGTTCATTCAGATCGGCGGCGGAATACTGCACGGTGCGCCCGTTTTTGGTGACGCTGGCAACGCGCTCGCCTCGGGCGAAGTCGACGATGGCCTGCTTCACGCTGGCCAGTTCCTCGGCGGTGTAACGGGCCATGGGCACTCCTGATTACAGTTTGGGTTTAATGACGCGGGCCGGGCGGCGCTTCTTCCGAGCGGGCGCCGGCGCTGGTGTTTCCGCCGGTTGCGTCGCCCCTTCGGGGTGGATGATGAGCATGTTGCGATCCCACTCGTCGGCCCAGGCCAGCGGCGACTCCCAGTCGATCCGTTCCGCTTTCAGCAGGATGAACACCACCAGGTTGTACACGCACAGGTCGAACGCTTCGTTCGCCCGCTTGCCCGGCTTTTCCCACTTGCCAGTAGCCGGGTCGCGAACCTCATAGGTCAGCTCGCCGAACCAGTCCTGCCCCAGCCAGCTGGGCATGTGCATGTAGCCAGCGCCCGGATTGTCGCGGTCCATCATCGCGGCGACGGTGTCTTTCAGCAGGTTGGTACCGAGCAGGTACAGCGGAACGTCGCCTTTGGCGTTGGACTTCCGCGACTTGCGCGAGGTGTTATCCGGCATCGTTCGGCGCACGCGGCTCGCCGTCTTGCCGCTGGCACCCTTGACCAGGAACACCCGGCTTTGCAGTCCATCCTTGGCGAGACGCCGATACCACTCGTACGCCTGGGACGTGACCGACTCGTCACCCTCGCCCTCGCCACCGGTATCGACGGCCATCGCCGCGACCGGCATGCGGCGCTGACTGCCATCGTCTAGCTGGTAGCTACGGCGCATGACGTCACGGGTCAACAGATCCCAGTCTTCCGGCTGGGTCGCCGGATTGATCGAGCGCGGCGGCTGGTCGTTGTTCGGCCCCTTGTCCTCTCGGATGTTGAAGCGGTCCACCACCCACATTTCCCGGTTTGGTCCCCAGCCGTGGATCTGCACCACGAAGCGGCGATTCTTGCCACCCTGGACGTCGACGGCGGCGGTCAGGAAGCGCACGCCGTGCGGCACGCGACGCTTTACCGTCTGCTCGGCACGATCAATCAACGTCTGGCTGCTGCGCTTCTTCGCGGCCACCCGATTGATATAGGGCCGGCCCCAGTCGACGTTGGTACGCGCCTGCAGGTCTTCCTGACTGCCGGTCTGCTCGAATGTCTCTTCGGCGGCTTTCATGTTGCTGACGAGCGACGCCCACGCCTGAAACGCGGCCGCCGGGCCTTCCATCCAGAACGATGCGATGCGGGTCTCGCGACGCGTGCCGCTCAGCTCGCCCTCGAGCGTCAGCGTGCATCCCTCCGGCACCCAACGGTGGTTAGCGTTGAGTTCGCGCTTGGCACGCGGGTCGATCTCTTCGGAGCAGTGCGGGCAAAAAACACGACCGCTGAGCATGTTGAAATGCTCCTTGATCGGCTGGAACCAACTTCTGCATTTCCTGCCGGGGCACTGCCAGTAAAGCCGCCGACGGTCGCCCTGGTTATAGAGATCCAGACTGCCCGTCGTCGGTGGCGCGCGGTGCGGCTCGTCAGCGGGCTGTTGCCAGTCGGGTTCCCTCACCGGGCGGCCTGGCGACGACTCGACCATCGTCATGCCGGTAGAGCCGAATGTCTGCGTTCGCTTGCTGGCCAGTACCCAGCCGGAGCCCTCGCCGCCGATGTTCTCGTCCATGCGGTCGTAGTCGGTCAGCAGCACGAACTGATAATCCGACGACGCGAATACGTTCTTCGACGGCCACTTGATCGCCAGCATGTTGCCGGCGCGGAACGTGATGTCGTGGACGTTGTTGTCGTGGCCCTGCGCGCTCAATCGCTTGAGCATGTCCGGCGAGGCTTTGAACTCGCGCAGCAGTCGCTTCTTGCTGAACTCCCGCGACTTCTCTTCGGATATCTGGACGACTAGGCCATCACCCGGATCGTTGATGACCTTGTAGAAAATGAACCCATCGATCAGCGCAATGGTCTTGCCGGTACGCGCGGGGCCAACGAACACCACCGCATCGTACAGCCGCGAACTGAGACAGTTCATCGGCTCGATCATGTAGGGCGCGGTATCCGGGTCCCACTTGGATTTGGTGCCATTGCCGGAAACGACATTCATCGACTCGGCGGCCGACTCGCTGACCTTGACCCGGCGCGGCGGGCGCAGCAGTGTCGCGATGTCACGGCGAATCGAGGCAGCGTTAGCCGTGCTAACCATCCGCGCCCTCCTCGTCGTCCATATCCGGCGCGTCTGAGACGACTGCCTCGTAAAGCTGTTCGCGCAGCTGGTCGATGACTTTCTGGACCTTATCGATCGCTTCCGGCTCCAGGCCGGCATCGCGCTCGAGCATGTCCGGCAGTTGATCCAGCCCCGCCGCCGTTGCCTTGGCGAACGTGGCCAGTTCCCGCGCGAACTCGTCGGCAGGGATCAGCGTTCGGATGGCCGATTCGAATTTCAGCCGCTCGTTTTCCGACTGGTACCAGGCTTTACGGGCGTCGGGAAAATCATCCAGATTGACACCACCAGCGATGCGGGTCGGCTCTCCGAATAGCGCGGGACCGATCGCCGACAGCGCATAGACCGCGCTACCCCGCCGCTTTCCAGCAGGCGCGACGCCAGCTTCTTGCAGCCGCTTGGAGACCGTCCGGCGGTCCATTCCGAACGCCGTTGCAATCTTGTTGATCGACCAGCTGTAGGCATCCTGACTGTTGATCACCTCACCCATGGATGCCTACCTCATGCTCAACGTTCCACCCCCAACGGGCCGAGATTCACGCCCCTAAAAATCGCCGGGACGATGTACAGGTTGTACAAGTCACCAGCCGCTCAACCGCGCGGGATCATCACCACTTGGGGTGGAGCATCCTGGTAGCCAGAAAATTTTCCAAATTCCGCGATGCTCTGCCCCCGTGGTCTGAGCATCCAACCTGGGGAAGGACCCACGATTTTTTGCACCAATTCGGTGCGCGTCGAGAATCGCGTGACCTGCTCCCAATGGAGGGTTACAGAATGCTTACCTTTCGATCACGATGGAGACTTACCCTCAAAAGAGGAGCTAGCCCATGGCTACGAACCCACCCTCAGGGGATGGCCACCGCAATGGTGCTGTAAAGGATCGCTCTCAGTTCAAAGGCCCGAACGGCAACTGGACTAAGCGCGATGACTCGACTGGTCGCTTCATGGATCAGAAGACAAGCGATGACAAGCCCTTTAAGGGCGTCAGGAAGGTGAAGTGACAACAGGGCGGCTATCGTGCCGCCCTTTTCCAATGCTCAATCAATAGACCTCGTCAGGCTCCATGCGGGGTCTACTCCGTAGGTCAGCACCTTGGGATGATTAAGAATGTAGCTCCATGCCTCTTCATCCGACTCGAAGGCTGAAAACCCGTAGATTCTATCCAGATCTTTGACCATGGATTCCAGGAACAAAGGGGTGGAGTACTTCTGTATCTTATCACTGGACTCGAATCGTTCTCGCTGGATGAGAGTGAGCATCCAAAACAGCGGCCGCCACCAAGAGTACGAGAAGTCGCAACGACGAATTACCTCATCTGAATTGCTTTGCCCGGACAAGAGGGTGAAGAAATTGAGAAGCTCATCCAGCTTGTAACGATATCGCTGCTCTTCTTTTTTAAACTCTTCCAGGCTCTCGCAATAGGAGGCATTCGAAACCTTATTCCAACATCCTTCCGGAAAGGGTAGCTGTTCAGCAACGAAGAACCGGCTGACCACAAACTCACAATATCCTCTGCAAGCCACGGCGGGGATGAGTACGCTCATCGACGAGTCTTTAACCGTCTGGAAGTAGTCACTGCAGTAGACTTGGAAAAGATCTAATACCGACTTCTCATTCGCGTGGGCAGCCATCTTCAGGTTTGCAATAGCCATATCGTGATTTGCTGTGGCGGTCTTCGCGAGTTCTTCGCGAGTATCCTGAAGCTCCTTGAGCTGAAGGTAGATCGTCAAAATCACACCGCCGAATGCACAACCTGCGAAAAGCGCATTCACGCTGTTAAATACATCTGAGAGCGGTTGCTCAGTAATCTCCTTCATAGAAGGCTGAACCCCAAAATACCAAGCACCGAGCCACACACCAAAGATCAAGGCGAAGACAATCATGATCAGATTGAGAATTGTCTTTCTGCCATCACCTGAATTTGAATTCATGGATCATTCCCCTATGTTTTATCCCTAAGGAATGATGCCACGTGGGAGCTGATTCATCTGTAGGCGATCTCGCACAAGCACAATGCTTTAGCGTGTATCGATCTCACTCGCCAGGCGACCCGATCGCGCTTGCTCCTTAGCCACCTGCCCCTGCTGCCAGGTGGCGAGGCCACGCTCTGCCGTCTGGCCTGCGATGTACCCGCCGACGCCGAGCGTCATGAGGTCCCACAACGATTGAGGCAGCGGCAGCGTCAGGCCAACGCCAAACATGGCGCCGAGGTAGGGAGCGAGCAGGTAGTTGTTGCCGACGATAGCCACGATCACCAGCATGAGCAGCGGTCGCCAATTGCGCTGCAGCCAGCTCTCGCCGTTGGCCTCGGCGAGCACGACCTGCATGCGTGCGTCGAGACTCTTAGAGCGTTCGGTGATCAGCTCCCTGGTGATGACGGCCTTGATCCGGGCAGCCTCGTCCTTGTCGGTCACCGCCTTGTCGACGATGTCGAGGATCGGCGAGACAACAGCGCCGAGCGCCTTGTCGATTATGTTCATCGCTTTCGCTCCGTTCTCAGTTGCAGCTGCCCAGTCCAGCCCTCTGCGGTGGTCATGTTCGTGGTCTCCTGGCACGCAGTTAGCCGGGCATCCGCTACGCCGATTCGATATTGCAAATCGCTGAGCTTCTCGCGTGCGATGTTACGTTGAGCCTCGAACCCGCCGGCCTTGTCCTGCTCCTCGACCAGCGCGTACCACAGGCCATATCCCACGGCCTGCTGATAGTCCTGCGCGGCATCCAAGCGCTTGCCCGCGTCGCTCGCCTGCATCTGCGAGAGCACCGCCCAGGCAAAGCACGCCGCGGCGACCAATAGGTGTGAGCGGCTATCCGTGCTCAGCTTCCCGATCCATCGGATCATTTCCGCCTCAGTGCCGACGTGACGTCGGCGATGTTGTCCAGCAGACGATCGACACGCTTCTCGAATCCATGCACGCCGATATAGCCAAGGAACGCGGCAAAGAAGCGGCCGGTCTCGGCTTCGTATCCCCAATGTTGAATGAATGGGAGCGAGGTCCAGGCAAGGAAGCCGACCATCAGCGTCTCGATCCAGCGCTTCGGCTTGCCCAGCCCGCCAGATGTCAGCACTCGCAGGGAGGACATGAAGACAGCGCAGAGGGCCGCAGACTGGGCAGGCTCCTGGGCGAACGTGGAAACGGTCAGCCAGAGCTCGGTGATTTGGTCCGGCATCTCGATCCCCGGTTAGGTCGCTCGGCTACCCTCGTTTGTGCGAAGCCCGGTGAATCAGTATCCAAGCGGGGATCATCGATAGATTGAGCAACAGCCGGATAATGGCCGTCCGGTCGCTCGGTGCGATCTCCACCGTCACGTCAGCGCCAAGGAAAGTCAGCAGCCCCGCAGCGGTCGCGATGACTAGTTGGATGGCAAAGCGGGTCCAGCCGTCATCGACGCGATTGAGCGCAATCAGGCATTGAATGATGAGGCCGGCGGCGATCAGGAAGTTCGCCGCGGCGAGTAGCGTGCCAATCATGCGGCGAGCTCCTCTTGCCAGACATCACGTGAATTCGTCGCCCGCTGGCCCTCGATGAGCATTGCCTGCACTCGCTGGGCGGCTTCGTCCTTCGTGATGTGGCCGTCGGTGTTGGCATCGAGACCGGCGTTCTGCCGATACGCCGTGGTGCCATCGGTGAACAACACCGAGCCACCCGGGCGGCTGACGTAAGACGGCATCAGGATCGCCAGATACATGTCCGGCAACGTGTTGATGCGCAGCTTGTAGGGCTCGAAGTAGCTTTCGACATAATCGAGCTGCTCGACCGCCGTCATCGCCGCCAGCGCCTCGGTCGTCGTGCCCAAGCCGATAGCGGTGCGCGGCATGAACTGGATCAAACCGGTGGCGCCGGAACCCGCCAGATTGAGCTGAGCCGGGCTGAACGTCCGGCCGGTCTCGAATGCAATGCAGGCCAGTAGCCAGTTGACGTGATCCAGCGTCCAGCCGAACCGAGCCGCCAGATCGAACAGCCGATCGACGAAGGCATCGGACACATGAGCCCCCCACGCCAGACGAACGCGCAGCGGGTATCTGCCGCCGCCGATCAGTGCGACGTCGCGAAGAAACTGCATGGGGAACTCCAGGCAAAGAAAAGCCGCCAGCGAGGGCGGCAAGATCGCGCAGTAACCAGGTGGCGCGAAGAAGTTGCCACCCATGCCCGGGGAATGCGTGGGGAGCACGCGGGAGCGGGCACAGGCGGCGAACAGGGTGCGGAAACGACAGCGCCCCGAGCGGGAAGACCGATCAGGGCGCAGAAATCACAAGCTTAGCTGAATAGTACCTTCAACCGGTCACGGTTACAACGCATCATTCTCAAGCCACAATTGACAGCCTATCCGCCTTTATCTTTAGTGCTATCTGAAGCGTCGATTTTCAGAATATTAGCAGGCATAGATGCCGGCATCTTAAAGCCGTCCATTCCTATGCCGTCGGCGACCTGATTAATCAGTGGCACAAGACTATTATATACTTGGACAATAGCCAATGCTGGCTCAGAACCTTCCTTAACTTCATAGGGTTCTATACCTTCCAGAAAAACAAAAACACCTTTCCCAACGACATCCATTATCTTTTCTTTACTGCTTTCGTTATTAAAATTAAACCCCAAGCTAAGATAGACCTCGAACTTACCCTCAGAGTGCAGCTTATCCGAAAAGGTAACCTCAATATCGATTTTAAGGTCGCCAGGATCAGGAGCCTCTTGAAAACCAACAGCTTCAATTTTTTCTAGAAGATATTTATCAAGTATAAAATTTAGAGAATTCATTACATTACAACCTTTATATCATTACCGGAATTCCTCAAATTCATCGGCAAAGTAAAAGACTTTCTATAACTCTCTGATTTATCGGGAACAATGTATTCGTGAAAGTGCTTGTGAATGTATGAAAAGTTATCATCTGAGCCTTCAAGGTATTTTCTGAGAACTTCACCGACTTTCTCATTCATCGAGACACCGCATCTCATAGCTGCCTGAGCCACACCCTTATGAACCTCCGGCTTAACCCTGACATTGAACACACCGTTGAAAGGTTTGTCTGGGGATACACCTTCTTCTGCACAAGTGGACAAGTAATCGTCAACCGCTGCCTCAAATTCTGCTTTCAAGCCCAATATAGTTTCAGACTCGTATGTAACGAGATCATTGATAAACTGTATTTTACCATACAGAGTACCATCATCTATCGAAAACTCGACTGTACCAGCATAACCATTGTACTCTAGCACGCGCTGTGTCATATCTTTCCGTGCGCCTCCAGGGTTTCAAGAACTTCTTTCATCACGTAATCTTTAAGAATGTTCTTTGGATGTGGCTTATGCAGTAAGATTTTATTGTTTGTTTCATCAATAAATTTCCTGCGTGACCCACTACCAGTCTTTTCTCTGTACCCAAGCCAAACAAGCAATGCTTTGAGCTCATCGTACGTATAGTCTTTAGGCCGACCTCTGAGCCTCTCAATTCGGTCGCCTTTCATTCTGCTCTCCAAGACCTATCGGCGCGAGGAGAGCGCAACTGTAATCTAGTTGCACCATTATGTATAGATGCTCTCACTCGCATCATCCACCCCTATTTCTTCATCGTCGCGCCAACACTAGCCGAAAAGGTAACGCTTTGAAACAGGGCGATAGTTGACTCATGAGACGGTAACCAAACCCGATCCGCATGCCGTAGGGCTGGATACACCCCCAACGTATCACGCGACCAACCGCGCCTGCTCACCGACCACCTCCACCAAAACCTTCCTAGCATTTTTCGCCGATCCACGCACGGCCTCTAAAGTCCCAAAGATCGTCTGTCCGGCACCCATCGGATATCCCAATCGCGTCAGAATGATCCGCTGAGCGCCGCACACCTCCGCTAGCGTCAGCCCCCTGCTACCTTGCTTGATCGCCTCAACAAGCGCCCGATCGCCGCCGGCATTCTGTGCCCAGCGTTGCTCGGGGATTGCATAGCCGGTCAGCAGCAGCGCCATCCGCTGCCTCTCGTTGACGTGTCCCAGCAACGCTTTAGCCATGTTCCGCCAGCGGCAGGCGTAGCGGAAACGCTCTGCCGCCTCCATCACGTGGTCTACCCTGCCAGTCACGCCACCACCACCCACACCCGGCGCGATGGTGCTGACGTTGTGATGGCCCAGGTTCAGGTGTCGGTAATCGATCTGCCATTCGATCTCGACCTCGATCAGCTCATCGAGGCACCGGCGTAATGCCCGCTCTCGTAGTGCGCTCTCTGCCGGCTCACGACGAATCACCGCAAGCAGTTGATTGATCCCCATCAGCTCCAGTTGCCGCATCATCCCCTCCAGTTGCTCCCCAGCGTCATCTCGTTGCGTGCGGGCGTGATCGTCACCTCCCACGACGCGTATTCCCTCAGTACCGCTTTCGCTTCCTCCAGCCCCCGGCAAAGCACCGCGCAATAGCCTCGGTGATCGGCTTTCTCCAGCCACTCCCGCTGGCTGGCGGCAGTGGCCGCATGCTTTGGCGGCGTCGCCTTGAACTCGAGGTACAGCCCCAGCCAGCCGCCGCGGCCTTCCATCACCACAAGGTCCGAGACGCCCGACTTCACGCCCTGGCGCTTGAGATCCGCCGCGGTCTTCTTGTTGCGCTGGCCACCGTTGGGCACGTGGTAGATCACTTCATAGAAAGCGCCTACTGCCTGGCCCCGCTGCTGCTCGCCGTAGAGCCATCGAATCAGCGCCATCTGCTCGATGCCCTCGTGATCGATGCGCGGAGCGCGAGGTTTGCGGCTTCGAATTGCAACCGGTTGCATCACTGCCCCCTCGCCTGTCGTCGTTCCCATGCCGAGTAGTCCGCCACGATCCGGCGCAGGATGGACTCGGCATGAATGTCTCGATCGATGTCGGCTCGGCTTTCAACGCCGCAGGCCTGACGGATGAAATCGGCCGCGTCCTGCTCGTCGTGCGTGCCGTCCGGCAATTGCTCGAGCGTGAGGCCATGGCGATGGCGCTTGCGTGCGTCGAGATAGAGCTGGAAGCGGGGATTGGCGCCCAGCATGGCCGCCCGCTGCGCTTGGCTGCTGCCGTGTCGTTTCATCGGCCTGTCTCCCGGCGGCTCTCGCACAGCGTGCAGACGCTCGATCCAGGCTCGTAGGCGAGCGCGTCACGTGCCTGGCCGCAAAGGCCACAATGGCGGCGAGCCGGGCGCCGACGGCGTGGGCGATTGGGTCGTGTCGAGCGCGTCATACGAAGTACCTCCGGCCTCGGTAGTGGCGGCGATTACGGCTCAACTGGCAATCGACGCATGACGGCAGCACCTCGCCCTGGCGTTTCATCTTCCCGGCGGTCTTGAACTCCCGGCAGGCCGGACATCGGATCTTGTGGCGAAGCGGGTTCATGCCGGCACCTCGCGATCTTCCTCGCTCTCGACTGACTCAGGCTCGCTGCCGTCGATGCGGAGGAGGCAGCGCTGATTGTGGAAGCGATCGCTACTGGAAACTTCCCAGTAGGTGCCGGCGTGCGTTGCGCTACCCACTACGCAAACGGCGGTTCCAGTGATTCCGATGTACGACGCGTCTGTCGCATCTACCACCATGACGAGGCATCCAGGCTCGATAGGCTTCACGCCGCTTCCTCCCGCAGCACTTCCGCTACGCTCTCCGGCCACTTCAGCTGCTGCACCGCCACGCCGTCGCCGTGCTTCTTGCCGGTATCCATCATCCGGCCGCCAGCAGCGCGCCCGCGCTCGGTCATGACCCAGTAGCCCTTGCCCTTCGCGTCACGCTCCTGGCGCTGGTAGCCGAGATCACGTAGCGCTCGGTTGACCGCCACCGCACTCATGTCGAACGGAGGCCCAGCTCGGTCGGCGTCATGTAGCGCTCGTTGACCGGGCTGAGGAGATGCGTTGCGCCCAGCTCACCCAGCAGGTTGACGCCGGTACGCTTCTGCACGGCCTGATTGACCGAGAGCAGACGCATGTTGTCGTCGAACCCGAACGCCCGGGCAGCGGCGTCGAGTGCACCAGCAATGGCAGAGGCGCGGGAAATGGCCGTCATGTTGTCCGACTCGACCGGTGCCGGCGCAGTAGGTGCTTCATATCGTCCGTGCTGGCGGATCGCCGGCAGCACCTCGGCAGTCACCCATTTTCGAAACGGCTTGGCGAGCGGCGAACGGCTCTTGAATGTGGCGGAATAGATGCCCGACTCGTTGACGGTCACCATCTTCTGAGGGCCGCCAGGGGTTACCACATTCTGGTAATCCTTCTCGTCGTCATCGAGCAGCCGCGCCATGGATCCGCCGTCCCGATAGCCGAGCGACTTGGCAATATCGGTGGCCACGAACCACGGCTCCCCGTCATCACCTTGCACAACCCGCACTTGGTGTTGATCGAATTCAAATGGAATCAGTTGTGACATCCTCACGCCCTCCCCGTGGCGGCTTTCAACATCGCCAGCCCCTGGCTGGCATTCATCCGATGCGGCAGGCCGGCGGCCTCCGCCTGCTGCTGGGCGGCTTCACGGCTGGCACGCTCCGCCAGCTCGGCCCGGTTCCGGGTCGCGTCTGATTCGATCAGCCCTTGGGCTTGCAGCGGCTGGCCAGACATCACCCGATTCACCAACGCGCCGTATTCCCGCTCGAACCGCTTTTCCAGCCGGGCGCGGACTGACTGAGCCGTGGTGCCGTGGATCTCCCGCCAGCCAACCGTCTGCCCTGCCATCTGCACCGCCTCGTGACTCCAGCGCCATTCGCTCGGGGCGTGGCAGTGGGCGCAGGCCTCACGCCATGCCGCGTCGACTGTCGGCAGGCCGACGTCCTCCGGTCGCGGCTCGCAAAGCCCGGCGAACGCCACCGGCTGCGGCGGCCATGCTTCGTCGCCGGACTTCGCCGCGTCACGCACCTGCTGGCGGAGACGACCTAGACCTAGCTCGATATGCCGCCAGCTCAGGTGGGCAAGCTCACGCAGCCAGGTGCCGTCGTCGTAATCGCCCCACTGCGAGCTGAACTTGCTGCCGAACAGCTGCCCCATCTCGATGTACATCTGATCGATAGCCTCAGTGCTCATTCCGCTGGAGCTGCCCTTCGTAGCACTCGCCGCTGGATTCGCCTCGGCGCTGGCGGTCACGTTCACGCGCTTCTGCTGGAGTGAGACAGCGCGAGGGAGTACGTTGGCGGCCCTTTGCATTTGCGGCACCTCCGGTCGGTTTCGTGTGGGATTGGCTCAAGTCGCGGCGGATCCAGTCGACGAGCTTCTGGGTCCAGGACATCGAGCCATGGCGGCGATTCGGGAAATCAGCGTGATGGGCGGTGAAGTTCGCCAGCTGGGCAGCGGGTGGCTGGGTATCGGATCGAAGGCCGGCCCGCAGACACGCCGCGGCGAACTGTTCGGGATCCGGTTGCCAGTCGAGCGTCATCGGGAACTGGCGAGCACCACCGGTCAGCGGTTGGCCGTCGTCGGCCAGTTGCGAGTAATCGAACAACGCATCCGGGCCCGCGGTGTGTGTGTTGGGGTTATGATCATTGGTACCCTGATTCGTCGGAGATTTTTCCGACCCTGGCTCGGAGATTTTTCCGACCCCGCTCGGAGATTCTTCCGAGGTCGGATATTTTTCCGACCCTTTCGAATCGCCCACATGATCAGGGTTCGGATATTTTTCCGACCCTGCGCCCCGGTTCCAAGTCTTGCCCTTGGCCGTGAGCCGGATATAGGTCCGGTTGTCACAGCTGGTGATCTCAATCACGCCGAAGCCCGCCAGCTGCTTCATCAGCCGATAGGCGGTATCCGCCTTGTCGGTCAGCAACGGGAGCTCAGCGACGATCTTCGTCTTGGCGACGTTGTAGAACGTCTGGCCACCGATCTGGCGAGCGTCCGCCCACGTTGGCACCTGGTGGAGAAACGCGAACAGCATCGCCTGCTGCGCGTTGAGGCCCCACTCCAGCGCCTTGGTCTGATTGATAGCGACGAGATACTGCATCAGTGCACCTGGCCCTTGTCGCCCACCGGCATGACTTTGGTGCTGGGCAAGCGCATAGCGTCAGCGATGGCTTCACCGAGCTCAGCGACGAGATCAGCAGCCATGGCTTCGTGTGATCGCCCCTGCTTCTCCCAGCTCATCTTTCTCATGGCGCCGATCTGCTCCTGCAGCAGGTCCACCGCTTCGCTCGCGGAAGCCACGAGCACGGTTTCACCACACCGGGAACAGCGATCACCATCGCGCTCACCTTCGTCACATGGCCAGCACACCGGGCAGTAGATCAGCGGGCGATAATCGTGATTGCTCATGCCCTCACCGTCCCCATGGCGCCCGCGTCATGTCGTTGGATGAACTCGGTACCGAGCGCGATCGCGTAGTAGCGGTCACGCTCTCGGCGGTTCCAATCCTTGGCTTTCTCAACGCGCGCGGCGGCGGCCTTATCGAACGGTTCGGTCAGCTCCAGCAACGCCAGATAGGCCGCGTGATGACGAGCGCCTGCCGTCGCGATCTTGATACGTCGGGCGTTGACGTCACCGGGCTCACCCGATAATCGCGCTTGAATCGATGCCTGCTTGCGGGTCTCGTCGAGCAGATCGTCCCGCGTCCAGCTCGAGTAATCCGGAATGTGTACTGTCATGTCGTGCGCTCCCCCCCCTACCCCTGTATGAAAAACCACCCCGGTCATGCGGAAGTGGCAGGCTCATCATTCGCGGTACGCTTCTCAGTAGATCGAGGAGCGAAAACGCTCGGCAACAACTCGGCAGCGGTTACCTGCCCACAGGTGGCCTCCTCGATCAGGACGGCATAACGTGGCGGCAACGGCCGCTTACCGGTGCTGACCTGGGAAAGGAACTGGGGGGACATGCCGACCGCTTTGCATAACGCAGAACGAGAGTCGCCAAAATAAGCAATGGCCTTGCTGATCATCTCGATTACCTAAAGCATGGCTTTATGTTAGTAAAGCATAGCTTGCTTTACCTTGCATGCCTACCCCCTCGAAAATTAAAGCAACGCTTAACGAGGGAAACCGAGTGCAGAACGTAGAGGCCTTCAAGGCGAGAATCAGGGAAGCGCTCAAGGCTGCGAAGGCGAAGGGTGTCACTCAGGCGTCTATCGCGGAGAAAGCCGGGGTTTCCGCGCAAGCGGTCGGTCAATGGCCGCGCTCTGGGAAGATCTCCAACCAGAATCTAGCGATGCTGGCCCAGCTGAGCGGGAAAACCATCGATTGGTTTTATGAGGAGCAGGAGGATTCAGTGCCTGCAGATCTCATATCCGAGACGTCACCAGCTGATTACGGAAAATCCGCCAGCGATAACGAGCTGACCTTCACCGAGAACATGGATCCGTGGGATCGCTCCCAACCCCTCGCCGATGACGAGGTAGAGCTCCCGCTGTATCGCGAGGTCGCATTGTCTGGCGGTGGTGGGCGAACCCAGGTAGTCGAGAACAACGGGGCGGCCTTGCGCTTCAAGCGCAGCACGCTTAGGAGTGCAGGAGTGTCGAGAGAGGCAGCAGCGTGTGCCTATGTCGAAGGTGAAAGCATGGAGCCCATCCTGCCGGATGGCGCTTCAGTCGGGGTAGACACCGCCGATAAACAGATCAAGAACGGCAAGATGTACGCCATCGACCATGACGGGCTGCTGAGGGTGAAGTTCCTCTACCGTTTGCCAGGTGGTGGGCTCCGCATTCGCAGCGCCAACCCCGACAAGTTTGAGCATCCTGACGAAGACCTCGACGAGAACTGGCCCGAGAAAGTCAGCATCATCGGCAAGGTGTTCTGGTACTCAGTGCTACTTCACTAAGCCTCTTGCTAGTGAACAATAATCAATCTTTGAGTAAAGGCTCTCGCTCAATGCCCTATCTCGGAAAGGTCGCCGCGGCAGAGATCGTCGGGCCCACTGTCAATGGCAACTGCAAACCACTGCGTATCAAGGATGAAGATGGTCAAATTTATGTCGTTAAAGGCATAGGAAACCCTGGAAAAGCTGCCTTAGTCTCCGAACTCATCAGTGTTCAGATAGCTGAACGCATGGGACTGCGTGTGCCTAGCTACGCTGTGATGGATGTTCCTGAGGATCTCATTCAATACTCTTTGGATCCTTTGGCTGCTAACCTATCGGGTGCACCGGCATTCGCTTCGGCATGGGTTACCGGTGCTGAAGAGCTGACATTCCATGAGGCGCAGAAGCTTCCAGATGACGTGCAGCAGCGGACCTTGCTGCTTGACGTGCTTCTTGGCAACGGCGACCGCGAGCTTGACGCCTTCGGTGGGAATGTCAACTTGCTGTGGACGGCAGAGGCGTCGCCGATTGTGTTTGACCACAACCTAGCCTTCAACATGGATTTGCCAGAGTACTGGATCGAAAATCACGTCTTTGCCGGCCAGGCGCACGCTTTTCGTGACTACGCTGTAAGAGATGAGTGGGGTAAGCTCATTGACAGTGTGCTGTGTGACTGGGATAACATCGCGTCCCTTGTACCTGCCGAATGGATGTATTGGGACGCGGACGGACGAACAAGCGCTACGAACCCTACGATAGAGGAACGTCGTGGCTGGCTGGAACGCTATCGTACCAAGCCGGAGATTTTTTGGAGAGACCTATGAGCGCTATCTGTAACTACGCAATCGTGCGCTTTCAGCCCTATACCGATACTGGGGAGTTCGCCAATATCGGCGTTGTCATGCTCTGCAGTGATGGGCAGTTTCTCTATCGTCTTGAAAACAAGCGCGTCGGTCGTGTCACACAGTTTTTCCAGATTCAGCCCTCGCTCCTTAGCAAGGTGCGCAAGAGCTTCCAGGATGAACTGAGCAGGATCAGCAGTCTGATGGGCGAAAACGTTGGAAAATCAGATGTCCAGCGTAAAGTTTTTACTCATTTGATCCGTCCCAGCGAGACTATCCTGCGATTCAGCCGGCCGGGAACCGTCAAGGCGGAGAAACCTTCGGAGGCTCTCGACAAGATCTTCAAAGCCTACGTTCATCATGACTTCGGCACACAGCAAGACAAAGAAGCCGTACTAGCCCGTCGGGTGAGTGAATGGCTCAAGCATCTCAAGGATCGAAGCTATGTCGAGCGCACCTTGGGTAATGAGCTATCCCACGTTAAGTTTTCTTTTGTGTGGGAGAAAGCAGGAAAGACCCTTCAGGTAGTCAAACCGATCAGCTTCGACCTTGAAGATGCCAGTAAGATCACAGAAAAAGGTGATCGATGGGAAGCTCGAATGCGCCGTCTCAAAGAGAGCGATGATGCACCTCTCGATACCGTATTTATCTGCCGCCCGCCCGAAGCAGAAGAAGGCTCAACGCGATCTCGAGCCTATGAGGAAGTGCAAAAAGAGCTAGTTGGACGTGGCTTGGTACGTCTCGTACCCGAGGCCATGGGATCAAAGCAGATCATGAAAGCAATCACTGATTCTCCTGAGCTTCACTGACTTCTTACGACCGAGTATGCGACCCGCCCACCGAGGCGGGTTTTTCTTGCACTAAAGAAAAATATAAAGCTACGCTTGACTCATAAAGAAAGCGTTGCTTTACTTTAGCCCACGACAACACTACATCGTGGGTAACGACATGAAACAGGTCACGCAGGACCACCCGACAATCGAGGCATTCGGCTACCGTTGCCGAGTCGGCCGCCAGGCTGAAGGCTTCCCGACCATCAAGCAGGCGCACGTGATCGCCGGCATCGCCGCCGGGATGACGCAGAAGGAAATCGCCAAGGCGCTGGGTATCGCTCCCTCAACGGTTAAGAGCACCGCCGAGACGTTGTACTTCTGGCTGCACGCCATCCGCGCTACTGACGCCGTTGCGAAGGCGATGCGCCTGACGTGGATCGCCCCGCTGCTGCTGGCCCTCACCGTCAGCGCCATTTCTCCCGACGTCCACCTGCAGCGCCCTCGCTCCGGCGGCACGCGCTACAGCATCAGCCTGACCAAACTGTCGCGCCGGCAAGAGTCGTCTGACATCGCGGGAATCGCAGCATGATCGGCGCCACGACCTTTTGCTACCCGGCCCACCAAGTCAGTGCCGCCTACGACGAGCACATCTGCACCGATGGTGTGCCGGACATCGAAACCAAGTACCTCGCCCGGCCACGGGAGAACGGCACGCCGAGCACCGGATATCGTCCAGCGTTCTACGTGCCCAGCAAGAACCGACTGATCGTGATCATGGATCGTTGCTACGGCCGCGAGGGCACCGCCACAGCATGGATGGCCGACCAGATCCGCATGACCGCTATCACACGCAAGCGCCAACAGGAGAACGCCCCATGCGCCAACTGATCACCAGCCCGCTGGCGGGCGTCGTCGGGCTGGCCGCGACCGCTGCGGTACTCGTCGCCGCCTCTACCGATCTGCTCGGCCCGAGCGCCTACGAGGTGCAGCTGATGCAGCAAGCGCAGTACTGCGAAAGCGTCGCCACCTGGAACGCGGAAGCGGCCCGCGGCGTGGCACCCAGCCGCCGTTATGGGCATCCGGATTACGACGGCATCGCCGCCGAGGCCTGCGCCCCGGTGCTCTCACCGGTCGACGGCAGCGCCTACGCCAGCAACTGAACGACGCAGCTGCCAGCGGATGGCGGCCTGTATCCGAGAGCGCCTACCGGGCGCTGCCTGATGCAGTAGCTCTTTAACAACTCGGGCCCCACGCAGTGCCAGCGGTGCGTAATCCGCTGGCCTTCGGAGAGGACTCTAGCTCTCCGCGTCTATGCACTCGACGCGGTGCAAGAATTCTGCTCAATGAAACTCAACTGAAACTTTTATCGCTCGCGGTTTGGCACAGCGATAAATAGTTGTTAGCTGCCTCATATGCGTAACCGGTTATATAACTCTCTAGCAGAAAATGCTGTTTCTCGATGGAAAATGCTGATAGATGCCTAAGGATCGAGGCAAACGTATCAATGTGAATAGCAGGATCATGAGGGTGGAATTTAACTATAAATTCCTCAGCATCAACGCCTGCTTTTCTAGGCTTGACAAGCCTGCCATAACGATGGCTGTAGAATAAAGACCTGTCTGCTTCTCTCCAGGTTAGCAACAGATCAATCACATCTCTTTCGTTACTAATACCTCCTTTAGAATCTTTAGCGAAAAACTCTTTTTCACACTGACCTTTTATCATTTCCAAATACGAGGACGCTTGGTAGTAGCTTCCGCCAAAATAGGATACGTTCTCAGGAGTATTGTCTGGAAAAATGAGTTTATACAGCTGGTCCCTTTGGTGGAACTCAACCTTGTAGGAATTTTCAAGCCTATCGAGCAACTTATTAAACTCACTGACGTGTTGGAAATAGTTGGAAATATTGTCTTGACGAAGCTGCCGTGATAATTGCGCCTCTACTTTTAACAACTGATCTCTTGTCAATTTCGCCTGTTCGCTTGCGATATATATTTGGTTGGCCGCTTGCTCCGACCTATGGCTTGCTGCAACCAGCGCTACGAGCGGAAACACTAAAGCTAGCAACCCCAAAGGGATTTTATAAGCCACCAAAAAAAAATTGAACGCCTCATATCCGGCTTCGTAACGAAGATTTGATGTGTAAAAGACATAAATAGCCGCAACCGCAGATATTAGAAGCGGCACTATCAACGCCCACCAGAACCGTTTTAGCTGAAACAACGATTTATTGTTTTCCATCTTTTCTCCAAACAGACCATAACTATCGTTCAAATACTATATCAGCACAACGGCGAGCGCCTCACCAACAAGCGCTGGCCGTTGTGCTGCACGCTATCCGGAGGCAGCCATGCAGGTCTATCTACCCGTTCGACGGCATTGCCGCTGCCGGATCTGCGGTGCCCGCCAGACGAAGCCCAGAGTGGGCGGACTCGAAACCTTGGCGCCGCGATACCTGCCGCTGCGACGGCTACCACTTCCCGCATCGGCGCGGCTCGCTCTGGTGCTACCACAACCCAGCTTAACCGGTAGACGAAGACCGGCGGCTGTTTGCCTGAGGAGGCCGCATGCCCAAATCACCCGAGATTCAATCGATGTCGGTCTGGCTCGACAGCAAGGCTGTGAGGCAGGCGTTCACAACGATCACTGCACCGATCCTTCAAGCCAGTGCCGGCGCAAAGGCCGGCGGCCACGATCCGACGAGGACGATAGATGGCGAGGATCATCCCGTCGCCGGGGAAGTGGTCATCGGACGTATCGGGCACCTAACCGTACGAGTCGTGGTCGAGCCCGAGGGCGGCTACAGCGGCGAGTGCCTGTATCACGACGAACTCAACGCTATCGGCATCGATTCGATGGTTGTCGACGGCGAGAAGATCAACAACGGGAGGGCCATCTGATGTGGTTCAAACACCTTCACCTCTACCGCGTCCACGACGCAGTGTCTCTCGGGCTCGATGATTTGGAGTTCGCCCTTGAGCAGTTTGCTTTCCGCCCCGTATCGCCACGGGAGATGCGCCGCGTCGGCTGGACCACTCCTGCCGGCAAACGCAGCACGGTCCACGCCCACGAAATCCAAGGCCACCGCCTCATTGCCATGCTGCGTCAGGAGCGATTGCTCCCCGCCGACGTGGTCAACGAGGAAGTGGCCGAGCGCGCCGAGGCCCGAGAGATCGCCGAAGGCCAGCCACTCTCCCGCCGGGAGCGCCAGCTACTTAAGGAGCAGGTGCTCGAGGAGCTGCTACCCCAGGCGCTCACCCGTTCACAGTGTGTCGAGCTCTGGTGGGACACCACCCGCAACCTGATCGGCATCAACGCCTCCAGCCGCAAGCGCGCCGAGGAAGTGCTCGACCTGCTCCGCCAGACGCTGGGCTCGCTCAAGGTCACACCGCTGGCCACCAAGACGCCGCCCGGGCGTGGCATGACGGCCTGGCTGTCCGATCCCGGCCAACGCCCCGCCAGCCTGCTGCTGGGTGATCGCGTCGAGCTACGCGCCGCCGAGGATGACGGCGTGATCGGCGCCCGCTCTGTCGACCTCGACAGCGAAGAGATGCAGAGCCTGCTCGAAGGTGGCCGCCAGGTCTCCCGCTTGAGCCTCGGCAGCGAGGGCCAACTCCGCGCCGTGCTGCATGACGATCTCGCGCTCAAGTCCCTGCAGTTTGACGACGCCCTGCTCGACGAAGCCAGCCAGACCGATGACGGCGACGACCCGGTGGTGAGCCTTGAAACGGACTTCGCCCTCATGACCGCCGCCCTCGGCACCTTCACCGACCAGCTGATCGCGTGGCTCAGAGGAGAAGTTGAACCAATGAATGACTCAGTCCCCAATGCCAAGAGCCAATGAGACACCGCCTAAAACAAACTTCCCTAATTTGTATATTTTCCCCGCAGCGTCATAAGTCTTAGAGATTGCATCTATGGCTTTCAGATAATTATCAATTTTCTCTGCGCTCGGCTTACACTCTTGAAGCTCGTTCAAGAGAAATGCCAAGTTATCGTTTAACTCAACGTTACCCACGTCATTAGCCTCAGTCTTCAGCTCTTTTATAGCAGCTAAAATCTGTGTTTGATGATTTTGATCCACTCCAGCCATGGCACCTGACCCGATCGCGATAGATCCTTTTCCAGCTCGGGCACCGTGTCCAATAGCCATAGGATTAGTGAGGATAACATTCCCTCGTTCGTCAGTAGCCCCAATAACTACCGAGCGGTCACCAACTTGGAGGTCTTCGGATACTTTCCCCATAACAACTGAGTCATTACCAACTTTAGGTTTCTTGCCAGACATAAATCCACCTTTGACTAGTTAATAAAAACAACCATACCAAATTGGCCTAGGTCATCGAACAGCCGATACACAAAAATGTCCCAGGAGAAAAGATGCAAATACTCTGGCCCCTAATTGCTGGGCTTACAAGTCGCCGACGCATCGCCGACTGGCTGATCAAGCGCAGCCAGCGAACGCCCTACTTCGACATCGTGAAGGACGGCGAGACCTACATGCGCCGGTGGTGGCTGTTCAATCCTTACGGCTACGAGAGCCGCCAGCCTCGGCATCGCTGGTGCCCGATCTCGATTCGCTTGCATCACATCGTGAAGCCGGACGAAGACCGCCACCTGCACGACCACCCATGGAACGCTCGCACGATCATCCTGCGCGGCAGCTACCTGGAGGAGACGCCGCCGGTGAAGGGATCGCACCCGGCCGGCGGATTCCGCCCTGGGCAGCGCGTCGGTCAATTCCGCCAGCAGGGTGACACGGCTCGCATCGGCTTCGGCCAGTTTCACCGCATCGCCCACGTCAGCGCCGGCGGCGTCTACACGCTGTTCATCTCCGGCCCCAATCGCGGCACCTGGGGATTCCTCGTCGGCGGGCAGAAGGTGCCGTGGCGTGGGAACAGGCCTGCCGCCAGCGCTGGCGAGCCCTCGCTCTGGTCATCAAGGCCAAGCTCGAAGCGGTCGAGTCCGGTATCACCATGTTCGAGGAGGAGTTCCTCGCCCATATCGTCCTGCCCAACGGCGGCACGGTCGGCGGCTGGATGCTCCCGCAAATCAAGAAATCATACGACAGCGGCAGCATGCCGCCGCTGCTGGCGAAGCCAGGAGAGTGATCATGATTCAGCCCGAAGAGATCCAGCGGAACAGTGACGGCATGTGGACCCACTCGGCATGGGATGCATTCTGCGGCGAAAGAGAGTGGGTACCGAACGACGAGGTCGACGAGTGGCTAAAGGAACACGGCCTTGAGTTCGCCGTCATCCAGCTCGAGTCCGAGAGCGAGGACCATCCCGCTTACATCTCCTATTTCGAAAACGAAGACCCCGATCTCGAAGCCTGGGCGCCATCGCCCCCATCCGGTGATGGTTGGTTCCTGCTATCGATTCATGACACCGAAGATGGCCCGATCCAGATATGGGCGAGAGAGAAACCGCCAGCCCCCGAGGACGACGATGGCTAAGTCCAAGCCACTGCACTGGCAAGAGCCGGAGACGATCAACTGTCCTCAGTGCAACGGCTCCGGCGAGTGGCGCGGCATGTTCGGCTCGGGCCCGTGCGCGATGTGTGACGGCACCGGCCTAGTCGGTGAAGACGGCGAGGCGCTGCCACCTCACGAGATCCAACCGATACTGCGCCGACAACGTGACCGGCTCGCGCAAGAACTCGAAGGCGCCCGCCAGCATTACCGCCAGCTACTGCATACACCCGGGGTCCGAGAAGCGCTCGCCGCCGCGAACGAACGACAGCAAGAGCGGCAGCGTGAAGACGACATGGCGTTTCGAAAGCGCCTGAGAGGAGGTTGAGATGGGACAAGCACAGCGCAACGACAACCAGAGCTGGCTCGATCCGAAGTTCGTGCAGGTATCGCGAACGGAGGCTGCGCGAATCATTGGGCGCAGCCCTACCGAGTTCGATCGGCTGCGGAAAGTCGACGCGGATTGCCCGAAGGGATTCAAGGATGGAGTCGATCGAAGCGCACGGGTACGGTTTCGATTATCCGACGTTTACCGCTACAGTGGGATATTGATGGCTCGAGCCGAAGAAGCCGAAAGTCAGGGCCAGTGACGATGGGAACCGGCCGGCGAAGCGAGACAGCAGCGTCGGCCTTGTACACCAGCATGTACACCGAACCGAAAAACGCTCTCTAACCTATTGATATTGCTAAGCGGTTTGCGTCTCCCCATCCGCACCAACAAGGCTGAACCCGCATTACCCGAGCGGATCCTGCCAGTACCCTCCGACCGACCCTCCCAGTGCATCAAGTCTCGTAGTGCGCGTGGTCTCGTAGTGCGCGTGGTCTCTTAGCACCTCTTGCCCCTTAGCACCCTTGGCCCCGCAGCACACCAAGTCGCGAAACGATGCGTTTCTCCGCACGATTTCGATTCTGCCGTTCTGCAGCCCACCCTCGCGGGACATCGGTTGACCACTCGGTATTCGGGCGTTCAACCATCCAGGTGACGAATCCACTGCCGCACTCGCCATCGCTGAAGCCGATTGGCATAGCGCTTGGTATCCAGCGATACCGGCACCAGCGTGTAAGCTTCGTCGTCGTTCATGTGAAGGCGAAAGCGTCGTTCGGCACCGATCGGATGATCTTCACTGCCGTAGATGGCCACTACGCGAATATCGAGGAATTGAAAGACGGTATCGTCTTTGGGGCGATCGTGCTCGAGAGCGACCTCATGGACGTTGCACAGGCGCCGCAGAATGGCCTCGAAACTGCCCACGTGACTGAAGCTACCGGAGAGCATCGGGCCCTGGCTCGATCGCATCCCCTCTCTATCCTGTTCGTGTCGACAGTTCCCGCCCTGATCCTTGCCATGCTCCGAGCTCGAGTCCTCGGAATCGGATCTATCCTGTCGGTGGTCCGCCTCGAAGTCGATCATGTCATTCGTCAACGAGCCTTTGCTGGTGTGCAAGGTCACGATGATATGTTCCAGGAAGATCGGCTCGGAGCTCATGTTGCTGATCAGGCACAGTGACGTCAGATCATTGCCATGGCCGCGATTGATGATGATGCGAGGTCGCCGTGTCCTGGCAAAGTTCCGGTAGAGAATCTGCGCGTAAAAGAACCACACGAAAAGCGTCAATATGCTCGTGATGGCGGTTATCGCCTTGCTGTGTTCTGACAACCATTCCATGGTCGTGACCGACTCCTGCCTACGGGATTACGAAGAAGGCTAATGTAGGCGAGAACGATGACGACCGATATAACTCAGTTTGGTTACGGTGAAAGGATGTGCCGCGATGAACCGGACGACATGAGGTCGGTCTCGGAAACACGAAAGGCGGGCCTCGCGGCCCGCCTTTATAATAAACCGCCTGAACCTGGACCTCCTGTCCCGCCGTGGCGTCATCCTGACGTGGCGTGATTCGCGGTAATGCTTGAGCCTCGTCGTCGTCATCCTGATTCCGACAGGCTGGCAGTCTTCCTTGACTGCGAATCCGACTTACCTTCTATATCCTTGAACCCATCCGTGGATGCGGTAAATCAGCTAACGAAGACAAAGTTATACAAGAGTTGTCGACGAGTCAAGCTTTTCGCAAGACCCGCACGTCTGAGCATCTTAGCTGCAACCGTAATGCCTTCGACAAAGCCAGAAGAGCTGGAAGAGGTATTCATCACCGGCTGCAAGGAGAAAACCGGCGGAAGGACGCCGGTTTCCGGGACACCTACCCGCGCTGCGCCCCGGGCCCCTGCGCCAATGGCGGAAGAGGCCCAGGACACTTCTGCGGTCACGCGCCGATACTTTCCGAGCTCCTGAGTCTTGCGACCCGTTCCCTGGCCCATGCCACTAACCAACGCCTAACGTAAGTCCCTTGGTCACGTCCCTGCAGCAGCCTTCACAGAAAGAATCGGACAAATGTTAGATCAATACATGACAGCCGGTAAAGAGTGGTACAAATTACCCTCGACCTGCTCATCCAGAAACGGGGCTGCAGACCGGAGGCGTCGATAGCGCCAAACAAAAGGGCATATAAATTATTTCTCTTATTACCAAAAGTGGAAATTGCGCTATCCTACGTCTATTGACATCACCAGTTCATTTCCAGGGGGATCCGCTCTCATGTCAAAGCGATTGATTTCAACCTCATCGGTGCGACGCACCACACTGGCAGTGGCGTTGGGCCTTGCTACCTCATTGGGTGCGATGGCGGCACAGGCCGATACGCTCCGAGTCGGCATGTCGGGCGGCTACTACCCCTTCACTTATGTCGAACAGGACCAGCTCAAGGGATTCGAAGTCGATCTGATGAATGCGATCGGCGACATCACCGGTGACGATGTCGAATTCGTGACCGCCAGCTTTTCCGGGCTGGCCGGCATGCTGGATTCCGACCGAATCGATACCATCGCCAACCAGATCACGATCACACCGGAGCGGCAGTCGAAATATCTCTTCAGCCAGCCGTACGTCTACGACGGTGCCCAGGTCGTGACCCGCAAGGGCAACGACGCTATCCACGGCGTCGAGGATCTCAAGGGCAAGACCGTCGCGGTCAATCTTGGCTCCAACTACGAGCAACTGCTGAACGAGTTGCCGTATGCGGATGAGATCAACATCAAGACATACGACTCCAATATCGAGCAGGATGTCGCCCTGGGGCGCGCCGACGCTTTCGTCATGGATCGTGTCAGTGCCACTCAGGTGATCAAGGACAAGCCGCTGCCGCTGCAACTGGCAGGCCAGCCCTTCTCCAAGATCGAGAACGCCTATCCGTTCCGCGACGACGAGGCGGGCAAGGCACTGAGGGACCGGGTCAACAAAGCGCTCGCCGAGTTGCGTGACAGCGGAAAATTGGGCGACATTTCCGAGCAGTGGTTCGGGACCGATATTACCCAGCCGTGATCGACATCATGCATCAACGGCCCATGACGCTGACCGGCGCCATGGGCTTTTCCGTTATCTGAGGTCGCCAAGCGCGGAGCGCCAAGCACTATGCACGCACTCGATTTCGACTACATGCTGGGCCTGGTGCCCATTCTTCTGGGCTACCTGCCGCTGACGCTCGAGATGGCGGCGGCCGGCATGGCCTGTGCGCTGGTACTGGCCTGTCTGCTGGCGGTGATCCGCGTGACCCGGGTGCCCGGTCTCAACGCCTTCGCCCTGCTGTTCATCTCGTTCTTCCGCGGCACGCCGCTGCTCGTCCAGTTATTCCTGTTCTACTACGGGCTACCGCAGGTACTGACTTTTCTGGTGGCGATCAACGGCATCACCGCCACCATTCTCGGCCTGACGCTCCATTTTTCCGCTTACATGGCGGAATCGATCCGCGCCGCCATCGTAGGTATCGACCGCAGTCAGACCGAAGCGGCGCTCTCCATCGGCATGACACGGGCGCAGCTGATGCGGCGTATCGTGCTGCCGCAGGCGACCCGTATAGCGACGCCCACGCTGATGAACTACTTCATCGACATGATCAAATCGACGTCACTGGCCTTCACTCTGGGCGTCACCGAACTGATGGGCGCGACCCAGAAAGAAGCTGCCGGCAGCTTTCTCTACTTCGAGGCCTTTCTGGTGGTCGCGGTAATCTACTGGATCGTGGTCGAGGCACTTTCGTGGGTACAGAAATGGCTGGAACAACGACTCAACCGGGCTTATCAGCGATGATCGAACTCAAGGGCGTCCGCAAGCAATTCGGCGATCACGTCGTCTTCGACGGTATCGATCTCAGTCTCGACCGCGGAGAGATCATCGTGGTCGTCGGTCCTTCGGGAACCGGCAAGTCGACACTGCTGCGCTGCATCAACTTTCTGGAAACACCCGATGCCGGCCACCTGACCGTCGGCGATCTCGGCTTCGACGTCACAGGTGCGACTCGTGAACAGATTCTCGCGCTGAGGCGGCGAACGGCGTTCGTGTTCCAGAACTATGCGTTGTTCGCCAACAAGACCGCGCTTCAGAACGTCGCCGAGGGCATGATCGTGGTCGACGGCATGCCCAAGGCCAAGGCCTACGCCAAGGCGCGCGAGATCCTCGAGCGGATCGGCCTGGCCGACAAGGCCGACGCCTACCCCGCCTCGCTCTCCGGCGGACAGCAGCAGCGCGTGGGTATCGGCCGGGCGATGGCGGCCAACGCCGACGTCATCCTGTTCGATGAGCCGACGTCCGCGCTGGATCCGCAATGGGTGGAGGAAGTACTGGGGCTGATGAAACGGCTCGCGGCCGAGCATCAGACCATGATCGTCGTCACCCACGAGATGCAGTTTGCCCGCGAGGTCGCCGATCGGGTGGTGTTCATGGATCAGGGCCGGATCATCGAGCAGGCTCCGCCGGCGGAGCTGTTCAGCCAGCCCAAGGATGAACGAACGCAGCAGTTTCTGCGCAAGATTCTGGCGGCAAACGTCGTCTGACCGTCGCGCGCCGCCAGTCTACTCAGTCGTTGTGCCGCCGCGGTGCGCTGATGGCAAAGAAGCGCTCCACCACATCGTCCCGCACCGGCGGTGTCAGGCAGGAGACGATCACGAACAGTGGCAGGTTGATCATCAACCCCCAGAACCCGGCGTGAACCCCTAGCGGGTTGGGCCAGATCAGGGTAAACGCCAGGGTCACTCCGAACCCGCTCACGATCCCGACCAGCACGCCCCATCTGGACGCACGGGTCCACAGGAACATGCCGATGAACGCGGGCAACACCTGGGTCGCGAATCCCAGACCCACCAGCAGGATCATCACCAGATTGCTCGGCTCGCTGATCGCCACCGGCGCCACGATCAACGCCATGACCGGAATCAACAGGCGGCGAGCGAGGCGACCGGTAGTAGCGTCGTCGAGACGTAACAGCGGCTGGGCGATGTCCTTGGCATAAGCCATCGATACCGAGTGTAGAAATGGCTCGCAGGAGGACATTGCCGCGGCCAGTGTCCCCGCGCCCAGCAGCCCCACCAGCCAGCTCGGCAGATTCTGCAGCGCAAATTCGAGTGCCACGGTGTCGGCCCGGCCCAGGTTGGGCAACGCGTTGATGCCGATGAATCCCACCACCACCATCGGCAGCACGACGATGTAATAAGTCGGTAGCCAAGTGGCACTGCGCCGGATGGTCGCGGCCGAGCGCGCGCTCATCCACTGGCTCCAGACCGGCGGCATGAACGACAGCATCGACACGACGATAGACGTGGTCCAGAACGCGAAGCTCATCTTGCCATCGGCCCCCGGCAGGGTCAGAAAGTCGGGCCGTTCGTTGGCCAGCCGCTCGAAGACACCCGCGAAGCCCAGTTCGCCGGTGGCATGATGCGCCGCCCACAGCCCCACGGTCCAGGCCACGACCAGCATCAGGATGCCCTGAAAGGCATTGGTCAGCCCGATGGCGCGCTGGCCACTGACGTAGAGATAGATCGCGATGACGCCCAGAATCACGATCACGCCGACCCAGACCGGAATTCGCCCACCGCTCATCACCGACAGAATGTAGGCCGAGCCGATGGTCTGGAGAACCGCATAGGCCAGCGAGCCAATCGACATGACCAGTGCCGCCAGCCCGCCAAGCAGCGGGCTCTGATAGCGATCGGCGATCGCCGCGCCTTGGGTAACGTGACCGAAGCGCTGCCCGAAGGCCCAGACCTTGGGGCCGCAATACCACGCCACCAGCGCCAGATAGGAGAGATAGATCACCACGTAGAAGACGGCGACGCCCTTGCTGTAGGCCCAGCCGGGCGCGCCCATGAAGGTGTAGGCGCTGATGCTGCCGGCGGCGATCAGCAGATAGAGCGTCACCGGCCCCATGCTTCGCCCGGCCACCCCCCACTCCTCCAGACTGTCCATCAGACGCCCACCGCGAGCGCGTAAACCGATGAACAGCGCGATACCGATATAGCCCAGCGTCATCCACAGCGGCAATAGACTAGTCGTCATGCGATGCCACCTTGATACAGCGATTGGCGATCAGCATGACCAGCCAGCACCCCAGCACAATCACATAGGTCCATACGGCGATCGGTGGCAGCCCCAGCCATGGCTGCGCTCGATTGAACAGGCCGATCACCGGCCATATTCCTGCGGCGATCAGCACCACGAACGCCAGGGTCAGTAACCAGCCCTTACCCGACCGTGGACGGACGACGTAATGTTTCATCAATCTTCCTAGCCCTTGAAATCTAGCTGTTGAAACTCTCGGTTTCTGAATTTCGCCGTGAAGAACCAGCCATGAAGAACCAGCCGTGAAGGACAAGCCATAAAGAGCCTGGCGACGAAGAATTTAGCCACCGGACTCGAAAGCGTCGGCACCCGGCCGAGGGTCTTGAACCCCGATGGTAATGGCGTTGACTGCTCACAGCGCCGTGGAATCATACCGCATCAAGACCCGATGGCTCCCCGTCATATCGCAAAGCGTTTTTCTCTTCTAGGCTAGTAGCCGATCAATGACAGGGAACGGCATGAAAACAAAACACGTCAGCCTGCGCGAATGGCTGCAACATACGGCATCGGCGGGCTACGTCGCCAAGGGGATCATCTATCTGACGATCGGCTGGCTGGCGCTGTTGACCACGATCGGTCTCGGCGGCAGTGAAAGTGGTGCGTCGGATGTCATCCGCAAGATTGCGCTGTGGCCGTTCGGCCGCGTGCTGCTGGCGCTGATGGGCGTGGGGCTGACAGCCTACGTCTTGTGGCGTCTGGCCCAGGCAGTCTGGGATACCGAACGCAAAGGCAACGACTGGAAGGGCTGGCTGCAGCGGCTCGGGTTCGCGATCAGCGGGAGCCTCTATGCCACGCTCGCCTGGCAATGTACCACGTTGATATTTCAGAGCCTCTCCCAATCTCAGAGCGGCGGATCATCCCAAGGCACCGAACGGCTGATGGGCGTCCCCGGTGGACGCTGGCTGGTGTTGGTCGTCGGTCTCATCTTCATCGGGGTCGGCATTCATCAATTGATTCGCGCCTGGAAACGCTCCTATCGCAAGAACTGGCATCTGCAGAGCCGGCCGAACCCCCCGCTGCCTTTGCTCGAGGGTATCGCGCGCCTCGGTCTGGCCGCCCGCGGCATTACCTTCCTGCTGATCGGAGGGCTGTTGTCTCTGGCCGCGTGGCGCCTGTCGCCCAGCGATGCCCAGGGTCTTAGCGCCGCGCTGAATCTGCTAGCCCATCAACCTTTCGGTGACTGGCTGCTGGGAGCGGTGGCCGTCGGCCTTATCGCCTATGGGGGGTACTGCTTCATCAACGCTGGATACCGTCGCGTCAGGAATCCAAAGAATGGATCGTGACAACAGCGCGAAAAATGCAACAGGTCCGGATAGAAAAGAGACCGCGAAAGCGGTCTCGAATCATCGACTTGCCCGCCCAGGCAAGGTAACGGGTGTCATCAAGCTGGCGCCCTACTGAGGCGCCCCCGTATTGAGCGGCTCACTGTTGACGGAGTCCTTGCCCGCGGCACCTTCCTGATCGCTGCCACTCATGGGCGCGCTATTATCCATCGTCGGCTGAACGGCTGCTGCGCCGCCGTGCCCGGGCTTGCCTTGGATCATGGCATCGCGATTGGCACTGTCCTTGCTCGCCATGCCCATCTGGTCACTGGTGCTATTGGGCGCACTATCATCCATTGCCGCGTTGTGGGAGGAGTGATGCGCTGGCGACGGCATGCCCTTCACCATCGCATCGCGATTGGTGCTGTCCTTGCTTGCCATGCCCATCTGATCAGTGCTGCTATTGGGCGCGCTGTCGTCGATGGCATTTTGCGCCATGGCCACACCACTCAGTGTTGCCAGTGCCAGACCGGTAGCGATACACAGACGGCGAGTCGTGGAAATTTTCATGATGGAGCTCCTGCAGTTATCCATGATCGAACGTGGCGTCACGTTCCAAGGTCTTCCCTAACAAGACGACCGGGGCCGCCTTTCAGTGTTTACGCCAGCGTATCGATATCGGATGCAGCGCCCCATCATGCGACAGTCTCAGCTCAGCATCAGTGCCCCGCCGGCGGCAGCGATCGCGGCACCGATACCGCGCAGCCAACGGCTGTCCCGCTGCATCAGCCAGCTACCGGTCAAACGGCCCACCAACGTGATACCCACGCTGGCCATGACGAAACCGAGTGCGTAGAGCGCCGCCGACGCACCCGGTGCGAGCTCGCTGCCATGAGCGTGGCCGTGCAGCAGAATGAACGCGAAGACAAGCGATCCTCCCAGCGCACTGGGCAATTTGACCAGACTCGCCAGCAACACCCCCGCCAGCAGAACGCTGGAGGCGATACCGAATTCGACGCCAAGCAGCGGCACCCCGGCCCAGGCGAGCCCGGCACCGGCCACCATGCCCAGCGCGATCAGCAGCGGCATGGTACGGCGCAGCGCCGGAGCCTGACGACAGCTCCACAACCCGATCGCCAGCATCGCCAGCAGGTGATCGAGACCCGATAGCGGATGCATCAAACCGGCAAAGAAGCTGCCGCCGTGGGTATGCGGCAGCGGTCCGGGATGTGCCATGGCCGCCGAAGCGACCAGCAGCGTCAAGGGCGCAGCCAGCCAGGCCAGGCGACGAGCAACAAGAGCGGACGAGGTCATGATGGTTCTCCTTGAATGGGGCGGGTGCCAATCAGTTGGCGGTCAACAGCGCTTGATCCTGGATGGCTCGACACGCGTCGCCGCGTCGCTCCGGCAACATGCCACGGTCGAGAATGAAGCGAACGATGGTTTCGGCACCGACACCATCGTGCAGGTTGGTAAACACGAAGGGGCGTTCACCCCGCATCTTCTTGGCATCACGCTCCATGACCTCGAGCGACGCGTGAACATAGTCGGCAATGTCGATCTTGTTGATGATCAGCAGGTCCGACTTGGTGATGCCCGGCCCGCCTTTTCGAGGGATCTTGTCGCCGGCGGACACGTCGATCACGTAGAGCGTCAAATCCGACAGCTCCGGGCTGAAGGTGGCCGCCAGATTGTCACCGCCGGATTCCACCAGCACCAGTTCCAGATCCGGATGACGGGCATGAAGATCGTCGATCGCCGCCAGGTTCATCGAGGCGTCCTCGCGGATCGCGGTATGCGGGCAGCCGCCGGTCTCCACACCGATGATCCGGTCCGCCGCCAGCGCATCGTGACGCAATAGAAAGTCGGCATCCTCGCGGGTGTAGATATCGTTGGTCACCACCGCGATATCGTAGTGTTCGCGCAGCGCCAGACAGAGCTGCTTGAGTAACGCCGTCTTCCCGGACCCCACCGGGCCACCGACACCGACGCGTAAACAGTGTTTCATGGTACTCACCTCCTCCTTGCCATCCTTCAGCTGCGAAACAGCCGCGAATACTGTGTCTCATGCAGAGCACTTGCCAGCGCCAGCCCCGGCAGCACGGGGCCCAGCTCGGTATCCGACAAAGCGTTGGCCGCAGCCACTGCCCTGACCAATTCGGGACGCAGCCGCTCGATCAGCCGCTGTGCCGCCGTCTGCCCCAGCGGCAGCGCCTTGCAGGCGGCCGCGAGCTGATTCTCGAGCCACGCCCAGGCAAAGCCGAGCTGGGCGTCGGCGACGGCAATACCCCGCTGGCGGGCCAGCCACGCAAACAGCGTGACGTAGGCAGGTCGCTGCGGTAACCAGCCGGAAGCCGGCAACAGCTCGAGATCGCCCAGCAGACGGGCCAGCGCCTGGCCCAGCCGCAGGTCTTCTTCCGCCAGCTCGGCAGTTTCGCGATTGGCCTGGAGCCAGTCGTTCCAGTGCTGTAGCGCGTCCCGATCCTCTCTCACCCAGCCCGCATGAAGCCTGCCCAGGACCGGCAATTCACAAACCGTCAGGCCATCCGCCAGAACGCCGGACAGCCAAGCTTGCAGAGTCTCCTCGTCGGTCACCCACTCCAGTTCGAAGGCGCTCTCCAGTCCCTGAGACCAGGCGAAAGCGCCGATCGGCAATGCCGGGCTGACCAGTTGCATCAACCCCATCAGCGCCAGCGGATCCTGTGTCGGCACGGCTAGCACGTGTCAATGCTCATGCTTGTGGCCATGACGATGGGACAGGTGACGCTGGAAATCGTAAACCTGGGCGTGACTCTCCGCTGGGCCGTGATCGTGACCATGACCATGACCATGGCCGTGACCCAGCCCCTCGGCGTAGGCGCCGGGCTCGGGATCGAACGGTGCCCGGTGGCGTTCGAGCGTCGCGCCCAGCCTCGCCGCCAGCGCTTCGAGCACATGATCCGGCGGAAACCGTACCCAGCCACCCTCGTCGTCGTGACCGATCGCCAGCTGGACGTGACGGTTGCCCAGGTGGTAGCAGAGCCTGGCCAGCGCCAGACCGGACGAGATCGATGCCGTCACGACCGGTTCGTCAGCCGCACGGACCGCGACGATCTCGCCCGTCTCGGCCCGTAAAAGCGCTCCGTCGCGCAGCACTGGGCCTCGGTCCAGAAACAGGCCGATCTCGCGGCCGCCATCGCTCGTCGTCTTCAGTCGCCCACGCATGCGCAGTTCGAACGGCAACGTCACGCTGTCGACGGCATCGGCGTCGGACGTTGCCTCCAGTCTTTCAGTCAGTTCCCACATATCTGTCTGCCTCGTGATGGCCGACACCGGACATTCTGGATGACCCCATAGATAACCGAAAAAGTGCCCGGCCGGCGGATGAATGGTCGAATCAAAAAAGGTGATAACGCTGGGCCAGCGGTAACTCTGTCGCCGGTTCACAGGTCAGTAGTTCCCCGTCGGCATGAACTTCATACGTCTGCGGATCGACGGTCAGATGCGGACAGGCATCGTTGAGCTTCATATCTTTCTTGCGCACACCGCGCACCTGTCTGACGGCGACGAGTTCACTTTCCAGCCCCAGTCGGGCCTTGATGCCGGCATCCAGCGCCGCCTGGCTGACGAAACTGAAGCGCGTGGCACTGGCGGCCTTGCCGAATGCACCGAACATCGGCCGATAATGGACCGGTTGCGGCGTCGGGATCGAGGCATTGGCGTCACCCATCGGCGCGGCCGCAATCATCCCGCCCTTGATGATCAGCGCCGGTTTGACCCCGAAGAAAGCGGGATTCCACAGCACCAGATCCGCCAGTTTGCCCACCTCGACGGAGCCCACCTCATGACCGATGCCGTGGGTCAGCGCCGGATTGATGGTGTACTTGGCAATATAACGTCGAGCGCGGAAGTTGTCCGCGCCCATCGCTTCGTCTTCCGGCAACAGGCCGCGCTGGACTTTCATCTTGTGCGCCGTTTGCCAGGTGCGACAGACCACCTCGCCGACCCGGCCCATCGCCTGGGAGTCGGACGAAATCATCGAGATCACGCCCATGTCGTGGAGGATATCCTCGGCGGCAATGGTCTCGCGCCGAATGCGCGAGTCGGCGAAAGCCACGTCTTCCGGAATGTTCGGATCGAGATGGTGACACACCATCAGCATATCGAGGTGCTCGTCGACGGTATTGACGGTGTAAGGGCGGGTCGGGTTGGTCGACGACGGCAGCACGTAGTCTTTCGAGCAGGCGGTAATGATGTCCGGTGCGTGGCCCCCCCCTGCCCCCTCGGTATGATAAGTGTGAATGCCACGCTCCTTGAATGCCGCCAGCGTATCTTCGACGAAGCCGGATTCGTTGAGCGTATCGGTGTGGATCGCGACCTGGACATCGTATCTTTCTGCCACGCTCAGGCAGTTGTCGATGGATGCCGGGGTCGTGCCCCAGTCCTCGTGCAGTTTGAGTCCGATCGCGCCGGCGACGATCTGCGCTTCCAGCGCTTCAGGCAGACTGGCGTTGCCCTTGCCGAGCAAGCCGATGTTCATCGGCAGCGTGTCGATCGCCTGCAGCATCTTGCCGAGATGCCACTCGCCCGGCGTGCAGGTCGTGGCGTTGGTGCCGGTGGCGGGGCCGGTGCCACCGCCGAGCATCGTCGTCACGCCGCTCATCAACGCCTCTTCGACCTGCTGCGGGCAGATGAAATGGATATGCGCATCGATCCCCCCGGCGGTCAGTATCTTGCCTTCGCCGGCGATGATCTCGGTGCCCGGACCGATGACGATGTCGACGCCGGGCTGCACGTCCGGATTGCCCGCCTTGCCGATCGCCGCGATCCGCCCTTTCTGCAGACCCACGTCCGCCTTGATCACGCCCCACCAGTCGAGAATCAGCGCATTGGTGATCACCGTGTCCATGACACTGTCATCCACGCGCTGACTCTGACCCATGCCGTCACGGATCACCTTGCCACCGCCGAACTTGACCTCGTCGCCGTAGACCGTGGCATCGCGCTCGACCTCGATCCACAGTTCGGTATCGGCGAGGCGCACTCGATCGCCGACGGTCGGGCCGTACATGTCCGCATACGCCTGCCGGGTGATCTTGACCATCAGTTCGTTTCCCCTTCGTCGCCATTATCATCGCGCACTCTTCGCGCGGCTGCGGGCGCGTTAGTTAGTATGCGCGGCTGCGGGCGCGTTAGTATGCGCGGCTGAGGGCGCGTTAGTTTGCGCGGCTGCGGGCGCGGGCGCATTAGAAAGCGACGCACTGGATAGCAGCGGCCCCATGACCTCACCGCGGAAGCCATAGACACGACGCTCGCCGAGGTAGGGCACCAGCGTCACCTCACGGGTCTGGCCCGGTTCGAAGCGAATTGCCGAGCCCGCCGGCACGTCGAGTCGATATCCCCGAGCCGCATCCCGATCGAAGGTCAGCGCCGGGTTGGTCTCGGCGAAGTGATAGTGGGAGCCAACCTGAATCGGCCGGTCACCGGTATTGGCGACATCCAGCGTGATCGTCTCGAGACCGGCATTGAGCTCGATCTCGCCGTCCTGAATCTGCATTTCACCGGGAATCATCAGCAAACCTCAAACGATAGGACCATGCACGGTGACCAGTTTGGTACCGTCGGGAAAGGTGGCCTCGACCTGCACTTCCTGAATCATCTCGGCGACACCGTCCATGACATCTTCACGAGTCAGGATTTCACGCCCGAAGCTCATCAGGTCCGCCACGCTGCGCCCATCGCGGGCACCCTCCAGAATCTCGAAGCTGATCAGCGCCATCGCTTCCGGGTAGTTAAGCTTCAGCCCGCGCGCACGGCGCCGTTCGGCCAGCTGCGCGGCACTGAACAGCAGCAGTTTGTCTTTGTCTCGGGGTGTCAGTTCCATATCGATATCCTGATTGTATCCCCGCTCCCGCTTTGGTGGATCACGCAAAGCGGCTTCGGGGAACGATAAAAAAGACGTGTTGTCCCGCTCCGTCATGACGCGCCCGGTCCCCGTCTCGGTTCACGTTCGCCAGATCCGGGGCTCGCAAGCGTCGCGAGCGATCATCAGCGGCCGGATCGCTTGCCACGCAGCGCGACACAGCGCCCACGCCTCGTTGCGCGAATCGCCCAGATAGCGCAGCAGCAGGACGCCGTGACGCTGGGTGACAGCCCAGTTTCCGGCAGCGGGTATTGCATCGCGCAGGTTGTCCACGGCTTGCCGCAGGTCGTTCAGCCCGGCCGCCCACAGCGTCGCCTGCACCGTCGCGCCCCCCTGCCCCCAACGACCCGTAAAACGCGGATGCATCGGATCCAGCGGTTGCCGCTCGATCCACAGCGGTCGTCCGTCGTGGGTTAACTGAAAGCGCTGTTCGATGCGGCCGCTCTCGAACGGCAGATGGCTGGCCGGGCGTCCCAGCGCCATGATTTCCCACCCCAGGCAGCGGGCGCTTCCGTGCAAATCGATATCGGTGCGTTGCTCGCCTCGCGAACCGTCGAAGGCGATCGTCTCCTGCGGCAGCCACTCCAGCACTCCGCCATCCTCCACCTCCAACCGGTTGGTCTGCGACCAGACCACGCCGCGACTGTCCGCGCGATAGAGCTTGGTTGCCGCCGGCGTGGTCAAGACGGCATGCGCCATCGGCGCGACGGTCGCGTCGATCTTCAAGGCGTCGCCGCTGACCAGCCCGCCCGGCGGGTGGAGCAGGTAGACGTGACAGGGATCGGCCTGGCCGGCCAGGCGCGGCTCCGGATAGAACGGCCGCTGCACCCGCAGCGGTCCGTGATGACGCGCGCGGGTCAGCCGGGTACGCATCCTCGAGTCCGCGTCCGTGGCGCGCGCGGCGAACTCCAGCGACAGCGATGCGTCCCATCGCCGGGTCGCGTCGAATCGATGGCCCGAATCCACCGGAGCGGCTTGCCAATGGCGTGCAGTCTCCGCCGTCATACTGTCAGATGTCGCTTGATCAAATCGTCACTCAGTTCGCCAATGTCGCCTTCGGCCGCCGTCTGCCCGCGATCCATGATCATGAAACCGTCGGCATACTTGCGGGCAAAGGGAAGCTTCTGTTCGACCAGCAACACGGTCAGGCCATCCTCGCGATTGAGACGCCGGATCACTTCGCCGATCTGGGCGACGATATTGGGCTGAATGCCCTCGCCCGGTTCGTCCAGAATCAACAGCCTCGGGTCGAGCACCAGCGCCCGGCCGATGGCCAGCTGCTGCTGCTGACCGCCGGAAAGGTCACCGCCTCGACGATAGCGCATCTCCCTGAGCACCGGAAACAGCTGGTAGATGCGCTCGGGAATCCTGCCACGCCGTTTCTCCGGACCGTGAACGCGCCGCGACGGCAGGCCGATGCGCAGGTTCTCTTCGACCGAGAGCGTGGCAAAAATCTGACGGCCCTGCGGCACGTAGCCGATTCCCAGCCCGGCGCGCGCCTCGGGTCGCCGCTCGAGCAGGTCTTCGCCATCGTAGTGAATGGCGCCATCACGGGCGGCGACCTCACCCATGATGGTCTTGAGCAGCGTCGTCTTGCCGACGCCGTTACGTCCCATGACGCAGGTGCAGCGACCCGCTGGGACCTCGAGCGACAGGTCGCGGAGAATGTGGCTCTCTCCGTAGTACTGATTGAGCTTGTCGACACGCAGCATCAGGCCGCCTCCTCGTCGCCACCACCGAGATAGACCTCGATCACCCGCGGGTCGCTGGCGACCTCGTCCATCGTGCCTTCCGCCAGCACGCTACCCTGATGCAGCACCGTGACCCGCCGGGCGATCGCGCGCACGAAGCCCATGTCGTGTTCGACCACGACCACCGATTGCTGTCCGGCGAGGCGTGTCAGCAGGTCGGCGGTGCGATGCATCTCCGGTTCGGTCATGCCGGCAACGGGCTCGTCGACCAGCAGCAGTCGTGGCCGCTGCATCAGCAACATGCCGATCTCGAGCCACTGTTTCTGACCGTGCGACAACACCCCGGCCAGGCGGTATCGCGCCGCGGTCAGGCCGATCGTCTCGAGCACTTCGTCGATGCGGGCCTGACCTTCCCGATCGAGCCTCGCCAGCAAGGTCTTCCAGACTCGCCGGTCACCGGCCATCGCCAGTTCCAGATTCTCGGTCACGTCGAGCGCTTCGAACACCGTCGGTTTCTGAAACTTGCGGCCGACCCCCAGGTTGGCGATCTGCGGTTCGTCCAGCGTCAGCAGATTGTGGCGGCTGCCGAACCAGACCTGACCGTGATCCGGCCGGGTCTTGCCGGTGATGATGTCCATCATCGTCGTCTTGCCGGCCCCGTTGGGGCCGATGATGCAGCGCAGTTCGCCGTCGTCGATGGTCAGATCGAGCTGATTGATGGCCCGGAAGCCGTCGAAGCTGACGCTGACGTCCTCCAGGTAGAGAATCGGCCCGTGACGAACATCCACCGGTGACTGCGCCGGGGCCATGAAATCGAACACCCGATCCGGTCGCGCGAGTTCCCGCAACCTGTCGACGCGCGTGCTATCGATGAGGCTCATGCACTCACCTCCTGTCGTGCTGGCACTTCGCCACTCCCGCGCCCCTTTCCACCCCCTCTTCGATGCCCCTCTCCCCGCCACTTCGAGATCACCCCGGCGATGCCCTGCGGCAGCAGCATCGTCACCAGCACGAACAGGCCGCCAAGGATGAATAGCCAGGCATCCGGCATCGCCCCGGTCAGCACCGTTTTCAGGTAATTGACCGCCAGCGCGCCCAGCAAGGCGCCGTAGAGCGTGGCCCGCCCGCCGAGCGCCACCCACACCACCACCTCGATCGAGAACAGCGGCGCGAAGGTACTGGGATTGATGATGCCGACCTGCGGCACGTAAAGCGCACCCGCGACGCCGGCGATCATCGCCGACACCACGAACAGTGCCAGTTTGACGTGATCGACCCGATAGCCGATGAAACGGACCCGGGCTTCGGCATCGCGCGTCGCCATGCTGACCCGCCCGAGCCGCGAGACGGTGATCGCCCGGCACAGCCAGAACGCCAGCAGTACGGCGATGCCGGATGCCAGGAATAGCGCCACGGTCATGCCCTCGCTCGCCAGCGAAAAGCCCAGCAGCTCGTAGAAGCGAGTCAGCCCGGTGCTGCCGCCCATGCCCATCTCGTTGCGATTGAACGCCAGCATCAGCGCGAAGGTCAGCGCCTGGGTAATGATCGAGAAATAGACCCCGGTCACCCGCGAGCGAAATGTCAGCCAGCCGAACACCAGCGCCAGCAATCCCGGTGCCAGCAGGACCGCCAGCGCCGCCACCGGAAAATGACTCATGAGCGATTGCCAGCCGGCCAACGGCGACGTCTGGGCATTGAGATAAAGCCCCATGGCGTAGCCGCCCAGGGCAAAGAAGGCACCGTGCCCGAGACTCAGAATGCCGAGATAGCCCCAGATCAGATCCACCGCCAGGGCCAGCAGCATGTAGGTGAAATACTTGCCGAGCAGCGAGACGGTCGCCCCGCTGACGTGCAGCGCGCTCGAAGCCGGCAGCGCGTTCAATATCAGCACCACCAGCATGGCGCCGATCAACGCCGCGCTGGTGAACAGTGTCGAGCGGGAGAGAAACGCCTGACGCGACCGATCGCGCCGCTCCAGGTTGTCGGTCATCGTCATGAGGTCCGCCCCTTGGGTGGGAAGATGCCCTGTGGACGCTTCTGAATGAACAGGATCACGCCGACCAGCACGATGATCTTGGCCAGCACCGCGCCCACCCAAGGCTGCAATACCTGATTGATGACGCCGAGCGACATGCCGGCGACCAGCGTCCCCCATAGATTGCCCACGCCACCGAAGACCACGACCAGGAAGGAGTCGACGATATAGCCTTGTCCCAGATTGGGACCGACGTTGGTGAGCTGGGATAGGGCGACGCCGGCAAGGCCGGCGACCCCCGCCCCCAGACCGAATGTCAGCATATCGACGCGAGTGGCGCGCACGCCCATGGCGCGCGCCATCGCCCGATTCTGGGTCACCGCACGCACTTCCAGTCCAAGCCGGGTATGGCGCATCAGCGCCCAGAGCCCGGCGAAGACCACCAGGCAGAAGAGCAGCACCGCCAGACGGTTGAGCGTCAGCGACAGCGCCTCGTTGATCTGCCATGCCCCTTGCAGCCAGTCCGGCGATGTCACGCGGCGGTTGAGCGGCGAGAACACGCTGCGTACCAGCTGCTGCAGAATGAGACTGAGGCCGAAGGTGGCCAGCAGTGTCTCCAACGGGCGCCCCTTGAGAAAGCGGATCACCGTGCGCTCGATCGCCACCCCGAACGCGCCGGCGACCAGAAAGCCGCCGGGAATCGCCAGCGCCAGCGCTAGACCCGGCTGACCCGGCAAGGCCTGCTGAATCATCCAGGTGGTATAGGCGCCGATCATGATCAGCTCGCCGTGGGCCATGTTGATCACGCCCATGACACCGAACGTGATCGCCAGGCCGATCGCCGCCAGTACCAGAATCGAACCGGCGCTGAGGCCGAAGAACAGCGTCTGCGCGCGGTCGTACCAGGCGCGTTTGCTCTCGATGCCACCGAGGACCGCCTGGGCCTCGGCAGCGAGTGCCGAATCGCCGGCGGCGATCGGCGCCAGCGTATTGCGCACCCGGGTATCGAGATTGCCGCGTAGCGTGTCGAGCGCCTTGGCGTCGCCCTGCTGCACCTCGAAGAGCGCCAGACCGATATCGAGCTGATCGCGAACCGAGGGACTTTTCTCGTCGTCGCGCATCTTGCGCACGCTGGCGGCGTTTTCCGCCGAGATCTCGCCGATCAGCCGCTTGGCCGCTGAAAGCCGGGACGCTTCGTCGCCGGCACTCAGGGAAAGCGAAGCCAGCAGCCCTCGAATCCGGGTCCGCAGGTCATTGTTGATCCTGAAGACATCGACCGTGCGCCGGGTGCCGCTACCGGCATCCTCGAACGTGATGGCGTCGATGATCGGCCACTCGCGGCCACTGTCGTCGGTAATGATGTAGAAGCGCTCACCACGACGCTCCTTGCCCAGGCGCCCATCGAGCAGCGCCTGCAGCCAGCGCGTTTTCTGCTCGGCATCGCTGTCCGCGATGGCCTGAGCAGCGTCACCCTTGGCCCGAAAATTGCCCGTATCGAGCGCTTCGAGCAGCGCCTGCGGTTCGGCCTTCGACAGCGCTTCCGTCTGTGGCTCGCCGAGGGCGGCCGCAGCCGTCTGACTGAGGCACGAGCCCCATGCCATCAACAGGCACAGCAGCAGGGAGTGCGCCAGCAGGCGCGTTGGCGAACGGCCTGCCGAGTGTTCAATCTTGATCATGTTCGTTCCTCGACACCGCCTTCCGATGCGGCGCCAGACCCAGGTTCTGCCCACTGCCGCCGACGCCCGTCCGAATGCCGGCGGCCTGGCGTTATTCGGCCCCCGGGCCGTCTTCGCAGGTCATCGATTCGACGTCGAGCTTGCCGCAGCGTAGCGGGGCTCTCCAGTCGCTGATCAGGTTCCTGGAATCCGGCAGATAGTCCGACCAGGCGTCGCCGGCGACGGTCGTCGGCGTGCGCCAGACCACGCTGAACTGACCGTCGTCCTGGATCTCGCCGATCATCACCGGTTTGGTGATGTGGTGGTTGGGCATCATCGTCGAGGCACCGCCGGACAGATTGGGCACGGTCACACCGATGATCGAATCCTTGACCGCGTCGACGTCGGTGGTCCCGGCTTTCTCGACCGCCTGCACCCACATGTTGAAGCCGATGTAGTGCGCTTCCATCGGATCGTTGGTCACCGCTTCGTCATTGCCGGTATAAGCGACCCAGTCATCGATGAAGTCATAGTTGGCATCGCTGTCGACGCTCATGAAGTAGTTCCACGCCGCCATGTGTCCGACCAGCGGTGCAGTGTCGATACCGGTCAACTCCTGCTCACCCACCGAGAACGCCACGACGGGAATGTCGCCTGCCGAAATGCCCTGATTGGCGAGCTCGTTGTAGAACGGCACGTTGGCATCGCCGTTGATGGTCGATACCACCGCGGTCTTCTTGCCCTGACTGCCGAAATCCTTGACCTGCGAGACGATCGACTGCCAGTCGCTGAAACCGAACGGTGTGTAGTTGATCATGATGTCGTCATCCGCGACGCCATTCGCCTTGAGATAGGCTTCCAGAATCTTGTTGGTCGTGCGTGGGTAGACGTAGTCGGTACCCAGCAGCGCCCAGCGTTCGACACCCTGGCTCATCAGGTAATCGACCGCCGGAATCGCCTGCTGATTGGGCGCGGCACCGGTGTAGAAGATATTCTCGGAGGACTCTTCGCCTTCGTACTGGACCGGATAGAACAGCAGCCCGTCGAGCTCTTCGACGACCGGCAAGACGGCCTTGCGGGATGCGGAAGTCCAGTTGCCGAAGATCACGTCGACATGATCGTCGCCGGTCAACATGTCGCGCGCCTGTTCGGCATAGAGCGACCAGTCCGAGGCCGGATCCATCACCACCGGCTCCAATTGGCGACCCAGCAGGCCTCCCGCCGCGTTCTGCTTGTCGATCAGCATCAGCATTTCGTCCTTGAGCGTCGACTCGCTGATCGCCATGGTGCCCGACAGCGAGTGCAGTATGCCGACCCGGATCGGGCCTTCATCCTGCGCCGCATCCTGGGCAAGGACGGTACTACCGAAACCGGCCAGCCCCAGCGCGATGCTGGAACCGGCAATCAACTTGCGAAGGGATATTGTTGTCATTGGATTCTCCTGGTCCTGGTCATGACCTTTGGTAATCGGCCTGACGATCGTGGACACCCGCGCCTCAGGCGCGGAACTTGATCGGATAAACCCAATGCATTTTCCGTGCCTTGATTGGTGACTGCGGCAATCCTGTATACAAAAACCGGGAAACCGTAAGGAAATATGGGTTAAACGGCCTTTATTGGTGCAAATAGACGTCGGCTGCCGCCCGCCGATTTTCTTTCGTGGTGCAGGCCCTTCACCTATCGCTGACCCGATGCACCGTCATGGACATAAAAAAGCGCCCGCTGTCAGCGGGCGCTCCATAAGAGTGCAGAAACCGTTCCATCGAGCCGATCGTTGTCGATGCCCCCGGAAGTTTCAGAAGTGCGATGCCTCCAGTGCCATCAATCCTGATGGACCGGCAGCGATTTGACGTTCCAACGACTCGGCCTGCGGCAGCTGGCGCGTCAGAAAATGTTGCCCCACGATCAACTTGGTCCGATAGAAATCTTCACCGGCAGCTCCCTGCCGAGCCAGACCGCGCTGCGCTGCGCGAGCCGCTTTCCACCACATCCAGCTGTAAACCGTATAGCCCAGCAACTGCAGGTAATCATGAGCCGCGGCGCCCGCGGCGGCCGGATCCGCCTTGGCAGCCTCGATCAGCGCTTCGCTGACGCGCTCGAATCGTGCCAGCTCGCGCTCGACGGCTTCTCTGAAAGATCGCAAGGCCGAAGCGTCGATCTCGTGCCCGTCATCGCTGTCGTCGAGATCGGCGCATATCTGCTCGGCCAGACGCTCCACGTAGGCGCCCTGGTTGCGTACCAGCTTGCGCCCGACCAGATCCATCGCCTGAATGCCGTTGGTGCCCTCGTAGATCATCGCGATTCGGGCATCACGCACGAACTGTTCGGCGCCCCACTCGACACAGTATCCACTGCCACCATAGATCTGCTGCGATTCCACCGTCGCCGCGAAGCCGCGATCGGTCAGGAAAGCCTTGGCCACCGGCGTCAGCAGCGCCACCATATCCGCCGCCACTTCCCGCATCCCGGCATCGGGATGATGCTTGGCACGATCGAGCTCACGTGCCACGAAAGCCGCGAACAGCCGCCCTCCTTCATTCCAGGCGCGAACATTGAGCGCCATGCGTCGCACATCGGGATGCACCAGAATCGGATCCGCGGCCTGGTCAGGTTCGACGGCACCGCCGGGGGCGCGGCTCTGACGACGCTCGCGGGCGAAAGCCATCGCGCTCTGGTAGGCGACGTCGCCCAATCCCAGGCCCTGTATGCCGATCGAGAGTCGCTCGTAGTTCATCATGGTGAACATGGTGGCCAGCCCTTGATGGGGCTCGCCGATCAAGATCCCCTCGGCGGCTTCGAAATGCATCACGCAGGTGGCGCTGCCCTTGATGCCCATCTTGTGCTCGAGCCCGCCGCAGACCACGCCGTTTGCTCCCCCCAGCGAGCCGTTCTCGAGCACTTGCCGCTTGGGTACCAGAAACAGCGAGATACCCTTGGCGCCCGCCGGTGCATCCGGTAGTTTGGCCAGCACCAGATGGGCGACATTCTCGGTCAGATCATGTTCACCGCCGGTGATCCAGATCTTGCTCCCTGTGATGGCGTACCGACCGTTCTCCTCGGGCACGGCGCGCGTTCTGATCAGTCCCAGGTCGGTGCCGCAATGCGGCTCGGTCAGACACATGGTGCCCAGCCACTCCCCGGCGTAAAGGCGCGGCAAATAGAGCGCCTTGGTCGTTTCGTCGGCGTAGGCATCGAGCAATAGCCCCGCGCCGTTGTTGAGCGACAGGTAGAGGGCGAAGCCGGCGTTGCTGGCATAGAGCATCTCGTCGAAGGCTTGGGTCAGCAATTTCGGCAAGCCTTGCCCCCCATGCTCGGGATTGCCCCCCAGACCACACCATCCGCCACCGGCCAGCTCCTGGAATGCCGCGCGAAACCCGGTCGGTGTCGTCACCTCGCCGCCCTCGAAACGACACCCCTCGGCGTCCCCGCTCTGGTTGAGCGGGAACAGTTCCGCCTCGACGAGACGCCCTGCCTCTTCCAGCACGGCATCGGCGAGTTCTGCGTTCAACTCGGCGGTCGCTGGCATCTCTTGCCACTCCCGCTCGGCGTTGAACACCTCATCGCGAATGAAGCGCATGTCGTTGAGCGGTGCACGATAGTCGGCCATTCGAACTCTCCCGATGCCTTTCAAACATTCGTTTCAATACTGGTTGCGACTATAGGCGAGAACGGCGCTCCACTTCACTCTGACCTTGGTCTAGGCCCTGTCTGAAAACTGCCTGCGCTCGCCCATGCGGCGTTAAAAATCGACTCACTGAACAATGTTCAGAACGTTCGAAGGGCGAGCAGAGCGGGTAACATGCTCATTGACACCGCGTAAACCCCGCTCTTTGATCGGTTTTTGCCTTAGCTAAGCACCCCGGTCTTGCCTTCGCTCGTCGACTTTGCAGACAGCACCTAGCAGATCAGTCGTTACCGTCACCGATTCGAGCGGTAACAGTCGACGTCGACACCACCTTTTGCCAGATAAATCTGCGAAAACCCGGAGTTTCTCCCCCAGACGGTTGGAAGGCCCGACTTGATTCAGGATAATTGGGAAACTTGCGTGTTCCCGCGGATACGCCAGACTAAGTGCTCTCCCTGGCAGGCCGAGCGCTATCTGGCACGACGCTCGAATGACGCAAGGGAGCGCAAGGGAATCGTCGTCGTTCGCTAAGCGAGTGCGGCTCTGAATATAGAGACATATCAAAGAATGGAGACGGCTAGTGGCTCAAGACGCCAATAAAGAGCCGGATGCGCCGCAGGAAGGCATACCGGCACCAGAAGGTCCCGCCAATCTCATCGATACCGATTATGTGATTGGCCAGGACAATATCCAGACCAATAAGTTTGGTCTCAATGTCGATCTGCATGGAAAGGTCTTTTCGGTCTCCTCCCTGCTGATTCTGTTCTTCGTCATCATCACGCTGGCGTTGCCGGATCAGATGGGGCCGATCTTCAATGGGGCGAAAAGCTTCCTGACCGATAACTTGAGCTGGCTGTTCCTGTTTGCCGCCAATATCTTCGTGTTGCTTTCCGTGGTACTGATCTTCACCCCGCTGGGCAAGGTGAGAATCGGTGGCCTGCACGCCAAGCCGGATTTCAGCTATGCCGGGTGGTTTGCCATGTTGTTCGCGGCAGGCATGGGCATCGGCCTGATGTTCTACGGCGTTTCCGAGCCGATCACGCATTTCGGCACGTCCGTCACTGGCGACTCATGGGCCCCGTTGGGCGGTGCCGCGGGTGATCCCGCCGCCTCCCAGTCCCTGGCCATGGCAGCGACGATCTTCCACTGGGGCCTGCACCCTTGGGGTATCTACGCGGTCGTCGCGCTGTCGCTGGCGCTGTTCTCTTTCAACAAGGGGCTCCCGCTGACCATGCGCTCGATCTTCTACCCGATCCTGGGTGAGCGCATCTGGGGCTGGCCGGGCCATATCATCGACATTCTGGCAGTACTGGCCACGCTGTTCGGGCTGGCGACGTCGCTAGGCTTCGGCGCTTCCCAGGCTTCCGCCGGTCTCAACTTCCTGTTCGGCATTCCCAATACCGATGTGACCATGGTGCTGCTGATCATCGGCATCACGCTGGTCGCACTGATGTCGGTGATGCTGGGTGTCGACAAGGGCGTGCAGCGTCTGTCGCAGATCAACATGGGGCTCGCCTTCCTGCTGCTGCTGTTCGTGATCTTTGTCGGTCCCACGCTGCTGATCGCGACCGGTTTCGTCGAGAACATGGGGTCCTACCTGAAGAATCTCCCGGCACTGTCCAATCCGTTCGGACGTGAAGACAGCGACTTCGTGCATGGCTGGACTGCCTTCTACTGGGCCTGGTGGATCTCCTGGTCCCCGTTCGTCGGCATGTTCATCGCCCGCGTCAGCCGTGGCCGTACCGTGCGCGAATTCCTGATCGCGGTACTGCTGGTACCGACCGTCGTTTCCGTACTGTGGATGACCGCCTTCGGCGACACCGCGATCAATCAGCTGGTCAACGACGGTTTCGAGGGCGTAAAGGAAGCGGCGCTTCCGCTGCAACTGTTCACCATGCTGGGTGAACTGCCGCTGACGTCGATCACGTCCTTCGTCGGTATCGTTCTGGTCATGGTGTTCTTCATCACCTCATCCGACTCCGGTTCGCTGGTGATCGACTCGATCACCGCGGGCGGCAAGGTCGATGCGCCGACGCCCCAGCGCGTGTTCTGGGCCCTGATCGAAGGCGCCATCGCCATTGCGCTGCTGCTGGGGGGTGGCCTGGGGGCACTGCAAGCGGCCGTCATCACGACCGGTCTGCCGTTCACCATCGTGCTACTGGCGGCGTGCTACGCGATCGTTCAAGGGCTGCGGTCCGAGCCTCGCGGATAGGCGTCGTTGCAGAGGATGTATCGACAAGGCGGGCGGCTCAATGAGCCGCCCGCTTTTCGTTGGCAGATTCGATTTGCCCTGTCCTACCCCGACGCCGACGTCCTCAACGCCAAAGCGCGCTGACCGGCGTCTGCCAATCGTAGTGATGAAGAATCTGCGCTTGCAGCAGCTCCGCCGTCGCCAGTGAATCGACCAGGGCGTGGTGCCCGGTATAGGCAGGAAGATGGTAACGCTGGCGGCTCTCGTGCAAACGGATCGACGCCATCGGCCTTCCCGCCCAGCGCCGCAACCTCGCCCACAAGGACTGGCGATGGAGTCGCGCTTCCAGCGACATGGTGTCGATCATCGGCATCAGCAGCCCTTCGCCCAGCCGCTCGCGAATGGCCGCATCGAGGAAGGTTCGTTCCAGCTGGCGATAGTGCACGACGACCAGCCGCCCGGCCAGCAGGCCCAGGAGATCGTCGATGATCGTGGCGAAGTCGGGCGCATCCGCCACCTCGGCGTGGGTAATGTGATGGAAGGCGACCGATTCATCGCTTAGCTGGCGCCGCGGTGACAACACCCAGTACCTCCCGTCGGCAGGACGGATCCGCGACAGGGTGAACGGCATCACGCCGACGCTGACGATGTCATGACGGCTGCCGTCCAGCCCGGTGGTCTCGAAGTCCATCGCAACCAGCGGCGCCTCGCCGATGGGCGTCTCGGGATCCAGCGTGCCCTGGGCGAAGAAGCTCGCCAGCCGCGATTCACTCGTCCGCTGAGCGCGGGCGGCGAGATAATCCGGCCAGTTTGGCTCGACCTTCGATTTCATCGCGAATCGCGGAATCATCGACGGCCCCGGGCGTTATCACCGGCAGAGGCAGCGCCCTGCTTGGTTGGCATGATATAGCGGAAGGAGAGGAACTTCTGGGCGTTGCTGATCGCCTCGAAGGCATCCTTGAGATGATGTCGTTCTCGGCTGTCGATATTCTCCGGATCGACGCTGTTGTCGGGTTCGGCGCCCTGCTCGATCGCGTCGGCCTGATGGCGAATGCGCACGATCGACATGAATTCGAAGGCGTAGCGCAGGCGTTCGGTGACGCCGTCCGCCAGCAGTTTGGTCTCGGCGATATCGTCGAGGCGGGCGAAGGAGTTCTGGGCTTTCGAACCGCACGCCAGCGCATGTACGCGGACCAGATCGGTCAGCGGCGCGGTGCCTCGGCGCTTGAGATTGATCGATTTGCGGTGCTCGCCATCCTGATCCATGACGAACTGGCGGAAGAACCCCAGCGGGGGCGTGCGATTCTTGGCATTGCGCGCCAGCGCCGCCAGGAAGACCGGCCGCTGCGGCGCCAAGTCGGCGATCAGATCCTGCAGGACTTCGACCATGGGCGCCTCGCCATGCACCGAGGCCAGATCAAAGAAGATGGAACTGTGCAGCAGGCGCTCGCCGTTGGGTTCGTCCATCCACTCGGTGAAATACGCTTTCCAGACCTGCAACGGCTGTCGCCAGCGCGGATTGGTTGCCATGATGTCGCCCTTGCAATAGGGATAGCCACAGGCGGCGAGCCCGTCGCAGACGAACGTGGCCAAGGCTTCGAAATACTTGCCGTGCCGAGCCGGGTCATAGCTGTCATCGATGACCAGCGCGTTGTCCTGATCGGCATTGATGGTAGGTTCTTCCCGTGCCATCGAACCCAGCACCATGAAGCAGTAGGGTACCGGTGCCGGCCCCAGCTCGTGCTCCGCGAGTTCGATCAGGCGCTGCGTAAAGGCGCGGCCGATCGTCGCCAGCGCCCGGCAGACCATTTCGGAATTGGCACCGTCGGCGACCATCCGCACGAATCCCGTTCGTACCTCGGGCGACAATCGCGCGAGCTGCTCCGGGCTGTTCTGGACGAAGATATTGTTGACCAGAAACAGGCTGCTGTGGGTCTCGTGTCGCACGATATCGGAGAGATGCAGCACGCCCACCGGCTGGCGTCGATGCAGCACCGGCAGATGGTGCACCTGGTTGCGCAGCATGCTCAACATCGCTTCGTAGACCGATTCGTCGGACTGGGTCACGATGACCTTACGCGACATCACCTCGCCCACCGGCGTCTGTGACGACTTGCCTTCCGCCAGCACGCGGGTACAGAAATCACGATCGGTCAGAATGCCGTTGAGCTGCCAGTGCCGGCCATCGGGCCCCGTGAACGTATAAGCCGACTGTGTCTCGGTGACATCGATCACCAGCACGCAGGTCGCGTTGGCATCGCGCATCTGCTGGGCGGCCTGCTGCAACGAGGTAGCGGCCTCCACCATCTGCGGTTGCCGATTGATCAGCTTGCGCACCCGGGTCGTCATCAGACCGCTGTCGTCGCGCTGCTGCTCGACCGTGACCTTGAGACGCTGGCCGCCGGTTTCCACGAATTCGGCAAAGTCGTCGTCCTCTTCGCACACCGCTTCGAAGACATCGCCGGGTATGAAATAGATCAGCGTGTCCTCGATCGCGCTGATCGGATAGCGCACGCGTCGATTGCTGCGCAGTAGATCCGAGTAACCGAAGATGTCCCCTTCGCTGAGGCGGTTGAACAGCCGACCGCTGCGTTGATACATCTCCACCGCACCACTGCGGATGTACCAGAGCGATTCGATCGTTTGATCCTTGACCAGCAGCTCGCTGCCGGCTTGAAAATAGCGAATCTCGACCTCGCCGGCGATGCGATCGAGCAGCGCATCGGGGAGATTATCAAATGGCGCGAACTGCGCCAGGTGACCTCGAATATCCAGTTGCTCAACGTTCATGCGTCCCTCCCCGTGGCGAGCTCTCATTGTCGAAGGGCCAGCAGATGGCGTCAACGACGGCCCGGCTACATTCGCGCGATGGCCTTCGCAGCCGAGGCCGCTTCGAAGATGCCTTGTGTCGAGACATCCGCCACGGTTGGCGGCGTCGAGATCACCCTCGTGAGGGAGGTAGAACCAGCAGGGTTGGAGACGACGCTCAGGCGCTGTCGGCCTGGGAGAGTGGCGTCGGATGCTTGCCTTCGACCCAGCCCAGGCTGCCGCTGGCGCTCGGCTGGAACCACTCCAGGCGGCTTGCCAGCTCGACCACGCTGCCGACGACGATCAGCGTCGGCGGTCTGGGCTGATGATCGGCGAGACTGCCAGGCAACTGCGTCAACGTGCCCAGGTGCACACGCTGATTGGCAGTCGTCCCCTGCTCGATCAGCGCCAGTGGCGTGGCGGCATCCATCCCGTGTTGAACCAGACGCTCACGGATCAGGTCCAGCGCCCCCAGCCCCATGTAGAAGACCAGCGTCTGGCCGCCGCGTGTCAACGCCGGCCAGTCGAGATCGCAGCTGCCGTTCTTGAGATGGCCGGTGACGAATCGCACCGACTGGGCGTGATCGCGATGGGTCAACGGGATGCCCGCATAGGCCGCACAGCCGGCGGCCGCGGTAATGCCCGGCACCACGTCGAAGTCGACGTTGGCCGCGACCAGCGCTTCGAGCTCTTCGCCACCGCGACCGAAGATGAACGGATCACCGCCTTTGAGACGAACCACCCGGTTGCCCGCCCTGGCCCAATCGACCAGCGCCTGATTGATCCCCTCCTGGGGCACACTGTGCCGAGAACGCGCCTTGCCGACGTAGAAACGCTTCGCCTCGGGGTTGGCCAGCGCCAGGATTTCCTGGCTGACCAGCCGGTCGTGAACCACCACGTCCGCGCGTTGCAGCTGCTTGAGCGCCTTCAGTGTCAAAAGCTCCGGGTCGCCCGGGCCGGCGCCGACAAGCGAGACGTGCCCTCGCTGCCAGTGACCGCCAGCGGGTTCCGCAACATCCTGAACGGTCACTCGCGGTGGCAACCGCACGCTGCAAAGCGCCGGATGCGACGGTACGAAAACCGGCACATCGGCCTGTCGCGCAACGCTGGCGAGATGCCGATCACATTCGCCGTCGCCACTGGCGACCAGCCACAGCTGCCCCGCTGCGGGGACCGGATCGGCGTCGCGCGATTGCCACTCCCGGTCCCGGCACAAGGATGCCAGGGCAGGCATCATCGACGTCGCGTGTACGGTCACGCCCGGCATCAACCCGGCGATTCGCTGCGCCAGGGCCAGCGCCTCGCTGCCGCCACCGATCAGATGCACGTCGAGACAAGCCGGGTCGTATTGGAGGGTGAGCGAATCGGTCACGGGGAAGCTGCCAGGTTGAAAAGCGTTTCGAGCCATCGCGTCTGCGCCACTGGGTACTCGCAGCACGTCTCGACAAAGTCTAATGCCGCGGGGCCAACAGGACAAAGTAACGCTTTTTTGTAGGGTTATAACCAAACGCTCCCTCATGCCGATTGGCTATGAGGGAGCGGTCGCCGAGCTGAAGTCGATGACACCCGCCGGCGTCAGTCGACGTTCAGCCGTGTCAGGCCGCCCATGTACGGCGCCAGAGCCGCCGGCACGTCCATGCTGCCATCGGCGTTCTGGTAGTTTTCCAGCACCGCCAGCAGGCAGCGACCTACCGCCAGCCCGGAGCCGTTCAAGGTGTGGACCAGCTGCGGCTTTTTCTGCTCGGCGCTGCGAAAACGCGCCTGCATCCGTCGCGCCTGGAAGTCCTCGCAGTTGGAGACAGAAGAGATTTCCCGGTAGGTTTCCTGGCTCGGCAGCCACACTTCCAGATCGTAGGTCTTGGTGGCACCGGCACCCATGTCACCGGTGCACAGCGTCACCACCCGATACGGCAGCTCCAGCGCCTGCAGAATCGCCTCGGCGTGACCGCGCATCTCCTCGAGCACGTCGTAGCTGGTCGCCGGGTCGACCACCTGCACCATCTCGACCTTGTCGAACTGGTGCTGACGGATCATGCCGCGCGTGTCACGACCGTAGGCACCGGCCTCGCTGCGAAAGCACGGCGTGTGGGCGGTCAGTTTCAGCGGCAGTGCGGCGTGGTCGAGAATCTCGTCGCGCACGAAGTTGGTCAGCGGCACTTCGGCCGTCGGGATCAGGTAGTAGTCGCTGTCGGCGAGCTTGAACAGATCCTCGCCGAACTTTGGCAACTGGCCGGTACCGGTCAGCGTGTCGGCGTTGACCATGTAGGGCACGTAGCACTCTTCGTAACCGTGATCCCGGGTCTGGGTGTCGAGCATGAACTGGGCCAGCGCCCGGTGCAGGCGGGCGATCGGCCCGCGCATCACGGCGAAACGCGAGCCGGTCAGCTTGGTCGCCATCTCGAAGTCGAGATAGCCGAATCGAGCGCCCAGATCGACATGGTCGCGCACCGTGAAATCGAACTCACGCGGCGCTCCCCAGCGATGCAGCTCGACGTTGTCGCTTTCATCCGAACCTTCGGGCACGTCTGCATGCGGCAGATTGGGCAAGCCGGCCACCAGATCGTCCCAGGCCTGCTGCACCTCGGCCAGCTCGCGCTTGGCATTGTCGAGATCGTCGCCGAGCTGACCCACTTCCGCCAGCAGCGGCTGGATGTCTTCCCCTGCCGCCTTGGCCTTGCCGATCGATTTGGAGCGCACGTTACGCTCGTTCTGCAGCTGCTCGGTCCGCGTCTGCAGCTCACGACGCCGGGACTCGAGCGACTCGAGCCTGGCCGTGTCGAGAGTAAAGCCCCGCAGGGCCAGGCGTTGGGCGACGAACTGCGGATCGCTACGCAACAGCTTCGGATCGAGCATGACTGGGTTCCGTTGATTGAAATAGACAGTTTGAAATGGAAAACCGTGGCGACAGGAGGCCGACCACCTACAAAAGCCGGTGGACGTCCTGATGGCCATTCTTTGCAAGGGTAATATTGTAGGGAAAACCCCACCCCGGCACCATGCGCGAGCGGGGATTCGTGCCACACCGCCATCGGGCGCGCTAAACTGTTCGCCCTCGAGCGCCGAAAGCGCTGTGAACCGACAACCTGCCTGGTGAATCACACCCGGCGACGGCCGCCTGACCGGCCCGACGTGATGGCTTGATGCATGACAATGATGACACGCCTTGACCCGGCCAGCGCCGAACTGACGCTATCCGAGTGCTATCGCCGATTCCTCGCCGAGCTGGCCGCCGCCGGCTTTCGTGGCGATATCGCCGATGACGCCGCCAACCGCACCGTGCTGGCCACCGACAACTCGATCTACCAGCGCTTGCCGGCGGCCGTGCTCTATCCGCGCGATGCCGCCGATCTCGCGCTGATCGCCCGACTGATCGAACGAAAGTCCTATCGCCAGATCGTGCTCGCGCCACGTGGCGGCGGCACCGGGACCAACGGCCAGTCGCTGACCGACGGCCTGGTGGTCGATGTCTCCCGCTACATGAACCGGATTGTCCAGATCGATGTCGAGAACCGCCGCGTGCGGGTACAGGCGGGCGTGGTCAAGGATCAGCTCAATGCCGCGCTCAAGCCGCACGGCCTGTTCTTCGCGCCGGAGCTCTCGACCTCCAACCGCGCCACGATCGGCGGCATGATCTCCACCGATGCCAGCGGCCAGGGCAGCTGCGAGTACGGCAAGACGCGTGATCACGTGCTGGCACTCGATGTCGTACTGCCCGGCGGCGAGCGACTCGAGAGCGAACCGCTGGACGATGCGGCACTAACCGCCATGTGCCAGCGCGATGACCGGGTCGGCGAGATCCATCGCACGGTCAGCGATATCGCGACCACCGAGCGCGAGCGGATCGCTGCCGTCTTTCCGCCGCTCAACCGTTGCCTGACCGGTTACGACCTGGCCCACCTGAGCGACGAGCAGGGTCGCTTCGATCTCAACAGCGTCTTGTGCGGCTCCGAGGGTTCGCTGGCGCTGCTCAACGAAGCCACGCTCAACGTGCTGCCGCTGCCCAGGCATTCGACGCTGGTCAACGTGCGCTATGCGGGTTTCATGGAGGCGCTGCGCGATGCCAAGGCGCTGATGGCCGAGGGCAGTCCGACCTCGATCGAGACGATCGATGATCGCGTGCTGACGCTGGCGATGGAGGATTTCGTCTGGGACAGCGTGGCGGAGTTCTTCCCTGCCGCCGTCAATGACAATGGTGATCGAGGCGCGCCGATTCGCGGCATCAATCTGGTCGAGTTCAACGACGACGATCCGCAACGCTTGGCCGAACGCGTCAACGCTTTTACCGATCATCTGGGCTCGGATGCCAGCGTCGAGCGGCTCGGTTATACCCTGGCCGAGGGTCGCCCGCAGATCGCCCGGGTGTATGCCATGCGCAAACGCGCCGTGGGGCTGCTCGGCAACGCCAAGGTCGATGCCAAGGGCGAGAAACGTCCGATCCCGTTCGTCGAGGACACGGCGGTGCCGCCCGAAAGCCTGGCCGACTATATCGCCGAGTTCCGCCAGTTGCTGGACGTCCGCGGCCTCGAATACGGCATGTTCGGCCACGTCGACGCCGGCGTGCTTCACGTGCGCCCCGCCATCGACATGAAGGATCCGGCCCAGGCGTGCCTGATTCGCGAGATATCCGATGAGGTGGCGGCGCTGACCCAGCGCTACGGCGGCCTGCTGTGGGGCGAGCACGGCAAGGGGGTACGCTCCGAATACTCGCCGCGTTTCTTCGGCGAGCTCTACCCGGCCCTGCAGCGGGTGAAAGCCGCATTCGATCCCTACAACCAGTTCAACCCGGGCAAGATCGCGACGCCGCTTTTTATCCCGCCCGATGATGCGGGAAAGACGTCTTTTCCCAGCCCGACCGAAGCCGTGGGCAAGGCGGAAGATACCATCACGCACTCCGCAGCGCCGGGAGAGAGGTCAGGCGAGATCGGTATCGTCGACGGTCATGATCCCGGGCTGCTGGCGATCGACGGCGTGACCACCCGCGGCGAGCTGGACCGTCAGATCGACGAGCGGGTGTGGCAGGAGCACGCCAGCGCGGTCTACTGCAACGGCAACGGCGCCTGCTACAACTACGATCCTTCCGACGCCATGTGCCCCTCCTGGAAAGCGACGCGCGATCGCGTGCACTCTCCCAAGGGGCGTGCCAGCCTGATGCGCGAGTGGCTGCGCCGTCAGGGCAACGCCGGTGTCGACGTGCTCGAGGTAGCGCGGGAGCAGCGACGCGGCGGATTGGCCAGCTGGCTGCGAGCCCAACCGGGCAAACTGCAGCGTGCCGTCGCCCGACGGCGCGGCGAGGCGGACTTCTCGCATGAAGTCTACGACGCCATGGCGGGTTGCCTGGCGTGCAAGTCCTGCGCCGGTCAGTGCCCGATCAAGGTCGACGTGCCGGACTTCCGCTCGCGCTTTCTGGAGAGCTACCACAGCCGCTATGCCCGGCCGCTGCGAGACTATCTGATTGGCGGACTCGAGTTCGTCGTACCGCACCTGCAACCGGTGGCGCCACTCTACAACGCGCTGCTCGACAACCGCCTGGTCGACCGCTTCATGGCGAAACGTCTGGGTATCGTCGACAGTCCCAAACTCTCACGCGCCAGCCTCCGCAAGGTGCTCGACGCCTGGGGCGTTGCCGAAGCCACGCCGCTGACGCTGGGCAGACTGACCGACGCACAGAAGCGCCGCAGCGTGGTGCTGGTGCAGGACGCCTTCACCAGCCACTTCGAATCGCGGCTGGTCCTGGATGTGGTCGAGCTGCTGTCGCGCCTGGATATCCATGTCTTGGTGGCGCCTTTCCAGCCCAACGGCAAGCCGCTCCAGGTGCAGGGTTTTCTCGGTCGTTTCGAACGCGTGGCCGAAAAGCAGGCGCTCGGGCTCAAGGTGCTTTCCCGCTTCGGCGTTCCGCTGGTGGGCATCGATCCGGCGATGACGCTCACCTACCGCCAGGAGTACGTCAAGACGCTGGGGCCGCAGGCGGTGCCGGAGGTACTGTTGCTGCAGGAGTGGCTGCTGTCGCTGGGGCCATCGATCCTGCCACGTGGCTGGACCGCCGAGGCGATCGGGCAGCCCGACTCGGGCTATCGGTTGTTGAGCCACTGCACCGAGAAGACCAACGCTCCGGGCAGCCCCAAGGGCTGGCAGCAGCTGTTCGAGCGCTTCGGCCTGACCCTGGATCTGGTCGCGACCGGCTGCTGCGGCATGTCCGGCACCTACGGTCACGAGGCGCGCCACCGCCAGACCTCGGAGACGATCTACGATCTCTCCTGGCGCGACCCGGTGGAGGACGACGCCAACGCCGGCCGCCTGCTGGCGACGGGCTACTCGTGTCGCAGCCAGGTCAAGCGACTCTCGGCGCAGACCTTGCCTCACCCGCTGCAGGCGCTGCTAAAAAGACTCAAGATCGCCGAGGTATCCCGCCATTGAACTGACGAGGGCAGCCTGGACGATGACCGCGCTGCCCGCCGACATCATTGACGACCCTCGGTTTTCGCCAATCAGGAGCGAACCCCATGTCCGATCCGATGCACCTCGTATGCCCCCACTGCCATGCCGTCAACCGGGTCGCCAGCGCGCGCCTGAGCGAAAACCCCAACTGCGGACGCTGCCATAACGCTCTGTTCAGCGGGGCGCCGCTGGCGCTGGATTCGGCCAATTTCGATCGATTCGTGTCACGCAGCGGTCTGCCGATCCTGGTCGACTTCTGGGCCGACTGGTGTGGCCCCTGCAAGGCAATGGCGCCCGGATTCGCTCAGGCCGCCAAAACGCTGGAGCCGAACATCATCCTGGCCAAACTGGACACCGAAGCCGCCACGGACATCGCCTCGCGCTTCGGCATCCGCAGCATTCCGACGCTGATCCTGTTTCGGGATGGGCGAGAGATAGCGCGCCAGGCCGGCGCCATGGGCCAATCGGATATCGTCGACTGGACCCGGCGACAACTCGTCACACCCTGAAATCCCGGCCGCTTCCCGGATTCGACATTGCATCGCCGCGTTGCCGCGGCTAGTCTGCGCGGCTTTTGCCACGCTCCGGAGAGACCGCCATGGAAAATGCCGCCCTTGCCCTCAGTGGCATCGGCCTGCTGGCGCTGGCCTGCCAATGGCTCGCCTGGCAGCTCCGGGTGCCGGCCATTCTGCCACTGCTGATCGCCGGCATTGCCGCCGGCCCGGTCACCGGCATCCTCGACCCCGATGCCGTGCTCGGTGAACTGCTGTTTCCGCTGGTGTCTCTGGCCGTGGCGGTGATCCTGTTCGAAGGCGCATTGACGCTCGATTTCCGTGAACTCCGCGGCCACGGCCGCACGGTCAGCCGTTTGGTGACCTGGGGCGCGCTGATCACCGCACTGATCGGTATCGCCGCTGCGCATCGGGTGCTGGGGCTCTCCTGGGAGATGGCCAGCGTGCTGGGGGCGCTACTGGTGGTGACCGGCCCCACGGTGGTGCTGCCGCTGCTGCAGACGCTGCGTGCCCGCGAGCACGTCAGCCAGATACTGCGCTGGGAAGGCATCCTGATCGATCCGATCGGCGCCATCGGCGCGGTGCTGGTCTACGAGTTCGTCGCGCTCGGGCTCTCCAACGGTGCGGCAGCGCACACCCTGCTGAGTTTCGCCCAGACCGCGGTGATCGGCTTCGGCCTGGGCACGGCCGGTGGCTATCTATGGGGCAGCGTGCTGCGTCACTACTGGCTACCCCAGCGACTGCACAGCTTCGGCACCCTGATGATCATGCTGACGCTGTTCACCGTTTCGAACCTGCTGTTCCATGAGTCCGGCCTGCTGACCGTCACCGTCATGGGGGTGTGGATGGCCAACATGCGCGGCGTGCCGACACAGCCGATCCTGGAGTTCAAGGAGACGCTGTCGATCCTGCTCATCTCGGGGCTGTTCATTCTGCTGGCCGCCAGGCTGAGCCTCGCCCAGTTGAGTCTGCTGTCCTGGGAGGCGTGGGCGTTTCTGGCCATTCTGGTATGGGTGGCGCGACCGCTGGCGGTTTGGCTGTGTACCTGGGGAAGCTCGCTCAGCTGGCGGGAAAAGGCACTGCTGGCGTGGCTCTCTCCGCGTGGCATCGTCGCCGCGGCGGTGGCCTCGCTGTTCGCGATTCGCCTGGAAGCGCTGGAAGTGCCCGGCGCCGAGCTGCTGGTACCGATCACGTTCCTGGTGATCATCAGCACGGTCGTCGTCCAGAGCCTGTTTTCGCGACCGCTGGCCCGGTTTCTGAAAGTCAATGCGCCGACGGCGTCAGGCTTTCTGATCATCGGCGCCAACCCGGTCGCCCGGGCCTTCGGCGCCGCCCTGCAGGAAGCCGGCTTCGCGGTGAGGCTCTGCGATCACAACTGGGACGCGATTCAGGAAGCGCGCATGGCGAGCCTTCCGACCTACTACGGCAACCCGCTGTCGGAGCACGCCGCTCAGCATCTGGGTCTGGCCGGTATCGGCCATCTGCTGCCGCTGTCGCCCTATCGCGAACTCAACAACCTCGCCGCACTGCATTTCGAGCACATTCTGGGTCACGGCAAGGTCTTCCGGCTGGCGGTAGAGTCTTCCCGCAACGCTCGCCGCCATCATCAGCAGGCGCTGGCGCATCTGCCGCTGCTGTTCGACGGTCATACGACCTTCACTCGGCTCTCCAGTCTGATCGGCCAGGGCGCCGTGGTTCGCCATGCCAACATCAGTGACAATTTCGATATCGATGACTATCGACGCATCCATCACGACCGTCTGTTGACGCTGTTCACGCTCTCGACCAGCGGCCGGATTCGCATCGCCACGGCCGGCAAGCCGCTCAACCCGAAAGCCGGCGACACCTTGATCAGCCTCATCTTTCCGGATTCGCCGGAGTTCTGACCCGGCCTTGCCGTCACCTGCGGGTGCGACGCAGCCCGGCTGTCTGTGCGGATATCCGCTCGTGCAACGACAGACGCCGCGCCTCGAGACGATCTCGGGGCGCGGCGTCTGGCTGAATGCCGTGAACCCGTTCACGGCGACCCTGGCGGGATTATCGAAATCCGGCGCTAGAAGAACATTCGGCGTAGCGCACTGCCGGGCTCTTCCTCGCGCATGAATGCCTCGCCGACCAGGAAGGCGTTGACGTCGAACTCGCGCATGCGCTCGACGTCGTCACGGTTGTGAATCCCGGACTCGGTGACGACCGTCACTCCCCGAGGGATACGCTTGAGCAGCTCGAAGGTCGTGTCCAGCGAGGTCTCGAAGGTTCGCAGATCACGATTGTTGATGCCTACCAGCGGCAGATCCAGCGTCAATGCGCGTTCGAGCTCGAAGATGTCATGCACCTCGACCAGCACGTCCATGCCCAGGGCCGTGGCCTGTTGATGGAGATCCTTGAGCTGCTCGTCGCTGAGTGCTGCCACGATCAGCAGGATACAGTCCGCGCCGATCCCTCTGGCTTCGGCGACCTGATAGCCGTCGATGATGAAATCCTTGCGGATCACCGGCAGCTCGCACGCTTCCCGCACGGCGATCAGGTAGTCCTCGTGGCCTTGAAAATAGTCGGCGTCCGTCAATACCGAGAGACAGCTGGCGCCTGCCGCCGCGTAGTCGACCGCGATCTCGGCGGGCCGAAAGTCCTCGCGAATGACGCCCTTGGAGGGTGACGCCTTCTTGATCTCGGCAATCACCGCGGGATCGCCACCCTCGATACAGGCATTGATTGCCGCGACGAAACCGCGCGGTGCGCTCTGCGCTTTCGCCCGCTCGAGCCAGGCCTGTTCGCTGACGGCCGGGCGCCGTTCGGCGATCTCCTCACGCTTGCGCGTCAGAATCTTGGCCAGAATGGTCGGCAGTGCACTATCGGCGGCATCGGTCATCGTAGAGAATCCTGTTGGGCTTGTTCAGCGAGGAGAACTTATGGGGCAAAGACACGAGTAAAGTCGGAAAGCTCCTTGAGCTTCTCCAGCGGCAGCTTGGAAGCCTGCGCGTCCTGAGCCATCAGCACGCCCTCCTTGAGGGAATCGGCGATACCGGCCGCGAACAGTGCCGCACCGGCGTTGAGCGCGACGATATCTCCCGCGACACCCTTGCCGACCAGGGACTCCTTGACCAGCTTCAGACTGTCTTCGGCAGTCACGACCTTTAGCGGCTCGAGCGACTGTCGCTCGATGCCCAGCGACTCGGGCGTGATGGTGTACTCCCGAATCTCGCCATCGCGAAGCTCGGCAACCCGCGTCGGCGCCGCCACCGAGATTTCGTCCAGACCATCATCGGCATGAACCACCAGCACATGCTCGCTGCCCAGCTTGCGCAGCGACTCCGCCACCAGCGGTACCAGATGCGGTGCGTAGACACCCAGCAGCTGATTGGGGGCGCCGGCCGGATTGGTCAGCGGGCCGAGGATATTGAACACCGTGCGAACCCCCATGTCCCGCCGCGGGCCGATGGCATGGCGCATCGCCTGGTGGTGCCGCGGGGCGAACATGAACCCGACGCCGACCTGTTCGATGCAGCGTGCGATGGTTGCCGCGTCGAGATCGAGATAGATGCCGGCCACGTCGAACAGATCCGCACTGCCGGCAGAGGACGAGACGCCCCGATTGCCGTGCTTGGCGACATGGCCGCCGGCGGCCGCGACGACGAAACTCGACGCCGTGGAGACATTGAAAAGGTTGGCGCCATCGCCGCCGGTGCCGACGATATCGACGATGTTGTCGCAATCGATCGACACCGGATGCATCAGTTCACGCATCACCTGCGCCGCCGCCGTGATCTCGTCCGCGGTCTCCCCTTTCATCGCCAGCCCGATCAAAAAGCCGCCGATCTGGGCCTCGGTCGCCTCACCCGTCATGATCGCCTGCATCACGGCGTGAGTCTCGTCGAAACTGAGATCCTGCCGGCGCATGACCGCACCAATGGCATCCCGCATTTGCATGTTGACTCCTCGCCTGTTCAGTTAGCCGCGCCGCTTCAGGAAGTTCGCCAGCAGCTCGTGCCCCTGGCGGGACAGGATCGATTCGGGGTGAAACTGGACCCCTTCGATATCCAGCGTCTTGTGCTTCAAGCCCATGATCAAGCCCGGCGTCGGGTCGTTGTCGTCGACCCAGGCGGTGACATCGAGACAGTCCGGCAGACTGTCGGCGTCGACCACCAGCGAGTGGTAGCGCGTGACCTCGAGCGGATCCTCGAGGCCTTCGAAAACCCCTTCCCCGCGATGGCGAATGGGCGACGTCTTGCCATGCATCACCTGCGGCGCGCGGATCACCTCGCCGCCATAGACCTGGCCGATGGCCTGGTGCCCGAGACAGACCCCGAGTATCGGGATCCGGCCGGCAAAATGGCGGATCGCGTCCATCGATATGCCCGCTTCGTTGGGCGTACACGGCCCGGGCGAGACCACCAGGTGGGTCGGCTCGTAACGCTCGAGAGCGGCCAGATCCACCTCATCGTTGCGCACGGTGACGACCTCCGCCCCAAGCTCGCCCAGATACTGGACGATATTGAAGGTAAAGCTGTCGTAATTATCGATCATGAGCACTGGCATAGATATCAATCCCTGTCTCTGTTCAATTTTTCTCGTCGAATCCGACTTCGCTGTCCCGGATGTTGCTCAGGTCACGGGATCGTCCAAGTCGGTGTCCCTATCCATGCCGGCCTCACGGAGCGAAACGACCACACAAAAAATGCCGCCCCGAGGGGCGGCATTGTTTTCGAACGTCAGTCCACAGACGTCGGCGTGCCGCCCTTGATCAAAGGCGCCACCACCACTGGTGCTGTGAGTGTGATCGGTTCGTCATCATGGCGATATAGTGCCGCGACGCAACGCGGCGTGTCAACGCGTGCCTTCGGCCGCCCGGCGGGAGTGCGCCCCGTGAATGTCGATCGCCACCAGCGCGTTAACCACCCGCTCAGGCCGATACGCTGTTGATGAGATGAAGATAAAGCGGATCGAAATCGCCCTCTTCCCTCAATCGTCTTTCATCGAGAATGGCCACCTTTCCCCTCGATGCCTCGATCAGCTCGTCGGCACGCAAGGCCTGGAAGACGCGATTCATGTGTACCGGGGTAATGCCTATCGCGTCTGCCAATTCGGCCTGGGTGATTGGCAGGTGAAAAGAGTCATCCTCAGCGAACCCCACGGCTTTCAGGCGTATCAACAGTTCGCATAGCAGATGCGCCACTCGCGGGTAGGCACTGCGCTGGCCGATGTTGAGGATCCAGTCTCGATAGATCGAGGCATCTACCAGCGTTTCGCGCCATAGCGCTGCGGTAAGACGAGGATACTGCTCGCAGGCTTCACGCAGGTCGTCATGCTGGATGAATCCGACCACACTGGGGCCGATCGACGCGATGCTGATATCCATGACCTTGAGGTGCAGACTCTGCAGGTCCGGCATATCGCCGGGCACGTGAACCGCCATGATCTGCCGTTTGCCTTCGGAGGTCAGCTTGTAGACGCAGGTAAAGCCTTCCAGAAGGAGACAGCTGCGAGACGCCCGTTCGCCAATTCGGATGATGTCCTGCTCGGCCCTGAGCGATTCGACCTGCACCGGCAAATCCTGAAGCACACGTTTCTCGCCATCGGTCAGCTTGAAGATGCTTTCCAGCTTGCGAATCATCAATGTATTCGGGGAGTGACGATTGAGAGAACGAACACCCGGCATCATGTTTTCTCGCCTTGCTGTAACAGAAATGAAGATGCTGGCCCCAAGGCCGCTGCGCGTTTGGTTGAACTCTTCTTGCTTATCTCGCGCAAAAATTATGGCTCACGCATCAAGCAATGACTACTCCTCGACGACGTCGCCATCGAGATGCATCAAAAGCTCGTCGATATCTGGAAAGAATGGCTCGATGACGGACTGACCCGATCTCAGTGGTCCGAGACGAACCCACAGGAACTGCCAGAAAACCAGACCATAACGCCCCATATAGTGACCGACTCTCGACTGCCGTGGAACACTTTCGCCATTCGCGAGCTGTCGAGCCAGGAACGGGACAATGAGTTCCTGGAGTCGCTCGAAGACCTCCATATCGCTCGAGGCCTCTACCCTCAACCCCGGCAAAGCCGGCACCAACGCTTCCCAGTGCTTCCGAGACGATCCCGCCGGTCTGATTACCACATCGAAAAAGAACTCTTGCATACGGGTTCGCAACGCCTCCGGGTGGTCAGGACTCACCGCAGATTGATGGCGGCGCCCCATCGCATTTTGCGAGACGCTCGACCTAGCGATTGGAAGAAGATCCATCGATAGACAGGCTAATTCGTTTCCACAACCGCAATGCCTCGACCTGCACATGACCCAGGCGCCAGAATTCCGGCCATTCCAATGATCCGATTTGATCGAATGACGAAAAAGCCGTCAGTGCGCGGATACGAAAAAGCCGCTGGGTGCATTGCGCACCAGCGGCTTTTCGAAAAGTATTCTTGGTGGAGCCTAGCGGGATCGAACCGCTGACCTCAACACTGCCAGTGTTGCGCTCTCCCAGCTGAGCTAAGGCCCCATACCACTGCTGCCCCGAAGGACGCGAGGCACTATAAGGGCCATGCAGGTCGAGGTCAACCCCGGATCGCCGCTTCACCAAACCCGCCGCAATCCCTCGACTCGCGCAGTTGCCACGTGCAAATTTGGCCTTCGAACAGGGAGTATTTGGCCGGGGAACATGGCACACTTCATGATGGGTAGTAGTTGCACTAGCAGACTCGAGAAAGATCATCATTGATATAGATATAAGATGTCGTTATCGATGTAGGCTATTGGTATGGACGCAAGAAAATTGTTGTAGATGTATTGCAGTTGATGTGGATATCGGTGAGTTGAGCCACTGAACAGGCGCGCAGCCCAACCCATGGCGTACGGCCGATACGTAGAGCGGCCGGAGCGTTATATCGCACCCTTTTACCGGTCCATCGGTTGTCGTCGAAGTTTCAAGGGCAGCAGGAATCCAGGAGTTATCTTGATCAGGGTATTAGTAGCCGACGATCACCATCTGGTGCGCACGAGCATTGCTCGCGTATTGGCCAATGAGCCTGATATCGAGGTCGTTGCCGAAGCCGAGAGCGGAGAAATGGCGCTTCAGGGCTGCCGCGATCACGTGCCGGACATCGCGATGATCGATATCCGCATGCCGGGTATCGGGGGCCTCGAGACGATTTTCAAGCTGCTCAAGAACCAACCTGCCGTCCGAATCATCGTGCTTACGGGGCAGGTCGAGGAAGGCACCGCACAACGGCTGATCGATTCCGGCGTGACCGGGTTCATCAGCAAGGGGACCGAGCTGGATCTGATGATAGACGCGGTGCGACAGGTAGCAAGTGGCAAGCGGTTCATCAGCCCGGATATCGCGCAACGCGTCGTTCTGGCACGCAGCGAAGGCCGATGCAGTCCATTCGATCAGCTCTCGCACCGCGAGCTGCAGATCGCGACGATGATCATTCACTGCCACAAGGTGAGTCACATATCGGAACAACTCAACCTCAGCCCCAAGACAGTGAATACCTATCGTTACCGGATATTCGACAAACTGCAGGTGCAGTCCGACGTGGAGCTGACGCACCTCGGTCTGCGGCATGGTCTGCTGGACGGCTTTGAACCTCAGACATAGCCAGGACCGGCGCAAACGAAAGGGAGAATCCCCGCGGTGCCCGGGCGGGATTTTGATATACTGCGGGGATGAGCGAACCCTCGATCGATACCCCACTACGTTTCGACGCCAAGCACTTCCTGAAGTCGGTCTCGGAGTCGCCGGGCGTGTACCGCATGCTCGATGAGCACGCCAACGTTCTCTACGTCGGCAAGGCGAAACGCCTCAAGCCGCGACTGGCCAGCTACTTTCGTGGCGCGCTGAACACCAAGACCCAGGCACTGGTTGCCCGCATTCAGGATATCCAGGTCACGATCACGCGCAGCGAAACCGAGGCCCTGCTTCTCGAGCAGACCTTGATCAAGGAGCTGCGACCGCCTTACAACATCCTGCTGCGCGACGACAAATCCTATCCCTATGTCTTCGTCACCGATCGCCATTCGTATCCGGCGCTCGAGTTCAAGCGCGTTCGACAGAAGCGGCGAGATGGTCGATATCTTGGCCCCTACCCGAGCTCTACCGCGGTTCGCGAAAGCCTCTCGTTGATGCAGAAGATCTTTCGCATCCGCAACTGCGAAGACAGCGTGTTCGCGCATCGCCATCGTCCATGCCTGCAGTACCAGATCAAGCGCTGCAGCGCGCCCTGCGTCGACTACATCAGCGAAGCCGATTACCGGCAGGATATCGAGCACGCCGTGATGTGTCTGGAGGGCCGCAGCGAGCAGGTCACGCAGCAGCTCACGGCCAGCATGGAGCAGGCAAGCGATGCGCTCGACTTCGAGGAAGCCGCCCGACTGCGCGACCAGGTCCAGCAGTTGCGGCGCTTGCAGGAGAGGCAGTACGTCGACAATGCCGATGGCGATGCCGATATCTTCGCACTGGCAGAGCAGCCGGGCGGGCTCTGCATCAGCGTGCTGGCCATTCGCCAGGGTCGCATGCTGGGCGCACGGCACCATCAGCCTGACAACGGCCTGGATCTTGCCGCCGAAGAACTGCTCGGCGAGTTCGTCAGCCAGTTCTACCTCGGCCAGTCCCAGGAGATCCCGCTCGAGATCATCGCCTCGCATTCGCTGACCGACAGAGAATTGCTGCAGGAGGCGTTGAGCGAACATGCCGGCCGCCGGATCCGGGTGGCCTCTCAGGTGCGGGGGCATCGCGCTCAATGGCGCCGTCTGGCCATCACCAATGCCGAGCAGCATCTGGCCACCCAGCTCGCCAATCGCAGTCAGCTGGGCAAGCGTTTCGAATCGCTGCGAGACGCTCTGGACATGTCGGCTCCCCCTGCCCGGCTCGAGTGTTTCGACATCAGCCACAGCCACGGCGAAGCCACGGTGGCCTCCTGTGTCGTGTTCGACCACAATGGCCCGGCCAAATCCGACTATCGGCGTTTCAATATCGAGGGCGTCGCGGCGGGCGATGACTACGCGGCGATGCGCCAAGCCTTGACACGACGTTTCAAGCGACTTCAGAAAGGTGAAGGCAAACTACCTGACATTCTGATCGTCGATGGCGGCAAGGGTCAGTTGAACATGGCCCGGGAAGTCCTCGTCGAACTGGAGGTCGTCGGTGTCGCGCTTATCGGCGTCGCCAAAGGCACTACGCGCAAGGCCGGCCTGGAAACGCTGTTCATCGAGACCGTGGATCGCACCCTCAATCTCGATACCGGTTCGCCGGCGCTGCATCTGATCCAGCACATCCGCGACGAAGCCCACCGCTTCGCGATCACCGGCCACCGTCAACGGCGGGACAAACAACGTCGCACCTCCACGCTCCAGGATATTCCTGGCGTCGGACCGAAACGTCGGCGAGAACTGTTACGCTTCTTCGGTGGTCTTCAGGGCGTGCGCAAGGCAACCAGAGACGATCTATCACGCGTTCCCGGGATCAATGAACAGATGGCAGCTACCATTCATCAGGCGCTCCATGGATGAGCGCACGCGGCAGGCGTAAAATGCCCGACTTTCACTCCCCAGTAAGGACGCTAGCGGCACGATGAACATCCCCAATATGCTCACCATGGCAAGAATCGTGTTCATCCCACTCATGGTGGTGCTGTTCTACCTACCCTATTCCTGGAGCCTGCTGGTGACGGCAGCCCTGTTCGGGCTGGCCGCCATTACCGATTGGCTGGACGGCTACCTGGCCAGGCGCTGGAATCAAAGCACGCCGTTCGGCGCCTTTCTCGATCCGGTCGCGGACAAGGTCATGGTCGCCGTCGCGTTGGCACTACTGATCGAACGCTACGAGGCCTGGTGGCTGACGCTGCCCGCGCTGGTCATCATCGGTCGAGAGATCGTGATTTCCGCGCTACGAGAGTGGATGGCCGAGATCGGCCAACGCAAGCGGGTGGCGGTTTCCTGGATCGGCAAGTCCAAGACCACGCTACAGATGATTTCCCTGCTGCTGCTGCTGGGCTTTCCCCCCGACACTCTCATCGCCAATCTCGGTATCGTTCTTCTCTATGCGGCGGCCGGCTTGACGCTGTGGTCGATGATTCAGTATCTGAAGGCCGCCTGGCCGGAACTGACCCGTTCGTTGTGATCGAAAAGTGGCATAAGCGTTTGACACTTACCAACTTATCCTTATAATGCGACGGCGTGTTCAGCGGGAATAGCTCAGTGGTAGAGCATCGCCTTGCCAAGGCGAGGGTCGGGAGTTCGAATCTCCTTTCCCGCTCCAGACACACAGTGTAATGAATTGGTCACGAGGGTCGTGAGCTGGAACGCCAGCCCGGTCGATCTTCTTTCCTGCTCAGGAACACAAATTTCGATTTTACTGAATTGACGCAGATGGCACTGGCAAAACCAGGTCCAGCGGCAGTTTTGGCCAATCGATGAAAGGCTGGATGGCAGAGTGGTTATGCAGCGGACTGCAACTCCGTGTACGCCGGTTCGATTCCGACTCCAGCCTCCACTTCTTCTTTGCATCGAATCCCCGTGATTCGGTCGCTTCCCTCAGGTCAACCGGCGCCTTGTTGATCAAAAAGGTTACCGGATAGATTGACCGGATACTGTCGGCCCGGATGGCGAAATCGGTAGACGCAAGGGATTTAAAATCCCTCGACCTTTAGGTCGTGTCGGTTCAAGTCCGACTCCGGGCACCATTTCGGTCTTCAGTCGACGCAGTCATGCTTACCTTGCGACACTCCAGTGAATATCCAATCCAGCCCGATGGGCACCGTTGACGAAGGCCTGAATCCGAGATGCAGGCTCTGAAGCATTCGGTTTGAATAGGGTTGAGAATCATCGAGAAAAAGCGACCCGATCGCACACAGTGAAAGCCGCCATGTACAACGGGTCGAAGCCGTCGCGGGGAAGCGACACGAAGCGATAGAGATCCGGCTCATCGATGCCGGATACCGGCCCGGTTACTGTTGCTTGACCCGCACCGCAGACCATCTGGTGATTGCTTTATCGGCACGCTCCCGAGCGACTTGAGTTCGGGAGCGCGCCATGCAGAACCTGCAAAAATATGCGACACTCCCGCGCCCCATAATGCGCCGACGTTACTGACGTCTCCATCGCGATATTCAGCAGTGACTATCCCGATATTCAGAATCCGGCGGCCAAGCTATCCAACATGACCTCGATGCCATGACTGACCTTCTATCCAGCGCTGCCGCGCCAAAGCTTGATCGCACCTTCTCCGTTGCCCCCATGATGGAATGGACGACGAGGGACTATCGCGCGCTGGCGAGATGTCTCACGCGGCGAGCGCTGCTGTATACCGAGATGGTCACGACCGGCGCGATACTGCACGGCGCACCGCGAGAGCGCTTCCTGGGCTACAGCGGGGTCGAGCATCCACTGGCGCTGCAACTGGGCGGTAGCGACCCGGTGGAACTGGCCGAGTGCGCGGCCATCGCCGAAGCGTGGGGCTACGACGAGGTCAACCTGAACGTCGGTTGCCCCAGTGATCGGGTGCAGAACAACATGATCGGCGCCTGTCTGATGGGATATCCCGACAAGGTCGCCGAGGCCGTGACAGCGATGCGCCGCGCGGTCTCGATCCCGGTCACGGTGAAATGCCGTATCGGCATCGATGACCAGGACGAGGACGCCGATCTCGAACGCTTCGTCGAACAGGTGGCGGCGGCCGGCTGCGAGACCTTCATCGTGCATGCGCGCAAGGCCTGGCTGCAGGGGCTCTCCCCCAAGCAGAATCGCGACGTGCCGCCGCTCAACTACGAACGGGTCTACCGGCTCAAGGCCAGCCATCCGACACTGCATATCGGCATCAACGGTGGCGTAAAGACGCTGGAAGCGTGCCAGACGCATCTGGTCAAGGGAGTCGATAGCGTGATGGTCGGCCGCGAAGCCTATCAGAACCCTTGGCTACTGGCCGGTGTCGACAGCGCACTCTATGGCGAGAATTCGCCGGCCCTGACACGGCATGACGTGGCTCGCGCCTATCGACCCTACGTGATCGAACGTCTCGCCGAGGGCGCCAAGCTCAACCATGTGACGCGGCATCTGCTGGGGCTGTTTCAGGGGTGCAAGGGAGGTCGCCGTTTCCGGCGTCATCTGTCGGAGCACGCTCACCGGGACGGCGCCGGGATCAGAATCTACGATGACGCCGTGGGCCTGGTGGAAGAGCGCGAATCGATGGAAGCGATCTAGAAGTCGCATCCCGGATACTGCATTCTGGAAGCCATGTTCTGGAAACCATGTTGTGGAAACCATGTACTGGAAACCATGTGCTAGAAACCAGTAGTCTCGTAGCGGGACTGAAAGCTCTCCACGGCATTCTCGACATCGTCGATCTCCTGATAGCGAGCGACATGAAATAGCGCCTCGCCCTCGTTGACCAGCGGCAGATTGCTCATGCCGATGACGATACCGTCGGCACTCGCGACCACCGGCGCCTCGGCGTTGCCGAACGGATCGGCGACCACGCCCAGCGACTGATGCTTGGCGACCCGCGCGCCCAGTCTGACGCGTGGTCTCAGAATGCCGTCGATCGGTGCCCGCGCCCAGCTGGAACCGTTGGCGATTTCCGCCGGCGGCGGGGACCGTCTTCGGCTGTCGGCCGGCAGCATGCCGATCAGGCGCATCACGCGCCGAATTCCTCTCACCCCCGGCGCGATCGCCCATTCGTCGAACCTCAGCGCCTCGCCTGCCTCGTAGGTCAGCACCGGCACGCCGCGATTCTGGGCGTATTCGCGCAGGCTGCCTTCACGCAACTCGGCATTCAGAATTACCGGCACCCCGAACGCTTCCGCCATGGCCTGGGTTTCGAGATTCTGGCGCAGTTGAGAGCGGATCTGCGGCAGATTGGTACGATGAATCGCCCCCGTGTGCAGATCGATGATGTGCGTGGCCCGATCGACCATCTCCTCGCGCATCAGCGCGGCGATTCGCGAGCCGAGCGACCCGCCCTCGCTGCCCGGAAAGCAGCGGTTGAGATCACGCCGGTCAGGCAGGTAGCGGGACTGCTGCACGAAACCGAAGACATTGACGACAGGAACGGCGATGAGCGTTCCCCGAAGCCGCGAGAGGTTGGGCAACCTCAGCAGTCGACGGACGATCTCGACCCCGTTGAGCTCGTCCCCGTGGATCGCGCCGCAGACCAGCAGCACCGGGCCAGGCTGGCGCCCATGAACCACCTCGACCGGTATGTGCATTGGCGCGTGGGTGTAGAGTTTGGCGACCGGAACATCGACCTGGCGACGAGTGCCGGGCTCGATTCGCTCGCCGACGAGCGTGAAAGCGTCCTGCGCCATGAGTGCCCTTGATAATGAATGGATCGGTAAAGAAGATCCTGGGATCGTAAAGCCATCACGCCATCAAGGCGAGCCATCTTGCTCCAAGGCTTCCAGTTCGAAGATCAGGGTGACGTGATCGCCGACCATGCCGTTGCCGACGCCGTAATCCATTCCCCAGTCGCTGCGGTCGAGTGCCCCACGCACCGACAGACCCAAGGTGGGGCGTCCATGCCCGAACGGATAGACCTCATCCTTGTTCAGCGTGACATCCAGCGTTACCGGCTCGGTGCGCCCCAGCATGGTGAGTTCCCCGTTCAGCCTACCGGTAGTCGAGGAGGACGGTTCGAAGTCGGTTGCCACGAAATGCAGCCGTGGATGATCCTCGGCATCCAGAAAATCGCCACCGCGAACGTGGTGATCACGGGCATCGAGGTTGGTGAAGACGCTAGCGGCCTGAATCGTGACATCGGCCTCGCTCAGCGTCTGCGTCTCGCGGTCGTAAACGAAACTGCCCTCGCCTTTCAGAAACTGCCCCAGCAGATTTTCGTAACCCATATGATCCACCATGAAAGCGATGGTGAAATGGTCGGGATCGATCTCGAAGCGTTTCGGTTCGGCTTGTGCCGTCGATATCGCCCCCGACACGATCAGTGCCAGAGTGGCGGCGAATACAGGCAAGCGTACTGGTCTCATGAAGACCTCCTTGTGTTGGGCGCCAATTCGAGAACGGATCGCGGGTGGCAGAGATGTCAAAGCCGAGAAGGGTCAGAACCCGGTGTCGTCGACCGGGCGACGACGCCAGAGCCAGACGATGTCCCGCCCGAAGGAGAGCAGCAACAGCGCCGCCGCGAGCAACGCAAAACCGGTCGCCCAAGCCGATGAGACGAAGGGCAGCAGGCAGACCATCAACGTCGCGACCTGCCAGACGCACACCGTCTTGCGGAAGTAGCTCTCGGGCAGGGTTCGATTGAGCCAGGGCGAGTACATCCCTGCGATCACGAACGCATAGCGAACCAGCCCGAGAGCCAGTATCCAGGCGCCGACCTTATCCAGGGCGATCAGCGCGGTGCACAGCACGACGATGAAAAACGCATCCAGCTCCATGTCGAAGCGCGCCCCGAAAGCGCTCGCGGAGCCGGTCCGACGTGCCACCCATCCGTCGATTCCGTCCAGCGACAGCGCCAACAGCGATAGCGCAGCGATGCCCTCGGCGTGACGCTGAATGAAATCCGGATAGACCGCCACGCCGGCGACGATCGCAATCAGCGTGGCGCGCAGCAGCGTGATGCGATTGGCCCAGCCCAGGCCCTGGCGCGACGCGGGCCACGCCCAGAGCACGGCCGTGGCGATCGCCACATAGACCCCGCCAGCCGTGAAACGCAGACCCGAAGGTGCGGAAAACGCCCACTGTACCCACTCGGCCAGCAGAGCCACCAGCGCCAGCCCCGCTGCCAGTTCTGCCCAGCCGCGAATGGATCGGGATCGCCGGGAAGGCGCGGCCGGCATACGCACCGATGAATGTCGCATCGTCGAATCCTCCCACCATGGTCGTCGTCCCATTCGCCGTCCGCCTGTCGCTCGGGCTGCGATGGTCAAAGTCCATTACGCATCTCGTACAAGTCTGGATGCACGCTGGCCAGTTTGCGAGAACCGTTCACTCGTCAGCGCTCAACGTTCAGTGCCACCGATGACGACCCCCGTCACGTGGCTGGCGAGCTTCGGTCCTCTGACGTTGGACCTCGGCCAAGACCTTCGGCCTTCCCGAAGTCGTCACCGGTCCGCGGCACGTCTCGAGTTGACTGATTCCTGTTTTTCGATCTTGACCTGTACATGATCTGTACAATGCTAGATCATCATACTCTGCCATACTTCCTCTCACGGCAGCACTTCGATTCGGCGCAACCTCTCCATTCGCCGCAACAGCGAGCCGGCCATCCAGATCTGCAATCGAGGAGCGGATATCTCAATGACGACGCCTTACGCCCACGCTTTCTGGTCTCTCGGCGACGGCACCGGCGAAATTCGCCAGGCCGAGTTGAGTGTCAGCGGCGATCTCATGGTGCGAACCTGCTATTCCGCCATCAGTCGTGGCAGCGAAACTCTGGTCTTCAATGGTCAGGTACCGATCAGCGAATATCAGCGAATGCGCGCGCCGTTTCAGAGCGGCGACTTCCCGGGCCCGGTCAAGTACGGCTACTCCAACGTGGGCGTCGTCGAACAGGGCGCACATGACTGGCACGGCCGATACGTCTACTGCCTTCATCCGCATCAGACCCATTATCGCGTGACCGTCGACGACGTCGTTCCACTTCCGCCGGATGTACCACCGCAGCGCGCCGTTCTCGGGGCCAACATGGAGACGGCGCTCAACGCGCTTTGGGACGCCGCCCCCGGCATCGGCGACCGTATCAGCGTGGTCGGGGCCGGCGTGGTCGGGGCCCTGGTCGCATGGCTCTGTGCCCGGCTACCCGGCGCCCACGTTCAGCTGATCGATATCGACGAGCGCAAGCGCTTCCTCGGCGACGCGCTGGGCGTCGACTTCCATACCCCGCAGACCGCCGCAGACGAGCAGGATCTGGTCATCCACGCCAGCGCCTCGAATGATGGCCTGCAGACCGCCCTCTCGCTGGCGGGATTCGAAGCGACCGTTCTCGAGATGAGCTGGTACGGCAGTCGCGAGGTCAATCTGTCGCTCGGTGAAGCATTTCACGCGCGTCGCCTGACGTTGCGGTCGAGCCAGGTCGGTAGCGTCTCTCCCGGTCATCGCCCCCGCTGGGATCACAAGCGGCGTCTTTCTCTGGCGCTATCGCTGCTCAATCACGACTGCCTGGACGTGCTGATCAGCGGTGAAAGCCATTTCAGAGACTTGCCCGAAACGCTGAAGCGACTGAGTCAGCGCGAAGACGATACCCTGTGCCAACGCATCCACTATGGCTGATACCGCGTAAAGCCATTGAACTCGTCGCCGTAGTGCATCAGCGATTCAGTGGCTGGATCGAACGAATCATGCAACGAGGACGCACTCGTCAAGGAGCGACAACAATGTTCAGTTTGACCGTCCGCGATCACATGATGATCGCCCACAGTTTCAACAGCGAAACCTTCGGCCCGGCGCAGAAACTGCACGGTGCCACCTACGTCGTCGACGTCACTTTCAAGCGTCCCGAGCTGGACCCCGACGATCTGGTGGTCGATATCGGTCTGGCGAGCGAGGTTCTGAAACGCATTCTCGGCGAGTTCACCTTGAACAATCTCGACGAGATCGACGAGTTCAAGGGTCGCAACACCACGACCGAATTCATGGCCAAGGTCGTGTTCGACCGTCTGTCCCATGCCATCCGCGATGGCGAGCTGGGCGATGGCGCTCGCCATCTCACCGCGCTGGCCGTCACGCTGCATGAGTCGCACGTCGCCTGGGCAAGCTATGAAGGGGGCCTATGAGCGATTTCACCCTGATCGTCGCCGGCGATCCTGGTCAGTTGACCGGCGGCTACGTCTACGACGCGCGTATCGTCGAGACGCTGCGCAACGGCGGCTGGAAGATCGATGTCGTCGGAGTCGACGGCCGCTTCCCCGAGCCGGATGCCGTCGCATCGCACGCCCTGGATAGCGCCCTGACCGCGCTGCCGGATGGCAGTCAGGCGGTGATCGACGGGCTCGCGCTGGGCGGACTGCCGGCGATCGTCGAGCGTCACGCCTCGCGACTGTCGATCACGGCGCTGATACATCATCCGCTCGCCGACGAAACCGGCCTGGGTGCGCCCGAGCAGCAGCGCTTTCGGATCAGCGAAACCCGCGCTCTGGCTGCCGCCGGCAACGTCATCGTCACCAGTGTCTACACCGCCCGCCGACTGGCCGATTTCGATGTGCCGGCGGAAAAGATAGCCGTCATCGAACCGGGGGTGGAAACCGGAGAGCTGGCGAGCGGCGACGGCAGCGGAACTCCACGGCTTCTGTGTATCGCTACGGTCACGCCGCGCAAGGGCCAGGATCTGCTGGTCGAAGCGCTGGCCGGCCTGACTGCGCTGTCATGGCAGTGCGATCTGATCGGCGCGCTCGATCGTGCCGAGGCTTATGTCGACAAGGTGCGAGAGGCGATCGACGGGCATCAGTTGGGCGAGCGCATCCATCTGCTCGGCGCCCAAACCCGTGAAAGCCTGGCCGCCCATTATCGACAGGCCGATCTGTTCGTGCTGCCCTCGCATTACGAGGGTTACGGCATGGTGATTACCGAAGCCCTCGCCCACGGTCTCCCTGTCGTGACCACGTCCGGCGGCGCCCTGGCTCACACCTTGCCGGATGCTGCCGGTATCAAGGTGCCCCCGGGGGATGTGACGGCGCTTCGCGACGCCCTGAAGCGGATGCTGGAGGAACCGGAAACCCGCCAACGCTATTGCCAGGGTGCCCGAGAGATTCGCGATAGGCTCGGCAACTGGCAAACCGCCGCCGAGGCGTTCGGCGAGGCAATGAAACGTGCCAGGTCGACGGGAGCGATGCGCTGATGTCGATGCCGCCGTCCGCCGACGCCCTGTTCAGCGATCAATGGCTGACCTTGCGCGAGCCCGCCGACCATCGGGCCAGGGATGCCCAGCTCACCCATGCCGCCGATCGCTGGCTCTCGCGACGTGCCACGCCGGTCCGCGCGCTGGAGATCCAGCGCACGCTGGTGGACCTGGGATGCGGCAGCGGCTCGAATCTGCGCTATCTGGCGCCGCGGCTCCACGGCGCCCAGCATTGGCGCCTGATCGATCACGACGCTGAACTGCTGGCTCACGCGAGGCTGCGCTGCGAGCCGCTCGTCAGCGCCGACGGTCAGCCGATCCACCTCGAGACCCGGGAACTGAGTCTGGTGGATGCCTGGAAACACGGTCTTCAGGGCGCCGATCTGGTCACGGCCTCGGCACTGTTCGATCTGCTGACGACCGCGGACGCCGACGCGTTGGCCGAGACTTGCCATATCAACAATTGCGCGGTGCTGTTCGCGCTCAGCGTCGATGGCCATATTCGCTTTCATGACGCCAGCGGTGCCCCGTTGTTCAGTGATGACGACCAGTTCATGCTGGCCGCGCTGGAAGCGCATCAACGCCGCGACAAGGGCAGTGGCTCGGCCATGGGCACGCAAGCGCCACGCCATCTTCGCGAGAGTCTTCACCGCCGCGGCTATCACGTCCGTGAAGCCACTTCGCCCTGGCGTCTCGGGCCTGAATCCCTGCCGCTGGCTGAAGCCCTGCTGGCCGGCTGGCGCAGCGCGCTGGACGAACAGTTGCCGCAGCAGAGCCGTCGCATCGAGCGCTGGCATACCCAGCGTCTCGAGGGGCTGATGAGCGAACAGCTGACATTGACCGTCGGACACCGCGACCTGTTCGCCACACCGCCGGAAAGCGACGGCGTGGGAGCGCCAGCGTGAACCGCTGGCTCTTGCCCGCCCTGCGCCTGGCGTTCACGCTGGCGCTATTGGGCGTACTCGCCTGGCAGCTGGATACTCGACAGCTGCTGGATCGGCTCGGCGACCTGTCGCCGGGCTGGGTCGTCGTGGCCGTACTGATCGGCGTTCCCCAGGTCGTACTCTCGGCCTGGCGCTGGCGGATGACGGCGCATCAGGTCGGCATCGGGTTGCCGTGGCCCACCGCCATCCGCGAATACTACCTGGCGACATTCCTGAATCAGATCCTGCCGGGTGGCGTCGTGGGCGATGCCGCCCGGGCCTGGCGCCACGGCAACACGCAAACGCCGTCCGAAACCGCGACCTCATCGACGTCCGGCCCGGCGATCCGTGCCGTCATCATCGAACGCGCCTCCGGCCAGATCGCGCTGCTGCTGGTTGCAGCTGTCGCCGTCGTCCTCTCGCCGGCGCTACGCAGGGCCATCATCGACTCGTGGCAGGCGCATGGCACGACCGGGCCATGGATCCTGCTGGCGGCGCTGCTGCTGGGCGGCGGCATCCTGACAGGGCTGAAACGGCGGCCCTGGCCGGCCCTGGCCACGTTCGGCCATGACGTCAAGCGCGCCCTGCTGGCGGTTTCGGTGTGGCCGGCACAGTTGTTCAGCTCGCTGCTGGTCATCGCCACCTATGTCGCGGTCTTTCTCTGCGCCGCCCAGGCGCTGGGACTGCAACGACCGCTCCCGGAGTTGCTGCCACTGATTCCGCCGCTGCTGATGGCGATGGCGGTTCCACTGACGATCGCCGGCTGGGGACTGCGCGAAGGCGCCGCCGCCCTGATCTGGCCGCTGGCCGGCCTTCCCGCGCAAGAGGGCGTGGCGCTGTCCGTGACTTATGGCCTGCTGATCCTTGCCGCCAGCCTTCCGGGATTGGCGGTGCTTCTGCGGGAGACCCGGATCCGTCGAGGAGCGTCCGGGTCAGCGACAATGCCGACCCCGGCTCGAGAAAAAGCCGCCACGGGAGGGCATTGCGGATGAAATCACGCCTCCGTCGTGTCGCGATCGAGCAGATCCAGATCGAACAGCATGTCGTCGCCCAGTCGGAAATAGCGACAGGCCGGTCGCAGCGCGCCATCCAGCGTGTCGATCTCCGGCAGCGTCAGCGACGGCCGACCGGAACCGATCAGCATCGGCGCGACAACGCTGTGCAGGCGGTCGAGACAGCCCGCCTGCAGAAAGCGCGAAATCGTGAGCCCGCCGCCCTCGATCAGAATCCGGCGATGCCCTTGTTCGGCCAGCAGCGAGATGACCTGCACGGGATCGAACCCCTCCGGCCGCGGCCTCAGCGGATGGACGCTGACGTGATCCGCACTGCCGTGACCGGCAACGCCCTCGTTGACGAGATGCCAGGTCGGTGCCGCCGGCTGGCGGAAGACACCACGTTCTGCCGGCACCCGGCCTCGGGGATCGAGCACCACCCGCAGCGGGTTGTCGCCCTCGACATGACGCACGGTCAACTGCGGGTCGTCGGCAACGACCGTGCCGGCGCCCACCACTACCGCATCGACCAGCGCCCGCAGCCGGTGAAGATGAACCAGGCTCTGTGCTCCTGTGACGTAATGGGAAGCACCGCTGGCCGTCGCGATCCGGCCATCCAGACTCTGGCCGATCTGCGCGATGACGCGCGCGCCCTGGGTGACGTCCGCAATGCACCATGGCAGCCAGATCGACAGCAGTTGCGCAGCCTCCTCGTCGACCTCATGGCTGCAGCGCCAGTCACCTCGGGCATCGACATCGAGCCGAAATCCTGCGTCGATGAGGGTGCCGTCAAAAACCCCATGGCGGGTCATGCCGGCGACGCGGCGAATCCAGTTCCAGGCCTGCGGAGTCTTTACGGGAGGCGGACGAGCAGAGGAAGTGCGAGTAGAAGTCATGGTCATTCCTTGGCCAGACGGCAGCCTAGCGTAGCAAAAATCGGCCCTTGGGCGGAGGCAGTTCGACGATCAGCGAAGCCACCGCCGGCGACACCCAATCAAGGTTATGGATGGGCATCTCGGATGAGATCGATCATGGATGACAGGATAAGGAGAAGAGCATGCGACAGGTAGAACGCGCGATTTTCGATCTGCGACGCGGCCTCCCGGTTCTCGTACGCGCTGCCAGCGGCGACGTGATGGTTCACCCGCTGGAGGGTTGCGACGACGAGGCTCTGGCGGCGCTGCACGCTATCAGTGGCAACCCGCCTACCCTTGCGTTGACCCGCCATCGTCTTTCACGGCTCGACATCGAGTTCGAGCCGAGGGTCGGGCTGGTGCCGATCACGCCTGCCGACCGGGCGCAACAGGTCGTCGCCTGGGCCAGCGCCGAGCAGCAGCGCTTGCCGCGGGAAAGCCGGCCGCTCGCCGCCACCAGCGGCAGCGAGGCGGCGCTGGATCTGATGCGCATCGGCCTGCTCATTCCGGCCGCGATCGTCGCCGAGGTCAGCGAGATCCAGCGCGCCAGGGTAGAGGCATTGATCGCCGACGGCACCGTGCTGGCGGTTGCCGCCGGGCAGATCGGTGCCTACTCGGAAACCCGCTCGCGTTTTCTCAAACGCACCAGCGATGCGGAAATCCCGCTGTCTCACGCCGAACGCGCCAAGTTCGTGATGTTCCGGGAGGCGGACGGCATGCGCGAACACATCGCCATCGTCATCGGCGAGCCCGGCGAGTGGAACGATGCCGTCCCGGTGCGCCTGCATTCGGCCTGTCTGACCGGCGACCTCTTCGGCAGTCTGCGCTGCGACTGCGGTGAACAGCTGCGCGAGAGCGTGCGTACCATCGATGAACGCGGCGGTGGCGTACTGCTCTATCTCGCCCAGGAAGGCCGCGGTATCGGCCTGGCCAACAAGCTGCGCGCCTACACCTTGCAGGATGGCGGGCTGGACACGGTGGATGCCGATCAGGTACTCGGCTTCGGCGAGGACGAGCGCACCTACGAAGTGGCGTTGGAGATGCTCGAGCAGCTCAAGGTTACCCGCATCGAACTGCTGACCAACAACCCAGAGAAGATCGCCGCCATGGACCAGGGCGGCGTCGAAGTTGTCAACCGTCGCGGCGTCTACGGCAAGCTGACCAAGCAGAACCGGCGCTATCTGGATGCCAAGGCCAAGCGCGCCGGCCACTGGCTGGAAGAGGTGCTGAATGACGGCGAAAGCGGCCCGGCAGCCTCGCTCAGGAGACCCGTGGCACGCTGACGGACGCTAACCGGTCACCTGCTATCTTGTCGCAACAGACCCCCGGCGTCCGAAGACGCCGGTTCGTCAGATCCCGTCCGGGGTCGGGCCGCGCAACGTGGCCAGATCGAAGCGCCCCGCCTCTTCAATCACCGTCGCCAGCCGCGCGCTGAAATGCTCGACCAAACGACGTCCGATATCGGCGTTGGCCAGCGCGGCATTGCCGGTGACGCCGCTGGGATGCAGGTCCTGTGCCATCCAGGCATAGCCGGCGTCGCCTTCAGGGCCCAGCGTCGCACCCGACTGTTCGCGAAGGCTTCCCTCGGAGACGGCATCGGCCAGCTGTTCGATCCGGACCTTGGCCGGCGCAAGATGCAGCATCATCGAGGTTTCCAGGGCACCGCCGTGCAAGCCGTGCCGCAACTCCTTGGCGGGCAGCGCCTGCGGCGGCGGCGCGAAGCGAAAGTAGTTGGCCTTGACCACCAGCATGGCGTGGGCCGCACGCAGCTTGAGTGCTACCAAATCGATGACCGCCTTGTTGCCCCCGTGACTGTTGAACAGCACCAGACGCCGAATGCCGGCACGATTGACGGCCTCGCCCAGCGCTTCGATCACGCGCATTGCCGTCTCCGGCATCAAGCTCAGCGTACCCGGGAAGTCGGTGTGCTCGAGACTCGAACCCAGCGCCAGCGGCGGCAGCACGATCACGTCCTGCGTCGACCCGAGCTGCGCCATGGCCGCCTCGAGCAGCCCCAGCCCGATATCCAGATCGGTTGACAGTGGCAGATGAGACCCATGCTGCTCGATCGCCGCCAGCGGCAACACCGCCACCGTCGCGCCGCCGGCCAGTCGGGCAATCTCCGTGCTGGTCAGATCCTGCCATTGGTGGACGCTCATACTTCGCTCCCAGACGAATCGGTTCGGTTTAATGCCCTGGAATCCTTCAGCAACCGCGTCGCGATCGCACTGTCTCGAACCACCTGCCGCGCCACGGCGTCGCGCAGCATCCGCTCGTCGCCGCCTTGCGCCAGCGCCAGCGTCAGCCGCAAGCGGGCTCGGGTGATGCCAGTGTAGATCAGCTCCCGCGTGACGATGGGATTGCTCCGCGCCGGCAGCGCGAACAGTACGTGCTCGAACTCCGACCCCTGGGACTTGTGCACGGTCATGGCGAAGGCGGTCACTGCGGCATCCAGTCGCGATGGCAGCACCTGGCGCACGCCATCGCCGTGAGGGAAGCAGACGCGCAGCCGCCCGGCCTCGTCGGCCAGCGTCAGCCCCAGGTCGCCGTTGTAGAGGCCCAGTTGCGGATCGTTGTGCGTCACCATCACCGGGCGCCCGGCGAACCAGCCTTCGGTACGCGCAATCCAGCCTTGGTGCCATAACGCCTGCGCGACCCGCTCGTTCAATCCCTCGACGCCCCAAGGACCCCGACGTAGCGCGCACAGCACCTGAAAACGGCTCTGCAGCGCCAGTATCGATGACGAATCGTCGCCGGCCCGCACCGCTTCGAACAGATCCCGATAGCCCGCCACGACGGCTCGCTCGAAAGCGGCAGCATCGATATCCAGCGTCGCCAGGTCCTTGAAGCCCTCTTTCAGCACCTGGACAAAGCCGCGTCCGTCACCGCCGTTGGCCGCCCTGGCGAGGGCGCCGATACCGCTGTCCTCGTGAAAGCGAAAGCTCTTGCGCAGCATGGCGACATGATCTGCCAGCGGGTTGGTCTCGGCGGCAACGGGCAGATTCTCACCGGCCATCGACTGAAGGTATCGTCGAGTCGGCTCGGAATAGCCCGCACCGTCGGCAACATTGGCCCCGGTGCACAGATCTCCCAGCACCGAGCCCGCCTCGACCGAGGCCAGCTGATCCTTGTCACCGAGCAGAATCAGACGGGCATCCGTCGGCATCGCCTCGAGCAGCGCGGCCATCATCTCCAGATCGACCATCGAGGCTTCGTCCACCACCAGCAGATCGAGACTCAGCGGCGCGTCGGCATGGTGACGGAAATGGCGAGTATCCGGTCGCGCCCCCAGTAACCGGTGGAGCGTCTGCGCCTGCTGCGGAATCGCGTCGCGCACGACCTCCGTGACATCGAGCCGGCCGACGGCGCTGGCGATCGACTCGGAGAGTCGGGCGGCCGCCTTGCCGGTAGGTGCCGCCAACCGGATACGCAGCGCCTCGCCATCACGCGCCAGCGATTGCTGCTGCAATAGCGCCAGCAGTCGCGTCACGGTGGTGGTCTTGCCGGTACCGGGACCACCGGAGATGATCGTCAGCCGCTGGCGAAGCGCCAGCGCGCACGCCACACGCTGCCAGTCGGGCTCGTCGCCCTGGCGCGCGTTGCCAGCGAATAGCGCCTGCAACCGTTCGGCCAGGTCGTCGGCCACGGCCAGCGGTTGGCCCAGACGCCGACGCAGGTGTCCCGCGACCGCGCTCTCGGCCTGCCAGTAGCGGCGCAGGTAGAGACGTTCGCCGTCGAGCACCAGCGGTGTCGCGGACCCCGAGGCCTCCCGCGCCATGGCGACAGTGAAAGAGGCAGTCAGAGCGGCGGTCCAGCCCGCCAGCGTGATGCCGTCGAGCAGCGACTCCGGCAGCACGACCGCTTGTGCCGGCTCGCCGCCACCCTCCAGCGGCGGCAGCGACAGCGCCGAGCGCGGCGTAGCCAGCACGCGTGACAGCGACAGGCAGACATGGCCTCGGCCCAGCTGATGGCTGGCCAGAGCTGCGGCCAGCCACACCAGCGGATCGGCCTGGGGGTCGCGGTCGGCCAAAAAGATCGCGAAATGGCGATCGAGCTGGCGCAACCAGCCGAGTTCCACCCACAACGCCAACGTCTCGAACAGCGTTGCGCGGGTGAGGGCTGTCCTCGCTACGCCCTCCCGCGTCAGCGCGGGTTCGTCGGCATCGAGCGCCAACGAGAACTGATCCGCCTCCCCGGCGCTCGAATCTGGCTTCCGATCGGGCTGGTGCGACGTTGGCCGGCGGCTCATCGATCAATCTCCTTTGGCTGGCGCAACAAGGCTCTCGCCGGCTCGGGGTTACCTTCCAGCCACGCATCCAGCGCCTCGATCAGCGCACGATCCGGGCGACGATGGAACACGCCGTTCGCGGCAAAGACTTCGGGCGCCATGTAAACCCTCGGCGCAGCTTCGGGCGCCGTAAAGAGCGCCAGCTCGGAAAGCCCCCGCAGAAAGACGTAGCAGGCGCCGCCCATATGCCGCTCATAGTCGTAGTCTTCGAGGCGGGACTTGAGCAGACGGTGCAGTGCCAGCACGTAAAGCACGTACTGCAGGTCGTAACGGTGTTCCACCATCGCCGCCGCCAACCGCTCGCCCTGATAATCCGCCGGATCGTCGCCCAGATGATTGGACTTCCAGTCGAGCACGTACCAGCGTCCGTTGGCTTCGAAGACCAGATCGATATAGCCCTTGAGCATGCCATTGAGCTTGCGCGGCGCCAATCGAGGTCGCTGTCCCGGCAACGGCTCGAGCCGGGTGACGAGCCGATCCAGCGGTTCGCTCCAGGCGGCCGTCGCCGGCAGCCAGAACTCGAGCTCCGTGCGCCACGCCTCGAGCCGGTCGAGACGCACGGTGTGACCATCGACGCTCACCAGCGGCAGTCGCAGCCGCTCCAGTAGCCACGCCTGCAGCAGCGGCGCCCAATCCGCGTCGAAACCGCTCATCGCCAGGCGTCGCTCGATGTCGCGGCGCACCGTTGCCGCATAATCGGGATCCCCCAGCCGATCGAAATCGAGCATTTCGAGCAGTCCGTGCAGAAAGGTACCCGGTCGCGGGCCTCGCGGAAAATCCAGCAACGTGCGAATACTGGGGCGCGGTATCGGGTCACGCTCGCGACTGACCTCGATGTCCAGCGTCGCCGGCAGATCCTCACCGGCGGCAGCGGCATCCTCATCGCCCGTGGCGCGGCGGGCATCGGCGATCAGCGAGGTATAGGAGGCAATCCACCAGTCATCGTCGATCTGGCCGTCGAAGATTCGCGCCGGTTTGGTTGGCGGGGCGATCGCCGCCATCCGCAGCCGGTGATCCGGCATTTCGGGCAGCGGCTCGATCGCCAGCCAGCCCGCGCGCTGGCCTTCCCGCAGCCGTTCCAGCAGCGCCGCGCCGTCGTCCGCCTTGTCGCTGCCGAGCAGTCGCCCCAGCGCCGTCTCGTGCAGACAGCCGCTCTTGCCTCGCCCCCGGCCGACCTGGGCGACACCCAGTCGGCAGGCGAATGCGGCGCGAGTCAGCGCGACATAGAGCAGACGCACGTCCTCGTCGAGACGGGCCAGATCGGCTTCGCGTTTCTGGGCATCGTCAGGCGAGGCCACCAGAACACTGCCCTCGCCTTTCGGTGGCCTCAGCGCCAGCAACCCGGTCTGTCGGTCGGGCTCCGCCGGGCGGTGCGAGCAGATGAACGGCAGCAGCACGATGGGATATTCGAGCCCCTTGGACTTGTGCACCGTGATCACCCGAACCAGATCCTCGTCGCTTTCCAGGCGTTGACTGAGCGCCTGACTGTCCAGCGTCTCGACGCCCTCCTGCAGCGCCCGATGCCACCAGCGCAGCAGCGCCTGTTCGCCGTCGAGTCGCTGCTGGGCGTTCTGCGCCAGCTCGCCGAGATGGAGCAGATCGGTCAGGGCCCGCTCGCCATCGACACGCAGGGCAAGACGCTCGGCGATACGAAAGTCCCGCATCACCGTGCGCAGCATGGGCAGCACGCCGCGCCGCTGCCACTGGCGATGGTAGTCGCTGAAGCGCTCGACCTCGCGCTCCCACGCCAGCTCGTCGGCCAGCAGCGGTTCCAGTGCCTGTGGCGACTCGTTGAGCAGCTTGGTTGCCAGCGCGGCCTTGAGCCTGGCGTCCTGACGCGGCTGGGCCACGGCCTCGAACAGCTGCAGCAGCTCGAACGCCTGCGGCGTGTCGAACACGCTCGAACGTTCGCTCAGGTAGACGCTGCGAATCCCGCCCTCGGCGAGGGCGCTGCGAACCTTGAGGGCCTCGCCCCCGTGCCGAACCAGAATGGCGATATCGGCGGGCTGTACCGGCCGCTCGCCGTGCGCGCCTTCGAATCGCCATTGCCCTTCCAGCAACCGCTGCACTTCGGCCCGCGTCGTCGACGCCATCACGTTCTGGTAGTCGTTGCGGGTATGACGCTCGGTATCCGGCCACCACACGCCCAGCGCCTCGACCGGCCGCCCGTCGCGATCGACCAGCTGCGTCGACTTGGGATTCGATTCGACGGCGACGAACGGGATCTCGTCGCTGCCGAAAGGTCGCGGATGGCGTTGAAACAGCGCGTTGGTGGCCTCGACCATGGCCTGGGTCGAGCGGAAGTTGCGCATCAGCGTGAAGCGGCTCGGGGTCGCACGGCGCGCCCGAAGATAGGTATGGATATCGGCACCGCGAAAGGCATAGATCGCCTGCTTGGGATCCCCGATCATCAAAAACGCCGTCGTTGCAGGATCGCTCTCGGGCGCGCGGTAGAGGTTCGAGAAGATCCGATACTGGACCGGATCGGTGTCCTGGAACTCGTCGATCAGCGCAACCGGCAGCTCATGGCGGATGCGCGCCGCCAGCCGCAGCGGCGCACTGTCGTCTCTCTTCGCGGCCTCCCCGCCGCCCGGCGGCTGCACCAATGCCGCCGGCCGTGCCAGCGCCGCATCGAGATCGTTGAGCAGATCCGAGAACTCCCACAGCCCCTGACGCCGCTTGTCGGCGGCGAAGCTCACCGCGATCCGATCACGCGCATGCACCAGTACCTGCCTGGCGATCGCATCGAACGGCCGGCCGTGGGCCTCGAGACGGTCGAGATAGCCAAAGAAGGGATGCGCCGGCGCGGCATGCCCTTTCTGAGTGGCGGTTTTGACCACCGCGCCTTCGAGCTTCTCCTGACTCAGCCAGAAGCGACCGCTGCTGTCGGTAATCTCCTCGGTGGCATCGAACTCGCCCTGGGCCAACCAGTTCTCGAATCCGGCCAGCCGCTCCTCCAGCTCTTCCGCCTTGAACCGACTCTTGTTGAGGACGCCGTTGCGAAACGCCTCGGCCATCAGCGAGGCGACGACGTCGCGATCCCAGGTTTCGATCAGCGCCGCCTCGATGGACTCCCGTTGGTCCAATCCGCTTTCCAGCTCGGCGAACAGCGCGGTCAGCGATGGCGGCGACTCCACCGCCTCACCGGCGACCCAAAGGGGCTGCGGCTCGCCGTCCTTCAACAGCGGTCGAAGCGCGGACGCCAGCGCTTCAGGCCCGCTCCACTGCGCGCGGATCTGGCGCTGCCAGCGCTCGTCGAGCGGATAGAACTCACACCGCCAGTAATCCTCGACCGCTTGGGTCAGCAGGGTCTGGCCGTCCTGCAGCAGCTCGGCGGAGAACCGCGCGCCGGCATCGAAAGCGTGGCGGGTCAACATGCGCTGGCAGAAACCGTGGATGGTGAAAATCGCCGCCTCGTCCATCAGCCGGGCCGCCTGATCCAGGCGGCGGGCACCGCTGCGACAGGCGGTTTCCCCGGCCGTGGCCAGCGGCGCCAGCAGGTCGGCCAGCACCGGATCTTGGCGATCCGCGACGCCTGACAGCAGCCAGTCACGGGCCTGCTTGAGGCGCGCCCGGATGCGCCCGCGCAGCTCGGCGGTGGCGGCTTCGGTGAAGGTCACCACCAGAATCTCCGGCGGCGTCAGCGGACGGGGGAAGTCCACCGCTTCGCGCCCCGGCAGCGGGCCCAGCACCAGTCGGACGTACAGGGCGGCCAGGGTGAATGTCTTGCCGGTGCCGGCACTGGCTTCGATCAGGTGAGGTCCAGTCAGCGGCAGGCCGACGAGTTCGAGCGGAACGGTTTCTTCAGCCGTGTTTCCATCGGTGGCATCGTTCATCCTGCTGATCCCCCCCGAGATCGAGTCGATGTCGATGTCGATGTCGATGTCGATGATGATGGAACTGCCACCGCGCGGGAGTGAATCTGCTGGGACGCGCGCAACAAGGTCTCCAGTATCGGTTGATAGTGCGCCACGCTCTCGCCGACGCCACCCGCCGCCTCGAACGTCTCGAAATCCGGCCACAGCTGGCCGAGGCTACCCTCCCGCTGAACCAGCGATGGCGTCCCGAAGCCGCCCTCGTCGTACTCCTGCGCGAGCCGATCGCGCCAACCGGAGTCGAGCGTTTCACCCGCTGTCAGCCCTGCCAGCGCCGAGCTGTCGGCCAGGCTCCATAGCGTCCTGGCCAGCGCGCCGCTGGCCGGCAGCGGCGCGCACCAGGCCCGCCACCAGGTGCGAAGCCAGTGACCTAGACTCGCCTGCGCTTCCGCCCTCTCCAGCGCCGGAAACTCCAACCAGCGGTCTTCGAAAATCGCCGTCAAGCGGCACGGCGCGTCAGCGCTCGCGTTGGCCAGCAGCCAGCGGGCATAACCGTCAAAAAGCCGGTGCGGTTTACCCAGTTTTTTCCACGGGCCTTCGCCCGAGTTCTGACCTTCCGGCTTGAAGTGGCCGAAATGGCTGGTTTCCAGCGTTACCAGACTCAGGCTGTCGTCCGCCTCCCGGTAGAGGCCGTCGACACGCGCCTCCAGCGCCAACGCCGGGCAGTCGGGCGTTTCCTCTATCGCCAATCGGAGCATCGGCGGCGTCAGCGGTTCAGCGCTATCGATCCGACGATGCCAGCTTTCCAGCTGGGTCTGGAGGCGCTTGAGCGGCGGCTCGATCATCGCCAGACCGAACCCCGCCGCGGGCAAGCGACCGGCCAGCCTTAGCCGATCGGCAACCTGCACCAACGGCTCGTGACGGCGGCCGGCGTCAAGCAGCTCGCGCTTGAGCGTATGGTCTTCCAGCGCGTCGAGGATGAACGGCTCGCTGTCCTCGTCGGGCACCGCCGGTTCCTGAAAGCGGACGCCCAGCCGACCGAGATAGACGCTCCACGGTCGACGCAGCAACCGCTGCAGATCGACAAGGCCGAGCGCTTCTGCCGGCAGCGGCGCGGTCTCCGACGTGGTGCGCGGCAGGACCTCGGCGCCGGTCTTTCCGCCATCGACCGCGGTATCCGCTGGCGATGTCGGCGCTGGCAGATGCAGCGGCTGCCAGCTGGTATCGAAGGTGTAACGCGAATCGTCGGCCTGGAAGTAGCGCCGCGAGAACGGCTGCAAGGGATGGGCCTCGACCAGCCTCGCCACCAGCGCGGCTTCGTCGCCAAGCTCGCCCGACGTCGCGGCGGGCCGCCAGCCCTGCTCGAGCGTGTCGAGCAGCTCACCGACCAGCACCGATGGCGGTCGCGGCGTGTTGTCGCGCTGGTCGAAGCCGACCCAGGAGAGCGTCAACCGTTCGCGGGCGGAAAGCAGCGCCTCGAGCAGCAGATAGCGGTCGTCGTCGCGGCGCGAACGATCTCCGGGGCGCGGACGCTGCGCCATCAGGTCGAAATCCTGAGGCTGGCGCGTTCGCGGGTAGGCACCGTCGTTCATCCCCAGCAGGTAGACCTGCCGAAACGGAATGGCGCGCATCGGCATCAGCGTGGCGAAGTTGACCTTGCCGGCGAGGAAACGCTGGGCCAGACCGCCCTCATCGAGTTCTGCCTTGAGCGCATCGCGCACCACCGCGAGGCCGATCGGCTGGCTGAACGAGGCCAGCTCGCAGCTCTGCTGCCAGCGATTCAGCGACTCATCCACCCGCGCCAGCACGTCGTGCTCGTCCAGCGCAGTGGGCGCGAACAGCGTATCCAGCAGCACCCGCAAGCGGGTCAGCCAAGCCGCCGGCGTGCCGGCGTCGCTCAACGCCTCGCACTGGGCGGCCAGCACCTGCATCAGCTCGGCCAGTCGTCCGGCGAGATCCGCTTCCAGCCCGCCCACCTCGTCATAGGGCACGATATCGTCGAACTGCCAGGCCGCGTCACCGGTCGACGGGGCGGAGGGTCTATCCGATGCCAGCGGGCCTGTAGACCCTCCTCCCGGCGGCAGCGGGCCGGTAGAGTACCCCAGCAACATGCGCTCGAGCCCGAACGCCCAGCTGTTTTCATGCAGCGCCGGAAAGCCGAGAGATTGGCGATGTGCGCCGGAAAGCCCCCAGCGCACGCCGCTTTCCGCCAGCCATTGGCGCAGGCGCGGCAATTCCGACTCCTCGATGGCGAAGCGCGCCCGGAACGCCGGCACATCCAGCGCGTCGAGCAGCTCGCTCACGCCCAGCCGACGCTCGGGAAGTTCCAGCAACGCCAGGATCAGCACCATCATCGGATGCGCCTCACTGGCGACCTGATCGGCGATGGTAAACGGAATATGTCGGGGATCGTTCGGCGGCAGCTGACCGAAGACCGCCTCGATGTAGGGGGCGTAAACGTCGATCTCCGGCACCATGATCAGGATGTCTCGCGGGCGCAGCGGCGTGCCCTGATGGCTGGCCTCCTCGAACGCTGCCAGCAGCCGATCGTGAAGCACCTCCACCTCGCGCAGCGGCGAGTGCACGCTGTAGAGCGACAGCGAGACGTCGTCGGGGTCGATCAGCCGCTTGCCGGCCTCGCGGGTTCGCTCCCCGGGATGTCGCAGATCCAGAATGTCCTGCTGCAACTGGTTGAGCAGCGGCGCACGTTCAGGATCCGCGTCATCGGCTGGCGCCGGATCGCGAAACAGGTCGGTCTCGACGTCGAAGCCGCCGTCCTGGCTCTCGAATTCGTAGAGCCCGACGATGAAGTCCCGGCCCTGGGCACCCCACGCGGCCAGCAGCGGATTGGCCTGAAGATGCAGCGCTTCCTCGTCCAGCGTCTCGAGCCAGGGTGCCTCTGGATGGCGGGACTGCTGGCGTGCCACCGCTTCGGCGGAAAGCCGACCGGCACGCTTGATCGCCTCACGATCGGAGACGATGTCGCCCCAGTAATGCCGACAGGGGTTGGTGATCATCAAAAAGACATCGATGACGCCCGAGAGTGCGTGCAGCGCTTCCAGCGTCTGGGTAGGCAGCGCCGAAATGCCGAACACGAACAGTCGCGGCGGCAACGCCTTGGGGCAGCTCTCCAGTCGTCGGGCAGCACGGAGGAAGCGCCCGTGCAGGTTGGCGCGGTGAAACGACCGTTCGGCCGGGGCGGCATCGGCGATCAGGGCCCGCCATAGCGCCGGCTGCCAACGCTGATCGGCGGGCAGATCGTCCGGGGCGCCCTCCCCCGCTTCCCACGCCGACAGCCAGTCCGGGCGGTAGTTGAGATACTGGTCGAACAGATCCGCCAGACGCACCGCCAGCTGCCAGCGCTTGCGCTCGGCCTGATCGGCGGTACGGCGCCGCGCCACTTCCGGCGATCGCTCGTCCGTTGCGGCCTCGAGCCCGGCGCTCAGATAGTGGGCCAGCGGCGCGAAGGTGACAGGGTCACGGGTGATCTCGTCATCCAGTAGCCGCAGGATACGCCACGCCAACGGCCGTTTGTCGAATGGCGAGTGCAGCGGAATCGACTGCCGCTCGCCTGCCTCCCCAACCTGCTCGAGCACCGCACGATAAGCCCGCCAGACGAAACTCGAGGGCAGCGGGAAGTCCACCGACGCCGCAATCCCATCCGCTTCGGCCAGCGACAGACGCAGCCACTGGGCCATGCCGTTGGACTGCACCAGGAACGTTTCCGGTGTCAGCGGCGGCAATCGATGGCGTTTGATCAACGCCAATGCCAGATCGTGCAGGTCTTCGAGGTGATTGGCATGCAGGACGCTGAACATCCGCTCTCCCGGATTCATGGATCGACGACGATCGACGACACGTCGATCACGATGGTGCCATCCTACCGTGGCACGGTGCGACGATCACTTGCCGCCTGTGGCAAGATGTGACGATGTCATGACAGCCACATCGTTTCCGCCATGACAACATCCGTTGCCACAAGGATTCCCGTTGACCACGCCCGTCTTTCTCGCCGTCCTGGCCGGTGCCCTGATGCATGCCAGTTGGAATGCCCTGGTCAAGGTGGGGCTGGATCGGCTCCTCGGCATCTCGTTGATCCAGGCAGCCTGCGCGCTCATTGCTCTCGCTGGCGTGGCCTTCGTACCGCTGCCGCAACCGGCCGCCTGGCCGTGGCTGGGGGTGTCGGCGCTGCTGCACATCGGCTACAACGTGTTTCTGGCCCGCGCCTACCGGGTCGGCGATCTCGGTCAGATCTACCCGATCGCCCGCGGCTGCGCGCCGTTGCTGGTCACGTTGATCAGCGTGTTCGCGCTCAGCGAGCATCCCTCCTGGATCGGCTATCTGGGCATCGCGGTGCTGGTGCTCGGCATTCTCTGCATGGCCTTTCGCAGCGGCCGGGGGCCGCGCCTGGAGCGCGCCTCCCTGATCAATGCACTGACGACGTCTGCCTTCATCGCCGGCTACACCCTGGCCGATGGCAGCGGGGCCCGCGCCAATGGCGATGCGATCAGCTACGTGATCTGGCTGTTTCTGCTCGATGGTGTCGGAATGCTGCTGGTATTGATCGCCATGCGCGGGGTACGAGCCCTACCCGAACTGACCCGCTACTGGCGGATCGGTCTGATCGGCGGTGCGCTCTCCATCGGCGCTTACGGCATCACGATCTGGGCCATGACCCAGGCACCGATCGCGCTGGTGGCGGCGCTGCGGGAAACCAGCGTGCTGTTCGCCATTGCCATCGGCGTGATCTGGTTGAAGGAGCCGCTGCGTCGCGAACGCGTGCTGGCAGGCGGGCTGATTCTTGGCGGTGTCATCCTGACGCACTGGGGATGACTGTCATCCCGCGCAAGGACTGCTAGGATTAGGACACTGAATCATCGCTCTGCCAACGCCGTTCCATTGTCTTTTGGCCCCTGTCTGTTGGCCTAAGCTCTGTCTGAAAAATCGGCGAGCGATGGCAAGACCGGGGCGCGTAGCTAAGGCAAAAATTGANNTCAGACAGAGCGTAAGTCTGCCGGCATGCATTCGACGCTTATCCAGACCCAAGCCATCAAGGCGACAGCCATTCCGACGTCAGCTATCGGCAAGGAGCCCATTGTGTCACTCATCGCTCCACCGCACGCCACCAACGCCGACGGCCAGCCGCGCCGGGTCGGCGTCGAGCTCGAGTTCGCCGGCATCGGGCCCATTCAGGCTGCGCGTCTGGTCGAGATGACCTTCGGTGGCCACGTCGAAAAACATAGTGCGCATCGACTGCAGGTTACCGGGACCCCTTGGGGCGTCTTTCACATCGAGCTGGACAGCAAGTACGTCCACCCGGACGAGCAGCTGCTCGATCGCGCTCGTACCACTGATGGCCAGCCGCCGGGATTCGGCGAGCACCTGCGCGCCAGCGTGCACAGCCGCACCCGCGAATGGCTGGGCGACATGGTCGCGGGCCTGGTGCCGACGGAGATCGTCTGCCCGCCGCTCCCCTGGGACGAGCTGGCGCGCCTGGACGAACTGTTCACGGCACTGCGCAGCCACGGCGCGGAAGGCACCGATGCCAGCCTGCTCTACGGCTTCGGCCTGCATCTCAACCCGGAGATTCCGTCTGCCGAGGTTGAGAGCGTACTGGCCTATCTGCGGGCGTATCTGATTCTGGCCGACTGGCTACGGGACGAGATCGTGGTCGATGTGACCCGGGACATGCTGCCCCACACGCGCCCGTTTCACAGCGACTACACCTGCCGGGTATTGGCGGCGGACTATCGCCCCACGCTCCAGTCGTTGATCGACGATTATCTGCTCGCCAATCCCACCCGCAACCGGGAGCTGGATCTGCTGCCGCTGTTCGCGTGGGTGATGCCGGACCATCCCAACGCGCTGCTGCGAGAGACGCTGGTCAAGCCCCGGCCGACCTACCATTACCGCCTGCCCAACGCCGCACTGTCCGACCCGGAGTGGGGCGTGAGCGTGGAATGGAATCGCTGGGCCGAGGTAGAGCGTCTCGCCGCCGACCCGGATCGTCTGGCAGAACGCAGCGCCGCCTACCGCAATCATCTCGCCCAGCCGACCCTGAGTCGCTGGCTCGACTCGCTGCGTCACTGGATGCGTCACTGATGAAGGCGTCGAGCACAAGGACAGAGACGAACACGAAAACCGGCCCGAATCCGAACCCGGCGCGCCCGCGGATCGGAATCACCACCTCGGATCACAAGAGTCTGTTGGCCTGGTGGTGCGATTGGCTCTCGGTCTGGCGCGCGGGCGGGCGGCCGGTGCGAATCTCGCCCGCCCGTCCGCTGGAGCAGGCGGTGGAAGGTCTGATCATCGGCGGCGGCGACGATATCGGCGCCCAGCGCTACGGTGGCGAAGTGCAGCTGGACGTTCGCATCGATCCGGCCCGCGACGAACTCGAGCTCGCCTTGCTGGCCGAATACCTGCCGGCGCGCGTACCGATTCTGGGCATCTGCCGTGGCGCCCAGATGATCAACATTCATTGCGGCGGTAGTCTGATCGAAGACATCCAGACGACCTACCGTCACATCAAGAATCGGCGCATGGTCCTGCCGCGCAAGCGAATCGAGATCGCCCCGTTCAGCCAGCTGGCCGACATTCTCAACCGCCGTTACTGCAACGTGAACAGCCTGCACCATCAGGCCGTAGACCGCCCGGGGGATGGGCTCAAGGTGGTCGCGCACGATCGCGACGATTTGGTGCAGGCGATCGAGAGCGAACGCCACCCGTTTCTCATCGGCGTGCAGTGGCACCCGGAATTTCTGCTCTTCAGCCGCTCCCAGCAGCGGCTGATTCGCGCGTTGGTGGATGCCGCCCGGCGACAGCGCCCACCGCAAGATGAAGAGCGAGAGCGTCGCGGCTGAGCCCCGCCAGGACCCAGCCTCAGGAAGGCATCGCCGCCAGCCGCCGACCCGCCGGCGAGCGCAGCAGGAACAACCCGATGGCGACACCCATCACCGACAGCGCGGCGACGTAGATGGCCGGCGACATCGGGTACCAGCGCATCGTCGCGGTGACGATGATCGGCGTGAAGCCACCGAAGAGTGCATAGGCGACGTTGTAGGAGAACGAGAGTCCGCTGAACCGCACGGCTGGCGGAAAAGCCTTGACCGCAATGGCCGGGATCGCGCCGGTGATACCGACGGCAAAGCCTGCCAGCGCGTAGAGCGGCATCAACTGCTCGGGACGCTGCCCGACGACGCTCATCATCAACCAGTAGCTCGCCCCCAGCAGCACGCTCCAGCCGACCAGCGTTGCCCCGCTGCCGAATCGATCGGCACACCAGCCGGCGATCACGCAGCCTACGATCAGACACAGTATCGCCACCACGTTGGCCAGCGATGCGTCGAGCCCGGCGTACTGCGCCGCCAGCAGCGGCGGCGTCATCAGCATCACCACGACGATCGCCGCGGTCAGCATCCAGCTGACCGCCATGGCCAGCAGCACCCCGCCCAGGTGATCGCGCAGCACCGTCTTGACCGGAAGTTCGGCCGCCAGGGTCCGGCGCTCGCGCATCTCGGCGAAGACCGGCGTTTCGCTCAGCCAGCGGCGCAGATAGACCGCCACCAGCCCGAAGATACCGCCAAGCAGGAAAGGGATGCGCCACGCGCCGCCAGCCAGTTCCGCGGCAGAGAAGTGGGACTTCATCACGGCGGCGACCAGCGAACCGATCAGAATCCCGGCTGCCAGTCCGGCCGACAGCGTGCCGCAGGCGAGCCCGACATGGCGCCGCTGGACATGCTCGGTGACGAACACCCAGGCGCCTGGCACCTCGCCTCCGACGGCCGCCCCCTGCAGCATGCGCAGCAGCACCAGCGCCAGCGGCGCCAGGTAGCCGATGGCGTGGTAGGTCGGCAGACAGCCGATCGCCAATGTCGGCAGCGCCATCAGCAGGATCGACAGCGTGAACATGCGCTTGCGTCCCAGCAGATCGCCGAAGTGCGCCATCACGATGCCACCCAGCGGACGCACCAGATAGCCGGCGGCGAAGATGCCGAACGTCTGGATCTGACGCAACCATTCCGGTATGTCAGGTGGAAAGAACAGCTGACCGATGACCGTGGCAAAGTAGACGAAGATGATGAAGTCGTAGAATTCCAGCGCGCCGCCGAGAGCCGATAGCGACAGCGTCCTGACGTCGCCGCGGGAGAGCGGACGCGGCGACTCGGACAAGGTAGGGTCGTGGGACATGTCGATGTTCCAGGCGAACGGCGCCCGCGGGCGCCATCGATCATTCCGGAGCGGAGCGGCCGAGTTCCGAACCGGCCGGTCAGCGGGTTCGGGGCTCGGGACGCGGTTCAGTGCTGCATCAATGCCAGACGCTGGCCGTTCGGCGCGCGCAGCAGAAAGATGCCGATCACGACGCCGAGCCCACCCAGTGCGGCGATATAGTAGGCCGGCGCCGCGGGATGACTGACCATCAGCGTCGAAACGACGACGGGCGTGAAGCCGCCGAAGATGGCATAGGCGACATTGTAGGAGAACGAAAGGCCTGAGAAGCGCACCGCCGCCGGGAACGATTTGACGGCGATGGTGGGCACGACGCCAACGATGCCCACGCCGAATCCGGCCAGGCAGTAGAGCAGCATCAGCTGATCCGGGTGAGATGGCACGGTGTGCATCATGATCCAGTAGGTGATCCCCAGCAGCAGACTCCACAGGATGATCGTGATTCCGCTGCCGATACGGTCACAGCACCATCCCGACACCACGCAGCCGATGATCACGCAGACGATCGCCCACACGTTGGCCAGCGACGCATCGATACCGTACAGCGTCTGAAGCAGGCTCGGCGTCATCAGGACGACCACCACCACCGCCCCGGTAAGAATCCAGGTCACCGCCATCGACAGCACGACGCTGTCCATGTGTCGGCTGAGCACACGCTTGACCGGCAGCCCTTCGGAAAGCGCTTTCTTGGCGCGCATCTCGGCGAATACCGGGGTCTCTTCCAGGTAACGACGCAGATAGACCGCCAGGAATCCGAAGACGCCGCCGATCAGGAACGGTACGCGCCAACCGTAAGCGCTCATCTCTTCAGGGGTGTAGTAGGACTTCAGAAACGCCGAGATGATCGAGCCGATCAGGATGCCGGCGACCAGTCCCGAAGCCAGCGTGCCACAGGCCAGACCGACGTCCTTGCGTGAAACGTGCTCGGTGACGAAGACCCAGGCACCCGGGACTTCGCCGCCGACCGCCGCGCCCTGCAGGATGCGCATCAACACCAGCAGCAGCGGCGCTAGATAACCGATGGTCTCATAGGTCGGCAGACAGCCGATCAGTAGCGTCGGTACCGACATCAGGAAGATCGACAGCGTGAACATGCGCTTGCGGCCCAGCAGATCACCGAAATGCGCCATGATGATGCCGCCCAGCGGACGTGCCAGATACCCTGCCGCAAAAATGCCGTAAGTCTGTACCATCCGCAGCCATTCAGGCATGTCCGGCGGGAAGAACAGATGCCCGATCACCGTGGCGAAATAGACGAAGATGATGAAATCGTAGAACTCGAGCGCACCGCCCAGGGCGGATAGCGACAGGATCTTGATGTCACCGCGTGACAGCGGACGCGACGGAGCCGCATCGTATTGGGGTGCGTTAGCCATGGCCGTGTTCTTTTTCTGAGGCGTTGAAACGTGCGTGTGTCGATAGCCCACGCGCGTCGCGGGTGCCCGACAGAGGATGCCGATCGCCGCACGAGGGGCCATGACATTACCAGACTTTGAAAGTTCCGTCAGTGCAGCGCCGTCAAGAGGCGAGGCCTGCCGGGTCCGGTGTCAAGAAGACGATGCTTTTCGCGATCTGCATAAAAAAACCGGCCGCGTAGGCCGGTTCCATGATCGCCACTGCACGCTCAGCTTTCCAGCTTGGCATCCAGCGAAATCTTGGCGTTGAGCAGCTTGGAGATCGGGCAGCCCTCCTTGGCCTTCTGGGCGGCGCTGTCGAACGTCGCCTGATCGGCACCGGGGATCTTGGCCACGGTCTTGAGCTGCACTTCGGTGATGGTGAAGCCGCTATCGTCCTTTTCCATGATGACGGTAGCGTCGGTCTTGATGCTATCCGGCTCGATACCCTCTTCACCCAGCATCATGGACAGTGCCATCGAGAAGCAGCTGGCGTGAGCGGAAGCAATCAGCTCTTCCGGGTTGGTACCGGGCTCACCCTCGAAGCGGGTATTGAAGCCGTAGGGATTGTCCTTGAGCGCGCCGCTCTCGGTGGATACCACCCCCTTGCCTTTCTTCAGGCTGCCTTTCCATTCGGCGGATCCGGATTTCTTGATCGTCATCATCAACTCCTTCTGATTGGCTGCGGCGTGTCGACATCATCGACCCTCGCAGTGGATGGGACGGAATCAGTGTAGACCACATGGACGACACGTCATCCCGACCCGCACCCTGAATGGCTTACCGCGCTCGATATCCCGCCCGCGCGGGACGCTGTCAGGATTTGAGCGCCTCGATCGCCGCCTCGTAATCCGGCTCGTTCTTGATCTCGCTGACCAGCTCGGCGTGCACGATCCGGTCCTGTTCGTCGATCACGATGACCGCGCGGGCACAGAGCCCGGCCATGACGCCACTCTGCAAGGCGACCCCGTAGCTTTCACGAAATTCCGGATGGCGAAAGCACGACAGCGTGACGACCCGATCCAGCCCTTCGGCGCCGCAGAAGCGACTCTGGGCGAACGGCAGATCCGCGGACACGATCAGGACCGCGGTATTGTCGAGACCGCTGGCGTACTCGTTGAACTTGCGCGTGGACATCGCACAGGTCCTGGTATCGACGCTGGGAATGATGTTGAGCACCTTGCGCCGGCCGCTGAAGTCCGACAGCGACAGCTCCTTGAGCTCGCCATCGGTCAGGGTGAAGGCCGGCGCCGTATCGCCAACCGTGGGGAACTCGCCACCGACTTCGACGGGCACGCCGCCTCGCGTCACGCTCTGCATGATTGTCTCTCCGAAAGGAACGATTGAAGGGCGAAACGATGGAAAAGCGCATCGCGGCGTACCAGAGGACAGGGACGCCACTGATGAGCATAGCCTATCCTTTCGCTTCGCCGGTCGATTGCGCCAATAGTCGCCGCGATGCAGCCAGCGCACGGGAGTCCGGCGCTCGCAACCTCGCCATGTTGCGTTCCGGTATGGCCTCCGGATCCGGGTAGCTCGCCAGCACTCTCTCGAGCTCGGCTTCCCGCAGAATGTGCAGCATCGGATAAGGCGAACGATTGGTCGCATTGGCCGGGTCGGTTCTCTCGACGCCGTCGAACAGATAATCCGGGTGGAAGCTGGCCAGCTGATAGACGCCGACGTATTCCAGATCCTCCAGCAGTCGCTCCGCCAGCTCGAGCCAATCCAGATAATCGCCGAAATCGTCCATGCCCGCCGACACGATCAACAGCGTGGTGGCGATGTCGGGTTCCGCATCCAGGCGACGGCACTCTGCCACCAGTTCGTGGAGCAGTCCTTCCAGATCGCGGGATTCGGCCAGCGCATAACGGATGGCGCCTCGCTGCACTTCACGTCCGGCAAAGGGGCAGATGTCATGCGCCACGACGAAGGACGCGAGCCAGGCTCGAGTGAGAGTGATGGAAGACGGTTCGATGACGGAGCTCCTGAACGGTTTGCCTGACCCGGTGGACGTAGCCAGCGTATTTTCACCCAAATCGAGAAAGGTTTCACACAAAGTGAACGGAAGAGTCACATACGTCGAGCGACGTTACACGGTTGCCAAGAAAGTCATTTGCGAAACCCGCGAGCGACGACCAGCATGACAGTAACGCCTCAACGGACAGGGAGTCTTGCATGCCACGGACCTTACCGCGGATCGTGCTACCCGAGAGCCGGGAAGCACCCTCGATCACTCTCCCCGCCATTGGCCAGGGCACCTGGTACATGGGTGAGAACCTGGTGCCACGCCAGCAGGAAGTTGCAGCGCTTCGGCACGGCCTGGATCTCGGTCTCCGGCTCATCGACACTGCCGAGATGTATGGCGACGGCGGTGCCGAGGAAGTCGTCGGCGAGGCGCTACGCGGACGCCGCGACGACGCCTTCGTCGTCTCCAAGGTCTACCCCTGGAACGCCGGCCGGGACAGCGCCATCGCCGCCTGCGAACGCAGCCTCGAGCGCCTGGGGATCGATTGCCTGGATCTCTACCTGTTGCACTGGCCGGGCAATATTCCCCTCGAGGAGACGCTCGAGGCGTTCGAGCGGTTACGCGATCAGGGCAAGATCCGGCGCTTCGGCGTCTCCAATTTCGATGCCGACAATCTCAGAGCCCTGGACGCCATTCCCGCCGCCGCCGAATGCGCGACCGATCAGGTGCTCTACCATCTCGGCTCCCGCGGTATCGAAGTCGACATCATCCCGTGGATGCAGGATCACCACATCCCGGTGATGGCCTACTGCCCGCTGGCACAGGGCGGCCGGCTGCGATCCAAGCTGCTCTCGTCGAGCGTGGTCAACGAGATCGCCGCCAAGCACGCTGCCAGCGCCGCGCAGATCCTGCTGGCCTGGGTCATTCGCCCCACCGGCGTCAGTCAGGACGGGGCGCGTGGGATCATCGCGATTCCCAAGGCGTCGAGTTCCGCCCATGTCGAGGCCAATGCGAAGGCGCTCGAGATCGAACTCGACAGCGATGATCTCACCAAGCTCGATGACGCGTTTCCGGCGCCCAGGGAGCCGGTATCGCTGGATATCGTCTGAACTATCGGCGACGCCGTCGTCTAAACCCGTGTCAACGCACTTTTTCAACCAGCACTTTCTCAACCAGCACTTTCCCAACCAGCACTTTCCCAATCAGCACATTCCCACTCAGCCCCAGCAGGAGCGATGCATGCAAGCGATGTCAGCGACCCCGGCCTCTCCCTACCGCCATTGGCTACCGGCCTTGAGCCTCGCCCTTGGCACCACGCTGGCTGGCGTATCGGTGAGCGCCGAGGCCCAGGAAGCCGACGCCGCCGAGCCAGATCGCAAGACAACGCCACGCTACGGCGCCGAACTGGAAGGCTTCGACTATCCATACCCGGTAGAGCGCTTTCGCTTCACCTCCCAGCGTCAGGAGATGCAGATGGCATACCTGGACGTCCCTGCCGACGATCCCAACGGCCACACCATCGTGCTGCTCCACGGCAAGAACTTCTGTGCCGCCACCTGGGAGGATTCCATCAAGCGTCTCAACGATGCGGGCTACCGCGTGATCGCGCCGGATCAGATCGGTTTCTGCAAATCGAGCAAGCCTGAAGCGTACCAGTTCAGCTTTCACCAGCTGGCGACCAACACACATGCCCTGCTCGAAAGCCTCGATCTCGACGACGTCACGATCATGGGCCATTCCATGGGCGGCATGCTGGCGAGCCGCTACGCGCTGATGTACCCCGAGCAGACCGAGAAGCTGGTGCTGGTCAACCCGATCGGGCTCGAAGACTGGAAGGCCATGGGCGTGCCCTATCAGCCGATCGACGAGGCCTATGCCAGCGAGCAGAAGAAAGACGCCGAGGGGATACGCCGCTATCAGCAGTCGACCTACTACGTCGGCGAGTGGGAGCCGCGCTACGACCGCTGGGTCGATATGCTGGCCGGCATGTACGCGGGGCCGGGTGGCGATCTCGTCGCCTGGGATCAGACCCTCACCTCCGACATGGTCTTCACCCAGCCGGTCATCCATGAGTTCGACGAGATTCAGGTACCGACGCTGCTGCTGATCGGGGAGAAGGACAATACCGCGATCGGCAAGGGGCCCGCCTCCGACGAGGTCAAGAAAACCCTGGGCCACTACGACGTGCTGGGCGAACGCGCCGCCGAACGTATCCCTGACGCCGAGCTGGTCGAATTTCCCGAGCTGGGTCACTCGCCGCATATCCAGCAGCCCGAGCGATTTCACGAGGCGCTGTTCGACGGCCTGAAGCGCCTCGACCACTCCTGAGCTCGGCGGACGATCCTCCGAACCGAACGCTACAGCGACAGCTGCCCGCTGATCGCCACTTCCCCCCTTCGCGATGCCAGCCGATCCGCCAGCCGGGTCGGCTCCGGCAACTTGGTCTTGCCCAGGCACTGGACGACCCAGGTAACGGCGCTATCGAGGGACATTCGATGCCCCGGTGACACAAACAACGGTTTGACGCTTTCTCTGGAGCGCAGCACGGCGCCAATGGTGACGCGGCCACGTTGGTCGAGTGCGATATCGTCAGGGTCCTCCTCGCGCTTGCGATCGGTCAGCGGCGTCCACTCCCCTTTGAGCGACGGTACTTCGCCGAACTGACCGCATAGCCGGCTCTTGCCCACGCCAATGGTAGGCAGGTCGAGCCACAGCCCCAGATGCGAGGCGATCCCCAGGCGGCGCGGGTGCGCAATACCCTGGCCATCGACCATGATCAGATCCGGGCGCTGCGACAACTGCTCGAACGCCCCCAGCGCCGCCGGAATCTCGCGAAACGACAGTAGACCCGGCACATAGGGCATGCGCGTCGGCTCGCGGTGCACCACCTGCTCGACCAGCGTGAGCGACGGCCATTCGAGCAGCACCAGCGCCGCCCGCGTCGTCTCGCCGCCATTTTCGAAGCCGATATCCATCCCCGCGATCAGGCCAACTTGCCCCAGCGTATCCTCGCGTATGATGGTCGGCGCCAGCCGCTTCTGCAGCGCGATCGCCGCCTCGGGCGTCAGATTCCATTCGTGTAGCGCCATCCTGCGCCTCCCGTGGTCCAGGTTGAGGACTCCAGCCTAGCCGCGGAAAGCACCGACCTCCAATCGCGATTCGCCCCTTCAACGGGCGCGGCGTCGCGTTACACTTGGCGACGCTTTTGCCGATTCACTCTCTTCTGTCTTCACTCTCTTCTGTCGCAACAGGGCGCGCCGTGAAACTACTCCACACCGCCGACTGGCATCTGGGCCAGTCCTTCCATGGTCAGGACCGCCATGTCGAACATCGCGCCTTTCTCGACTGGCTTCTGGCGACGCTGATCGAGCGTCAACCCGATGCCTTGTTGATCGCCGGTGATATCTTCGATGTGGTCAATCCGTCGCTGCGCGCTCAGGAGCTGCTCTACGACTTCATCGTTGCCGCCCATGCCGCCCTTCCGACGCTGGAAATCGTGATGATCGCCGGCAATCACGACAGCGGTTCGCGCATCGAGCTACCCGCGCCACTGATGAAAAGTCTCAAGACCCACGCCCTGGGACGCGTGCACTGGCTCGACGATGGCCGGCTCGACAGCGATCACCTGCTGGTCCCGCTGCACGACGCCGACGGCACGCTCAAGGCGTGGTGCCTGGCGCTCCCCTTCCTGCGCCCGGCCGAGGTCACCGGTGGCGATGTCGACGACTATCGCGAGGGAATTGCCCGGGTTCATGGCGAACTGGTCGAAGCCGCCGAGGCCCGTCGCGGGCCGGGCCAGGCGCTGGTGGCGATGAGTCATGCCCATCTCCAGGGTGCCGCCGTTTCCGAGGCGAGCGAGCGCCCCATCGTCATCGGCGGCGAGGAGTCCGTCCCGGCGACGCTATTTCCCGCATCGATCGCCTATGTCGCGCTCGGCCATCTGCACCGGCCGCAGCAGGTCGGCGAAGCCCGTATTCGCTACAGCGGCTCACCCCTGCCGCTCGATTTCAGCGAAAGTCACTATCCGCATCAGGTGCTCGAATTCACGCTCGATGGCGAAGCGCTCGGCGAGATCGAGACGTTGCCGATTCCGCGTCATGTGGCGTTGAAACGGCTGGGCCCGGGCAGCGTCGAGGAGATCGAGCAAGCACTGAGCGAACTCGAGCCAGACGCCGAGTTCGCCGATGTCGACGCCGATTTTTCCCGGGATCGCTGGCCGTGGCTGGAGATCCGGGTCGATCTCGACGCGCCACGCCCCGATCTGCGCGCCCGCATCGAGGCCGCGATGGCGGGTAAGCCACTGCGTTTGCTGCGCATCCACAGCCGCTACCCCAACGCCAGCTCGCTGGAGGACGCGGGCGCCACCGTCGATCTCGATAGCCTGACACCGCAGGAGATTTTCTCCCGCACCTGGCAAAGCCGTTACGGCGAAGCACCACCGGACGAGGTCATGACGGATTTCGCCAGCCTGCTGCAGCAGGTCCAGGACAGCGAGGTCGAAGCATGAAGATCCTTGCCATTCGACTGGAAAACCTCGCCTCGCTGGCCGGCCGTCACGAAATCGATTTCACCGCCTCACCGCTGGCCGATCAGGGGCTGTTCGCCATCACCGGCCCCACCGGCGCCGGCAAGAGCACGCTGCTCGATGCGCTTTGTCTGGCGCTCTTTGGCAGCACGCCGCGTCTGCGCCAGGCACCCCGGCGGGATTCCCAGATCGCCGACGTCAACGACGACACGCTGACCACCGCAGACGCGCGCACGCTGCTGCGCCGCGGCTGTATCGGCGGATTTGCCGAAGTCGATTTCGTCGGCCGCGATGGCCGTCGCTACCGCGCTCGCTGGTCGGTGCGCCGCGCTCGCAACAGGGTCGACGGCAGCCTGCAGAAAGCCGAACAGTCGTTGACCGACCTGGATGCCAATCAACTGCTCACCGCCCAGACCCGCGAGTTCGACAAGCTGCTGCCCGAGCGTCTGGGGCTGAAGTTCGACCAGTTCACCCGCGCCGTGCTGCTGGCCCAGAGCGAGTTTGCCGCCTTCCTCAAGGCCGATGACAACGAGCGCAGCGAACTGCTCGAGCGCCTGACCGATACTCAGCACTACTCCGCGATTTCCAAAGCCGCCTATCAGCGCGTTCGAGAGGCCAGGACCCTGCTGGAGGCCATCGAAACCCGGCTCGCCGACGCGCTGCCGGTGGATGCCGATATCCGCGCGACCTATGAGCAGCAGGCCGAAGTCGAGGAACAGGCGCTGGCCGAGCTGCAGGCCGAACTGACCCGTCATCACGCTCAAGGCACCGAACTCGAACGTGAGGCTCAACTTCTCCAGGCCTGGCAGCTGGCCGACGCCGGCTGGCGCCAGGCCGACCACCAATGGCAACAAAATCGGGCGCAACGCGAGCAACTCGCGCAGCTCGACGAGCTGGCGCCGTGGCGAGAACGCGCTCAGCGGCGTCAGGCGCTCGAACACACGCTTGCCGCCCAGCGCCAGGCCCTTGCGGAACAACGTCGCCAGTCGGAGGCCTGCGATCGCGAACGCGAAACCCTGGAACCGCAGCTGAGCGCCGCGCAGCAGGCCCAGGAACAAGCCCGACACGACGAACAGGAAGCCCAGCCCCTGCTCGACGAGGCACGGCGGCTGGCGGCCGATCTCGAGCATCAACAGCAGCAGCTCGGCCGGCAGCAGCAGGAACATCGCCAGCTCGCCGAGACCGTCAAGGCCGACGATCAGCGCCGACAGCAACTGACGAGCGCGCGCCAACCCCTCGAGAGACGTCTGCGCGAACAGCGAACGACGCTCGAGCATCTGCTGCAAACCGGTGACGAAACGGATGAACGCCGCAACGCCCACGAGCTGCGCGCGGAATTCAATCACCAACGCGATCTGGCCCAACGCGATCTCCAGGCGCTGCAGAGCCTGCAGCAGGACTGGCGCGAGGGTGAACGCCTGCGCCGGGAGCAGACCGAGACGCGCCAGCAGCTCGAGGCCGAACGGCACCGGCTGCAGGATCTGGAAGCGCAGGGCAAACGAGCCGCACGGCAGCTCAAGGACGCGGAATCCGAAGAGGCGCTGATCCGCCAGCAGATCGAAGGTGCCAGGGCCGCCCGAAGCGACAGCGTTGCACAGCTGCGTCATCACCTCGGCGATAACGAACCCTGCCCGGTTTGCGGAGGGACGGACCACCCCTACCGATATGCGCCGCCGGCCCATCCCGGTGCCGCCATGATAGAAGCGATCGAACAACAGGAACGGCAACAGCTCGAAAGCCAGCGACAGCAGGTCGAAAACGCCCACCTGACTTATCACCAGTGCAGCGCCGACTATCGCGCCTGTCGCCAGGGCCTGCTGGAACGGGAGCGCCAGCTCGAGACGCTGTCACGCCAGCTCGATCACGCCAGGGCGACCCTCGATGCGCATGCGCTGACATCTGATCTGCGTCGCAGCACCGAGGCCGACGTCTGGTTCGACACTCGACGGGAACAATTGACGCAGCAGTGGCGGCAGGCCAGCGATCGCCTCTCCGCGCTCGACGAAGCGGAGCGCATCCTGCAACCGCTGGAAGCCGAATGGCAGCAGCTGTCGCTCGAACTGGGCAAGCTGGAGGAGCGCCAGTCCCTCAACCGGGAGCGCCTGCAAGCGCTCGAGACCGCGCTGCCTTCACTGCAGCGACAGCGGGACGACACCGCCAAGCAACTGGCGGACCGACTCGGCGGCCATCAATCCGTCCCGGCCTGGCAGTCCGCGCTGGCACAGCGTCGCCAAAAGGCGGAAACCACGCACGAGTCGCATCGGGCTCGTTGGCAGACACTGGCCCAGAGTCATGCCCAGTTGACGCAAAGACTCGCGGATCTCGAGCAGCGCCAGCAAGACGCCCAGGCGGAATTCGATCAACTCGACGGCGCCTGGCAAGCGTGGCGTCTCGAACGACCCGACCTCGACGACCAGACGGTCGACGCCCTGCTGGCGATCGACGAGGCGGATCATCGCCGACGGCGAGAGGCGCTGGCCCAGCAGGAGCGCGACCTTGCCGCCGCGACCGTCAAGCGCGACGAACGCCAGCAGGCGCTACGCGAGCAGCGCCGCACGCTGCTCCCGGCCGCGGACGAAGGCGACCTGCTCGACGAGTCGAGTACGCGCGAGCTGTCGGCGCGACTGACTCGCCAGCGCGAGACGCTGCAGGCGCTGGAACGTCAGCGCGACCATCGCCAGGAGAGCCGCGATGCCGCCCAGCATCAGCTACGCGAAGACGACCGCCGCCGCCAGGCACAGCGCGAAGGTGCCCGGGAACGTGAAGCGGCACAGCTCGAGGTCAATCGCTGGGAGCGGCTCAACGGCCTGATCGGCAGCGCCGACGGCAAGCGTTTCCGCAGAATCGCCCAAGCCTATAACCTGGATCATCTGCTGACCCACGCCAATCAACATCTGCGGGCACTGACGCCACGCTACCGACTGACTCGCGGCGGCAGCGAACTCGGCATTCTGGTGATCGATGGCGACATGGCCGACGAACGCCGTTCGGTCCACTCGCTCTCCGGCGGCGAGACGTTTCTGGTTTCATTGGCGCTTGCGCTGGGTCTGGCCTCGATGGCCTCTCATCAACTGGCGATCGAATCGCTGTTCATCGACGAGGGATTCGGCAGTCTCGATCCCGAGTCGCTGGCGCTGGCCATGGACGCCCTCGATGGCCTGCAGGCGCAGGGGCGTCGCGTCGGCGTGATCTCCCACGTCCAGGAGATGCACGAGCGGATTCCGCTACAGATACGCGTCGAACCCAGCGGCAACGGTGCGAGCCAGCTCGTGGTTCAGCGCCGCTGATACCCGGCGTCAGCAACGCCGACGCTCGCCGGGTCACACCTCGATCGCGGCCCTGGCCATGACCTGGGCCGCGGCGCCTCTGGCCGCGGTGAACGTGCTGTCTTCGATGATCTTGATCGGAACGGATTGGGACTGTCGCAGCAGATCGTTCTGATGCGCCTGGAAGTAGGCCAGCGCCGGTTCAATCAGGCCCCCTTTCAACCGCATCAACGACCCGCCCAGAATCAGCATCGACGGATTGAGCGTGTGGTGCAGATTGAGCATCAGCAGCCCCAGCGCTTCGCCAGCGCGTTGGATCAAGGCTTGAACGTTCGCCTCGTCGGCCCTAGCCTGCACCGCCGCACTGAGACTGGCATCCGTCTCGACGTTCAGCGCTTCGCGCAGCGCCCACCCGCTCACCAGGGTTTCCGCGCAGCCGCGATTGCCGCAATGGCAAAGCGCCCCGCCCGGCTGAATCACGGTATGTCCGATCTCCCCGACCAGGCCCTGATGCCCTCGGGGCACGACCGGAAAATGTTCGCCACTGACCACACCACAACCGATACCGCTGCCGGCGCTGATGTAGGCGATCGACTCCGGCGGCACGCCCTCGAAGAAATAGAACTCGCCGAAGGCGGCGGCATTTGCCTCGTTGTCCAGTAGCCACAGCCCGTCCGGCAGATCGGTTTCGGCTCGCAGCAACGCCAGGAAATCGACGTCGACCCACCCCAGGTTTGGCGCCAGGCTGAGGATCGGCGCGCGGGGCGAAACGGGGCCGGGCACCGCGACTCCTAGCCCGAGACAGTGACGCTCGACGATGGCTGGGGCCTGGCGCAACCGGTTCAGCAGCCCCGCCAGCCGGGCCGCTGTGGTTTGGGGATCGATCGGTGGTTCTTCCCGATGGCAGCTTGCCAGAATCTCCCCGACGAGATTGCAGGCAACCAGCCGCAGCCCCTTGACCCCGACTTCGGCGCCCAGCATGTAATGGCGGTCACCATCCAGATAAAGCGCCCGGCCCGGCCGCCCGCCGCCGCGCGCATGCAACTCTCCTTCACGCAGCCAACCCCGCTCGACGAGCGCCTGCACCACACTGCCTACCGTGGCCTTGGTCAGGCCCGTCTCGAGCGCGATATCCGCACGGGATAGGCCCGGACTGCGCCGTACCGTGCTCAGAATCGTGCTGCGATTGAGACTTTTCAGATAGTTGAGATCGCCGGACGTCTGCGGCGTGAAGGCGTTGGGCATAGCGGCGATGGCAACCTCGAGTGGCAGCGGATGTCGCGACTATACCAAAGCCCGACGCCAGCGACCGGAAAGCACCAAGATCGCGCGACCTAAGTCTTAACACCAATGACCAATAGCGGCCTGCTCAACAACCGCGCATGCTTCGCCCATTATTTAGTTAATACATTTTACTAATTATCGGGAGTCGTCATGCCACTAGCCATATACCCCAGTCTAGAGCGCAAGCGTGTCGTCGTTACCGGCGGCGGTTCCGGAATTGGCGAGGGTCTGGTTCGCGCTTTCGCCGAGCAGGGCGCGGAAGTGCATTTTCTCGACATCCTCGATGGCGCCACCGCCCTGGCCGAAGAGCTGGGGGACAGCGTGCACTTTCATCACTGCGATCTCACCGACGCCGAGGCGTTGATCGCGACGCTTGGCGCGGTCGGAGACATCGATGTGCTGGTCAACAACGCCGCGAACGACGACCGCCACCGGCTCGAGGATGTCACCCCGGCGTACTGGGAGAATCGGATGGCCGTCAATCTGCGCCATCTGGTGCTGGCCGCTCGCGAGGCCGCCCCAGCCATGCGCCGTCGAGGCGAGGGCGTGATCATCAACCTCGGGTCGATCAGCTGGCATCTCGGCCAGCCCGGCATGGTCCTGTACGAAACCGCCAAGGCGGGGATCGAGGGGCTGACCCGGGCGCTGGCGAGCGAGCTTGGCAGCGACGGGATCCGCGTCAATTGCGTGATCCCCGGGAACGTCAAGACGCCCCGCCAGTCGCGCTGGTACAGCGCCGAAGACGAGGCGCAGATCGTCGCCGAACAGAAGCTCAAGGTGCGCATTCATCCTCACCATGTGGCGGGCATGGTGCTTTTTCTTGCCTCGGACGCGGCAGCCGCCTGTACCGCTCATAACTACTGGGTCGATGCCGGCTGGCTGTGAGCCGCCCCAGGATCCTCGTCGACACGCCATCGGAGTTCAACAATGCCAATATCAAGTACTTCACAACATCCCTTCGTGGTTCTGCTCATCTGCTGCGTCGCCGCCATCGGCGGCTTTCTATTCGGCTTCGATAGCGGTGTCATCAACGGCACCGTCGACGGCCTTCAGCAGGCCTTTCAGTCGGAAAGCGTCGGCACCGGTTTCAACGTCGCTTCGATGCTGTTGGGCTGCGCGGTAGGCGCCTTCTTCGCCGGCCGGCTGGCGGACAAATTCGGTCGACGCACGCTGTTGCTGGCCGCTGCGGTGTTCTTCATCATCAGCGCCTGGGGCTCCGGCATTGCCGGCAGTTCGCTCGAATTCGTGATCTATCGCGTGCTGGGCGGCCTGGCGGTGGGCGCGGCCAGTGTCATGTCCCCGGCCTATATCAGCGAGATCGCCCCCTCTCATCTGCGCGGTCGACTGGCGACCATCCAGCAGGTAGCGATCATCGGCGGGCTATTCTTCTCGTTCCTCAACAACTACGCTCTGGCCAATGTTGCCGGTGGCTCGACGGCCCCGCTGTGGTTCGGTTTCGAAGCCTGGCGCTGCATGTTCTGGATGGAGCTGATTCCTGCCGGGATCTTTCTCGTCGCACTGATGTTCATTCCGGAAAGCCCGCGCTTTCTGGTCAGTGCCGGCCAAGATGCCAAGGCCGAGCGGGTGCTGCGTCTGGTCTATGACGAAGCCGGAACCCGCAAGCGTCTGGAGGACATTCACGCATCGCTCTCCAACCGCCACAAGCCGCGCCTCTCGGATCTGATCAACCCCGCCACCGGCAAGTTGCTGAAGCTGGTCTGGATCGGGATCGGCCTGGCCGTGTTCCAGCAGCTGGTCGGTATCAACGTGGTGTTCTACTACGGCGCCGTGCTGTGGCAGGCGGTCGGCTTCTCCGAGAACGATGCGCTGATGATCAACGTCATCAGTGGCGCGGTCAGCATCGCCGCCTGCCTGGTGACGATCGGCCTGATCGACCGCATCGGTCGCAAGCCTCTGCTGTGGGCCGGTTCGGTAGGCATGACGATTACCCTGGCGATGCTGGTCTACGCTTTCTCGACCGCTGACATCGTCGATGGCCGTCTGGCGCTTTCCTCCGCCAACGGGGTTCTCGCGCTGATCGCGGCCAACGTCTACGTCTTCTTCTTCAATGTCTCCTGGGGGCCGGTGATGTGGGTCATGCTCGGCGAAATGTTCCCCAATCAGGTCCGCGGTTCGGGGCTCGCCGTCGCCGGCCTGTTCCAGTGGGTCGCCAACTTCGCCATTACCATGACCTTCCCGATCATGCTGGCCTCGATCGGTCTTACCGGCGCCTACGGTTTCTACGCCATCTGTGCGCTGATCTCGGTCTTCTTCGTTGCCCGCTTCGTACGGGAGACCAACGGTCAGGAGCTCGAGGAGATGGTTTACGAGTAAGCGCTCAGCCAACAGGGAGCCGAACGCCACGCAGTACCGTGGTACGCAACGAACGAGGCCNNGGCCTCGTTCGTTGCCCTTACTGATCCTGGCCGATCCTGGCCGATGGGCATTGCGGCAAATCCGTTCGGTGAGATCAGCCAGCCAGTTTCGTCGCCAGTTCGGCCACGTGCCTGCCCTGAAAACGCGCGATCGCCAGTTCGTTTCCGCTTGGCGTGCGGCTACCGTCGGCATTGGCAAGCGTCGTCGCCCCGTAGGGCGTACCGCCGGTGATCTCGTTCATGTTGGAGAGCTCCGGGCAGCTGTACGGCACACCGACGATCACCATGCCGTGATGCAGCAAAGTGGTGTGGATCGAGGTCAGCGTGGTTTCCTGACCGCCGTGCTGGGTCGCCGTCGAGGCAAACGCGCTGCCGATCTTGCCGATCAGCTTGCCCTGCGCCCACGGGCCGCCGGTCATGTCCCAGAAGTTGCGCATCTGGGAGGCCATGTTGCCGAAACGGGTCGGTGTGCCGACGATGATGGCATCGTAGTTCTCCAGCGCCTCCGGCCCCTCGATCAGCGGCGCGACCTGGTCGGTCTTGTAACCGGATTTCACCGCCACCGATTCCGGCACCAGCTCCGGCACTCGGCGGATATCGACCTGCGTACCGTCGACGCCCTCGGCGCCCTCCGCGACCGCCTTGGCCATGGTCTCGATGTGACCGTAGCTCGAGTAATACAACACCAGCACTTTGCTCATGGAAATACTCCTTGGGGGAGACAGGTTTCAACACGAAACGCCTTTCAGGCTAGCCCGCCCGATGTTTCAACGCCATGGACACGACACTGCATTTTTTGAGCCGGAAGACGCGAAAGGATCGAATGCTTCCGTCCAAGCAGGCTGCAACATCCGGACACCAGCCAGGCCGGCAATTTGTTGCCACGAAGGCTTAGCCGCTATTCTGTCGGCTCACTCACCGAACAGGATCCACGCTGATGGATCGGAGCCAGTGATGACGACTTCCCGCGAGCTGCTGACCCGCCTGATCGGCTTCGACACCGTCTCCCGCCATTCCAATCTCGAGCTGATCGATTTCGTCGAGCGTTATCTGGCCTCGCACGGCGTCCCGGCCCAGCGCCTGACCAATGCCGATGGCGACAAGGCCAATCTGCTGGCTCGTATCGGCCCGGCCGTCGAAGGCGGCGTGGTGCTCTCAGGTCATACCGACGTGGTGCCGGTCGACGGCCAGCCATGGAGCAGCGATCCGTTCACCCTGACCGACAAGGGCGACGGCCGTCTGTACGGTCGTGGAAGCTGCGACATGAAGGGGTTTCTCGCCTGCGCCCTGGCGCGGGTTCCCGAGTGGCAGGCACTGGACCTCGAGCGACCGATCTACCTCGCCTTTTCGTTCGATGAGGAGATCGGCTGTCTCGGCGCGCCGTTGATGATCGAGCGGCTGATGGCCGACGAGCCACTACCCGGCGCCGTCTTTATCGGCGAACCCACCTCGATGCAGCCGGTGGTCGCGCAGAAAGGGATCACCACGATGCGCACCAAGGTGACCGGCAAGGAGTCGCACTCCAGCCAGATCCATCAAGGCGTCTCGGCGATTCACGTCGCGGCCAAACTGGTGACGCGAATCGAGGCGATCATGCAGGAGCTGGTCGACGAGGGCGCGTTGGAGCATGTCTTCAACGTGCAGCACTCGAGCCTGCACGTCGGTCTGATCGAAGGCGGTACCGCAATCAATATCATGGCGCGCCACTGCCAGTTCGACTGGGAGATTCGTCACCTGCCCAGTGACGGCTTCGATGCCGTGTTCGCGCGCTTCGAGCGCTACGCCAGGACACTCGAAGCCGAGCTGCAACGGCGGGCACCGGAGATGTGCATCGTCACCGAGCAGCTGATCGATACCGTGCCGGCGCTTGCCGATCGTGACAACGCGCCGGCTCTGGCTCTCTGTCGCGAACTGCTCGACGTCCCCGGTGTCGAGACCGGCGGTGTTGCCTACGCCACCGAGGGCGGCCAGTTCCAGCGCGTCGGCCTGCCGACCATCGTCTGCGGCCCGGGCAGCATCGAGCAGGCGCATCAGCCAGACGAGTACATCGAGATCGGCCAGCTCGAAGCCGGGGACCGCTTTATGCGACGACTGGGGGAGCGACTGGCCAGGTAACCATCGACGTTAACGCTCTCTCCATCAATGCGCTCTCCGTCAACGCCACCTCCGTCAACGCCATCTACGTCACCGGAAATCCTGAATCATGCCCATACCGGCTCTCGCCATTCACCGAACCCCGCTGGTCGCTGTCTACGGAACCTTGAAGCGTGGCCTTCGCAATCATCACTGGCTCGACGGCGCCGAATTCGTCGGCGAAGACATCCTCACCAGCGTCACGCTCTACGATCTTGGTCCCTATCCGGGAGCCCGGGCCGAAACCTCACGCGGTGTGGAAATTGAAGTGTTCCGCGTCGACGCTGACTGCCTGGAAGGTCTGGACCGGCTGGAGGATTACCGCGTGGCGCAGCCGACCGCCGGTGACTACGATCGCGCGATCTACACGACCGCTTATGGCCTTGCCTGGCTCTATCTCTACAACCGGGACGTGGCGGGCTGCCCGGTGATTCGTGAGGGCGGCTGGCCGGCGGGGGCGTGACGGACGCTGGTGCTACGCTCTGTCTGAAAAATGCCTGCGCTCGCCCATCCGGCGTTAAAAATTGACTNNTTCAGACAGAGCTTACTGGTTGCGCTTCCGGCTTCGCCACTGTCGTGGGCTTGCACCATGCCAACGTCGGAACGCTCTCGAAAACGCGCTCGCCTCGGAAAAACCCAGCAGTAGCGCCATCTCCGAAATCGACAGGTGTGGCTGACAAAGGTAGTGATCGGCCATTTCCCGGCGCACGGCGTCCAGCAATCCACTGAAGCTGACGCCCTCGCGGTTGAGACGCCGCTGCAGCGACCAGCTCGACAGGTCGAGACGGTGGGCCGTGCCTTCCAGCGTCGGTTCCCCTATCGAGAGCAACTGGCGAATCTGGTCCCGCACCCGATCGACCAGCCCCTGCGGCGTTCTCTGTCCATCGAGGCGACGAATTGCGTCGACGATCACGCCCAGCAGCAACGGATCGCTATCGGGCATCGACCGAGTCAGGTCGCGCTTGGGGATCAGCATCGAATTGAGCGGTTGATCGAAATAGACCTGGGCATCGAATGACTTGCAGTGGTCGTGCCACTGCTCCGGGCGCGGGTGTTCGAACATGACCGCCCGCGGGGCCCAGTTCGCCCCGGCAGCGTAACGGATCAGATTGAGCGCCATGCCCATGGTCAGTTCGGCATCCTGGCGCCGACACAGGATTCGACCATGGCGCACCTGGTAGTCGAGCCGCCAGCAGTCGTCGACATCCACCAAGCGGATCAAGGTGTCATGCTGATGGTAGGGAAAGGCGCTCACCCAGTTGTGCAGGGCGGATTCGAGCGTCGAGGAGCAGAGCCCGATATAGCCGATCAGTCCCAGCGCCTGCGGCTTGAACTGCTGACCGTAGTAGAGGCCGAAGTTGTCGCACCGGGAGTCCCGCGCGGCGGTCTCCATCACCCGACAGTAGTTGTCGAGGCTCAGGCTGAGCGTCGGCTGGACCAGCAACTCGGGGTCGACGCCACTGATACCGAGAATCCGGTCGGCGTCGCCACCGTGACGAGCGATGAAATCGCAGAGCCCGCTGGCCGCCGCCGACAGCACGCCACGGTTGCCGGCTCCCGCACCCACGATGGCCCCGGGCTCAAGCGAGAATCGCGATAGATCCATGAACCTTTACCTGCTGGAGCGATTGTCGTTGTTGATCAGCAAGTTTCATACCAACTGCCGGGCAGGGCCCGGCGCGCCCTGCCAACGTCGCCTTCAAGGACGGCAACGTGACGGGTTCGCTTCGGAAAGGCCGTGCCCGATCGCTCGCCCATGGGGCAGGCTGCATGCCGGCTGCACCCGTTCGGATCATTCGGCACCGACCGGCAGCTTGCCCTCCAGATAGCGCCTCACCAATCGAACCGAGTGGTCTGCCCAGTCCGGACCGAGATCCGCGGCCTGCCGGGTCTGAGCATGGGACCCCGCCCAAGCGAGCAGCTGGATGCGTCGCTGGGCGATCATCGTCGGCACGATAGCGAGGTCGGCCTGCTCGAGCGGTTCGACCTCGCGATATCCCGCGAGCCACTCCTCGACCCACCGGCCCGCACGCGGATGATGCTCCTCGAAACTCAGCGCCGCCGCGAGATCGTGCAGATACCAGCCGAAACCGCAGTCGTCGAAATCGATGATACGGGTGGCGTTGCCCTCGATGAGCAGGTTGGTCAGGCGCAGATCGGCATGAATCAGTCCATAGCGCCGGGGCGATCGGCCGTAGGCTTCCAGTTCGGCGCCGATACGCTCGATCGCCGCCGCGATCACCGGGTGATCGTCAGCCTTCAGGTTGGGCGCATCCTGCCAGCGTCCCCAGTGGCCGCGCTCGCCGACCATGGTCTGGTGATTCCAGACGATGCGCTGGAATCCCGGCGGCCGCTTCCAGTGGCGGCTGTGGCGATGCAGGTGGGCCGTGATCCCGCCGAGGCGGCGAAACGCCTGGGGATCGACGGCATTGGTGGGCATGTCTCCGGCGATCCAGCCGAACAGCACCGCATGGCGCTGGCCCTCTTCGTCACCGCTCTCCTTCTCCAGGGACAGCGTCAGCACCGTCTCGCCATCGCGGGTCGCGACCGGCTCCGGCACTTGGTAGCCGGCGTCACGCAGCGCGGCCAGCCAGGCCAGCTCGCTGACGATATCCTCGCGCCGATGATAACCGCCCCGGTGCAGGCGCATCGCATAACGCCGCCCCGCCGGCCCCTGCATCACGAAGGTGGCGTTCTCGGAGCGGCACAGCAGCCGCACCTCGCCGCGCACGTCGTCGGGATAGCGCTGGCTGGCCGCCACGGCCAGGCGCATCAGGGTGTCGTCGTCGAGGGAATCGGCCTGGGGCACGGTCGAGAGCGAAACCAAGTCAGCCATGGGAGATCTCCTGTCAGTCATCCGCCTGCGAGCGAGGCGTTGTCGATGCCCACAGCATGAGAGGCTCGGACGGATACGGCTTGACCCTGGATGGCGAACCTTTGACCCAGGAGAACAGTTAGCCACCAGACGGGCCCGGCTTGACCGTAAGACGCGGCCAGCGATGCTCCGCGGTCAAGTCCTGATCGAGCCAGCCGAGGCATCATGCGAGTCATCGAGCCAGTGCGACGCTCAAGACATCACTGCCCAGGAGAGACCGATGCTCAAGACCAACGCCTTCGACGCCAGCGCCGGCGATATCGTCGCCGCGGAGAAACTGGAGATGATCGAGCGCCGCCGGCGCCTGCTTGGCCCGGCCTACCAGCTGTTCTACAAGGACCCGCTGCATCTGGTCCGCGGCGAAGGGGTGTGGGTTTTCGACGCCGACGGTCGGCGCTATCTCGACGTCTACAACAACGTGCCCTCGGTGGGACACTGCCATCCGCACGTGCTGGCGGCACTGACCCACCAGGCGGGGCTGCTCAACACCCACACTCGCTACCTGCACGACAATGTGCTGGATTTCGCCGAGAAGCTGGTCGGTACCATGCCGGACGAACTCAGCCAGGTGATGTTCACCTGTACCGGTAGCGAGGCCAACGATCTGGCCCTGCGTATCGCCGAGGACTATACCGGCGGCACCGGCGTGATCGTCACCGAGTACAGCTATCACGGCATGACCAAGTCGATCGCCGCCCTCTCGGCGTCGATGGGCCCTTACGTCAAGCTCGATCGCGACGCCCGCGCCATCCCGGCACCGATCCACGACCCCGCCCACCCGGCAGCGGTCGGCAAGCGCTTCGCCGCCGATGTCAGGGCGGCGATCGCCGACATGCAGCGCCACGGCATCAAGCCCGCTGCCCTGCTCATCGATACTTTCTTCACCAGCGATGGCGGCTTCTTCGACCCGCCGGGCTTCCTGCAGGAGGCGGTCGAGGCGATCCGCGACGCCGACGGACTCTACATCGCCGACGAGGTACAGCCCGGCTACGGCCGCAGCGGCGAGCACATGTGGGGCTTCCAGCGCCACGGCCTGGTGCCGGATCTGGTGACACTGGGCAAACCGATGGGCAACGGCCACCCGATGGCCGCGACCGTGGTCAAGCCGCATATCCTCGAGCGCTTCGGCGGCGAATCGAGCTACTTCAACACCTTTGGCGGCAACACCGTCTCCGCCGCGGTTGGCCTGGCGGTTCTGGAAGTGATCGAGCAGGAGAACCTGCTGCCGTCGATCCGACAGGCCGGCAAGGCCATCGTCGACGGGATCGCCGCGCTCGCGATGCGCTATCCCGTTCTTGCCAACGTGCGTGGCGTGGGCCTCTACGCGAGCGTCGAGATCGTCGATGCCGAGGGCCAGCCGGATGCCGCGATGGCGCTCTCGATCGTCAACGGCCTGCGTGACGAGGGCGTGCTGATCGGCGCCATCGGGCCGCACTCGAACATCCTGAAGATTCGCCCGCCGCTAGTATTCAAGACAGAACACAGCCGGATGCTGGTGACAGGACTGGAGACGGTACTCTCGCGCCTGTGAAAGGGCCGGCTCCCCATCAAAAGTGCTTTATCAGCCACTCATGACGGAGAACGACATGTCATTGCCGACAACAACAAATATGCTGAAGCCGACACTGGGCCCGATACAACTATGGGGGATCGCCGTCGGGCTGGTGATTTCAGGCGAGTACTTCGGCTGGAGCTATGGCTGGGGCGTCGCCGGCACCCTGGGCTTTTTGGTGACAACGCTCATGATCGCCACCATGTATAGCTGCTTCATCTTCAGCTACACCGAGCTGACCACCGCCATTCCCCACGCCGGCGGCCCCTTTGCGTTCAGCCGCCGCGCCTTCGGGGAGTTCGGCGGCATGATCGCCGGGATGGCCACGCTGATCGAATTCGTGTTCGCCCCGCCGGCCATCGCGCTCGCCATCGGCGCCTATCTCAATGTCCAGTATCCGGCGCTGGACCCGCAACTGGCGGCCATCGGCGCCTACGTCATCTTCATGACGCTCAATATCCTGGGCGTGAAGCTGGCGGCGATGTTCGAGCTGCTGGTCACCTCGCTGGCGGTGATCGAACTGCTCGTGTTCATGGGGGTGGTCGCGCCGGGGTTCAGTCTGGCGAACTTCGTCGCCAATGGCTGGGCGGGAAGCGACGCGTTCAGCGCGACGGCCATCTCCGGCATCTTCGCCGCGATCCCGTTCGCGATCTGGTTCTTCCTCGCCATCGAGGGCGCGGCGATGGCCGCCGAAGAGACCCGTGACCCTCGCCGCACCATTCCCAAGGCCTACGTCAGCGGCATCATCACCCTGGTGATACTCGCCTTCGGCGTGATGGTGATGGCCGGAGGCGTCGGCGACTGGCGCACGCTTTCCGACATCAACGACCCGCTGCCGCAGGCGATGAAGATGGTGGTGGGCGAGGACTCCCGCTGGATGCACATGCTGGTCTGGATCGGCCTGTTCGGCCTCATCGCCAGCTTCCACGGCATCATCCTCGGCTATTCGCGCCAGTTCTTCGCCCTGGCCCGCGCCGGCTACCTGCCGCGCGGCCTGACCAGGCTCTCCCGCTTCCGGACGCCCCACCGGGCGATTCTCGCCGGCGGTGTCATCGGCGTCGCCGCGATTCTCAGCGACGGGCGCTTCGACCTGCAGGGCATGAGTCTGACCGCCGCGATGATCACCATGGCGGTGTTCGGGGCCATCGTGATGTATGTCATGAGCATGCTAAGCCTGTTCCGGCTGCGCCGCATCGAGCCGGAACTCGAGCGCTGGTATCGCGCGCCCGGCTACCCGGTCGTGCCGCTCGTCGCGCTAATCATGGCGCTGGTCTGTCTCGTCGCCATGCTCTGGTTCAACCCGACGATCGCGCTGCTCTTCGTCGGCCTGATGCTGCTGGGCGGGCTCTATTTCGCGCTGACCAGGACACAGCGCCGGGAAGCGGAAGACGCCCTCGATCCGATATCCTGAACGACGCGGGATCCCCATCGCGACGCCGGCGAGGCGCTCCGGGGCGCTCCGGGGCGCCTGGCTGGCATCTGTCGTTCTGCGCTTCACGCGTCGAAGAACACTCTCAGGACGTGATCCATGTGCACTTCCATCGCCTTTCTGGCCGCGTCGGGGTCCCGACTCTCGATAGCCGCCAGGATGCGTTGATGGTCGTTCTGTGACTGGCGCGGCATGTCGGTTTCCATGAACAACTCCTGAAGACGACGAAACATCTTGCCGTACTGGTGGCCGAGCAGATGCTTGATGGTCATGGCATAGGCGGCATTGCCCGACGCCTCGGCAATCCGAATGTGCAGCAGTCGATCGCCGGCCTGATTGCGGCCCCCTTGGCGGTTGTCCTCGACGTTGCGCGCGTAGGCAGCGCGCATCGCGGCGAGATCCTCATCGCTCGCGTTGATTGCGGCCAGCGCCGCCGTCTCGGGTTCCAGGTAGCGCCTTGCCTGGAGCAACGAAAACGGCGGAATCTCCTGGTCCAGGTCGAGTTCGATCTCGCTGGCGAACTCGGGGTCCAGCGCCCATCCTTCCTGACGCCGCGCCGCACTCATGACCGAGCTTCCCACCTCTTCGTCTCGTTCCAGTACCAGCACGCCGTGGCCGACCCGGACCTCGACCTGACCGACCACCTCCAACGCGATCAAGGCTTCTCGCACTGAGGCTCGGCTCACCCCCAACTGCTGCGCCAAATCCCGTTCCGGCGGAAGCAGGCTGCCGGGGGGGAATTCTCCCTGCTGGATGAGCACCAGCAGTTGATCCGCGATCTGGCGATAGAGCCGCTGCGCGCGAATGGTCTGGATCGGCATCCATCGATCTCCGGTTTCAGGTACATGACGTATTAGACATTGGTCGCAAATTCAAACGTTTTCACCGGCCTGGCCGCGGCTATTAGACGTTTGGCGATTTGCGGGCCGTTTCCACAAAGGATAATACTCGGACCAAAGGTCAGGCCTTTAGACATTAGAACCAACCCTGCCTTGAGAAGCAAAAAACCAGAATCACAATCGCCTTCAGGAGCCACCGGTCATGCGACTCGTCAATAAAACTGCCTTGATTACCGCCGCCGGTCAGGGCATTGGCCGCGCCACCGTCGAGCGCTTTCTGGCCGAAGGCGCCCGCGTGATTGCCACCGACATCGACGCGACCAAACTGGAAGGACTGGACGGTGCCGAATGCCATCCGCTCGACGTCACCGATAGGCAAGCCGTGCAAACGCTGATCGAGTCGTTGCCGCCGCTGGACGTGCTGTTCAACTGCGCGGGAACGGTGCCTAGCGGCTCGATTCTCGAATGCGACGATGCCCAGTGGTCGTTCGCCCTGCGACTCAACGTCGACTCGATGTTCTACACCATTCGCGCCGCGCTGCCAGCGATGCTCGAGAACGGCGGCGGCAGCATCATCAACATGTCCTCGCTCGCCTCCAGTGCCAAGGGCGTGGTCAATCGCTTCGCCTACGGCACCACCAAGGCGGCCGTGGTCGGACTGACCAAATCCGTCGCCGCCGACTACATGACTCGCGGCATTCGCTGCAACGCGATCTGCCCGGGCACGGTCGACTCCCCTTCGCTGCGCGAGCGCGTCGCCGAGCAGGCTCGCCAGCAGGGCCGCACGACCGACGAGGTCTTCGCCGAATTCATCGCCCGCCAACCCATGGGCCGCCTGGGCAAGGTCGAAGAGATCGCCGCGCTGGCGACGCATCTGGCCAGCGACGAAGCCTCGTTCATAACCGGCACGGTGCAGATGATCGATGGCGGCTGGTCCAATTGATCGCCCTACCGGGTTCTCGTAGCTCGAAACTGGACTCACTTTGCTAATAGATACAGAAAAGGAAATCGCATGAAATTGCTACGCCACGGCCCCAAGGGCCAGGAAAAGCCCGGCATCGTCGATGCCAATGGGGTCGTTCGTGATCTCTCCGGCCAGATCGATGACATTGCCGGCGAGACGCTATCCGATGCCGGCCTCGCCGCGCTGGCGAAGATCGATATCGCCAGCCTGCCGCAAGTCCCGGCCGATACGCGGCTTGGCCCCTGCGTCGGCCGCGTCGGCAAGTTCATCTGCATCGGGCTCAATTATTCCGATCATGCCGCCGAAACCGGTGCCGAAGTGCCCGCCGAGCCGGTGATCTTCAACAAGTGGACCAGTGCCATCTGTGGCCCCAACGACGATGTGGAGATTCCCCGCGGTTCCAAGAAGACCGACTGGGAGGTGGAACTGGGTGTGATCATCGGCAAGGGCGGCCGCTACATCGACGAAGCCGATGCCATGAGTCACGTCGCCGGCTTCTGCGTGGTCAACGACGTCTCCGAGCGCGAGTACCAGCTCGAGCGCTCCGGCACCTGGGACAAGGGCAAGGGCTGCGACACCTTCGGTCCGCTCGGCCCGTGGCTGGTCACTCGCGACGAAATCGCCGACCCTCAGAACCTGGACATGTGGCTCGAGGTCGATGGCAAGCGCTATCAGGACGGCTCGACCCGGACCATGGTTTTTCAGGTCCCTCACCTGGTCGCTTATCTCAGCCAGTTCATGAGCCTGCGGCCGGGCGACGTGATCTCCACCGGCACACCGCCGGGCGTCGGCATGGGTCAAAACCCGAAAGTCTTCCTCAAGCCGGGCCAGGTCATGCGTCTGGGGATCGACGGTCTTGGGGAACAGCAGCAGCGCTGTATCGAGAGCTGACGGACAGCACACCACCCGCTGCCGACCGTGTCGGACGGGGGTGGTGCGACAGGATTGGCCTGACCATTGGGCCTGTAGATCCACTTTCGATATCGCCATTCACTGGAGCGTATACATGCAAGTCGTCGTCTGTTCGAAACCGAACGAGATGTCCGTCACTGAGCGCCAGGCGCCCGATTGCGCGCCTGGCGAGGCGCTGGTTGCGATTCGTCGCATCGGTATCTGCGGGACCGACATCCACGCCTTCGGTGGCAATCAGCCCTACTTCGTCTATCCCCGCGTGCTCGGCCATGAGCTCAGTGGCGAGGTGGTCGCCGCAGCCGACGATGTCGAAGCCACTCTCGTCGGCCAGGCGGTCTACGTCATTCCCTACCTGCACTGCGGCGAGTGTCGGGCGTGCCGTCAGGGTCGTACCAACTGCTGCCAGAAGCTCGAGGTGATCGGCGTACACCGCGATGGCGGGATGGCGGAGCTGCTCAACGTGCCGGCTTCGCATCTCGTGCCGGTGCCCGATCTCTCGGCGGAAGCGCTGGCGCTGGTCGAGTGTCAGGCCATCGGCGCGCACGCTGTCCGGCGCGGCCAGGTCGAGAGAGACGAGCTGGTCGTCGTGGTCGGTGCCGGGCCGATCGGTATCGGTGTGCTGCAGGTGGCCAGGAGCCGCGGCGCGCGGGTGGCCATGGTCGATACCAATCGCGACCGGCTGGCGCTTTGCCGCGACGAACTCGGCGCAGAAGCTGTCTGGCACGCCATCGACGACGACATCATCGCCGAGATCGAAGCGATCAACGACGGTGCGCTGGCCGATGTGGTGTTCGATGCCACCGGCAACCCCCAGGCGATGAATCGCGGCTTCGACTTCGCCGGGCATGGCGGGCGCTACGTGTTGGTGAGCGTGGTCAAGGCCGACATCACCTTCAGCGATCCGGATTTCCACAAGAAGGAACTGACGCTGATGGGCAGCCGCAACGCCACGCGGGAAGATTTCGAGACCGTCACCCGGCTGATGGCCAGTGGCGACATCCTGACCGAGCCGCTGATTACCCACCGGGGCCGGCTCGAGGAGCTACCGACGTTGATGCCCCAGTGGTGCGCGCCCGGCAGTGGCGTGATCAAGGCGATGGTCACGCTGGATGGCGAATCCGGGGAGGTCGAATCATGAGTGATACACGCCTCGAGACCATCGGTACCGACAGCCCGGCTCGCATCACGCTGCGAATCCATCCGCGCGACAATGTGGCGGTGGCATTGACCGACCTGCCGGCCGGCCGCCGAGTCGCGATCGACGACCGCGATATCGCCCTTGCCGACAATGTTCGCCACAAGCACAAGTTCACGCTCGAGGCGCTGTCGCCCGGCGATATCGTCAACATGTACGGCGTCACCGTGGGCAAGGCGACGCAAGCCATTCCCGCGGGCGGCGTCATTACCGTGGACAATGTCGCCCATGCCACGGAGAGCGATGACGTCCAGCCCGGCAGCAAACCGTGGACGCCGCCGGATGTGACGCGCTTCCGGGGTACGACCTTCGACGGCTTCCATCGTCCGGATGGCAGCGTTGGTACCGCCAATCTCTGGCTGGTGATTCCGCTGGTGTTCTGCGAGAACCGCAATATCGAGGTGCTGCGTCAGTGCGTCGCCGATGCGCTGGGCGACGACCCCTATCGCGACTACAAGCGCATGGCCCGGCAGATGCTGGCCGGCGTCGGGGATACTGACCAGCGCGACGCGAGCGATCCGCTCGCCGCCGCCGCGCCAACACGCTTCCCCAATGTCGACGGCGTGCGCTTTCTGACCCATACCCTGGGCTGCGGCGGCACCGACGACGATGCCGAGGCACTGTGCCAGCTGCTCGCCGGCTACATCTGCCACCCCAACGTGGCCGGCGCGACGGTGCTGAGCCTCGGTTGCCAGAAGGCGCAGATCCAGATGCTCAAGGCGGCGGTGGCCGCGCGCGACCCGCAGCAGCGGCGCACGGTGGACTACTTCGACCAGCAGTCTTCACCCAGCGAGGAGGCCCTGATCCGCAATGCGCTGCAGTCGATCTTCGACGGCCTGGCGGCCGCCGATCGCATTCAGCGCCAGCCGGCGCCGCTGGCCAAGCTCACCCTCGGCGTCGAGTGCGGCGGCTCCGACGGTTTCTCCGGCATCTCCGCCAATCCGCTGGTGGGCGGCGTGGTCGATCGCCTGGTCGCCCTCGGCGGCAGCGGCATTCTCGCCGAGTTCCCGGAGCTGTGCGGGGTCGAGCACGAGCTGGTCGCCCGCTGCACCGACGCGGACGTCGCCGGACGCTTCCGCGATCTGATGCAGGCCTATCAGCGCCACGCCGCCGCGGTGGGGGCCGATTTCTCCATGAACCCTTCGCCGGGCAATATCCGCGACGGCCTGATCACCGACGCGATGAAATCCGCCGGCGCGGCCAAGAAAGGCGGCGATGGCCCGGTGGTCGACGTGCTCGACTACACCGAGCCTCATCGTCGCCCCGGCCTGAGCCTGCTCTGCACCCCGGGCAACGATGTGGAATCGACCACCGCCCTGGCCGGATCCGGCGCCAACCTGATCGTGTTCACCACCGGGCTCGGCACGCCCACCGGCAACCCGGTGACGCCGGTGCTCAAGATCGCCAGCAACAGCGAACTGGCCACGCGCATGCGCGACATCATCGATTTCGATGCCGGTCCCATCGTGCGCGGCGAGCGCAGCATCGACGAGCTGGCCGAGGAACTGCTGGCGCTGTGCATCGAGGTCGCCTCAGGACGTCATCGGTCACACGCCCAGCGCCTCTCCCAGCACGACTTCATTCCGTGGAAGCGCGGGGTGTCGTTATGAGTTTCTCGAAGCCCACGAACGACTTCCGCGATGCCGGGATCGTCCAGTTCGGCACCGGACGTTTTCTGCTCGCCCATGTCGACGCGCTGGTGTCCGAATCGCTGGCAAATGGCGACAGCGACGAGCGCATTCTGGTGGTCCAGAGTTCGACTCGCGAAGAGGGCAAGCGCAAGGCGCGGCTGCTGGCCGAGCAGCGCCGCTACCCCGTGCGGATTTGCGGCCGGCGCGACGGCCAGACGATCGATCGCGAGCAGACCGTCGACAGCATCGCCGGCTGCCTGATCGCCGCCGAACAGTGGGAGGCACTCAAGCGCCACGTGGTCGAGCACGCCCGCATCATCGTTTCCAATACCGCCGACAACGGCTACGAGATTGGCGACGACTCGAGTCTCGCGGCGGTGCCGGCGAGCTTTCCCGGCAAATTGACGCAACTGCTGCGCGCGCGCTTCGAGGCCGGCAACGAGGGTCTGACGATCCTGCCCTGCGAGCTGATCGAGCAGAACGCCCGACAGCTTAAATCGCTGGTGACCACGATGGCCCGTCGCGACGGTGAGGCGATGGCCGATAACGCGGGGTTTCTCGATTGGCTGGCCAACCGCTGCGTCTGGGCCGACACGCTGGTCGACCGCATCGTCTCGGCCCCGATCGAGCCACTCGGTGCCATCGCCGAACCCTATGCGCTGTGGGCGATTGCCCGCCAGCCGGGCATGGCGATCCCCTGCGTCCACCCGGATGTCGAGATCGTCGATGACCTGGGCCCGCAGGCGATGTGCAAATTGCACATTCTCAACCTGGCCCACACCTATCTGGTCGATCGATGGCAGTGCGAGGGCCAGCCGGTCGAGTTCGTGCGTGAGGCGATGGAGACCGCCGCGCTGATCGATCCGCTACGTACGGTACTCGAGGAAGAAGTCCTGCCGACACTGTCCGCCGAGCTGCCGATGGCCCGATTGCAGAACTATCTGGGGGTGACGCTGGAGCGCTTCGCCAACCCTTTTCTCGATCATCGCCTCAGCGATATTGCCCAGAATCACACCGCCAAGCGACAGCGACGCCTGCAACCGGTGGTGGATAAAGCACGCCTCCAGGGGCGCGCCACGCCCAGGCTCGACGAGGCGTTGAGCTGATGGCGACAACACGAAGCATCCAAGACGACAACATCCGGAGCACGCCAATGATCACCCAACGATTCTTCCGCTTGACCGCCTCGCTTACCCTGGCGGGTCTGAGCACCCTTGCGCTGACGGGCATGGCCCAGGCCGCCACCGAGATTCGCGTCGCCTATGGCAACCAGCCGGGGGAGCCGGTCGATGTCGCGGTCAAGGCGTGGGCGAAAAGCGTCGAGAAAGCCAGCGACGGCGAGCTGACGCTCAAGGCATTTCCCGCCAGCCAGCTCGGCGGCGAGACCGAGGTGATGGAGCAGGCCCGTTTCGGCTCGCCGCTGATCACCATCACTGCCTACTCCAACTTCATGAGCTCGGTGCCGGATCTGGCGGTGCTGGATGCACCCTACCTGGCCGACGATTTCGACAGCAAGCTCAAGGTCTTCGATTCCGACTGGTTCGCCGACCAGGAGACAAAGGTAGAGTCCGCCGGCTATCACATCGTGATTCCCAACAGCGTCTACGGCGTCCGCCACCTGCTCTCGCGGGAAGCGGTCTCGACGCCGGAAGATCTGGCCGGGGTCAAGATCCGGGTGCAGAACTCGCCGATGTACGTCGCCGCCATCAAGGCGATGGGTGCGGTGCCGACCCCGATGTCGTTGGGCGACGTCTATCCGGCGCTGGCCCAGGGGCTGGTGGACGGTGTCGAGAACCCGCTGCCGGTGCTGTATGGCGGCAAGTTCTATGAAGTGGTGAAGAATCTGAACCTGACCGCGCACATGCATACCGTCGCGCCGTTCGTCACCGGTGAAGCGTTCTGGCAGCAACTGAGTCCGGAAGATCAGCAGATCCTCACCGAGACCGGCCAGGAGATGGCCAAGAACCTGCGCGGGCTGGTCGAGAAAGAGACCGAGAAGTCACTGCAGCAGTTGAAGGATGCCGGCGTCCAGGTCCACGAGGTCGACACCGCCCCGTTCCGCGAACGTGCCCAGAAGGAGATCCCGGCGGAGTTCCCGCAGTGGAGCGAGGGGCTTTATCAAGAGGTCAGCGACATCATCAACGGCTGATCGAGCCTCCAACCTCGCATGACAGCGCCCCCGCTCCACGCCGAGCGGGGGCGCCATGGAGTTGACCATGCAAACGCTTTTCAAGGCGATCGACCGCGTGATGCGGCTCGATGAGGTCATTGCCAGCCTGGCACTGTTCGGGCTGTTCGTGGTGGCCATCGCCAATGTCTTCATGCGTTATCTGTTCTCGTCGCCGCTGGCCTGGAGCGAGGAGATCCTGCAACTGCTGATGGTGTGGGCGACGTTTCTCGGCGCCAGCGCGCTGGTGAGACGCAACGAGCACGTGCTGATCGGCCTGCTCAACGACAAGCTTCCCCCGTCACTGGTGCGCTGGAACATTCGTATCTTCAATGTCGGCATCGTCATGCTCTGCGCCCTGGCCATGCTGTTCTGGGGGCTGGAACTGCTGCCGTTCTCGAGCTTTCGCAGCACGCCGATGCTGAGAATTCCCTACTACTGGATTCACGTCGCCATCCCGATCAGTGCCGCCATGATGCTCTACCACAGCCTGGTACGCCTGATCACCAATGATCGGCTGGTTACCAGTGACCAAAACATGGCGTCGCCGGCAGCGATTCCCGAGGTCGCCGCCACCAAGGAGTGATATCAATGGCCGTTGGAATCGCGCTCGTCGCGCTCTTCGTTCTGTTCTGCCTGGGTACGCCGGTGGCCTTTGCGCTGTTCGCGTCCAGCCTGGCCTATTTCCTGGTCGGCGCCGACCAGCCCATGGTGACGCTGATCCAGCGCCTCGCCGGCGGGCTCGAATCGATCTCGCTGCTGGCCATCCCGTTCTTCATCATGGCCGGGGTGTTCATGAACCACTCCGGTATCACCGAGCGCCTGCTGACGCTGGCCGAGCTGCTGACCCGTCGCATGCACGGCGGACTGGCTCAGGCCAACGTGCTGTTGAGCACGTTCATGGGCGGGCTGTCCGGTTCCAACATCGCCGATGCGGCCATGAACGCCAAGCTGCTGGTGCCGAGCATGACGGCCGCCGGCTATCCCAAGGCGTTTTCGAGTGCGATCACGGCGTCATCGTCGCTGATCACCTCGACCATTCCGCCGGGCATCGCGCTGATCGTCTACGGCTACGTCAACAATGTCTCCATCGGCCGGCTGTTTCTGGCCGGCGTCGTGCCAGGGGTACTGATGGCGGTCGCCATGATGGTGCTGGTATCGATCCAGTGCCGCCGGCTGGGTTATCAGAAACCGCGGCGGGAGCGGGTGTCCCGGCACGAATGGATCAGCGTCACGCGAGCCGGGATCATCGCCCTGCTGCTGCCGGTGGTGGTGATCGGCGGCATCCGCGTCGGCGTCTTCACCCCGACCGAAGCGGGTGCCATGGCCGTGCTCTATGCCCTGATCGTCGGGCTGTTCGTATATCGCCAGATGGGCCTCGGAAGTGTTGCCCTGGCAACCCGGGAATCGCTGATGGCCTCGGTCAACGTGCTGTTCATCATCGCGGTCGCCTCGGGCTTTGCGCGCGTGTTGACCTGGGAGCAGATCCCCCAGCAGATTGCGCTGATGCTCTCGTCGGAGGTCGGCAGCGCAGTAGGATTTTTGTTGATCGCCAACGCGCTGCTGCTGATTCTCGGCATGTTTCTGGAGGGCAATGCGATCCTGATCGTGCTCTCGCCGCTGCTGGCACCCGTGGCGGCGCAGTTCGGCATCGACCCGGTGCATTTCGGCATCGTGTTCATTCTCAACGCGTCGATCGGCACGATCACGCCCCCGCTGGGAACGGTGATGTTCACCACCTGCAGCATTACCGGTGTTTCGATAGGCGCCTTCATTCGCGCTATCGTGCCCTACTGGCTGCTGCTGGTCGCCCTGCTGCTGGTCGTGACCTTCATTCCGGCGATCTCGTTGACGCTGCCCAGCTGGGTGTTTTGAGCTTGCAACACCGTTTTGGTGTGAACGCTTGCGGATACGACCATGGGCGTATGTCGACCTTTGCCGGTCGCAACCCGTGCGACGGGACAGGTAAGATGAAGTTGAACGAGCCAATGTTGACCATACGGCTCAACCGACTTCGACTGCCGAGAACCGATCTTCGTGAAGGATGCGCCGACAACCCGCTCCCCCCAGCGCCTCAGCGTCGCTGAAGCGCTGGCCAAGGAGATCTTCGCCGGGCATTACCAGCCCGGTGACTTCGTGCCCAAGGAGATCGATCTGTGCGAACAGTTCGCGCTCAACCGCTCGGCGGTGCGCAGCGATCTGCGTCGGCTGGTGGATGCCGGCATCATCGAGCGCATCTCCGGCTACGGTTCCCGTGTTCGGACCTATTCCGAATGGAACATACTCGATCCCCGGGTCACCGAGTGGATGGTGCGTTTCGCGACGCCCAACCCCGGCATTCAGCGCGAGATCCTGACCTTTCGACTCGATGTCGAACCCTATGTGGCGATGACGGCGGCCAAGCGCGCCACGGCGCGGGACCTGGTGGCGATCGAAGAGGCTTTCGAAGGCATGGGCCACGATTTCCACAATCCGGCGTCGGCCAACCGGGGACGCCTGCAAAGCGACCACGACGTCGCGTTTCATGTCGCCATCTTCAAGGCGACGCACAACATCGTCTGGACCCAGCTGTCGCACATTCTGAAACCCTCGATCCATCTACTGGTCGAGACGTCCAACGTCAGTGCCAGCGATCCCGAGCAGAGCCTGGAACGTCATCGGCTGCTGATGGAATGCATTCGGACCCGGCGCCCCCGAGACGCCTTTTTCGCCTCGGTGGCGGTCCTGCAGGGGACGGCCGACGCGCTGGGGATGGAGATGCCGGAAATCCTGCTGGGAGAGGTGCCGGCAGCCCTCGAGACCTGAGCGGCGTTGCCGTTTATCGACACGGAACGATTCGTCAAATCGAGCATCACCTCTGCGATGCCCCCCCGTTTCCACAAGAGGACAAGTGTATGGATTTCGGTATTCGCGGCCGCTGGGCCGTCGTCTGTGCTGCCAGTCAGGGCCTGGGCAAGGGTTGCGCCATCGCCCTGGCCAGGGAAGGCGTCAATCTGGTCATCAACTCTCGCCGGCAGGAAACGCTGGACGCGGTCGCACGGGAGCTACGCGCACTCGATCCGGCGATCGAAGTGCGGTCGGTTGCCGGTGATATCGGCGACCCCGCCATACGGGAAGCCGTGCTCTCCGCCTGCCCCCAGGTCGATATCCTGATCAACAACAACGGCGGGCCGCCGCCGGGCGATTTTCGCGACTGGAACCGGGATGATTGGATGGCGGCACTGGATGCCAACATGCTGGCACCCATCGCACTGATTCAGGCCTGTGTCGATGGCATGGCAGAGCGCAGCTTCGGCCGAATCGTCAATATCACCTCTTCGGCGGTGAAAGCGCCGATCGATGTGCTGGGGCTGTCCAACGGCGCCCGCAGCGGGTTGACCGGGTTCGTCGCCGGGACCGCGCGCCAATCGAGCCTGGCCAGCCGCAATGTGACCCTCAACAATCTGCTGCCCGGCGCCTTCGATACCCAGCGGCTGAGAGGCGGCATCGACAAGGCCGCCACCAACAGCGGTCGCTCCCACGAGGAGATGGCCCAAGCGCGCATGGAGGCCATTCCCGCCGGGCGCTTCGGCACTCCCGAGGAATTCGGCCAGGTCTGCGCCTTTCTCTGCAGCCAGCAGGCCGCCTACCTGACCGGGCAGAACGTACTGCTGGACGGCGGCGCCTATCCCGGTACTTTTTAATCTCCAGCACGCAATACGTTGAATCAAAAACGCCGGGCGACTCGCCCGGCGTCTGGTTTGCAGCTGTCTGATATCAACCGCGTCAGTGATTGTCTCGCGGCAGGTCCCAGGCGATGGCCCGGTACTTGGTCGCCGGTGCCAGCGTCATGCCGCGGTCGAGCGGTTCGACCATCGAGCGCTGGATCTCCTGCCATGGGGTCTGATGATCGCGATAGGGATAACCGCCGCTGGCCTCGAGCCTGGCGCGGCGTGCCGCCAGCTCGTCGACGCTGATCAGCAGATTGGCCTCGCCCCGCTTGAGGTCGATACGAATCCGGTCGCCACTCTCCAGCAATGCCAGACCACCGCCCGTTGCCGCTTCCGGCGAGGCGTTGAGAATCGAGGGTGAACCGGAAGTCCCCGACTGGCGCCCGTCGCCCAGACATGGCAGCGATTCGATGCCCCGCTTGATCAGTGCTTCCGGCGGTTGCATGTTGACCACCTCGGCCCCCCCGGGATGCCCCACCGGACCGGCACCGCGCATCACCAGAATGGTGTGTTCGTCGATCTCGAGTGCCGGGTCGTCGATGCGCGCATGATAATCCTCGGAGCCGTCGAAGACGGCGACCTTGCCCTCGAATGCGTCGAGATCGCCAGGGTTGGAAAGAAACCGGCGGCGAAAATCTTCCGAGATCACGCTCGTCTTCATCAGTGCCGAGTCGAACAGATTGCCTTTCAAGTTGAGAAAGCCCGCCGACTCCACCAGCGGGTGGTCGTAGCGCAGGATGACGTCCTCATCCTGGGTCTCCTGGCCGAAGCAGTTGGCTTGCAACGTCTGGCCGTTGACGGTCAGCGCATCGCCGTGGAGCCGCCCCGCCGTCAGCAACTCATGCACCACGGCCGGAACGCCACCCGCCCGGAAGAACTCCTCGCCCAGATAGGCGCCCGCCGGCATCACGTTGGCCAGCAGCGGGATATCGTGGCCGAGTCGCTGCCAGTCATCGTTGGTCAGCTCGATTCCGGCATGACGGGCGATAGCGTTGATATGGACGGGGGCATTGCTCGAGCCCCCCAGCGCCGAGCAGACGACGATGGCGTTCTCGAACGCCTCACGCGTCAGGATGTCGCTCGGACGCAGATCCTCCCACACCATCTCGACGATGCGCGCGCCGGTGGCGTAGGCGACCATTGGCCGCTCCTTGTAGGGTGCGGGGATCATCGCCGAACCCGGCAGACTCATGCCCAGCGCCTCGGCCATCGAGTTCATGGTCGATGCCGTGCCCATGGTGTTGCAGTGGCCGACCGAGGGCGCGGAATCGGCGATCCGGGCCAGGAATTCGGGGTAGTCGATCTCGCCGGTGGCGAGGCGCTTGCGCAGCTCCCACACGATGGTGCCGGAGCCGACACGATCCTTGCCGCGCCAGCCGTTGAGCATCGGCCCGCCGGACAACACGATCGCCGGAATATCGGCGGTGGCGGCGGCCATCAGACAGGCCGGCGTGGTCTTGTCGCAGCCGGTGGTCAACAGCACGCCATCGAGCGGATAGCCGTGGAGCACTTCGACCAGCCCCAGATAGGCCAGATTGCGATCCAGCGCGGCGGTGGGCCGGCGCACGTTCTCGTGAATCGGATGCAGCGGAAATTCGAACGGCACGCCGCCCGCCGCTCGAATACCGGCCTTGACCCGCTCCACCAGTTGGATGTGATGACGGTTGCACGGCGTCAGGTCGGAACCGGACTGGGCGATACCGATGATCGGCTTGCCGGAAGAGAGCTCTTCCAGGGTGATGCCGTAGTTCATGTAACGCTCGAGACACAGCGCCGTGGTGCCAGCGTGGTCGGGATTGTCGAACCACCAGCGCGACCGCAGCTGGTCGGAGGTTCGGCGGGGACGTTGGGGCATGTTCGGAACTCTCGCAAGCAAATTGAGGGGGCGTGCAGCTGCAGAGTCGCCGCCTGGCCCGCTGTACGTGAATGCAACGGTGGAAGCTGCCAGCCAGGGGCGACGATCGGTTGGGGGTTACAGCGCTTTCGCCGCTGAATAGCCGAAGTCCGCTTCGCCACCCAGGGGGTTGCGCAAGGGCCTGCCCAGCGCCGGCAGATCGATCTCGTAGCGATCACCCGGCTCGACCACGATCTTGTCGGCAAAGCTCAACGTGGCAGTGCCGAAGAAGTGGACGTGAACGTCACCTGGACGACGGAAGTTCCGGTACTTGAAGTGGTGATGTTCGAGGTTGGCCAGGCTGTGGGCCATGTTGCCTTCGCCGGTCAGGAACGGCTTTTCCCATAGTGTGCGGCCGTCGCGCACGATGCGACTGGTGCCTTCCAGATTATCCGGCAGTTCACCGATGAAGAGCTCCGGGCCGAAGCTGCAGGCACGCAACTTGGAATGCGCCAGCCACAGGTAGTTGAAACGCTCGGTGACGTGATCGGAAAACTCGTTGCCGATGGCGTAGCCGACTCGCCAGGGTTGACCATCCTTGCCCACCACGTAGAGACCGGCCAGCTCAGGCTCCTCTCCGGCGTCCTGCGCGAACGCCGGGGACGGGATTTCGGTTTCCGGCGCCACCACGCAGTCGCCGTCTCCCTTGTAGAACCACTCCGGCTGCGGCCCGACCGCGCCCGCCTCGGGCTTGCCGGCTTCCACGCCCATGCGGAACATGCGCATGGAATCGGTGAGTTCACTCTCATCGACCTTGTCGGCCGAATGCATCGCCGAGCGAGTGTCGGCACTGCCGAGATGCGTCAGCCCCGTCCCGGTGACCAGGCAATGCGCGGGATCGGGGTGCGTCAGTGGCGGCAGCAGGCGACGCTCGGCGACGATCTGTGCGTAATCGAGACGTGTCTCGGTCAGCGCCGACTCGACTACCGAGGCCAGCGACCTGCCCTCGTCGATGGCGCGCCTGGCCAGACCGTAGACGCCCTCGTCAGTCTCGATGACCTGGACCTCCCGATCATTGATGACCATCGCCACGGTCAGTCGGTCGTCGTTCAGGCACTGTATCAAGCGCATCGTGTTCTCCTTCCATCGATAATCGGTCATTGCCAGTCACGACGCCTCGACCACCATGGCGGGACGCCTCGAAAACTTATTGCTGCTGCGCCGCTCGTATCACGTTGCTCAAGATCCACCTCATCCGCCGCACCCGAGCGACGCGCTGGCAGAGCGTTGAGCTCGGCGCTCGGTGAAACCAGATAGACTGGCGGCGCAGCGACCACCCTTTGCCACTCCACGCCTATGTTGAACATATAGAAAATAAGTACAACATAGACTTTCGGAGCAAATACGCCCGTCGCGAACCGGCGTAATCTAGGTAGAGCAGTCGTCCGACACTGTCAGGATCGATCGAGATTTCAGCGCAATGATCTTGATAAACCTCAGTAAAATAAAACTCATCCCTGCGCCGTTAAGCACTGTTTTTCGATAGCCGTTCGTGATCCAGGTTCGGCAGTTATACCAATGTCTAGCCAATACGCTTATTGCACTCAATGGTCATAAATCATAGCTTCATTGGGCGAAATGCTTGTCCATAACCACATAAAATGACTCCCGCCGAGGAAACACGCCATGAAGACATCAATAACCCGAAGCCATCTCGCAGGATTGCTGGGATTGTCGTTGTTGTTGCCGCTGCCGGCGCTGGCCGACTATCCCGAAAAGCCGATCACGTTGATCGTGCCCTGGGCTGCCGGCGGGGGCACCGATGCAACCGCCCGAACCATCGCTGCCGCACTGGAAGAAGAGCTCGGTCAGACGGTCAACGTGGTCAATCGAACCGGCGGAAGTGGCGTGGTCGGACACACCGCCATGGCCATGGCCAAACCGGATGGCTACACGCTTGGCCTGATCACCGGCGAGATCAACATGATGCACTGGCAGGGACTGACGCAGCTCACCTACCAGGACTACACCCCCATCGCCCAGATCAACTACGACTACGCCGGCATTCAGGTGGCCGCGGACGGGCCGTTCGACTCGGTTCAATCGCTGGTCGACCAGATCAAGAGCGAGCCCGCGCGAACCTATACCGCGTCCGGTACCGGTCAGGGCGGCGTCTGGCACCTGGCATTCGCCGGGTTCCTGCTGGACCAGGGGATGGAAGCCGATCGCGTATCGTGGATTCCCAGCCAGGGTGCGGCACCGGCCATGACCGAGATGGCCGCGGGCAGTATCGATATCGTTCCCAGCTCGGTCCCCGAAGGGCGCTCGATGGTCGAAGCCGGCAAGGCGCGGAGTCTGGCGATCATGGCGCCGGAGCGGCTGGACAGCTTCCCGGATGTGCCGACCTTGAAAGAAGCGATCGGCAGTGACTACGCCATCGGTGAGTGGCGCGGCATCGCCGGCCCGAAAGGGATGGACCCGGCCATCGTCGACAAGCTCGAGACAGCGATCGAAACGGCCTACCAAAGCGACACCTACCAGAACTTCATGTCGAAGCAGGGGTTTGGCACCGAGTGGCGCGGTGCGGACGATTTCGGCAAGTTCATGGCCGAGCAGGATGAGCGCTTCGGCAAGATCGTCGAACAGGTAGGACTGGCCAAGTGATTCAACGACCCGACCGGGAGATGAATTCATGAGAGATTTCCTGCTCGGACTGGCGTTTCTGATCGGCGGCGGTGTGGTCATCGCCGTCGCCCAGACCTACCCGACCATGCCCTCGCTGCAGTTCGGGCCGTCACTGTTCCCTTCGCTGATCGGCGGGGGAATGGTGATCGGTGGCCTGGTACTGGCGCTGACCCGGGTGGGTCAGCTCAGAAGCGCGCTCGCCGGTCCCCGCTCCCAAGCGGCAAGCTACGACTATCGCGGTCTGCTGATCTCGCTGCTGCCCTGCGCGCTGATCGTGTTCTACATCCTGACCAGCGAGTTTCTGGGCGCATTGCCGTGCATGGCATTGGGCATGCTGATCCTGATGCTGATCCGTGGCGCCAAGCCTTGGCTGGCCGTGATGGTTTCGATCATCGTTGCTGCGGCGATCTATCTGCTGTTTTCACGCTATCTGCTGATCCCGCTGCCGGAAGGCATTCTGCTTCCTCAAAATCTCTTCGCCTGGTGACTGCCCATGGACGCTTTTCTGCAAGGCCTGGCAATGGTGTTCAACGTGCAGACGATGCTGGTCATCGTTGCGGCATCGGTGTTCGGGCTCTTCGTCGGTGCCATACCCGGCCTGACCGCCACCATGGCAGTGGCGCTTCTGGTGCCGATCACGTTCTACATGGACGCAACCCCAGCCATTGCCGCGATCGTGGCCACCTCGGCGATGGCGATCTTCGCCGGTGACATACCCGGTACCTACCTCAACATTCCGGGCACGCCGGCCTCGGCGGCCTATGTCGGGGAATCCTATCGGCTCGCCCAGAAGGGTCGGGCTCGCGAGACCCTTGGCACCAACCTGCTGTGCTCGGTCTTCGGGGGGCTGTTCGGCACGCTGGTGCTGGTATTCGTGTCACCCTCGCTGGCCGAGATGGCGCTCAACTTCAGCTCTTTCGAATACTTCTGGCTCGCCCTGCTGGGCCTGAGCAGCTCGATCTTCATCGCCATCGGGTCCCGGGTGAAAGCCTTCCTGTCATTGACGGTGGGTCTGCTGCTGTCGACCGTCGGGCTGGACATGATGAGCGGCGCGCCACGCTTCACTTTCGGGGTTCCCGATCTGATGGCCGGGGTCAATTTCATCCCGGTGATGATTGGCATGTTCGCGCTCAACGAAATCATGATGTTCTATGGCTCTCGCGCCGAAGCACGTCAGGTCCCGATAGCCTCGACGGACAGCGTGTTCCGCAAGGCGCCGGGGCATCTCAAGACCTACTGGCGCAACATGCTCCGAGGCAGCTCGCTCGGCACCCTGATCGGCGCGCTTCCCGGTGCCGGCGCGGACATCGCCGCCTGGATCGCCTATGCCCTCGGCAAGAGCCGCTCCAAGGAGAAGGAAAAATATGGCACCGGCCATATCGAGGGTATCGTCGACGCCAGCTCTGCCAACAATTCAGGCATCAGCGGCGCCTGGGTCCCGGCCCTGGTATTCGGCATTCCCGGCGACACCATCACCGCCATCGTGATCGGCGTGCTCTACATGAAAGGCATGAATCCGGGACCGACGATATTCATGAACGGTGGCGGTCAGGTCTACGCCCTGTTCACCGTGTTCTTCGTCGCCAACCTGATCATGCTGCCCATCGGCTACCTCGCCATTCGCGCCTCGAAGGTGTTCATTCTGACCCCGCGCAAGATGCTGATGCCGGTGATCCTGAGCTTCTGCATCGTCGGCGCCTTCGCCATCAACAACTCGATTACCGATATCTGGATCATGCTAGTCATCGGGATGGTGGCGTTCGTGCTCGCTCGCAACGACTTCCCGATGGCGCCCGCGATCCTCGGGCTGGTACTCGGCAGCACGCTGGAGAATAGCTTCATGAGCTCGATGCTGAAGTCCAACGGCGATCTGCTGGCCTTCTTCGAACGCCCGATCAGCGCCGGACTGGGCGCACTGGTCATTCTGATCTGGCTGCTGCCTTCACTGATCCGTCTGTTCCGTCGCAGGCGCAGCGCGCCACAACCCAGTCACAAGACGAGGTCCTCATGACCCGATACGATGCCGCCAGTCTGCGTTCGACGCTGACCACGCTGTTTGCAGAAAACGGGGCAAGTCCGGAGGTGGCCGAAACCACCGCCCGCATTCTGGTCGAAGGAGATCTCCTCGGCCATCACACCCACGGGGTGAAACTGGCCAACGGCTATCTCAAGGATCTCAAGGCCGGCCATGCCTGCGGCGACCACGAGCGACTCGAGATCCATCAAAACAGCCCTGTCGCGGCACTGTTCGACGGCCACTACCTGCTAGGCCCTTATCTGGTCCAGCGCGCCCTGGACCACAGTCGCGAGGCGGCAGGCGCGTTCGGCATCGGGATGGTCAGCCTCAAGCGCTCGCATCACATCGCTTGCCTGGCCGCGTATCTGCAGCCGCTGGTCGAGGCCAACCTGATTCCGCTGATTCTGACCTCGGACCCCGCGGTCGCTTCGGTCGCGCCGTTCGGGGGCCTGGATCGTGTCTACACGCCAAATCCCCTGGCGATCGGCATTCCGGGTCGAGAGCAGCCGCTGCTGATCGATGTCAGCATGTCGACCATTACCAACGGCACCGTCGGCAAGACCCGCACCGCTGGCGAAAAGCTGGATCACCCGGCGATTCTTACCGGCCACGGCGAAGTCAGCGATGACCCGGAGGACTATTTTGCCGAACCCCCGGGCAGCATTCTGCCGCTGGGAGAGTTGGCCTTCGGTCACAAGGGCTTCGCCCTGGGGTTGATGGTCGAAGCCCTGACCTCCGCTCTTTCGGGCTTTGGCCGCAAGGATTCCCCCGAGGGCTGGGGCGCTTCGGTCATGGTCATGGTGATCGATCCGGCCCGTTTCGGTGGCACGGAATCCTTCCTCGACGAAACGGACCACGTGGCCAAACGCTGCCTCGCCAGCCGGCCGCGCGACCCCGAAAAGCCGGTTCGGTTGCCCGGCCAATCCGGCTTGGCCCGGCGACGAGACTATCTCGAGAACGGCATCCCACTGCCGAAGGATGTGGTCGATGCCATGCGCGAAGCCGTGGCAGACTCATCCTTGGCAGGAACGACCCCGTTCGGTTGAATACACAGCCTCAAAACCTTCTATTTCCCCGAGGAGTTCGCTTTTCCATGGCCCCAACCTACCAAGATCACTGTCTCCCCGACGATGCCGAGCGCGCACTGTTGGCCGGCAGGGCATGGCTCGCTGACAATGCGGGCCGTGAAGGCCCGGCGCTGGTAGCGCTGCGCGGAGAGGTACTGGTCGATCTGTCGGCCCATGTCTCGACCATGGCCGACCTGCTGGAGCGCGACGATGCCGCCTGGGTCGTTCGCGAAGCGCCAGCCGATGCCATCGGCACGCTGACCGAAGTGCTCGCCAATAGCCATGCGGATACACCGCAGGCGCCCTATCTGCTGGCCCCCTGCGACGTACAGGCGATCAAGGCGTGCGGCGTGACCTTTGCGGTCAGCCTGCTGGAGCGAGTCATCGAGGAGCAGGCCGGCGGGGATCTCAAGCGCGCCGCGGAGCTGCGCCAGGAGATCCAGTCGTTGATTGGCGGCGATCTGTCACGGATCAAGCCGGGTTCGAACGAGGCGATGGCACTCAAGACAGAACTGCAGGCGCGCGGCGGCTGGTCGCAGTACATGGAAGTGGGGATCGGTCCCGACGCCGAGGTGTTCTCCAAGGCGCAGCCGCTGTCGGCCGTCGGTCACGGCGCACGTGTCGGATTGCACCCTGCCTCGGAGTGGAACAATCCGGAACCGGAGATCGTGCTGGCGGTGGATGCCGAGGGGCGTGTGCGGGGCGCAACGCTCGGCAACGACGTCAATCTGCGCGACGTCGAGGGCCGCAGCGCGCTGCTGCTAGGCAAGGCCAAGGACAACAACGCTTCCTGCTCGATCGGTCCGTTCATACGCCTGTTCGACGACCATTTCGGTATCGACGACGTGCGCAGTGCCCAGGTATCGCTACGCATCGAAGGGAACGATGACGACTTCGTGCTGGAAGGACGGAGCGACATGCGCGAGATCAGTCGCGACCCGCTGGATCTGGTGGCGCAGACCTACGGCGCCCATCACCAGTATCCCGACGGTTTCATGCTGTTTCTCGGCACCATGTTCTCGCCGATTCAGGATCGTGACGGCGAAGGCCAAGGCTTCACTCACCATATCGGTGACCGGGTCACCATCTCGACACCCAAGCTGGGTGCGCTGAGCAATGTCGTCGACCGCAGCGACCGGCTGCCGCCGTGGACCTTCGGTATTCGCGCGTTGATGGCCCACCTCAACTCGCGTTGAGATCGGTCCACGACGACGTTCGAACCCACCGGTCATCCGTTGCCGTCGTCAGCCCGTCAAGGGCCGCTGGCGACGGTAGTCGCGCTCAGAGAGCATCGCGCATCAGCAAGGTATCGATGAACTCGGCGACCACGTCGGAAATCTCCTCGCCCTTGCGCGTCAATACGCCGTAATAGCCCAGCGGCTCGCCGATCACCAGCGGCAACGCCGTGAACTGGCCGGCAGACACGGCCGTCTTGAGTATCGACGTCGGCAGCAAGGCGATGGCATCCGATGCGCTGACCAACTGCAGTGTGGTCTGTGTCGATGTCGTCTCCACCACATTGCGCGGCGTCGAGACACCTGCCTCCGCCAATGCCACCTCGAACAGCCCTCGCATCGGGCTGCTCATGGGGTGCAGCACCCAGGGCCAGCGCACGACCTCGCCAAGGCTGGGTGGACGCTCGCAGAGCGGATGGCCCGCTCTCACCACGATCGAGACCGGCTCCGCCTGCAGCGGAAGGAAGTCGAACAGATGGTGCTGAGCATGCTCGGTGACACGACCGATCATCACATCCAGACGCTTGTACTCCAGTTCGGCCAGCAACCGGTCGCTGGAGTTCTCGAACAGAGTGACCGCCAACTGCGGGCGCCGTGACTTGATCGTATTGATCGCCTTGGGCAACAGCAGCGGCGCGGCGCCCGGCACCGAGCCGATGACCAGCTTGCCGTATCCGCCCTCGCGCAGCGATACAAGGTCATCGATCAGTCGGTCGGTGTCATTGAGGATACTGCGGGCATAGCGCACCAGGAGACGGCCGGCATCGGTGATCTCCATCGTCCGGGGCTGTCGGTAGAACAGCGTCATGCCGAAGAACGTCTCGATATCCTTGAGCATCTTGCTCGCCGCCGGCTGACTCATGTTCATGTGACGCGCCGTGGCATGGAGATTGCGACTGTCGTCCAACGTGACAAGTAGCGCAAGGTGCTTGATACGCAACCAGCCCTTGACGTGAATACGACTATCGTCGGACATCGTGGTCATCCGAATAAGCCTTTGGTCTATAACAATAACCCCCGGTTATCGGGGTAACATAAAAAAAGATTAGCCACCGGACTATACCGCCAATTACGCTATCGAAACATCGAAAAAGAGGCGCCGATGACTAACGATAAATCGACGTATCGACGCTAGAAAACCAGAAAGTCATTCATAAATAGGAGGCGTAATTTCATTACCACGGCATCCAACACGCCCTCCTGCTTTTCAACGATTCAATAGCGATTTTTCAAGGAATTATCTCAACATGCCCAAGATCCAGCGGGTCGAGGTTCAAGACATCCGTTTTCCGACTTCTCGCGAGCTGGATGGCTCGGACGCCATGAACGCGGCACCGGACTATTCGGCCACCTACGTCATCCTGCATACCGATGCCGACGATGGCCTCACCGGCCACGGTCTGACTTTCACCATCGGCCGCGGCAACGAGGTCTGCGTGGCCGCTGTCGAATCGCTGGCCTCTCGCCTGGAAGGACGATCGCTTTCGGATATCACGGCCGACATGGGCGCCTACTGGCGCGAGCTGACCAGCGGCGATAGCCAACTGCGCTGGCTGGGGCCGGAAAAAGGCGTCATCCATCTGGCCAGCGCCGCGATGATCAATGCCATCTGGGATCTGTGGGCCAAACGCGAAGGCAAGCCGGTCTGGAAGCTTCTGGCCGACATGACGCCTGAAGCGCTGGTCCGCTGCCTCGATTTCCGCTTCGTCACCGATGCGTTGACGCCGGAAGAGGCAATCGGCCTGCTCAAGCGCCGTGAAGCGGGCAAGGCCGAACGCGAGGCCGCCATGCGCGAGCATGGCTACCCCGCCTACACCACATCCGCCGGCTGGCTGGGTTATTCCGAGGACAAGATGCGCGCGCTCTGTCGCGAGGCCATCGCCGACGGTTGGGAGCACTTCAAGCAGAAGGTCGGTGGCGACATCGAGGAAGATCGGCGACGTGCCCGCATTCTGCGCGAGGAGATCGGCGAGGAACGCCTGCTGATGATGGATGCCAACCAGATGTGGGATGTCGACGAGGCGATCGTCAACATGCGAAGGCTGGCCGAGTTCCGCCCCCACTGGATCGAGGAGCCGACCAGCCCCGACGACGTGCTGGGTCATGCCGAGATTCGTCATCGCCTGGCACCGATCGGTGTCGCGACCGGCGAACACTGCCATAACCGGGTGATGTTCAAGCAGCTGTTTCAGGCCGATGCGATCGACTTCTGCCAGCTCGATGCCGCTCGCCTGGGCGGGCTCAACGAGGTGATCGTGGTACTGCTCCTCGCTGCCAAATACGACATTCCGGTTTGCCCGCACGGCGGGGGCGTGGGTCTGTGCGAATACACCCAGCATATCTCGATGTTCGATTACATCGCGGTGTCCGGCTCGCTGGAAGGCCGACTGCTCGAATACGTCGACCATCTTCACGAGCATTTCGTCGATCCGGTACAGATGCGTCGGGGACATTATCTCGTACCGGAAGCGCCCGGCTACAGCGTCACCATGAAGGCGGACTCGCTGAGCGCACACCAGTTTCCCGGCGGCAGTGCCTGGCAATAGTGGTTCAGGAACCGCTGACACGGGCACCTGAAGATCAACCCATGGCGTCGCTCATGCCGCCACCCCGAGCATTCGGGCACCGCCGACACCCGGCGGCGCCGTTTCGCAGGCCACACAGGCTTTTCACGCCATTCACGCTATTCACTTCACTAACGTTCTGGAGTTGAAAATGACAACAATCACACCTTCCCATCGCACGACTCATCCAAACACGCGCCCCGCCCGCACACGTTCCTCGCTGACAACGCTGATGGCAGCCGCGCTGCTGAGCTTGACCAGCCTGTCGGCGGTGGCTGCCACCGAAATGCCTCCTTTGCCGGACGTCACCGGTGATGTCGTCAAGGGCGATGGCAACGACTACAACCTCAAGTTCAACATCGGGCTGACTCAGTCCAGCGCGCAGTATCGTGGCCTGGAGTATTTCAAGAAGATCGTCGAGCAGCGCAGCGACGATCATATCAAGGTGCAGACGTTCCATAGTGCCCAGCTCGGCGACGATCTCCAGTCGGTCAGCGCCCTCCAGGCCGGCACGCTGGACATGACGGCGCCTTCCACTTCACCCATGGTCAGCATGTTCCCGCAGTTCGCGGTGTTCGACCTTCCTTTCCTGTTTCCGACACCCGAGATCGCCGACAAGGTGCTCGACGGCGATATCGGACAGCAGATGCTCAAGGACGCCTCGACCAAAGGACTGGTGGCTATCGGCTGGTCCGAGAATGGCTATCGTCAGCTGACCAACAGCGAACATGCCGTGACCTCTCCCGCCGATCTCGATGGCCTGAAAGTCCGCACCATGCAGAACCCGATCCATCTGGATATCTGGCGAACGCTCGGCGCCAACCCCACCCCGATGTCGTTCGCCGAGCTGTTCACGGCGCTCGAGCAGGGCGTGGTCGACGGCCAGGAAAACCCGTGGATCACCATCGAGTCCTCCAAGTTCAACGAGGTGCAGCCATACGCCACCGAGACAAACCACGTCTACACGCCGTTCATCACGCTGGTCTCCGAGCGCACCTGGAACCGGCTGCCGGAAAGCTATCAGCAGCTGCTGCGTGATGCCGCCAAGCAGATGGGCGACTACGAACGCCACGTCAGCCGTGTCATGAACGATCAGATCAAACAGGAACTGAAGGACGATGGCATGAAGATCACCGAGCTGACGCCGGAACAGGTCGCCGTCTTCCAGCAAGACCTGGCCCCGGTCTACGACGACTGGCGTGACAAGATCGGCGGCGACTTGATCGACCGCATCCGCGCCGAGTCGAAGGTCGACTCGAAGTAAGTGTCGCTTCGCCGTCGGCGCATGGGCGCGGGCGGCGAACCTTGAAGGATTACGGAGATCATGATGAGTGCCGACACCCCTGCTACCCGGGGTCTCCTGGGCTGGCTGCGTCAAACGCTGGAAATCGCTGCCGGGCTGCTCGTGCTGGGCGTCGTTTTCTGCGTCACGGCCAACGTCTTTGGCCGCTTCGTTCTCAACTATTCCTATACCTGGGCCGAGGAACTGTCCCGGGTATTGTTCATCTGGCTGGTGCTGCTGGGTGCCGGCGTCGGCAGTCTCGGCAACGAGCACGTGGCGGTCACCTTCTTCCGCGACAAGGCCCCTGCCGGGCTGCGCAAGGCTGCGGCGTTGCTGAGCATCGCCATCGTCTACGTCGTCTGCATCTGCATCCTGCTCGGGTTCAACGAAGTCATCTCGGGCTACACCAGCGCCACCCCGATGCTGGGCATTCCGCAGACCTTTCTCTATAGCGCCATGCCGGTAATGGCGATCCTCACCATAATCGCCAACACCATCGCCCTGGTTGGCCTGTTTCGGAGCAAGACGCCATGATCCTGTGGAGCATCCTGATAGGGCTGGCGGTCTGTATCGTCATTGGCATGCCGATCTCGTTCGGTCTGGCGGCCATCAGCCTGTTTATTTTCTTCGAATCCGGCTACTCGCTGTCGCCGATCGTCTCCCAGGCGGTCAACGGGCTGGACTCCTTCCCGCTGTTGGCGATACCGCTGTTCATCCTGGTCGGGGAAGTGATGAGCGCCGGGGGGATCGCGACACGTCTGGTTCGCCTCGCCAGTGCGCTGGTGGGCTTCGTCGCCGGCGGTCTGGGTCAGGTCGCAGTGTTGACCTCGATGTTCTTCGGCGGCATCAGCGGCTCCGCCGTCGCCGATGCCTCCGCCGTGGGCAGCATGATGATCGAACCCATGAAGCAGCATCGCTACAGCGCGCCGCTGGCGACCGCGATCGTGGTGGCGGCATCGGTCGTCGGCATCATCATCCCGCCATCGATACCGATGATTCTGTTCGGCGTTGTCACCAATACCTCGATCTCGCAGCTGTTCATGGCGGGAATCGTGCCCGGCATCCTGATCACGCTGGGGCTGGCGGTCACGACTTACGTACAGTCTCGCAAGAACGGCCGCGGCCAGCCGTTTTCCGTGCCTGAGCTGTTCGCGGCGCTGAAGGAATCGCTGCTGGCCCTGCTGCTGCCAGTCATCATCGTCGGCGGCATCCTGTCGGGCGTGTTCACACCGACCGAAAGCGCGGCGATCGCGCTGGTCTATGCCTTCGCGGTATCGTTTTTCATCTACCGTAGCCTGACGCTGAAACGCTTCTTCGAACTGTGTATCGCCACTGGAAAACTCACCGGCGTCGTGATGTTGCTGCTCGCTTTTGCCAGCGTCCTGGCCTGGCTGCTGACGGCCAACATGATTCCACAGCAACTGGTGGTCACTCTCTCGACCATCACCGAGAACCAGTTCCTGTTGCTGCTGATACTGACGGGCTTCCTGCTGGTGGTCGGCTTTTTCATGGACCTCACGCCGGCGATGGTCATCCTGGCACCGCTGATGACCCCGGTCGTGGTCAAACTGGGCGTCGATCCGGTCTATTTCGGCGTGCTGATGTCGTTCGTTCTGGGGATCGGCTTGATCACCCCGCCAGTGGGAACGGTGCTCTATGTCGGCTGCGGCGTGGGCAAGGTCGGCATGGAGAGTCTGGTCAAGAGCCTGCTGCCGTTCTATTTCACGCTGGTCGCCCTGCTGGCACTGTTCCTGATCTTCCCTCAAATCGTGCTGTGGTATCGCTGACGTGAGGGGTTCCGATGAGATCGAGTGTTTCGACGAAGCGGTTTTTGACGATGTTTCGAGAGGTGACCCATGACCACGCGTGAAGCGCTATTCGACGACCTGTCGGCGCTGCTGGGCAAGCGCGGGCTGCTGACCGATGGCGGCGACATGGAGCGCTATCGTGTCGACTGGCCGGGCTATCGCGGCGCCGCGCCGCTGGCCGTCGCCCGTCCCTCGACGACGCGCCAGGTAGCAGACGTGGTCAGCTACTGCCATCGTCATGATATCCCGCTGGTGCCGCAGGGCGGTCACAGCGGGCTGGTTGGCGGCGCGCTGCCTGATGCGGATTATCCCGAGCTGGTCCTCAGTCTCGAGCGGATGACCGCGATCCGCCATGTCGACCCCATCAATTTCACCATGAGTGTCGACGGCGGCTGCGTGCTGCAGTCGATCAAGGATGCCGCCGCCGCCGCCGACTGTGATTTTCCCCTCTCGTTGGGGGCTCAGGGAAGCTGTCAGATAGGCGGCAACGTCTCGACCAACGCCGGCGGGCTCAACGTGCTGCGCTACGGCATGATGCGTCAGCTGGTTCTGGGGCTGGAGGTAGTGCTGCCGGACGGGCGTATCTACAACGGCATGAAGGCGCTGCACAAGAACAACACCGGCTACGACCTGAAGCAGCTGTTCATCGGCGCGGAAGGCACGCTCGGCATCGTCACCGGCGCAGTGCTCAAGCTTTTCCCCCGCCCCCAGGTCAGCCGGACAGCGCTGCTGGCTTGCCCGGATATCGACGCGGTGCTCAAACTCTATGCGCTAGCACGCCGTAGCTGTTGCGATCTGTTGACCGCTTTCGAACTGGTCCCGCGCACCTGTCTCGAGCTCGCCATGGAGGCGTCACCCGAGTTGCGCGATCCACTGGAGACGCCGTCGCCGGTCTACGTACTGATGGAAGCGGCGGCGAGCGGGCCGGCAGATCTCGACGCGATGATCGAGAACCTGTTCGAGCGCGGTTTCGAAGCCGGCGCGCTCACCGATGGTGTACTCGCCAGCAGCGAAACGCAGGCCCGCAACCTGTGGCACATTCGCGAAGCGATGCTCGAAGGTCAGCGCAATCGCGGCGAGCACCTACGTACGGATATTTCGATACCGATTTCCTCGCTGAGCGCGTTTCATGAACGCGCCTCCCACGAGATTCAGGATCTGTACCCCCAGGCGACGGTCATCGCCTATGGCCACATCGGCGATGGCAATCTTCATTTCAACATTCTGCCGCCGCCCGGCCTCGAAGCCGACGAACGCGCTGCACTGCTGCATGAGCTGGAGGAACGACTGTTCGGTATCGTCGACGACTTCGACGGCAGCATCAGCGCCGAGCACGGTATCGGTCGCTTCAAGCAGAGCGCTTTCCTGGAGACGCTGTCGGAGCCGGAGTACGACATCATGCGAGGCCTCAAGCATCTGCTGGATCCGAGGTGCCTGATGTCGCCAGGTCGCATTCTCCCCCGCCCCATCGATTGATGCGCCCGGGTTCGCCCGGCGCGCTCGATTTTGCTCAGGAAGCCTCGCCATGCACGACCCTAACGCGGTTCAGGACAGCCAGATCGTTGGTTTCATCGGCACCGGCATCATGGGGGCGCCCATGGCCGGTCGCCTGGCCGCGGCCAGGCATCGCGTTCGCGCCTGGAATCGCACGCTCGACAAGCTGACCCCCTTACAGCAAGCCGGTGTCGAAACGGCCAGTTCGCCCGAGGCCGCTGCACGCGGCGCCGATGTGGTCATCGTCATGCTGAGCGCGGGGCCCGTCTGCGACGAGATCCTGCTGGGAGACGACGGCGTCATTGCCACGATGTCACCCGGCAGCATTCTGATCGTGATGAGCTCGATCCCCGTGGAGACGGCTCGCCATCAGGCCGACATCGCCAATCGCCACGACGTCGGCTACCTGGATGCGCCGGTCTCGGGGGGCGAACGCGGCGCCATCGACGGCACACTGGCGATCATGGCCGGTGGCGAGGTAGAGGTCTTCGATCGTTGCCGGGCCTTGCTGGGGGTTCTTGGCCGCCCGACGCATGTCGGGCCCGCGGGAAGCGGTCAGTTGGCCAAGCTCGCCAACCAGATGATCGTGGCGAATACCATCGCCACCGTGGCGGAAGCCTTGCTGCTGGTGGAACGCGGCGGTGCCGATCCCGCGCAGGTGCGGATGGCGTTGATGGGCGGGTTCGCGGACTCGACGATCCTCAAGATGCACGGTCAGCGCATGCTCGAGGAGGACTTCGCCCCGGGCGGCGCGGCCAAGTGGCAGTACAAGGATACCCAGACGGCAATGGCCCAGATGTCGCAGCTGGCGCTGGATCTGCCCATGAGCCGTCAGGCCGATGCGCTGTTTGGCGACATGCTGAGCCATGGCGATGGCGAGCTGGACCACAGCGCGCTGATCCGGGAGTTGCGCCGGCGCAACGGCATGCCGATCGACTGAGCTCACGACACGACGGGCAGCCGGCGATCTGCCCGGTTAGCGCTGGCTCAACCAGCGCAGATATCCCGGCGCCCGTAGTTCGCCGGCGTGCCTGAAATTGGCCAACCGCTCCTGAACCAGTGACTCCGACGTTTGAAGATGCCGATACAGCGCCGCGCTGGCCGACGCCGGACGACGCGCCAGCATGTCTTCGAAGACCTGCCGATGCGCGGCGAAGAATGGATCGCCGGGCGGCAATTCGATCTCCTCACCCAGCAGATGTTTACTGATCAACAGGATCGGTCGCGTCCGTTGGAGCATGATCAGGATCTCGGAATTGCCACCATGCTCCAGCGCTTCATGATGCAGATCGTTTTCCAGCGCATCGAGCTGGCTGGCCTGAACCCGGGGATAACGAGCCTGGGCGCGATCCAGTCTATCCAGATAGCGCTGGATGGCAGCATCGGAGATCCGCTCGCAGGCGCGCGCGATCATGAACGGCTCCAACTGGCGGCGGGCATCATACAGCTGATGCAATCGCTCGTTATCCAGCGGCACCACATTCCAGCTGCTGTACTTGATCTTCTCGACGACACCGAGCGACTGCAGCTGCAACAGGATACGGTAGGTCGTGGCACGACTGACGTCCAGCGACTTGGCCAGTTGCAGCTCATTGAGCTCGAGACGACCCTTCATCGAGCAGAGCACGATGTCGTGCTCGACCTTTTCCGCCAAGGCGCGCCAGGAATCCGTGCGTTTGACCGAAGCCCTGCCGCCCGCCGCGCGAAAATCCGCGGCGGTCAGCGAACGACGTACGACCGCGCGAGGCTCGCGCCCCACCAGAAACCCCCGCCCCTCGAAGCGACTGATGGCGCCTTCCTCGTGCAGCCGACCCAGGGTCTGGCGTACCGGCGAGCGACTCATGCCGAAAATGTCGGCGATGTTTCCCTCGAGCAGTACCAGCCCGGGCTCCAGATGACCGCTGGCCATGCTGCGCAGCAGCGCTTCGTATAACTGATCCTTGAGCGTCTTGGCCATCGACCTCGTTTCCGCCACGTATCGGGAGCAAGTGTATCGGGAGCGCGTGAACCGGCACGTGCCACGATTCAGCGATAACGAGTATTGCATACAAAGATCGTCACTGACTGTCCGACCTAGGGACTAGGCGCTGTCTGAAAAGTCGACGAGCGACGGCAAGACCGGGGCGCGTAGCCAAGGCAAGAATCGATGAAGACGGAGCGGGCTGGCGTACCCGTTTACGCGGTGTCAATGAGCATCTTGACCGGGCTGGCGCACCAGCCGATTTTTAACGCCGCATGGCCGAGCGCAGGCAGTTTTCAGACAGCGCCTAGCACCTGATACGCGGGGTGATCACAAGAAAAGCGCCGCCCACATCAGTGGGCGGCGCTTTGACGATAGCAGGCATCGCTATCGGATATCACTCGTTTGCGTCGGTCCAACTCGGGTCAGACCCGCTCGGTTTCAGGCGCGAGAGCGACGAACCGGGGCATCGCCATCGGTGCGGCGACGCGGCGCGCGTTCGGGCGCACCGTCATCCTCGGAGATTTCCAACGGCCGCCCACCAACACGAGCACGAGCCATCTTGGTCAGAATCGAGGCGGGCAGACCGCTCGGCAGCTCGACCACGGAGAAGGCGTTGCGAATATCGATACGACCGATTCGACCGCCTTCGATACCGCCTTCATTGGCCAGCGCGCCGACCAGTTGGCCCGGCTTGACGCCGTCCTTGTGGCCTACCGAGACGCGATAACGCGTCATGCCTTCACGCGGCGTGCTTTCGCGACGACGCGGTGCGCGCTCGCGGCTGCTGTCACGACCACCACTCTCGCGTCCCGTCTCGCGGCGAGCCGGCGAGTTGGTGATGCGACCGATCGGGGCTTCGCCACCACGTGCCAACGTCGCCAGCGCCGCTGCCAGATCGATCGGGTCATGACCCTCCTCGACCAGCTTCTCGATCAGTCCACGCTGATGATCCGCGCCAGCTTCGAGCATTTCGCGCAGACGCGCACTGAAGCGATCATCCCGGTGCGCGCGAATGGCCGCGTCGTCGGGTAGCGGCATCTCGGTCATGGACTGGCCGGTCGCCTGCTCGACCCAACGCACTTTGCGGGACTCGCGGCCACCGGCGAAGGTAATGGCGATGCCGTCTCGGCCCGCACGGCCGGTACGACCGATACGGTGAATGTAGGCTTCGGAATCCTGCGGCAGGTCATAGTTGACCACGTGCGTGATCCGCGGCACATCGAGGCCACGAGCCGCGACATCGGTTGCCACCAGCACGTCGACCTTGCCACGCTTGAGACGCGTCACGGTACGCTCGCGCAGGCTCTGATCGAGATCGCCCGACAGCCCGGCTGCGTTGACGCCGCGCGCGGTAAGCTGCTCGACCAACGTGGTACAGGCAGCACGAGTACGGACGAACACGATGGCCGCGTCGACCGCTTCGATTTCCAGGATACGGGCCAGCGCCTCCAGCTTGCTGGGGCCTTCGACACGAACTACCCGCTGCTTGATGTTCTCGCCGGTGCTGATCTTGGAATCGATCGCGACCTTGACCGGATCGACCAGATAACGATTGACGATACGCTCGATCTCGCTCGGCAACGTGGCCGAGAAGAAAACCCGCTGGGCGTCTTTCGGCGTGTCTGCCACGACGCGCTTGACGTCATCGATGAAGCCCATGCGCAGCATCTCGTCGGCTTCGTCGAGCACCAGGGCTGACAGACCGTCGAGCTTGAGGCTTTTGCGATCCAGGTGATCGATGATGCGACCGGGCGTGCCGACGACGACCTGAGCGCCACGCTTCAGCGCCGACAGCTGCTCGCGATAATCCTGGCCGCCACAGAGAGTCGCGATTTCCAGGCCTTTCAGATTCTGACCGTACTTCGAGAACGAAACGGCAACCTGCTGCGCCAGTTCCCGAGTCGGCGCCAGCACCAATACTTGCGGTTCACGCCGGCCGAGATCGAGACGGCTCAGCAGCGGCAGCGCGAACGCTGCGGTCTTGCCGGTACCGGTCTGCGCCTGGCCCAGCATGTCACGCCCTTCCAGCAGCGCAGGGATGGTCTGCGTCTGGATCGGCGAAGGAGTTTCATAGCCCAGGGTTTCGAGGGCAGTCAGTACTTCCGGCAATAGAGCCAGATCGCCAAAGCTAGGCGAAGCAGTAACAGTCGAGGTCATTTCACACCTTGGAGTTGCCGGTAGGCACCGGCGAAAATGTCATGGCATTAATGGCGTGATCACCACTGAATGCCGGTCGCACCAGGCATTGCGCTTATCACTCCGTGATTCACGAAAGCGATAGCGTATGTGGCGACCTTGATGCGCCCGGTTGCTTGAAACATCAACCGATCTAGGCGCTCCATCGTTGCATCCGGACGCGAAAACGGCAGAGCCGTGCGTCATGTACGAGATACGTCCGGTGCTGGGCATCGACTCACAGGTCGATGGCGTCGATTACAGACATATCGGCAGGATGGTGGGGTCAACACATGCGAGGAGGCGCTACTATACCATCGATGTAGGCGCTTCACCACCGGAACGTAAAAATCCTACCCGCGGGACGCTGGGCGGCCCGTTCAGAGAGGCACGTCTGAACGAGCTCCAGGCACCCTTCCGCCGGCCTACCCGGCACGGGATGATACTCACCGCCGAACCCCGTAGACTGCGGGTTTTCCTCGCTTCTCCCGTTTTTTGCAAAGCGGTTGCCGGCAATCCGGTTTCTTTTAACCGGATCTCTTCTAACCGCACCCCTTTTGATCCGATTCCTTGCCACCTTACTTCTTTTCTCTGGACGCCGAGCCCCTTCGCCATGCCGATACCCAAACCCACGCTGTGGATCGACGCCGACGCCTGCCCTCGCGTCGCTCGCGACATCATCATCCGCGCCGCCGAGCGCACCCGCACCCAGGCCTGGATGGTCGCCAATCATGCGCTGTCGCTGCCGCCGTCGGCGTGGGTCAAGTCACGCATGGTGGCGCAGGGATTCGACGCCGCGGACAACGCCATCGTCGAGGCGGCTACCGCTGGCGATCTCGTCATCACCAGCGACCTGCCGTTGGCGCAGGAAGTCATCGAACGAGGAGCCGAGGTCATGACCACCCGCGGTGAAAGCCTGACGCTCGACAACATCAAGGCGCGGGTGCAGATGCGTGACTTCATGGAGACCCTGCGCGCCAGCGGTGAACATACCCGGGGGCCCAACGCCTATACCGACGGCGATCGACGAGAGTTCGCCAATGCGCTGGATCGCTGGTTGCAGCGCCATGTTCGCGCCTGACGCAGCTAATCCCGGCACGAGCCATACCCGCGCCGGGAACAGCGTGGACTGTCAGTCGGCGCCGCGAATCCCCTGCCCCGGCAACCGCTCGCGATCATGGGGCGCATCCAGCGCCAGAGAAGGGCCCACCGGAACGATCCGGGTCGGATTGATCGTCGGATGGCTGTAATAGTAATGGCGCTTGATGTGATCGAAGTCGACCGTCTCCGTCATGCCCGGCCACTGATAGAGTTCCCGCAGGTAATTCGAGAGGTTCGGGAAATCCGCAATGGGCTGCCGGTTGCACTTGAAGTGGCCGTAATAGACGGCATCGAAACGCACCAGCGTGGTGAATAGACGGATATCGGCTTCCGTCAGCCATGCACCTGCGAGGTAGCGCTGGCCATCGAGGCGCGCCTCCATACGATCGAGACACGCGAACAACGCCTCGAAATGCTTTTCGTAGACCGCCTGCTCGGTCGCGAAGCCGGTCTTGTAGACTCCATTATTGATGTTGTCGTAGACATCCGCATTGACCGCATCGATGACATCGCGCAGATCGGCAGGATAGAAATCCAGACGATTGCCGGTCAACTCATCGAAGGCCGAATTCAGCATGCGCAGAATCTCTGCCGATTCGTTGTTGACGATACGCCGCTGGTGTCGGTCCCACAGCGCCGGCACCGTCACTCGGCCCGTGTAGCGAGGATCGCTCAGGGTGTAGAGCTGGCGATGATAATCGACGTGATTGAGGTCATCGCCACTCGATCCCTCATCGATCCGATAGGACCATCCCTGATCGAGCATCAGCGGGCTGGTATGAGAAACGCCGATCAATCCTTCCAGGCCCTTGAGCTTGCGCATGATCAGCGTGCGGTGGGCCCAAGGACAAGCCAGCGATACGTATAGATGGTAGCGACCGGGTTCTGCCGCTAACCCAGGCTGGCCATCCGGCCCCGCTGCGCCGGCTGGGGTGATCCAGTCGCGCAGCTTGGCGGATTCGCGTACGAATTCGCCGCCATGGCTCTTGGTGTCGTACCACTGATCTCGCCATTCTCCCTCGACAAGCAATCCCATGACGCTCTCCTGTTCATTCGACGGTTCATGCCGTTCGACGATGGTTGTCGCGCAGCCAAATGCACGCCACTGCAGACGACGCCCGATTCCCGGTCGTCATCGGCGAGCCACCAACAGCGGAAGCTGTATCGAAGACAGCATAGGCATAGTTGCCGAGAGGTCGAGCGCAATGACTCGACTCATTCGTTCGGCTGCCTCGACGGGTCCCGTTCCTGAGGCAGCGCCTCTCGGGGGCAGGTTGTCACTACGCTCGCCATCAGCGTTCGGGCCAGCGCCAGCGTTGCCGGGCCGGCACCATCGACGTCCCGGTAGACGACCTGGAGCGAAACCCGGCGCACGCCACCGGCACGCAGCGGCAGCGCCTTCAACCGCCCCTGATCCAGCGCCGTACGAATGCGAGTTTCCGGCACCCACGCAAAGCCCAGACCCCGTTCCAGCATATCGATCGAGGTCGACAGATGGCCAAGCGTCCAGCGTTGTTCGGCCTTCAGCCAGCCGGCATCGAGCCGATGGCGAATCGCGGAATCGCGCACGACCAGTTGCCGATACCGCTCCAGGTCCCGCAGATCGAGCTCGCGTTGCAATTGATGCAGAGGATGTCGGGGATGCGCAACGGCGATAAAGGGAACGTCCACGATGGGTTGCCCCAAAAATCCCTGCGCGCTGACACCGGAGATGATCAGATCGGCGCGCCCCTCGTACAACATCTCGACAGCACCGTTGAGTACCGTCTCGTGCAATTGGATACGCACGTGCGGAAAGGCGTCGGAAAACTGTGTCAGTGCCTCGGCCAACGCATCGGCGGGAAAGACCTGATCCACCGCCAGCGTCACTTCCGCTTCGAGCCCGCCGGCAAGACGCTCGGCCACATCTTCCAGTGACGCCGCATTTTCGATCAACTGGCGTGCGCGACGCAGCAGCAGAGCTCCCGCCTCGGTCAGCACGACCTGACGTCCTTTAGGTTCGAAGAGCGTCACGCCCAGCTGTTCCTCGATCTTGTGAATCGCATGATTGAGCGTCGACGGACTCCGATGAATCACTTCGGCGGCCTTGGCAAATCCACCGTTATCCGCCACCGCCGCCAACATTTGCCACTGCAGCAATGTCACTTTCGGCACATCTCTCTCCTGTTAGCGCGAAACCGGATCTGCAGAAGAAGGGGTAAAAATCCCGATGTCTTTTCTTTTGACATTCTACCCACAGATCGAGCACTACCGTTCCGATTGTGAATGACTCATTGTCACGGTGCCGACAGAATCGTCCAGAATGACGCAATCTCGATACGCAATAAAAGTTCTACAGAACTTTTACGGGAATGGTTCGAACCCGAAAACAGCCATTTGTTTAGCACCATATCAGTGCAACATCGTGCACTACTGCGTTACATCCTCTTACCCCGGCCCTTCAAACTCAGCCCCTGAAAGCATTCCTCACGACTGCGTCATCGCCCGAATGACGCGGGCACAGATACTGTATTTAAATACAGACTAGGCAATTAACACCCGCTTGGGGTATGGTTCTCCGGCCTTTATTTAAATTTGTCATCCTTTTTATCCGGGCCTTCAACTTCATGTTGCGAATATTTCATTCGCTACCCCGCACGCATAAAGTGTTATTGCTACCGGTTGCCACCATGGTCACCGTGCTGGGTACGCAGAAAATTATCGGCGTTTTCGGGGACACCGAAAGCGCACAAAATCAGATTCCCGTTGCGACGACGACCACCATTTCTCAGTCGATCGTCAATTCGGCCGCGTCAGATGAGCCGGCCTCTACCACATTTTCTTTCGGCGATTTGGCGAAAGATATCCCGCTGGCGCAACTCAAGCCGTTGGAAGTGATGCGCCTCGACCTCATCCCTGAAGCGCAGGCCGATGAAGGCTCTTCGGCATCGATGCCGAATCAGGCCGTCTCTCCCATCGTCAAGCCGGCAATCACGCCCGGCGTCAAACAATTGGCGAGACAGCTGCCTGCAGAAGACATCCAGTCTGCGACCGATGAAGACGATGACAGCATCGGTGGTACGTCTTATGAAGATTGGTCTTTCGACAACTCGCTGGACCCTTCCGGCGATACGGAGTTGGGCGACGAGATCGCTTCTCGCGAAACCTATGTACCGGAGTGGCAAAGTTACACCATTCAGAACGGTGATTCTTTCGCGCTGACCGCCGAGAGAACGTTGGGTCTGGCTTACAGCGATGTGATGCAGATTCTCAACACCGTACCCGACAAGAAAGTGCTGACTCGCTGGCGCGTCGGTCACAGCTTCGACTATAAACTCGATGAGCATGGTCAGCTTCTCGCCCTGCGTTTGATGAAGGATCCCCGCGAGGGCTACCTGATTCAGCGCGACGACGAAACCGCCGATTTTGCCTATTCACCGATCGAGAAGACCGGTGAATCATCTCAGCGCATGTTCAGCGGCACCGTCAATGGCTCGTTCGCGCTGTCAGCTCAGTCGACCGGCCTTTCCAATGCGGAAGTCTCCGAACTGACCAGCGTGCTGTCGAAGAAACTCGATTTTCGCCGCGATGCACGCGCCGGCGATCAGTTTCGAGTCCTGGTGGAGTCCGACATGATCGACGGACACTCCATGGATTCCAAGGTTCTGGCCGCCGAGTACGAGGGCCAGCGCATGAATCTGACGGTACTGCGTAACGACGCCGACGATCACTTCTATACCCCGGACGGCAATAGCCTCGATCCCGCTTTCGACCGCTACCCGTTCCAGGGCCACTACCGCATCAGCTCACCGTTCAACCTGCGCCGCCACCACCCGGTCACCGGACGTATCAGCCCGCACAAAGGTACCGACTTCGCGATGCGCAGCGGCACCCCCATCGATGCCCCGGCGGATGGCGTGGTCGAACGGGTGGTCAATCACCCGATCGCCGGGCGCTACGTCGTCATTCGGCACAACAACGGCTACGTGACGCGCTACCTCCACTTGAGCAAGGCCCTGGTCAAGCCGGGCGAACACGTCAAGATGGGCGAGGAGATCGCACTATCGGGCAGCACCGGACGCGTTACCGGCCCGCACCTGCACTACGAGGTAATGGTCAACAATCATCAGGTCGACGCCATGCGCGTCAAGCTGCCGGAGTCCCAGCGCCTCAGAGGCGATGCCTTGGCCGCGTTCAAGCGCCAATCGGAAAATCTGCTGGCCAAGCTGGATCAGAATGGCGACAACGAACCGGCCATCGCGCAGGTCAACGTCAAGAAGAGCAGCGATACCGACGACAACACCTGAGCCGCCTCGTCCGCCGGTTTTCGAGCCCTGCCATGGCAGGGCTTTTTCATGCCTGCCGGTCTTGTCCTCGCCGGCCAGTCGTAACAAACCGTTGATCAGATGCCCGCGCTTGTTATCAATGTGCAAGAGGGGGTAGCACTTTCGCGCGTATCGGATCATTCTGGTACTGACTTCATCCGTCAGCGAGGTAACGCCGACACAGTCTTTACGTTCCCACGACAGTGGCACTGACGGAGTGAATCGCGCGACATCGAGCTGTCACCGCACTCTGTCAGGGTCGAGAAGCCTTGAACTCACAGGAGTGCTTTTGCCGATGGTACGAATCGACAAGAAAGCTAACAGGCTCTACGTACTGGACACCAATGTCCTGATCCACGACCCAGCAGCCCTCTACCACTTCGAAGAGCATGACGTCGTCATCCCGATGACCGTGCTCGAGGAGCTCGATAAACACAAGAATGGTATGCGCGAGATCGCGCGAACGGCACGCCAGATCAGCCGTACCCTCTCCGACCTCACTGCCCACGTTACCCCGCAAGAAATACAGCAAGGCATTCCCATTCCCCGCGTCACCGGTGACCCGGCCGGGCGGCTGCGCTTTCTCTGTTATCCGGACCTGGCCCCACTGGAGTCTTTGGAAAACTCCCCAGATAATCGCATTCTCGCCGAAACCTGCCGGCTTCGCGATGAACGCCCGGACGCCTCGGTCACGCTGGTAACCAAAGACATCAACCTGCGAGTCAAGGCGGCGGCGCTCAACGTGCCGGTCGAAGACTATCTCAACGACAAGGCGTTCGATGATCTCGACGCCATGATCGAGGGGGCGAAAGTCTACGCCGATGCCGGTCGTGACGGTCGCAGTCTGTGGGAATCGCTGGACGTCGAGGTGATGGTCGAACGGACCGATGGCCACACGTTCTATCATCTGGAGGGACGTATTCCCGAGGACTGGCACGTGGGAATGCTCGTGTCCGATAGCGACAACGGTGCGGAATTCGAAGCGATCGTACGCAGTCATGGGCCCAGCAGAGCCACCCTGCAACTGCTGGTCAACTATCGCCATCATGGCGGGGTCTGGGGCGTACATGCGCATGACAGCCGTCAGAACTTCGCCCTCAACCTGTTGATGGATCCCACCATCGACTTTCTTACCCTCGCCGGCAGCGCCGGTACCGGCAAGACCTTCATGACCCTGGCAGCGGCGCTGCAGCAGACGCTGGACGGCAAGCGGTTCGAACGTATCGTCTTCACCCGGGCGCCGATCCCGATGGGAGAGGATATCGGCTTTCTGCCGGGCACCGAGGAGGAGAAGATGTCGCCGTGGATGGGCGCGTTCCACGACAACATGGATAACCTGCTACGCGACGAGCGTGAAGGCTCGTCGAGCTGGAACGATGGCGCCACCCGACAGCTGATTGGTTCTCGCGTGCAGATCCGCTCACCCACCTTCATGCGCGGACGCACGCTCAACGATACTTTCCTGATCATCGACGAGGCACAGAACTTCACGCCCAAGCAGCTCAAGTCGCTGGTGACGCGGGCCGGGCGTAACACCAAGATCGTCTGTCTGGGAAACGTGGGGCAGATCGACACCCCCTATCTCACGGCCAACACCTGCGGCATGGCAGCGGTCGTGGAACGTTTCCGTGACTGGCCGCATGCCGGTCACATCACGCTGAAAAGCGTCGAGCGTTCAAGACTCGCGCTTGCCGCAGAAGAGCTGCTGTAGCTTTCTCCACGACCTGCCACCGGACGCAAAACGCCCTGGCCAAGCCAGGGCGTTTTCGTCGGGCCACGGGCTCCTGCTATCGATCGTCATCCTCGGACGACTTCTTGTTGTTCATGACGTCTTCGATCAACTGCTCGGATTCGCTGCGAGGCGTCTCGGCCATGATCCGTTCGGCCTCTTCCCACGCGCAGACTTCCGTGTTGCAGGATGTGCAATAGACGTGATCGTCCGGTGATTTGGCCTGAGAGACTTTCATCATGTGATTGCCGCAGTTGGGGCAACCCTTGGGCATACGAAACTCTTCGGAAAAGTCTGACACGGTATCGCTCCTTGTTGACCATTGAACGCGGCCCCTTGAATGCGGACCGTCGAACGTCTGCGTTGAGTGTAGTCGAGTTGTGGATCGCTGCGGCGTCAGTGATGTATCGCTGCGGCGTCAGTCGCGAATCGCCGCGACGCCCTCTCGTGGACGACTCTTGCTCCAGGAGGTGTTCAGCGCCGCCAGACCACGCACAGGTTGTTGGCCGGTAACTCGTGAATCGCCTCGCAGGCGAACCCGTTGTCGTTGGCCAGCGCCAAGACCGCTTCGAGATCGCGTATTCCCCAGCGAGCGTCGCGCGAGCGAAGATCCGCATCGAACGCCTCGTTACTGGGCGCGGTATGCTCGCCATGACGTCGAAAAGGACCATAGACGATCAGCAAGCCGCCAGCGGGTAGCTGCCGCCCCGCCTCGGCCAACAGCGCCTCGCTCGCGCCCCAGGGCGAGATATGCAGCAGATTGATGCAGACGATGGCTGCCAGATCGGGCAATGACGGCCACTGCCCGGTGACATCCAGGCGCACCGGCGCGGCAAGATTTTCGAGCATTTCAGTATCGCGCCAGGCATCGATCGATGCCAACGCGCGCTCGCTCGGGTCCGTCGGCTGCCAGCAGAGCGGAGCCAGGTGCCGAGCGAAATAGACCGCGTGCTCACCACTGCCGCTGGCGATTTCCAGCACCCGCCCCGTCTGCGGCAACACCGATTGCAACACCTCCAGAATCGGCCGCCGGTTACGCTGCGCGGCCGGACTGGAAAGACGACGATCCGAGCGCCCGCCCTCGAGGTTATCCATGCTGTTCATGGCAGGCTCCGTTCAAACGAGCGTCGCGGTCAGCCACGCGGCGATATCCTGCGCCTGTTCCGGACACAGGCTATGCCCCATCTCATAGGTGCGATAATTGACCGGATAGCCAAGCGACTCGACGCGCTCGGCTCCTTCGCGGCCAAGCGTTTCAGGGACCACCGGATCGGCCGAGCCATGATGAACCTCGATGGGCAGACGGCGGTTGGCGTCGGCCAGGTCGATGCTATCCGCGGTCGCGAAATAGGTCGAGAGCGCCAGCAGCCCGGCCAGGGGATGCGCACAGGAGAGCGCCGCTTCATAGGCTACCGCGCCGCCCTGGGAGAAGCCGGCGATCACGATACGACGGCTATCGATGCCGGCAGCGATCTGATCATCGATCAATGAATGGATGCGCTCGGCGGAGGCGCGCAACTGATCGACATCGACCCGACGCCCAAGATTCATCTCCAGAATGTCGTACCATGCCGACATCGTCATGCCACCGTTGACGGTCACCGGTAGCTGCGGCGCATGGGGTAGCACGAAGCGCACGGCCAACGAGTCCGGCAGCCCCAGCGCCGGTACCAGCGGCTCGAAATCGTGGCCGTCGGCGCCCAGTCCGTGAAGCAGAATGACACAGGCATCGGCTGTTCGCCCATCCGTCGGTTCAATGATCAGTTCTTGCACGGATGCCATCTTGGATTGCCCTCTTCACCGGTCAGCCCGGTGTGCGTTCGAAATTTTCGTCGCCCAGTTTAACGTGTCATCCGAAAGCTTGCCTGCTGCGTAGCTAGAACCCATTAGCTGGATCAACGGCTCGACGCTTCTCATGGGACGATCTGGAACCGGTGCTATGCTGACCTCGAATCGCCCGATACGACTCAAGGACGAGCCATGATGTTCTCTCTCAACCAGGCACCTCGCGGGTACCTGGTACTGGCCCTGCTGTCACTCGACATCCTGTTGCTGACGCCGGAGCTGCCGTGGGCCGGGTTCCCGCCAAGACACTGGGTCGCGCTCGAAGCGCCGCTAATCATCGGCTTACTGGCGCTGTTGCCGCCCGCGCCCTGGCGACGCTGGCTATCGGGCCTGGTAGCGCTTTTCGCGCTGACGATCGTCTTTGGCGCGGCCGGAGACGCCTTGATGCAGACCATGCAGGGTCGCTCCCTGAACCTCTATGTCGACATCAAACTGGTTCCGATCCTGATCGAGCTGATCGTTGCCAATCTCGGCCTGCCGCTGGCGATCGGCGGATTATTGATCGTCGGCCTTGCCCTGTTCGCCCTGGGCCTCGTACTGACCGGTCTGCTACAAGGGTTCCATGCTCGCAATACGCCGCGCGGGCTCGCGCTGCTGTTGATCGTGGTGGGCGGTGTCGGCCTCGCTCGCATCGACACCCTGCAGGACGACGACGCCTCGGGATGGATGGCCAAGATCGGCCATCCTGCCGTCAGCTTCATCACGTTCGAGTGGCAGCGCGCCCTGCAGACACGCGAAGCCATGGCGACGTTCGGGCGCCGGCTTTATCAGGATGATCACGCGTATGCGAAACCCGGCGGCCAGTCGCTACCGGGACTGGCGAATACCGATGTGATTCTCGGCTTCATCGAATCCTACGGCGTAGCGGCCATCGAGCGCGCGCCGTTCAAGACCGAGATCCAGCCACGCCTCGAGGTGATACAGAACCAGCTCGCCGCTGCCGGCCTATCGGTTGTCACCGGACGCGTCACCGCTGCCACCTTGGGCGGACAGTCGTGGCTCAACCATGCCACTTTCGCCAGCGGCCTGCCCATTACGTCGCAGCTGCGCTTCGAGCTGATGATCAACAGCCCGCATTCGACCCTGATCGACGACTTCAAGGCCTCCGGTCACGATACGATCGCCATCATGCCGGGCATTACCCGGGACTGGCCGGAAGGCAGTCTCTACGGTTACGACGAAATTCATACTGCCGACAGCATGGGCTACCGGGGCCCTTCGATGGGTTGGGCCAGCATGCCGGACCAGTTCACCTGGCAACGGGTCGAGGACTACGTACGCGCGCGCCATGACGGCCCCACCTTCACCGAGCTGGCCACGCTATCGAGTCACGCCCCGTGGTCGCCGGTCATCGACATGGTCGACGACTGGTCGACGATCGCCGATGGTGAAATCTTCGATCATTGGCAAGGTGCGGGCAAAGATTACGCCTCGCTGTGGCATGACACCGAAGCGATGCGTCGAAACTACGGACCCGCCATCGACTATTCGCTACAGGCCGCCTTCGGCTTCGCCGAACGCTACCTGGGCAACCATGAGCTGGGCAACGAGGGGTTTGGCAAGGAGAGGCTTGGCGACGATGGATCAGGCGAAGACCGAACGACCGAACATACCTTGATGATGATCCTCGGCGATCACCAGGCCGCGCCGGCGATCATCGGCGCCAGCCCGGGCAAGGATGTTCCGCTGCATATCATCAGCGACGACCCGCAACTGCTGACAGGGTTCCTCGATCACGGTTTCCGGCCCGGCATGTTTCCACCCGGACCGGATGCGGCAATTCCCATGCAGGCGATGCGCGGCCTGCTGCATCAGATTTACGCCGACGTCACTCCTGGTGAGAAGGTGACGACTTCAGGTTCCGGCTCTTGATTAGGCTGGCAACGGTGGTGATGACCAGCGTTCCCAGGATGATCGTCATCGACAGCCAGATCGGGATTTCCGGCACCAGATGCAGTGGCTGACCGTCATTGATGAACGGCAGGCTGTTGGTATGCATCGCCTCGATGATCAGTTTGACGCCGATGAAGGCCAGGATGAACGACAGCCCCAGACTGAGGTAGACCAGGCGCGTCAGCAAGCCGCCGAGCAGGAAGTAGAGCTGCAGCAAACCCAGCAACGCGAAGGCGTTGGTGGTGAACACGATGTAGGGCTCTTTGGTCAGCCCATAGATCGCAGGGATCGAGTCCAGCGCGAACAGCACGTCGGTCATACCCAGCGCCACCACCACCATGAACAGCGGTGTCACCAGACGCTTGCCGTTCTGGACCGTCAGCAGGCGATCGCTGTCGAATTCGTCGGTTGCCGGCAGCCGTTTCTGAATCCAGCGCACGATGGCATTGGGCTCGTACTCTTCGTTTTCGTCATGACCGCCCGCCCCCTCACGCACCAGTTGGAACGCGGTATAGAGCAGGAACAACCCGAACAGGTAGAACACCCAACTGAATTGCGCGATGGCCGCCGCACCGACGGCGATGAAGAGTCCGCGCAGGATCAGCGCGATCACGATCCCGATCAGCAGCGCTTTCTGTTGATAAGCGCGCGGCACCGCAAACTTCGACATGATGATCAGGAAGACGAACAGGTTGTCGACCGAGAGGCTCTTCTCGGTGATGAAACCTGCAAAATACTCGGCGCCATGCTGTGCACCCCAAACCCACCACAGCCCGCCACCGAAAATGGCGGCCAGGGCAATGAAGAAGACCGACCACCAGGCCGCTTCCTTGAACGTGGGATCATGGGGTTTACGCACATGGGCGTAGAAATCGAAAATGAACAGCGCGGCAATGCCAGCGACAGTCGCCAGCCACACCCAGACGGGTACGTGCATAGAGAAACCTCCGGTAGACGGTGAACGTCACCGAAAGTCTCTCCCACCGCTCTGATTGCCCATGTCTCAATTCAAGACATGACTGACAGAGCAGCCGATAGTGCCGGGGCATATGGCCCGTGCTGACGACGCTATCGTCGGGGAGGATCGATCGATCCTGCCCGTGGGATACTCCCCTTCCGTGCTGGTCGCATTGTGTCTTGAAGCCCTGATGTAAGCAAGCGCGGAAGCCAGTCTCAAAGAGGGTCTGGCGTGCGTCGGTCAGCCCGCCAGCACCACGGTACGCCTGCCATGCAGGAATACCCGCTTTTCCTGATGGAAGCGAACGGCTCGGGACAGGGTCAGACACTCGATATCGCGCCCCCGCGCCACCAGGTCCTCCGGGTAATGACTGTGATCCACCGACTCGACCCCCTGAGCGATGATCGGCCCTTCGTCGAGATCGTCATTGATGTAGTGCGCGGTCGCACCGACCAGCTTGACACCCTTGTCGTAGGCCTGGTGATAGGGTTTCGCCCCCTTGAAACCGGGCAGCAGCGAATGGTGGATATTGATCGCACGCCCGGCGAAGTGGCGACATAGCTCGGGAGACAACACCTGCATGTAGCGTGCCAGGATCACCAGCTCGGCGCCGCTCTCCTCGATCACCCGGCGCACCTGTGCTTCCTGCTGCGGTTTGGTCTCGGCCGTGATCGGCAGGTGGTGGTAAGGCAGATCATGCCATCGGGCCAAAGGCTCCAGGTCCGGATGATTGGAGACCACCGCGCGCACGTCGATCGAGAGTTGCCCGGTGCGATAGCGATACAGCAGGTCGTTCAGGCAGTGATCCGCCTTCGAGACCATGATCACCACCGGCAGCCGATAATCCGGCGCCATCAGCTCGAACGACATGCCGAACTCGGTCGCACGCGTCTCGAAGCGATCCCGAAAGCTCGCCTCGGAGAACCCGGCGAGTTCCGGGCGAAACGCCGCGCGGATGAAGAACTGCCCGCCCTGATAATCGTCGAAGGAGTGCAACTCGGTGATGTAGCAGCTTTGCTCCTTCAGGAATCGGGTGACGACATCCACCGTCCCCAGCCGGCTGGGACACTTGGCCGCCAGCACCCATACGTCACGGGCGCCGCTCACGACATCGTCTCCGTGTCGACTACCGCGGCCCCGGATATCGTCGCCCCCAGCTCGGCGGGACGATAGTCGATGCCATACTCCTCGCCGGCATCCAGCAACCAGCGCAAACAGTAGTCGGCAAAACTACGTCGTATCACCAGCTCCCAGCGCTGCTCGTCGACACGTCGAATCACCGCCGTCGCCTTGGCGAAGACGCTCGTGACACCTCTGCCTACCGGGAAAGCCCGGGGATCGACGTCGTAGGCGGTGGACTTCATCAGGACATCGACGGCGCAGGCACCATCGAGCTCGAGCAGCGTCTGACCGCCGCTGACATCGACGATGCTGAAATGGGCACTGCCGAGGGCTTCGCGCAGTTCACGCTGCACCCGGAAACCCTCGCCAGCGGCGACGATCAGCAACCACTCATCAGGTGATAGCCACTGCAGGGATCCTGCCTCACCCATGACCAACCGCTGCGGCTCGGTGGGCAACGCCAGGCCGAGCACGGCCTGGACCGACGCGATCAGCACCTCGGACTCGCCGCGCAGGATCAGATGATCGAGAAATGCATTCTCGCGTAGCACGACGGAGGATTCACCGCCCGAGGCCGTGGCTGCGAACTGATGCAACGGCGACTGCGTGGTGACCGCCCGTGCGGGATGCGGGTCGAAATAGGCGAACCTGGGCATTGGCGTTTTCCTCAAATATTCTGACGTTGCCCTTTCGGGTCATAGAAGATCGAGCTGACCACTTCGGCCACGTGGGTCACGCCATCCGGCATCGGCAGATAGACCTTCTCGCCCAATCGCTTGTGCCCGCCCTTGACCACGGCCAGCGCGAAGCCGTGCTCCAGCGTCGGGCTGTAGTAGCTGGAGGTCACGTGGCCCACCATGCGCATCGGTATGGCCTGCCTGGGATCGAGCACGATCTGGGCGCCCTCCTCCAGCACCACGCCGGCATCCAGCGGCTTGAGGCCGACCAGCTGCTTGCGATCTTCCCGCCGAGTGTCGGACCGTGTCAGCGCCCGCTTGCCGATCCATGGGTACGGCTTGTTGTAGCCGACGCACCAGTGCATGCCGAGATCCTCCGGCGTCATCGAACCGTCGGTGTCCTGGCCCACGATGATGAAGCCCTTTTCCGCCCGCAGCACATGCATGGTCTCGGTGCCGTAGGGGGTCAGACCGTACTTCTCACCATGGGCGAACAGCGACTCCCATACCTGCATGGCGTAGTTGGCCTGCACGTTGACCTCGAACGACAACTCGCCGGTGAACGAGATTCGATAGACCCGTGCCGGCACGCCAGCCACCGCGCCCTCTCGCCACTCCATGAACTTGAAGCTGTCGCGGTCGAGGTCGATATCGGTCAGCTCGGCGAGCAAATTGCGGGCCTCCGGGCCGGTCAACGTCATCGTCGCCCAGTGATCGGTCACGGAGGTGAAGTAGACCTCCAGCTCCGGCCATTCGGTCTGATGCCAGATTTCCAGCCATTCGAGAATGGCCGCGGCACCGCCGGTGGTGGTGGTCATCAGAAAATGGTTGTCGGCGAGACAGGTGGTGACCCCGTCGTCCATCACCATGCCGTCGTCCTTGCACATCAGGCCATAGCGCGCCTTGCCGACAGCCAGCTTCTCCCAGCCGTTGGTGTAGATACGCCCCAGGAACTCACGCGCATCCGGTCCCTGAATGTCGATCTTGCCCAGCGTCGAGGCGTCGAGTACGCCGACCTTCTCGCGCACCGCCCGGCACTCGCGGACCACCGCCTCGTGCATCGATTCGAACTCGCCATTGGCGCTGTCGCGGCGTTTTTGTGGATAGTACCAGGGTCGCTTCCACTGGCCGACGTCCTCGAACATCGCCCCATGCTCGACGTGCCAGTGATGCATGGCGGTGTAACGCTCGGGATCGAACAGCGCCTGGCAATGGCGGCCGACGATGGCGCCGAAGTTGACCGGCGTATAGTTGGGCCGGAACACGGTGGTGCCGGTCTGCGGAATCGTCTGGCCCAGACAGCGCGCCGCGATCGCCATGCCGTTGATGTTGCCCAACTTGCCCTGATCGGTGCCGAAGCCCATCGCGGTGTAGCGCTTGACGTGCTCGATCGATTCGAACCCCTCCCGGGTCGCCAGCTCGATGGCCGCCGCCGTGACGTCGTTCTGCAGGTCGACGAACTGCTTGGGCGCGCGCATGGTCGGCCTGTCGTGGGGTATCTGATACAGCGCGACGGCCGCGCCTTCGCGCAGGGTATCGATATCGGGAATCTTTACGCTCTCGGCGTCGATGCCGTCACTCGCCAACGCGCGAGTGACTTGCGCCACGGCGTCCTCGAGCAGCGCGCTAACCGGGTAGAGACCGGCAGCCGCCCCCACCACGCTGAAACCCTCGACCCTCGATGCCGTCTGACCCGGCACGAAGCCCAGAATGTCATCACGCCAGACCGGTCGGACGCCGGTATGCGCGGCAAGGTGCACCACCGGACTGTAGCCGCCGGACGTGGCGACGGTGTCGCAGCTCAGCGTCTCCACTTCGCCGCTGACGCGGAAGCCTTCGATATCGATAGCGCCAATTCGGGCGCCGTTGACCCGATGCCCCTTGCGATCGCCAGTCGCCTCGATCACCGCACTGCCGGCCATGATCCGGATCCCGGCCGCCTTCGCCCGCTCGACGAGCTCGCCATCCGGGTTGGCACGAGCGTCGGCGATCGCGATCACTTCGCCACCCGCCTCGTGCCAGTCCAGTGCGGCCCGATAGGCATGATCGTTGGTCGTGGAGAGCACCAGCCGCCGGCCGGGCCGCACGGCATAACGCCGGATATAGTTCGACAGCGCTCCGGCAACCAGATTGCCCGGCATGTCGTTGCCGGCGTAGACCAGCGGCCGCTCGTGGGCGCCGCTCGCCAACACGACATGCCGCGCCCGCACCCGGTGCAGACGCGAGCGCGGCTGGCGACGTCCGTCGACTCTGGGCGCCGTGTCACCGAGATGTTCGGTGCGTCGCTCGTGCAGCGTCACGAAGTTGTGATCGAAATAACCGTTGGCCGTGGTGCGTGGCAGCAGCGTGACGTTATCCATCGCCGCCAGACGCTCGACGGCGTTCCTGGCCCACTCCGAGGCGGCCATGCCGTCGATCGTCTCGCCGCTATCCAGCAGCGAACCACCAAAGGTCGGCTGTTCGTCGCAGAGAATCACCCTGACGCCACTGCCGGCCGCAACCAGCGCCGACATCAGCCCGGCGGGGCCAGACCCGATCACCAGCACCTCGCAGTGCCGGTTGATGTGATCGTAGATATCCGGGTCGCTCTCGGTCGGTGCCCGGCCCAGTCCGGCCGCCTTGCGGATATATTTCTCGTAGGTCCGCCACATCGACGCCGGCGCCTTGAAGGTCTTGTAGTAGAACCCGACCGGCATGAACGGTCCGCCCAGCTTGCCGACCAGCCCCATCATGTCGCGCTGGGCGTCCGGCCAGCCGTTGGTACTGCGAGCCGTCAGACCGTCGTAGAGCGACTGCTGCGTTGCCCGCACGTTCGGCACCTGAGCGGCTTCGCTCGCGCCCAGTTGGACGATGGCGTTGGGTTCCTCCGCGCCGGCGGCGACGACACCGCGGGGGCGCGAGTACTTGAAGCTGCGATTGACGACATCGACGCCATTGGCGAGCAGCGCCGAGGCCAGGGTGTCACCGGCAAAGCCCTGGTACGTTTGGCCGTTGAACGTGAACTGCAGCGGCTTGTCACGATCGATCTGGCTGCCGACGCCGCTATTCGATGCCAGACGGCAGGGTTGGGAAGCACTCATGACGGCACTCCCTGCATCGTCGCGGTGTCGGAGGTTTTGCCCTCGCTGTCTCGCTCGGCAAGAGTCACGGACTCCGCCGTCACACCGGGCTGCTCGCTCATGCGGTAGGTCTCCAGAATCGCGTAGCTGCGAGTATCGCGGGTGATATTGAAGAATTTGCGGCAGCCCACCGCATGCACCCACAGTTCGTGGTGCACGCCGCGCGGATTGTCGCGAAAGAACAGATAGTCGCCCCAGGCATCATCGGAGCTCGCGGTCGGATCCGCCGGCCTCGCGATGTGCGCCTGCCCCTTGGGATGAAACTCCTCCTCCTCGCGATACTCGGCGCAGTAAGGGCAGTAAATATGAAACATCGCCAATCTCCTTCTTCATCCGGAATCACTAGAGCCGGATCGATATCACCAAGATGTTCTGCGCCAACGAGCCGCGTCAGGGCGAGGCGTCCGCTGATTGAGGAGCCGGAATGTACGAGTTTGTACATGAGGACTCCGAAGAAGCGGACAACGACGCCATTGCGTGGCGCAGTCCGCAGAACTCAGTGTGCTACGCCTGCGGCACCATGTTCGTCGATCAGCGCCCCGGTTCGGAACCGATCGATCGAGAACGGTGCGGCGATCGGATGTGCCTGCCCGTGCGCCAGCGTCCAGGCGAAGACATTGCCGGACCCCGGCGTCGCCTTGAAGCCACCGGTGCCCCAGCCGCAGTTGAAAAAGAGCCCCTGCACCGGCGTCTTGGAAATAATCGGGCAGGCGTCCGGCGTGGTATCGACGATCCCGCCCCACTGACGATTCATGCGCACCCGGGAGAACATCGGGAACATCTCGATGATCGCCTGCAGGGTGTGCTCGACCACCGAGAAGCTGCCACGCTGACCGTAGCCGAGGTAACCGTCGATCCCCGCGCCAATCACCAGATCGCCCTTGTCGGACTGGCTGATGTAGCCGTGAACGTGATTCGACATGGTGACGGTATTGAGCACCGGCTTGAGCGGCTCGGACACCAGCGCCTGCAACGGGTGTGATTCCACCGGCAGCTGGAAACCGGCCATCTTCGCCAGCACGCCCGAATTGCCCGCGGTGACGCAGCCTACCGTTCTGGCGCCAATGTCGCCCCGGTTGGTATGCACGCCCACGACCTTGCCGTCGACGATCTTGAAGCCCGTGACCTCGGTCTGCTGGAGCAGGTCGACGCCGCGCGCATCGGCGCCTCGGGCAAATCCCCAGGCCACCGCATCGTGCCGGGCCACCCCGCCGCGCGGCTGCCAGGAAGCACCGAGAATCGGATAGCGCGCTCGCTTGGAGGTATCGAGCGCCGGCTCGATCTCCTTGATCTGCTCCGGCGTGACCACCTCGCCATCGATGCCGTTGAGGCGATTGGCGTGAACGCGGCGCTGGATATCCCGCATGTCCTGCAGAGTGTGACCAAGATTGAGCACACCCCGCTGCGAGAACATCACGTTGTAGTTGAGATCCTGGGAAAGCCCCTCCCACAACTTCATCGAATGTTCGTAGAGTGCGGCCGATTCATCCCACAGATAGTTCGAGCGCACGATGGTGGTGTTGCGTGCCGTGTTGCCGCCGCCAAGCCAGCCTTTCTCGATCACCGCCACGTTGGTGATTCCGTGCTGCTTGGCCAGGTAATAGGCAGTTGCCAGTCCATGGCCGCCACCGCCGACGATGATCACGTCGTACTCTTTCTTCGGGGTCGGATTGCGCCAATGACGCTGCCAGTTCTCGTGATGACTTAGCGCGTGTTTGACCAGACTGAAACCGGAATAGCGTTGCATGAGCCCCTCTCTACGCCACGGCGGACGGCGGCATCGATCAACGATCGATGATTTTCCGCGATGGTATCGTCCACCCCGGGGGGCATGATGTTCTGCGACGTCACGCTCAAGCGTGTTTGCGACATGACGATGCGATTTGCGACAGAGGCGATCAGTGCAGAGATTCATGGTGACAACGAAAAACGCCGCTCAGGTCGAGCGGCGTCAGTGATTTCTCAACTCGATGATCACCCCATCGCTGCCACCGGCTTGCGGCGATGACACGTTTCGGCGTGGTCGTTGATCATGCCGACGGCTTCCATCCAGGCGTAGACGATGACCGGGCCGACGAACTTGAAGCCGCGCTTCTTGAGTGCCTTGGAAATTTCCAGGGATAGCGGGGTCTGGGTGGGGACCGGCCCATCGCGCTCGACGTCTCGCTGGATCGGCCGGCCGCCGACCATGCCCCACAGGAATTCGGAGAAATCTTCGCCGTTGTCTCGCATGGCGAGGTATGCCTGGGCGTTGCCGATGGTCGCCTCGATCTTGGATCGCGAGCGGATGATGCCGGCATTGCCCATCAAACGCTCGATGTCGTGCTCGTCGTACCGGGCGATCCGCTGGGGATCGAACTCCTCGAAGGCGTCGCGGAAGGCGTCGCGCTTCTTGAGAATGGTGAGCCAGGAAAGCCCTGCCTGAAAGCCATCCAGGATCAGCTTTTCCCACAGCGCGCGGCTATCGTATTCCGGAACGCCCCACTCCTCGTCGTGATACTCGGCATTCAGCGGGTGGGTCTGAGCCCAGGCACAGCGCGGCAGGTCAGATATCGGGTCACTCATCATCGGCTCTCGTGGACTTGTTTTCGCAGGGTCATGGTGGGGCCGATTCTGCCGCCTATCGCTGGCGCAGCCAAACGAAAAAGCGCCGGCGGTGCCCCAGGGCGTCGCCGGCGCTTTTTACAGCGCCCCGAAACTGGCGCTAGTTGTGGCTCGTGGCTACTTGAGCGTCCCGTGCGGGTCGATGACGAATTTCTTGGCCGCGCCGCCGTCGAAGTCGGCGTAACCCTGCGGCGCCTCGTCGAGCGAGATGGTCTGCACGTTCACGGCCTTGCCGATCTGTACCCTGTCGTGAAGGATCGCCTGCATCAACTGGCGCTGATAACGCATGGCCGGCGTCTGGCCGGTGTGGAACGACATCGCCTTGGCCCAGCCGAGACCGAACTTCATCGAGAGATTGCCATGTTTGGCATCTTCGCTATCCGCGCCGGGGTCTTCGGTGACGTAAAGCCCGGGAATGCCGACCCGCCCGCCCGCCTGGGTGATTTCCATGACGGCATTGAGCACGGTAGCCGGCTGCTCATGCGCGTGGTTGTGGCCATGGCAGTTGGCCTCGAAACCCACCGCATCGACCGCGGCATCGACCTCCGGCACGCCCAGCACCGACTCGATCAGCTCCGACATGCTGGCATCCTGCTTGAGATCGAGACCTTCACAGCCAAAGCTGCGAGCCTGGTCGAGGCGCTTGTCGTTCATGTCGCCGACGATCACGCAGGCCGCGCCCAGCAGCTGTGCGGAAACTGCCGCCGCCAGCCCTACCGGACCCGCGCCGGCGATATAGACCGTCGAACCCGGCTGGACACCGGCAGTCACACAGCCGTGGAAGCCGGTGGGGAAGATATCCGAGAGCATGGTGAGGTCGAGAATCTTCTCCATCGCCTGCGCCTTGTCGGGGAAAACGAGCAACTGGAAGTCGGCATAGGGCACCATCACGTATTCGGCCTGACCGCCGACCCAGCCACCCATGTCGACATAGCCGTAGGCACCACCGGCGCGGTCACCGTTGACGTGCAGGCAGATATGGGTATCGCCGCGCTTGCAGTTGCGGCAACGGCCGCAGGCAACGTTGAACGGCACCGAGACGATATCGCCGATCTTGATGAACTCGACATCGCGGCCACATTCGATCACTTCGCCGGTGATCTCGTGGCCGAGCACGAGCCCTTCCGGTGCCGTGGTTCGGCCACGCACCATGTGCTGGTCGCTGCCGCAGATATTGGTGGTCAGAATCTTGAGGATGACGCCGTGATGGCACTGACGGCTGCCGAGCGCCAGTTCGGGAAAGGGAATGCTTTCGACGGCGACCTTGCCGGCACCGCGAAAGACGACGCCTCGGTTGGCGGGTGAAGACATGGCGTGAACTCCTGGGTCTGATCTCGGAATGCCTTGTGTCGTGCCGCTGTGGCGACGACATCGAATGAAGGCGCGAAACCAGACTAGGAGTTACCTCGACGGTGGACCGGTCTCGTCACGCCATCGAATGACGCTGCGACGACAGCCGCCAGGTCCAAAGGTCTAAGATTCGTGGCTCACTTTCCACAGCGCCCCGCAGCCGGCGCTAGGTGCTGTCTGAAAGTGTCGAGCGAAGGCCAGGCAAGGCAAAAATCGGCGAAAACGGACCGGGCTGGCGTCCCAGCCGATTTTTAACACCGCATGGGCGAGCGCAGTACTTTTCAGACAGTGCCTAGAAGTCGATGACGACTTTACCCCGCGGCTTCGAACAGCATGACAGGATGAAACCTTCGGCTTCGTCCTCTTCGGTGATGCCGCCGTTGTGCTCCATCTCGACCTCGCCTTCCAGCTTCATCACCCGGCAGGTGCCGCAGATCCCCATCCCGCAGGCCTTGGGAATATGCAGGCCGAGCTTGGCGGCGGCCGAATGGATGGTGTCGTTCTCGCTGACGCGGATACTCTTGCCGCTCCCGGTGAACTCGACCGGCACCAGATCGGCGGTATCCACTTCCTCGGCGTCGGCCTCGGCCTGTTCGGCCAGCTCCAGCACGTCCTCCTGGATACTCAACGGCGTCGCGCCGAAGGACTCCTGATGGTAGCGGGACATGTCGAAACCGTCTTCCTGCAGCACCTGGCGGATCGCCTTCATGAAAGGTGCCGGGCCACAGCAGAACACTTCCCGCTCGAGATAGTCCGGTGCCATCAGCATCAGCATCTGACGTGTCAGGTAACCGCGAAAACCGGACCAGGCCTGGCTGAGTTCATCGCTGCGCTCGCAGACGATATGCAGCCGGAACTCCGGCAGCCGCGAGAACATGTGCACCAGTTCGCGGTGGTAGATGATGTCGTTGGGCGCCTGGGCGCAATGAATGAACTCGAGATCGACGGCCGCGTTGGTATCGAAGAACCAGCGTGTCATCGACATCAACGGCGTGATACCGACGCCGCCCGAGAGCATCAGCACTTTTTCTGCCGGATGATCGATGACGTTGAAGTCGCCCACCGGCCCATGCACGACCATCGGCTCGCCGACCTTGAGATTGTCGTGGAGCCAGTTGGAGACCTGACCGCCGGGCAGGCGTTTGACGGTGATCGAGAAGCTGTAGGGAATCGAGGGCGAGCTCGAGATCGTATAGGAGCGCATGACCGGCTGTCCGGCGATCTCCAGTTCCAGCGTGACGAACTGCCCTGGCTTGAAGAAGAACATCAGCGGCTGGTCGGCCATGAAGCAGAACGTCCGCACGTTCCAGGTTTCCTGAATGACCTTGACGCACCTTACCTGGTGCCGCCCGTTGGTCCAGGTTTGGGTATTGACCGGATTGAAGAATTGCATCGTCACCGCGCTCTATCGGGGGGAAGATAGCGCTGGCGAGACAACGTCGACCCGCACCGCCGCTTCCGGAGAATGACCTTCATGAGCGGATTCTGGGCACCGCGGCGCCGGCCGACTTGCCCGTCAGCGACACGGGCATGCCAACCACCCCCAGCCGCCGCCAAAACTGCGACGCCGCAACGCAAACTTACCTGACGTGACGCCCGTGCAGCGTCATCGGTCCTTGGGTATCGACCGGTGACTGCCCGGTGAGCATTTGTGCCTGCCGGTCGTCCTGAACTCGACGAATGTCGCGGGTGGACAATTTCATTACCGGCGCCTGGGCGACACTCGCCGAAAGTTGGACCGACAGCACGACATCGCTGCCATCCTGAGCCATTCACTCGGTCGATCCCACGGACGTGTTCGGGAAAGGCCCACACCTGATATTGATGAGGATGCGACCATGCCACCACTTCCACGCGATAGCCTGGAGGACTCACTTGCCTTGACCCGCGTCGCCGTAGCGGAAATGCTGGACCAGCGCGACCCGACCTTCTCGCTGCCACAGCCGTTTTACAACGATTCGCGCCTGTTCGCGCTGGACATGCAGGAAGTGTTCGAAAAGCAGTGGCTGTTCGCCGGCATGAGCTGCGAGATTCCCGCCAAGGGAAATTTCTTCAAGCTGGAGATCGGCAGCAACTCGATCATCGTGGTGCGCGGCGCCGAGAACCGCATCCAGGCTTTCCATAACGTCTGCCGTCACCGCGGTTCGCGGTTGTGTCTCAAGGACAAGGGCAAGGTCGCCAAGCTGGTCTGTCCCTATCACCAGTGGACTTACGAACTGGATGGCCGATTACTGTTCGCCGGCAGCGATATGGGTACCGACTTCGACATGAGTGCCTACGGTCTCAAGCCCGTGGCGGTGAAGAGCGCGGGCGGTTTCGTGTTCATCAACCTGAGCGACGACCCGGAGCCGATCGACGACTTCCTCGTCTCGCTCGAGCACTATCTTTCGCCCTATGAGATGGATAACGTCAAGGTCGCGGTGGAGTCGAACATCGTCGAACGCGCCAACTGGAAGCTGGTCGTCGAGAACAATCGCGAATGCTACCACTGCAATGGTGCTCATCCCGAGCTGCTGAACTCGCTGATCGAATTCGACGATACCGACGATCCCCGTTCCACCGGAGAATATCGCGACCTGGTCGCTCGCAAGCAGGCCGACTGGACCGCCTGCGAAGTGCCGTGGCAACTGGCCCGATTCGGCAAGCGCAACCGACTGACCCGGACACCGCTGATCGACGGCATCGTCTCGATGACCATGGACGGCAAGCCGGGTTGCAACAAGCTGATGGGCCATATTCCGAATCCCGACATGGGCTCGCTGCGCATCCTGCATCTGCCCAACTCCTGGAACCATTTCATGGGCGACCATGCCGTGGTCTTTCGGGTGCTGCCGTTAGGTCCGCAGGAGACGCTGGTCACCACCAAATGGCTGGTGCACAAGGATGCCGTCGAAGGCGTCGACTACGACCCCGAACGGCTGCGCCAGGTCTGGGATGCCACCAACGATCAGGATCGGCGCCTGGCCGAAGAAAACCAGTTGGGCATCAATTCGCGCGCCTACCAGCCCGGCCCCTACTCGAAGACCTACGAGTTCGGCGTCATCGACTTCGTCAACTGGTACAGCGAGACGTTGAGGGCCAACCTCGGCGTTGACGCACCGAGCCACCTGCAGATTGCTTCTCAATAGCCCTATCTCGTCCAGCCCAGGATCCACCGACAGACTCACCAACGAAAAAGGCGCCTTCCTGGGAAGGCGCCTTTTGGTGGCTGGCTGATCACTTGCGCATTAAAACTCGACCGTCGCCGACAGCTTGAAGGTACGCGGCTCGCCCTGGATCAGATAGCCGGCAAAGGCCGTAGAAGCACCGGCCCAGTAATCCTCGTCGGTGACGTTGTCGATACCGGCACGCCATACCCAGTCTGCGCCACCGATCGGCAGGGTGTAGCGCATGCCAAGATCGAGTCGCGTCCACGGGTCCAATTCGAGATTGTTGGCGGTATCGGCATACTGCGAACCGGTATGAATGACGCGACCGGTCGCAGTGAGGCGATCGACATGCGGGATATCCCACTCGCTGCCCAGCACGAAGCGATACTCGGGCACGCCTGTCGCATCATTACCCTCGGTGCCGTCCTGGGTTTTGGTCAGTTCGGCATCGATCCAGGTCGCGCTGCTGAACAGATGCAGACCATCGAGGGGTTCGCCGTAAAGGCTGAGCTCGAGGCCGCGATTGCGCTGCTCGTTATCCAGGCTGCCGACACCATTAACGACGGCTGCCGTCGGCAGCTCGATCTGGAACAGACTGATACCGCCGCCGATGTTGCCATAGTCGAACTTGGTACCTACCTCATACTGTTCGGCGTGGGCGATTCCCAGGTACTGGCCATAGTTCGATGCCGTGGTATCGGTGACAGTGCCACCATCCTGCAGCGCTTCGACATAGTTGGCGTAGAGCGAGATATTGGGATTCGCCTTGAAGACAACGCCCACCGCCGGAGTCACTCGGCGGTCGGCATAACGACTATTACCGCCATCGTTGGGACGCTCGTCGACTTCCAGCTCCTGATAGCGAGCACCCAGGGTCAGCAACAGCCGGTCATTCAGGAAGCCGAGCGTATCACTCAGGGTGACACCCTGAGACCGGGTTCGCGTCACGCTGCCACCCACAAAAGGGTCGCCTTCTGGTCGCGACAGGTCCTGGGGGTCGTAGATGTTGGTGGTGCCCGCCGCCAAAAAGCTCCAGTCTGAATCGAACTTGCGGTAAGCGCTGGAGTAACCAAGCGTCACGTCGTGGCTCACCGGCCCGGTGACGACATAACCGCGGATCCCAGCCTGACTGGCAAAGTTATCGATGTGGTTGTCGGTCTCGAAATCGTTGACGGTCGCGTTACCGTTGTCATCGGTCAGTCTCGGGTTCGCCGAGACGATATTCTCGATCGTCCGGTTACCGCCAACCGCGGCAAAAGCGGTCCATTCGTTGTTCAGGTCGTACTCCCCCCGCACCATACCGAAATTGGTCTCGAGCTCGGAGCCCCCGAAGGAGGGCGTATAGTTCGAGGAGGCGTCCGGCACGGAGGGCACTTCCGTCGCCGCCCCCGTGTAGATACTCGAGCGGCCACCCTCCAGCGTCGATTTCTGATGACCGAAATCGAACAGCACGCGTCCACGCTCGCCACGATAATCGAGACCGACGACGACCGATGTGTCGCGCTGGCTCTCGTCGTCGATGGCGGTATCGCCGCGACCACGGACGGCACTGACGCGCGCGCCCCACTGCTGCTGGTCACCGAAGCGCCGGCTGGTGTCGACACCCACCTCACCGTAGCTGTCGGAACGATAGCCGCTGGAGAGTTTGAGCATCGGCTCGTTACCGGCGTGCTTGGGCTCGATATTGACGGTGCCGCCGATGCCGCCATTGCCACCGATGGGGATACCGGAGGTGAAGGCGCTGGCACCCTTGAACACCTCTATCCGCTCTGCAATGTCGCTGTTGATGAGCTGGCGTGGCAGCACGCCGTAGAGGCCACCGTAGGCCACGTCGTCCCCGGTCAGGTTGAAGCCGCGAATCTTGAAGGCTTCACCGTAGATGCCGTACCCCTGGCCGACGCTAACAGAGGCATCGTTTTGCAGCGTATCGCCCAGGGTCTGAGACTGCTGGTTCTCGATCAATTCGCTGGTGTAGCTGGTCACGCTGAAGGGGATGTCCATCGCATCCTTCTCCCCCAGCAGGCCGACACGCCCACCCGCGGCGATCTGGCCACCGGCAAAAGCCGGCGGGGGCGTATCGCCGTAGGTCGGCGCAGTACTAGTCACCGTTACCGTATTCAACGCCTGCGCGTCGCCATTGCTCTGCGCCCATGCCGACGAAGCCAGCGGCGCGGCACCGATGGCCACGAAGGTCAGCAGACAGCGTGCCTGTCGGCGATTGTCCGAAGAAGAGTTCCCTGATGTCATGTTGTTGAACCTGTTTTTGGCCTGACGACGGAATCGGTGGACCGAAAGTCGGCGGAATACGCTCCGGCCCAATGGAGAGGGGGTATTCCGCGGCATTCTATAGGGACATTGGCAAAATGAAAATGAGAACACTTCTTATATGTATGAAAATCTCGAATCGACGGACTTGCCGTTTTATTGATAACGATTGTCATTCGATCTACCATCACCGCCCATAGTCGCATCCGGTGCCGTTTTTCTGCCCGGATGAGCGTCGAGCCACTCTCTTCCGTCGCCAGGGAACCGTCACTTTGTCGCGTGTTCGCTCTTTTCCAGCTCTCCTCGCACTTGCGGTTGCCGTGCTGCTGGGGATGAGCACCGCGCTTGCGGACGCCCCGGCCGACGCCGACTCGAAGCCATTGCGGATCGCCGCGGCCAACTGGACGGTTGCCGAGACACTGCTTGCACTTGGCATTCAACCCTACGCGGTAGCCGATATTCCCAACTACAGCACCTGGGTCGAGAAGCCGTCGATGCCCGCTTCGACGCTGGATATGGGCCTGCGCAACGAGCCCAACCTTGAGTTGCTGGCCCAGGATCCCCCCGACCTGCTGATGTCCAGCGCGCTGTTCTCCCGCGACAATGCGCGTCTCGAACGCCTGATGCCGGTCAAGATGATCGACAATTTCTACACCGATCGGTCATTTTACGAAGCGACGCTGTCGATGACTCGCGAAATCGCCCGGTTGACCGATCGTGAACTGCAGGCAGAGGCGCTGATCGAACAGACCGAACGAACACTCGAGCGCGCGGCGCGGGCACTGAAAGACGTCGAGACGCCGCTTTATGTCGTCCAGTTCAGCGACGCCCAGCATGTCCGTGTCTTTGGTCACGGCAATATGGTGGGTACGCTCTTTTCCCGCACCGGTCTGAACAATGCCTGGACCGGCCCCACCAACGCCTGGGGTTATGCCAGCATCTCGACCGATCGACTGGCTGAGCAGCCCGACGCGCGCATCGTCGTTATCAAGCCGTATCCCCGGGGCGTCGGCGAAGCGTTGAAGGACAATCAGATCTGGCAGCATCTGCCGGCGGTACGCGAAGGGCGTGTAAGCTATATCGATCCACTCTGGCCTTACGGTGGGCTGATCTCGCTGCAACGACTGGCCCGATCGCTGGTCGATGTCAGCATCCGGCCTCCCACCACTGATTCGGCGACTGCCACGTCCGCCGAGGAGCATACGCCATGACCTCGGCACGTTCGCCCGCCTGGTTTGCCATCGGGCTGACCTTGCTGGCGCTGGGTCTCGGCTATGCCACGCTGGACATTCAGTTCGCCGATCTTTCGGGGCATTGGTGGCAAGCCATTACCACGCCCGATGATGATCAGATCCGCCAGATCGTGATGCACTACACCTTCGTGCCGAGACTGCTGGTGGCGATGCTCGGCGGTGCGGCATTGGCGCTGGCGGGCTGCTTGATGCAACAGGTACTGCGCAATCCGCTCGCCTCTCCGGCGACGCTCGGCGTCACCAGCGGCGCGCAGCTGGCGCTGGTCGTCGCCACGCTGTGGGCACCGAGCTGGATGCTGGCCGGCAAGGAATGGATCGCGCTGGCGGGCGGTATCGTGGCGACACTGCTGGTTTTCGCGCTCTCGTGGAAACGTCGCCTGGCGCCGATGGTAGTGGTGCTATCCGGCATGGTGGTCAGCCTGTACTTCAGCGCCATCAACAGTGCCCTGCTGCTGTTCCATCAGGAGAGTCTGTCGGGGCTGTTCATCTGGGGATCCGGTGCGCTGGCGCAGGACAACTGGCACGACACGCAGTTTCTGCTGCTTCGTCTGGGTATCGTGATGGTGCTGGCACTGCTGCTGTTGCGCCCGCTGTCTCTCCTCGATCTCGAGGAGGACGGCGCCAAGAGTCTGGGCATCTCTCTGCGCAAGCTGCGTTTCGCCGGTCTGGGCCTCGGCGTTTTCATGACCGCCTGCGTGGTCAGCGCCATCGGACTGATCGGTTTCATCGGTCTAGCCGCTCCTGCCATCGCCCGCCTGTCCGGGGCCCGCACCCTGGCCCAGCGGCTCGTCTGGTCGATGATCCTGGGCGCCCTTCTGCTCCTCGTCACCGATCTGGCCGTACAGCAACTCGCGCCGTTCACCGCGTCGCTGCTGCCGACAGGTGCCATGACAGCGGCGCTTGGCGCCCCGCTGCTGCTATGGCTGCTGCCACGACTGAAAATCGGCGGCTCGCGGCCGACGCCCAGCACGGGTCTGACCATGCCACGCCAGTCAGCCCCCAATCGACGCTTGTGGATGCTGGGAGGGCTGACGGTCGTCGCCTGCGCCGTGGCACTCGTCGTCGGTTTCATGCTCGACAGTCATGCCCGGTATCCGAGCCTGGCCGGCATCGACGACCTGGGGCTGATCGTGGACTGGCGGCTGCCACGCGTGGCGACTGCGGCAGCGGCAGGGTTGATGCTGGCCATTGCCGGTACGCTGCTGCAGCGGATGACCGGGAACCCCATGGCCAGCCCGGAAGTGCTGGGAATCAGCGCCGGCGTGGCGATCGGTGTGATCGCCCTGATGCTGTTGCCGCTGGGCATCGCCCCGCTCAGCGGCTCGGTCATGGGATTCAGCGGTGCGGTCGTCGCCCTGCTGGTGCTGATCATCTGCAACCGACGCAGCGGCTTCGCGCCGGAGCGGCTGCTGCTGACCGGCATTGCCATCTCTTCGTTGCTGGATGCCATGCGCGCCATCGTGCTGGCGAGCGAGGATCCTCGCGCACAGCAGTTGCTCTCCTGGCTGGGCGGTTCGACCTACTACGCCAGCTTGACCTCCAGCACCTGGATCGTGGTCATCGCTATCGTGCTGGCGGCGATGGCATTGCCGCTGCAGCGCTGGTTGACCCTGCTGCCGCTGGGAGCGCCCACCGCCAAGGCGCTGGGGGTCGACGTGGATCGCAGCCGTTTGCTGCTGCTCGCGCTGGTCGCCCTGTTGACCGTCGCCGCGACGCTGGTGATCGGGCCGCTCTCGTTCATCGGGCTGATGGCCCCCCACATGGCTCGTCTGATGGGATTTCATGGGGCCCGGCACCAACTGATCGGAGCCGGGCTGCTGGGGATGCTGGTCATGGTGAGCGCCGACTGGCTGGGCAGAAACCTGTTCTTTCCCTACCAGCTACCGGCGGGTTTGATCGCCGCGCTGATCGGCGGCATCTACTTCATGTGGGGATTGCGGCGGCTTTGACGCGACGCGTTGACCTGGGCCGGAGATCGGCGAGGTACACCCGTAGGCACGTCGCTGTCTCTCGCTGACGCCACCCGGCATTTCCCGTCGTTCAGACAGCGCTGAACACGGGCAGCAGATGGCGCTCTATCGCCTCCCGGACCGAGGGCAACATCACATCGGTATGCTGCATCAGCTCACGGATGGCGGACTCCAGGCCTTCGACACCCTTGGCGCGGTGGCAACCGGCCGCCAGTCTGGCGCAGGTTTCGGGACACGCCTCTTCTGGAATACGCACGCCCAGCGAGATCAATCGCTGGCGAAAATCCTCGCCATCGATGAGATCGACGATCATCATGCTCTACCTCCCGTTCGACGTTATTGGCGTTCACCACGCATCACACCGCTAAAATACATCTCGCAACGCCAATCTTTATCTCAACCGGTGGGCCGTCGTCGATACGCGAATCGTCGATCTGTCGGTTTCGAGATATTCAACGTCACTCATGGAGTGCCATGTTTTCGAACTGTCTTTCTCATCGGGTTCAGCGCCAGCTCGTTCGCATCGTCGTGCTGGCGGCGATCGGACTGCATGCCGTGGCATCGCACGCAGCGAGCTTTGTCTACTGGGATGATCCAACGGCGACGGCCATCTCGCTCACGCGCACGCAGTTCGTGGAAGCAGCGCGAGGCTATCGAGGCGAGGCGAGGCTCGCCTTCGTCAACCGCGTGGTCAATAACGCCGCCCGCCAGCAGTTCGAGAAGATCGACACCTGGAAAGGTTTCGACCGGTTGGTTCGGGATCAATATGGCGATTGCGAGGATTTCGCCATTGCCAAATATCAGATTCTGATCGATGCCGGCACATCAGCGAATCGGCTCGATTTCCTCGCCGCCGATGACAAGCTGACACCGACTTATCATGCCGTGCTGCGTTATCGACGGGACGACGGCAGCCATCTGATTCTGGACAACCTGACCCCGATGATGCTGCCGCAATCGCGCCGTACCGATCTGGCGCCGATCGTGACTTTCGACAGCGGGAAAGCCCAAATCTACCGCGACGGCGCGTTTCACCCCGTCGATCCGGCCCGCATCGTGCTCGGCGGGCAGCCGCTGTCGCAACGGCTACCGAAGCTGATGGATTACTGATCGCCCGGAGCGAGCACCTTCTCGGCACGTAGATACGCGATCAGCTTGTCGGCCGCCTCCTCCGACGTGAGATCGGTCAACACCTGCCCATTCGATGCCGACGACTTGGCCGCGGCGGCACGGAAGCGGTCGCGGGCATTGGTCGACTTCACCACCTTGAGACGCTTGGGCCGCGCCCGTGCCGGCTCCCATTGCCAATCGCGCCTGGCGGCATCGACCCGCGCCTCGCTCGCCAATGCGAGATCGGTGACGAGCTCGATCCTGCCGCGCCGCGCCGGGCCGAAGGCGCTCTGCCGCGGGGCATCGGCGACGGAGTCCACGGCGATCAGACACGGCAGACGAATCTCGAGTCGCCGACGCTGGCCCTGCGGTAGCGCCTGCAGCACGGTCACGCTGTGATCATCGCAGTGCTCGATGGCGGCGACGCCGGTGGCGATCGACCAGCCCAGCCGCTCGGCCAGGAGATACCCGACCATGCCCGAACCTTCGCCGCACTCGGCGCGCTGGCCGGTGAGGGCCAACCGCACACCGCTCTGCTCGAGCCAGGCCGCAAGACGTGGCACGGCGTCATCCTCGGCGCTCATGGCCAGCAGCGACAGCCTTCCGCCGCGATCGTCGTCGAGCCCGTGGAACATCCCCAGGTATTCTTTCAGGCACGCTTGCAGCGAGGCATCCTGAGGATCGCCGGCGTGTCCCAGCGCGAGTTCGGCGCCGACCAGCGCCAGCCCCATCTCGACGGCGCGGGCGTCTTCGCGCGCGCGGCCGGCGCGCCCGGAGACCGGGTGACGGCCACTCGAAACCAGCGCCACCGTCTTCGGCGAAACGGTCGATTCACGCGGCGACATGTCGGGACTCCTCAGCGTGCCATTGATCCGCCGGTGCGGACGCGATCCTCGGCTGGCCAAGGCGTTCGCAAACGGCCGCCAGCAGCGCGTCGCCATCGGCGATGATCGCCAGGTCGGCGCGTTTGACCATGTCGCAGCTGGGATCGCTGTTGATCGCGATCACTCGCTGGCATCGAGCAATGCCCTGGAGGTGCTGAACCGCACCGGAGATTCCCACCGCGATATAGCAGCTCGCGGACACGAAGGTGCCGGTGGCACCGACTTGCCGCGCCCGTGGCATGTTGCCGTCGTCGACGGCGACACGAGAAGCGCCTTCGCTGGCCCCCAGCACCCGGGCGGCGTGATGGTAGCCCTCCCAGTCCGAGATACCACGCCCGGCAGAGAGAATGAACGGTGCCTGGGCCAACGGAATCTGCTGCGGGTCCACCGTCACCCGGCCTCGATCGATCACGCCGGATGGCCGGTTTTCGTCGCCCGTTTCCTCGCTCGTTCGAGCTACGGGCTCCAACACGATGGCCCTCGCCTCGTGACGCGTCTCGCTGACCGGCTCGGCGCACTCGGGCAACGCCAGCAGCACGCGTGGCACGTCGCGCAGGATATCCAGACGATCCCCCGCCCGAGAACGCGTCTTGCCATCGGCGAACTGCCACACCCTCGTGGCCGGGGGCGGGTCTTCCGCGCCCCGACTCTCGCCCCGACTCGAGAGACGCGCCGACAGACGCGCCGACAGACGTCGCCCCAGGTCTCCGCCGTCGGGCAGCGAATCGGCGAAGATCCAGTGCCGCGGTGCGAGCATGTCCTCCACTTCAACTAGCGCCGCCAGCCGCGATTCCGGGTCGTAGCGCCCCTCGATGTCCTCGGATAAATCCATGATGCGATCGGCCCCGGCCTCCTCGAATCCGTCGACGTCGCTCCGGAACGTGACCGCCGTCACCGCCAGATCGGTTCCGTCGGCGAGCTGACGGGCGAGGCCGAACAGGTCGCGGTCGTGATCGCCAAGCCGCCCCTCGGGCAGTTCCGGCACGACGAGGATGTAGCCTGCAGGGTCGTCGATCGTGATCCGGCGGCGTACGGGTTCGGCGCTGGTCTGCGGCCCCCCGGCGGCACTTGTCTCTACCGAGGCACCGCTGCGGTCGATTCGCTTGATGCCGTTGGGGCCGATCGCGCCCAGGGCGTGGGGATTGATCCGGGTCACGCCGTCGACGCTGGTCCAGCGCCACGCCGGACGAGCGAATTCGAGATGACGGGCGTGCAGCCGATTGCGTCGGGCGCGTTCGGCGTGGGGGTCGAGTCGTCTGACACTCATGCCGGTTCCTCCTCGCGACTCGGGCTGGAAGTGCTCGTCTCAGGCACGGCCGGAGCCGGTTCCACCAGCGCCTCGGCAACCAGTTCGGCGAGATCCAGAATCCGCGGTCGCGGTTCGACCACGCCTTCGAGCATTGCAGTGCACTGCGGGCAGGCGACGGCAACGGTGGTCGCGCCGGTAGTACGCACGTCCTCCATGCGCATGTCGGGAATTCGCGCGCGGCCGGGTACGTCGGAGAGCGCAGCCCCGCCACCGCCACCGCAACAGCGCGAGCGATAGCCGGAGCGCTCCATCTCGACAACGTCGACGCCGAGTGCGGCGAGCACCTGCCGGGGGGCAGCGAATTCACCGTTGTAACGGCCCAGATAGCAGGGATCGTGATAGGTGACGGTCTCGGCCTGCGCCGGGGCTGCCACGCTGAGGCGGCCGCCGTCGAAGAGCTCGGCGATGAAGGTCGAATGGTGCCTGACGACGTAATCCCCGCCAAAGGCACCGTATTCGCGTCCCAGCACATGGAAGCTGTGCGGGTCGGCAGTGACGATGCGGGCAAAGCGATAGCGTGAGAGTGTGGCGATATTGCGCTCGGCGAGCCGCTGGAACGTCGCTTCATCCCCCAGCCGTCGGGCCACGTCGCCGCTGTCGCGTTCTTCCTCGCCGAGCACGGCGAAATCGACGCCGCCGGCACGCAGGATCTTCACCAGCGAGCGCAGCGTACGCTGGTTGCGCATATCGAAGGCGCCGTCTCCCAGCCACAGCAGCACGTCGACCCCCTCGGGGCGATCCTGAATACGCGGAATCTCCAGATCCGCCGCCCAGTCGAGCCGCGAGGCGTTGTCGAGCCCGCCGGGGTTATCGGTGGCAATCAGGTTGTCGATCGCCGCGGCGCCCTTCTCCGGGGTCTCGCCCCGCTCCAGGGTGATGAAGCGGCGCATGTCGACGATGGCATCGACGTGTTCGATCATCATCGGACACTCCTCGACGCAGGCGCGGCAGGTGGTGCACGCCCACAGGGTCTGCGCCTCCACCAGTTGCGGCACAATGGCATCGGAGGGGCCGCCCCTGTGGTGTCCAAAACCGGGCTTGCCGACATCGATGCCGCCCGCTTGTTGTGGATGCCCGGAGCCGGCGTAGCGGGCATCGCTGCCGCCGGCCATGCCCACGACCATGTCCTGGATCAGCTTCTTGGGGTTGAGCGGCTGGCCGGCGGCATAGGCCGGGCAGACGCTCTGGCAGCGGCCGCACTGGACGCAGGCATCGAATCCCAGCAGCTGCTCCCATTGGAAATCGGCGGGCTTCTCAACGCCCAGCGTCTTCGCCGTGAGGTCCAGCGGGAAGAGCGCGGTGGAGCGGCTGCCGCGATGGACGTCATGTGTCTTTTTCGGGGACGCGTCCGGATGATGATCATCGAACCGCTCGGGGCGCCGGTGGAAGGCCAGATGGAAGGAACCGGCGAAGGCGTGCTTCATCGGCCCGCCCCAGCCCATGCCGACCAACATCTCCAGCAGCCCCCAGACCAGCACGGCGGCGAGCACGATCGCCAGCACGCCGCCGCCGAGGACGTTCGGCGCGACGCCGACCAGATTCTCTGGGGTGAAACCGACGATCGGCAGGCTCACCAGGAACATGCCCACCGAGTAGGCGATCAGGCTCTTGGAAAGTCGCTGCCACGGGCCTCTTGACAGCTTCCTGGGGAAGGGCCGGGTGGGCGAATTCAGGCGCCGGCGATTGACCGCCAGCGCGCCAACGAACATGACCGCGCTCGCCGCCAGCAGCAGCCCGCCGAGAATCGGATTGCGCCAGCCGAAGCCATGCACCACCAGCGCCAGCGCCATGGCGGCGGCGAAGCCCCCGGCGGTCGCCACGTGGGTGTGCGCCATCGCCTTGTCGCGAGCGACGATGTGGTGCAGATCGTTGAGATAGCGTCTGGGCATCAGCAACAGCCGGCGCCATACCATCGGCGTGCGCTGGCCCTGGCGCCACAGCCGAATACGACGTACCGCGCCCGCCGCACCCAGCGCCAGCGCCGCAAAGATCAGAATGGGGAGTAGCGTCTGCAACATGGTGCTTCTCCGAAAAAGCCGCTGGTGCCGGTCATATCGACGCTTGCAGCCAGCTATGTCCTGCCGCCCACCTTCGCCATGGGACGGCTACGAGCGATGCCACGACCGGGGCGCGTAGCCCAGGCGAATTGTGAGCAGCCAGCGGAGTGGACGTATCTGTCCATGAGCATGGCGACGAGCCATTCACCGCCGACTCGTCGAGGGCAGTCCGTTCCCCTCACAAATCCTTGCAGAGGCGGAGCGCATCATAGATCGCCGCGTGCGTATTCCGCTGCGCCACGCAGTCACCGATCCGGAACAGCGCGAAATCGCCGCTCCCGGCCAGTGTCGGCTGCGCCGTCGCCGCGTAGAGCGCCTCGAGATCGATCTGCCCCTTGTTGCGCGAACGCTCCTTGAGCGCATAGTAGAGCGACTCGTCCGGACGCACGCCGTTCTCGATCACCACCTGATCGACCACCCGCTCCTCGTGCTCGCCGGTGTACTCGTTCTCGAACAGCGCCACCAGCTTGTCGCCTTCGCGATAGACCTTGTGCAACCCCAGATCGCCGGTCATCACCACCGACTGCTGATAGAGGCTGCGGTAGTAGGTCGGGAAGGTGGTGCCGCCAATCGCCACGCCGGGCTTGGTGTCGTCGGTGACGATCTCCACCGTCGAGCCCTTGCTGGCACAGTAGTCGGCGGTCGACATGCCGCTGAATTCGCACATGGTGTCGTAGACCAGCACGTTGCTGGCGGGCTCGACCTTGCCCGACAGGATGTCCCAGCTGCTGACCACCAGGCTCTCGTCAGGATTGTCCGAGTAGCCCCACTCCGGCACCTGTTCGAGGAAGGGATGGCCGCCGTTGGCCAGCACGACCACGTCAGGCTGCAGATCGCGGATCATCGAATCGTCGGCGCGGGTCTCGAGCTGGACATCGACGCCAAGGCGCGCCAGCTCCATCTCGTACCAGCGCGTGATCCCGGCAATCTGGTCGCGCTGCGGCGCCTTGGCCGCCAGCGTGATCTGCCCGCCGAGCTGCGGCTCGGCCTCGAACAGGATGACGTCGTGTCCGCGCTCCGCCGCCACGCGCGCTGCCTCCATGCCGCCGGGACCGCCGCCGACCACCACGACCTTGCGCTTGGACCCCGTCGTCTTCTCGATAATGTGCGGCAGGCCCATGTACTCCCGCGAGGTCGCCGCATTCTGGATGCAGAGCACGTCGAGCCCCTGGTACTGGCGATCGATGCAGTAGTTGGCACCGACGCACTGGCGGATCTGGTCGGTCTGCCCCGCCTTGATCTTGGCGATGATGTGCGGGTCGGCGATGTGCGCGCGGGTCATCCCCACCAGGTCGACGTAGCCGCCCTCGAGGATGCGTTCGGCCTGGGTCGGATCCTTGATGTTCTGAGCGTGGATGACCGGCACCGAGACCGCTTCCTTGATCCCGGCCGCCAGATGGAGAAACGGTTCCGGCGGATAGGACATGTTGGGAATGACGTTGGCCAGCGTGTCGTGGGTATCGCAACCGGAACCGACGACGCCGAAGAAGTCGACCATGCCGGTCGCGTCGTAATAGGTCGCGATCTGCTTCATGTCATCCTGAGAGAGCCCGTCGGGGTGAAATTCGTCACCACAGATGCGCATGCCGACGCAGAAGTCGTCACCGACCTCGGCCCGGACCGCCTTGAGCACCTCCATGCCGAAGCGCATGCGATTTTCGAAGCTGCCACCCCACTGGTCGGTACGCTTGTTGACGCGCGGGCTCCAGAACTGGTCGATCAGGTGCTGATGCACGGCGGAGAGTTCGCAGCCGTCGAGCCCACCCTCCTTGACCCGACGTGCGCCCTGGGCGAAGTCGCCGATGATGCGCCAGATCTCCTCCTCTTCAATGGTCTTGCAGGTGGCGCGATGAACCGGCTCACGAATACCCGACGGCGACAGCAGCGTCGACCAGTGGTGACCGTCCCAGCGCGAGCGCCGCCCCATGTGGGTGATCTGGATCATGATCTTGCCACCGTGCCTGTGAACGGCATCGGCGAGATTCTGGAAGTGGGGAATGATGCGGTCGGTCGAGACATTGACCGAACTCCACCACTGCTGAGGGCTGTCGATGGAGACCGGCGAGGAGCCACCGCAGATGCAGAGCCCGCAACCGCCCTTCGACTTCTCTTCGTAGTATTTGACGTAACGCTCCGTGGTCATGCCGCCGTCGGTGGCGTAGACCTCGGCATGCGCCGTGCTGACGACCCGGTTGCGAATGGTCAGCTTGCCGATCTGGATCGGCTTGAACAGGGCTTCGTGAGCCATCGCAATCACCTCTCAGGAGACGGCACGAAAACGGCTTGTCAGCGGCGCTCCGTATCGATCTCGACCATCACGAATTCAGGGTTTGTCATGTGCGAACAGATCGCTTTCAGCGTGGAGAGACCTGGAAATAGCCCACGTCACAGCCGTCTTCAGCACCGCTCTGAGTCTGCTCGGCGCGAGTGCGAACGTCGCTACCGCGCGCTTCGAGAATCTGATCCATCGCGCCGGCAAACCAGCCGGTGAACATGTACTCCTCGCGCTTGCCGGTCTTGCCGAGCTGGTAGACGAAACAGGAGTGCTCAAGGCGTACTCGAGCGGTTCCCGCGTCGAGCTCGATCGCCTCGGTGACGAACTTACCCCAGCCCCGCTGGGACAATCGGTTCATGTAGTGCTCGAACACTTCGACACCCTCGATGCCATGCAGCTCGGCTTCCTTCTCGCACCAGAACCAGGCCGACTTGTAGCCGGCGTCGTAGAGGATCCTCGCGTAAGTCTCGACGCCCAGCGCTTGCTCGACGGCCGTATGGTTGTTGATGAAGAAGTGCCGCGGCACGTAGAGCATCGGCAGTGCATCGGTCGTCCAGACACCAGTATCGCTGTCCACGTCGATCGGCAGTTCCGGGGCTATTTGGGTCATTTCGGTTACCTCAAGAATTGTTCTTTGGCACGAGCCAAACCTTCCAAGACGCTCGAGGAGCCGGCTTATTCGCCCCAGACGTCGCGTAGTGTCCGCACCCAGTTCTCTCCCATGATCTTGCGCACCACCGGCTCGGAGAGTCCGTGGTCCAGCAGCGCCTGAGTCAGGTTGGGGAACTCGCCGATGGTGCGGATGCCCTTGGGATTGATGATCTCGCCGAAGCGGGTCAGGCGGCGCGCGTAGCCCTTGTCGTGGGTCAGCCACTCGAAGAAGGCTTCGTCCTGGCCCTGGGTGAAGTCAGTACCGATGCCGATGGCGTCTTCGCCGACGATATTCATGATGTAGACGATCGCTTCGACGTAATCCTCGATCGTGGCGTTGACGCCGGCACGCAGGAACGGGGTGAACATGGTGACGCCGACGAAACCGCCGTGATCGGCGATGAACTTGAGCTCGTCGTCACGCTTGTTGCGGGGATGTTCCTTGAGTCCGGTAGGCAGGCAGTGGGAGTAGCAGACCGGTTTTTTCGACTCGAGGATGACTTCTTCCGAGGTCTTGGAGCCGACGTGAGAGAGATCGCACATCATCCCGACCCGATTCATCTCGGCGATCACTTCGCGCCCGTAGCCGGAGAGCCCACCGTCGCGCTCGTAGCAGCCGGTGCCGACCAGATTCTGGGTGTTGTAGCAGAGCTGGGTAATCCCGACACCGAGCTTCTTGAATATCTCGATGTAACCCAGTTTATCCTCGAAGGCGTAGGCATTCTGGAAACCCAGGATGATGCCGGTCTTGCCCTCCTCCTTGGCGCGAGTGATATCACGGGTGGTATGCACCGGACGCACCAGCTCGGCGTTGTCACGCATCAACTGATTGACGCCAACGATGTTGTCGACGGTGGATTCGAAGTCCTCCCATACCGAAACGGTGCAGTTGGCGGCCGTCAGCCCTCCCTTGCGCATATCCTCGAACAGGGCACGATCCCATTTGGCGATGATCAGGCCATCGATGATGATGGCGTCGTCGTGGAGCGTTGACGTCGGCATGCGGAACTCCTCCTTGGTTTGTGCGCCTTTCAGGCCGTCGCGGCGTCGGATGGTGCGACCGGAGACCAGAAGACGAGCGTTCCGCGCAGCATATCCCCGCGCTCGCCTCACCCGACGACCGAAAGCGAATCCGAGTGTTCCGATTGCGCCACCTTCAATGTCCTGTACGCGACAGCGCGAGCCGGCGGTGCCGACGATGCGAAGCGAGATTGACGCACGCGGGCGCGTTGGATAGAACGTTCAGATCCGCTGCTCACTACCGTCTCTGCCAGGGAAGACAGACCGAATGTCCGATATCGAACCATCGCGCCAGTCCAGCGGATGGCTGACAGGCGTGCGCGAGGCGATGCCCCTGCTGGGCGGCTACATCCCGGTGGCCGTCTCGTTTGGCCTGATCTCCACCCAGGCCGGCTTCAGTACCGCCGAAACCCTGGCGATCTCGGCCCTGATCTACGCCGGGGCCTCGCAGTTCCTGTTCGTCGGCATGATCGCCAGCGGCTCTCCGCTGTGGCTGACCGTGGCGATGACCCTGCTGATCAACGTGCGCCATGTCGTCTACGCCCCCAACATCGCCCCTTGGCTGCCGCAGAGCCGCTGGTGGCCGTGGCTGATGCACGGTCTGACCGATCAGGTCTTCGCCCTGGCCCACAGCCGTTTGCCCCAGTTGCCGGCATCCCGGCGTGTCGGCTGGTTCTTCGGTGCGGCCATGCTCGCCTGGCTCAGCTGGATCGCAGGCTCCCTGCTGGGCGCGGTCGCCGGGGAATGGCTGACGAGCCGCTGGCCGTTGCTCGGCGAAGTGATGCCCTTCGCGCTGCCGGCGCTGTTTCTGGTATTGATCGTGCCGCGATTCACCTCGCGGCGCTGGGCGGCCGCACTCGTTGTCACCATTGCCATCGCTCTGCTCTGCACGTTGACGGGATTGACCAATATCGGGATTCCGCTGGCAGCCGCCTGCGGCGCGCTCTGCTTCTACATGATCCGCCTGCCGGAGACGGCCGGGCCCACCCGGGGAGGACGCCCATGAGCCTCTCACTCTGGATCGCCATGATCATCGCCGCTTTGGGCACCTATCTGCTCCGGCTGCTGCCACTGCTGTGGATACAGCGGCGACTGACGCGTACCGATGACGACGGCCCTGTCGATGCACTGCCGAAGTGGCTGGTGATTCTGGGCCCGATGATGATCGCCGCGGTGCTGGGCGTGTCGCTGGTGCCACGGACTGCCGATGTCCCCGGTTGGCTGGCGACGGTCATCGGACTCGGTGTGACGCTCGCGGTGTGGCGGCGGACACGCTCGTTGGGTTGGCCGGTGGTGGCTGGCGTATTCACTTTCGGGCTGATGGTCGTTGCGACCAGAATGGTCGTCTAGGTGACGCGGGCGAAACGACATCGGGCGGCTCTGGGGCCGCCCGATCGATAGCGTTCCGATCCACCGCTTTCAGCCCAGCGCGATGCTGGCGTAGGTCGGCTCTCCCCGAGCATGGCTCAAGGCGACGGTGGCGCTGCTGGACTGCATCAGCGGTTCGCTGCCCGCCAGCGGGATTATCGCCGGCTCCAGCCTTCGAATCTTCAGCGTCTCGCCGCGATCCTCACGCGGTGGCGTACCGAAAAACTCCCGGTAGCATTTCGAGAAATGCGGCGTGGAGACGAAACCGCAGGCTGAGGCGATTTCGATGATCGGCAGCGGCGTCTGCTTGAGCAGCTGCCGCGCTCGCGTCAGTCGCAGCTTGAGATAGTAGCGCGACGGCGAACAGTGGAGATGACGCTGGAACAGGCGTTCCAGCTGGCGCCGGGAGACGTCGACGTAGTTCGCCAGTTCGTCGAGCTCGATAGGCTCCTCGATATTGGCTTCCATCAACGCCACGATTTCCAGCAGCTTGGGCTGCGTGGTGCCCAGCACATGCTTGAGCGGCACCCGCTGCTGATCTTCCTCGCCCCGCACCCGTTCGTAGATGAACATCTCGGAGATGGCCGCCGACAGCTCCCGACCGTGATCGCGCCCGATCAGATTGAGCATCATGTCCAGCGGCGCGGTCCCCCCGGAAGCGGTGAAGCGATCGCGATCAATCGAGAACAGCCGCGTGCTCCAGGCCGTGCGCGGATAGGCTTCCTGAATCGCGGCCAGACACTCCCAATGGATGCTGGCATCGTAACCATTCAGCAGGCCGGCCTGAGCCAGCGCCCAGCTACCGGTACACACCGAACCGATTCGCCGTAGCTGGCGTTGACGGCTCTGCAGCCAGGTCAGCAATGCCGGCGTAACGGAGCGCTGCGGCGCGACGCCGCCACATACTACCAGCCAGTCGAGTCTCAACGGCGCGTGAGCGCTGGCGTCCGGCGTCACCTGCATGCCGTCGCTGGCTCTCACCGGCGCCCCGTCCATCGTCATCACGTACCAGCGGTAGAGTTCGCGGCCGGCGAGCTGGTTGGCCATGCGCAACGGCTCGATCGCCGAGGCGAGCGAGATCAGGGTGAAGTCTTCCAGCAGCAGAAAACCGAGTGTCTGGGGCTCAGGCGCAGCGCCTTTTCGGGCGGCGCCTTGAGGGGGATAGATTGCCATTTCACTTCTCCTCCAAGGATATAACGGTGGTTATTGTTATTACGGTTCCCTGGCGTCTGTCGCTCTCGGTCCATGGCGATTCATCAGCGCTGGACAGCTCCTGACAGCGACCGTTATCCGACTGTCCTTGCGTCTTTTCGGTCTGATTCGACTGTAATCCCTGTGACGGTACGACGCATGCGTTTTTATCTCTGCGCGACATCGTCATCGTCATTAGGCACCTCGATGTCGTTTTTAGAACAAACTATCCCCCCACGCTGCAGCGGTGTCGCGATTCGAGCAGAACGTGAAAAATTGTTACCGGCCGGAGGTGATAACGAGTATCATTCACAGCGTTACCGTTACCCTTGTCGCCTCGTCGTTCGCAGCGACCCACCGTGGGATTTCTGCCATGTTGGTACCGTTTCTGATCATGCTGAGAGAGGGGCTGGAAGCCGCTCTCGTCGTCGGCATCATTGCCAGCTATCTACGCCAGACCGGTCGCGCCGCCTGGATGCCTGCGGTGTGGATCGGCATTTTTCTGGCGGTCTCCTTCGCCCTGTTCGTCGGCGCCGGGCTGCAGTTTGCGAGCGCGGAGTTCCCGCAGCGCCAGCAGGAGCTGTTCGAAGCGATAGTGGGCTTCTTCGCCGTCGGCGTTCTGACCTGGATGGTGCTGTGGATGCGCCGCGCCGCTCGCGGTATGCGCGACGAGCTGACACAGGCGCTCGACCAGGCGTTCCGCAGCGGTCGGCGGCACACCTACGCGCTGATCGCGATGGTATTTCTCGCCGTGGCGCGCGAAGGGCTGGAATCGATCTTCTTTCTGCTGGCGGTCTTTCAGCAGAGTCACGGCGCTCATGCACCACTGGGGGCACTCCTCGGTCTGGGCCTGGCCGCGCTCATCGGTCTGGCACTCTACCGCGGCAGCCTGCGGTTACCGCTGGGGCACTTCTTCCGGGCCACCGGTCTGTTCATTCTGCTGGTCGCCGCCGGGCTGCTTTCGGGGTCCGTCCGCGCGCTGCATGAAGCGGGACTCTGGAACCATGCTCAGCAAGTGGTTTTCGACCTGAGCGATAGCCTGCCGCTGGATACGCCGTTGGGTTCGCTGTTCTCCGGCATCTTCGGCTATCAGCCAGCGCCGACCGTCAGCGAGGTCGTGGCATACCTCGGCTATCTGCTCGTTGCGCTGTGGCTGTTACGCACGCCCTCGGCGCGAGCCTACGTAACGGCGCCGGCGTCTTCCCGGCAGGAACGAGGCTGACCCATGACCCGGACCGCTCAACTTGCCCCGCCATCACCGCGCGCCATGCGCCTGGGCCTGGTGCTTTCCCTGTTCCTGATGATCGTCGCGCTGGGCGTTTTTACGCTCTCGCTGAAGGCCGTTCAGCCCGTCGGCGACAGTGATTACATCGTCAACGTCACCGCCACCGGCTGTCAGCCCGATCAACTGGAAGTCGCCGCCGGACGACGCACCTTCACCGTGGTCAACCAGTCCGACCGCGCCATCGAATGGGAGATCATCGACGGCGTGATGGTGCTCGCGGAGCGCGAGAATATCGCGCCCGGATTGCGTCAGCCGCTGACCGCCACGCTGAAAGCCGGCGACTACGTGATGACCTGCGGCCTGCTCAGCAACCCGCAGGGTGCGCTGCATGTCAGGGCCAGCGAGTCGGACGCCGAAGCTTCGCCACTTCCGGCGACCGCCTTCATCGGGCCATTGGCGGAATATCGCGTCTATACCACCCTGCAGCTGCGAAAGCTGCAGGCCAGCGCCGGCGACCTGCGCGATGCCATCGCCACCGATGACCTCGAGGCGGCCCGCCAGGCGTTCCGCCAGGCGCGTCGTATCGATCTGCATCTGGCCATGCCGATCGGTCTTTACAGCGATCTCGATCAGCGTCTCAACGCTCATGCCGACGATTTCGAGAAACGCGGTGAGGACCCTGAATTCGTCGGCTTCCATCGGCTTGCCGAGGGCCTGTTCACCGATGAAAGCACTGCCGGGTTGAACGCGGTTGCCGACCGGCTGGTCACGGATGTGGACACGCTTGCCGCTCGACTCAAGAGTGCATCGATTCCTCCCGCGCAGCTGGCCGACGGCACCGCTCGCGTGCTCGAGACGTGGCTCGACCATCACCGTGACGGCCGCACCATCGGGGAGCGTGATCTCGACGATCTCGTGGCACTGACGGAAGGCGCCAACAAGATCGTCTCGTTGCTCTCGCCGCTGCTGGAGCGTCAGTCTCCCGATACCTTGCAGACGCTCCAGACCCAGCTGAATTCGCTGCAGCAGGAACTCCCGACCGCGTCCGGATCATCGACATCGGGGCAAGGCGACGCCGATGGCCTGCTGCGGGCGACCGATGCCGTGGCCAAGTCGCTCGCCGGCATCAACCAAGCTCTCACTCTGGAAGGTTAATCGACACCGGTCAGGTCACCGCTTATGAGCCAATCAGATCGTTCTTCACGCTGCCCTTTCACCACTCTGCAGACAGCGTGTCAGCAGACGACGTCTCAAAAGACAAAGTCTCAAAAGACAAAGCCTCAAAAGACAAAGCCTCAGCAGGCAGACGACCGGCAGGCAGGTCATCCGCCAACGGATCCCCCGTCGCCCGCCCACGCCGAGCGCCGCCGTTTTCTCAAGGGCGCCAGCTTGACTGGCCTGGGACTGGGTCTAGGGTTCACCGGTCTCGGTGGAGCCTGTCCGGCCCGGGCATTGGCCGCCACCGGACACGGCGAAGATGTCACCAGCGCGCCGCAGCAACAGGATGCCGAGCTGCGCTACCCCTTTCACGGCGAGCATCAGCAGGGCATCGTCACACCCCGCCCCGCGACCGGCATGCTGGTGGCGTTCGACGTACTGGCGCGAGATCGGGACGACCTCGAAAAACTGATGAGGGTTCTGACCGAGCGCATCGCCTTTCTGACCCAGGGCGGCAGGATACCCGAACGCGATCCGCTGTTCCCGCCGCCGGACTCCGGCACTCTGGGTCCCGTGATCGCCCCTGACGGGTTGACCGTGACCGTCGCGGTCGGCGACTCCCTGTTCGACGAACGCTACGGTCTGGCGAGTGCCCGGCCGAAACGCCTGCAGCGCATGGGAGGTTTTCCCAACGACGCCCTGGACGCCGCCCGCTGTCATGGCGACCTCGCGCTGCAGATCTGCGCCAACACGCTGGATACCGGCTATCACGCCCTGCGCGACATCATCAAGAACACGCCGGGACTGCTGATGGTGCGCTGGAAGCAGGAAGGCACCGTACCGCTGCTGCCGCCCGCGCCGGGCGATATCGATGGCAGTGCCCGCAACTTCCTCGGCTTCCGCGACGGCTCCGCCAATCCCGACGGCGACGACGAGGCGCTGATGGATGAGCTGGTGTGGGTCGGTCGGGATCATGACGAGCCGGCCTGGGCACAAGGCGGCAGTTACCTCGCGGCGCGCATCATCCGCAATTTCGTCGAACGCTGGGATCGTACCCCGTTGAATGAGCAGGAGACGATCTTCGGCCGGCGCAAGATGAGCGGCGCGCCGCTTTCCGACGGCGCCGCGGAAGGCAGGGAGCAGGACGTGCCCGATTACACGCTGGATCCGGAGGGCAAGATCACCCCGCTCGACGCGCATATCCGCCTGGCCAATCCTCGCACGCCCGCCACTGAGAAAAATCGCATCCTGCGGCGACCGTTCAATTACTCCAACGGCGTCGAGGCCAACGGACAGCTGGACATGGGCCTTTTGTTCCTCTGTTTCCAGGCCGATCTGGAAGCCGGTTTCATTACTGTCCAGCGTCGCCTGGATGGTGAACCGCTGGAGGAGTACATCAAGCCGGTGGGCGGTGGCTATTTCTTCGTCTTGCCTGGCGCAAGAGACGATAACGATTACCTGGGGCGCAGCCTGCTGGCGGCGACCGCTTGAGCCAATTCGATTTTTGGAAGACGACATCGCTCGCGAAGACGGGCCGTGGATTCACGACCGCCGACTGGCACCCGGATCATTCAATGGAGCCTCACAATGAAAATACCGAAACCCTGCAAGACATCGAAAACCTGGATCGCGGCAGGCACCCTCGGCCTGCTGTCGGTGACCGCCACCGCGCAGGCTGCCGTGGCACCGGAGGCGCTGGTCGGCCCCGTCGCCGACTACAAGCTGTATGTCCTGGACAATCTGGAGCAACTGGTCACGCATACCGAGGATTTCACCGCCGCGATCGAAGCCGGTGACTTGGCGAAGGCCAAGGCGCTCTATGCCCCCACGCGGGTGTACTACGAGCGCATCGAGCCGATCGCCGAGCTGTTCGCCGATCTCGACGTCAGCATCGATGCTCGCGAAGACGACTACGAACAAGGGGTCGAGGATCCCGATTTCACCGGTTTCCATCGTCTGGAGTACGGGCTGTTCCACGACGCCAGCACCGATGGCATGAAGACCTATGCGCAAGGCCTCATGGCCGACGTCGAGGAGTTGGACAGCCGCGTTCAGGCGCTGACTTTTCCGCCGGAAACCGTCGTTGGCGGCGCTGCCGCACTGATGGAAGAGGTCGCAGCGACCAAGATCTCCGGTGAAGAGGATCGTTACAGCCGCACCGATCTATGGGACTTTCAGGGCAACGTCGATGGCGCTCGCGAAATCTTCGAGCTGTTCAGGCCGCTGGCGGCCCAGGAAGACGCCGATTTCGTGGCGCGCGTCGAGGACAATTTCGACGACGTGGAAGAGACGCTGGCCGACTACCGCCTGGATCCCGACGATCCCGAGGCGGGGTTCGAATCCTATGACGAGGTCAGCGATGCCGACCGTCGCGCCTTGACGGGTCCGGTAACGGTCCTCGCCGAGGATCTGTCGACGCTGCGCGGCCTGCTCGGATTGAACTGAGTCATCCCGCGACAGTGTGCCGAAGCCCGCAATGGCTCTTTGACAGCCAGGGTGGGCTTTTTTAACAGGGCCGGCTGACCGCCGGCCCTGTTCGTTCGGCGTCGCCGTTCGAATGCTGTCCGCCATCGCGTCGGAACCGGTTCATGCCGTCCGCGCCGCCTTCACACGTTGACGGTCCTCTTCCAGCGTCAGCCCGATATCGAAGCGCTTGACGAGCCGTTCACGATGTTCGTCGACGAGGCGCTTGACGCGGTTGTCCCCGATCGCCCCCAGCGCACTCAGTGCCTTCTGCAGGCGAATGCCGACCTCTACCGTCGCGGCGCCGTCGCGAGCGATGGGAGTGAAGAAATCCTCGAACAGGTCTTTCGTTTGTAACGCCTCGACATACACATGCCGGACCGGCTGGTCCGACTCGTCGATACCGCCCTCGGCATGCCGTACCCACGGCGTCAGCACCCGAACGCCGCAGCCGATGATGTCGATCGCCGTACCGGGGTCGTTGATTCCCGGCGATAACGCTCTCGACGCCACCTCCGCCAGCACGATGATGCCGAATCGCGGATCCTCCTCGAAACGCCGCGACGGACTGATCGTGAAGGCCTCGGCAATCTTCTCGGCACGCGTCTCGTCCAGCGTGGGCGTCGACGCCAGCACTTTGGTCATGTCGAGGAACGTCCCCGGCAATGCCTGCACGTAGATGGCATGTCCCAGATCCTCGGCCAGCGAATCCAGTAGCGGCATGTCGATGTGCTGAAGATAACCCACCTTGCCGGCACGAACCGGCTCGAGCCCTTCCGGCACCGTGGAAGGCATCGCCTGGCCACCCAGATAGGGTTGATCCATGCGCCCTTCGAGCGCTTTCCTGGCCGCCGTTTCCACTTTGTCGATGGTGTCTCGCACCCGACCCAGCCGAGTCAGATATCCGGCCCACTTGATCAACTGGTAGACCGTCATCACGATGACGACGAGCGTCGCGGCGAACAGCAGTGTCCGGCCATCCTCGTCGTAGATGCCGGCCGCCAGTGCAATGATTCCGACCAGACTGAACAGGAACGCGCCGATGAAGGTTGCCAGCGTGTTCTGTGTCACGCGGTCCTCGATCAGCAGAAGGTTGGCTCGCGGACTGACGTTACTGGTCGCCGAACCGTAGGCCGTCACCATCGCGCCGAGCGAAAACGTGGTCACCGCCAGCATGCTCGAGGCGATGATATTGAGAATGCTGTCCACCGCGCGGGCGCCAATGCTGACCACCGACGGCACGTCCAGCCAGGGCGTCACCAGCCAGGCGACCAGTGCCGTGACCACGCCGCCCAACGAAAAGAGCGTCGCGCGGTACCACAAAGAGCGGCGCAGCTGACGCCACACCCATTGAAAGCGCCCCATTAACATACGGTTCCCATCCCTGGACTGAATCACCCTCAGTCTACGCCAAACGGGCTATCGACGAGCCTTTTGCCGAGGCTGGTCTATTCTGATCGAACCTGTTCATCATGATGACGGACAGCAACGACAATCGGTTTGGGCAAAAGGAGCTTGCCATGACCAAGACGCCCCCACGGGTGGTGACCCGCCATCGTCGCGGCAAGGGCTTCACTTACCGTACACCGGACGGGACCACGCTGAGCGATGACGCCTGGCGCGACTGGATCCGGTCGCTCGCGATTCCACCTGCCTGGCGCGATGTCGAAATCGTGCTCGACAAACGCCACCATATTCATGCCACCGGCCGCGACAGCGCCGGACGCAAGCAGTACATCTACAACGCCGAATGGCGCGAAAAGCGCGAGATTCTCAAGTTCGACCGGATCGTCGAATTCGCCCGCCGCCTGACCCCCATGCGTCGCGTCACCGGCCAGCATCTCACCCTCGAGGGAATGCCTCGAGAGAAGGTGCTCGCCTGCATGGTGAGGCTGATCGACAGCGCCTACTTTCGCCCCGGGAGCGAGCGCTACCGGGAAGAGAACGAATCCTATGGCCTGACCACCATGCGCTCCAAACACCTGACCATCGACGGCGACGAGCTGGTTTTCGATTATCAGGGCAAGAGTGGCCAGCATCAGCATCGCGTGGTCGAGGATGAGCGCCTGGCCAGGATCGTCGGCGAGCTCGATGACATCCCTGGCTACGAAATCTTCAAGTACTTCGACGAAGACGGCCGCAAGGTGAGAGTCGACAGTCACGATCTCAACGATTACATCCACGAGGTCATGGGCGAGCGTTTCAGCGCCAAGGATTTTCGTACCTGGGCCGGCACGTCGATTGCCGCGCTGGCACTGGAGGAGCTCGGCCCCGGCGACAACGACAAGGTCAGCCAGAGCAACGTGCGCCAGGCGATCGAGCGGGTCGCCAAGACGCTGGGCAACACGCCGAGCATCGCCAAGGCGAGCTACATCGATCCGCGCGTGGTGGAAAGCTATCTCGACGGCCGGACACTGGACCATTTTCGCAAGCTGGTCGAGACCGAGCTGGATACCGATGACAAGCTCACCGGGCCGGACGAACGGGCCATTCTCAGGCTGCTGCAGAGCCGTCTGAAAACGTCAGGTTGACGATCCGCAACTTCATTCGTCGATTGATCTATCGACCTATCGGCAATCGACGTCACCAAGTCGCCGGTGCTAGAAAGGAGGTTTATCCTCGATCGCTGGTCGCCCATCGACCGTCAACCGTCAACCGCCCAAGGAAAGCCCCATGAACCCAGCCGAGCCCTCGATCGATACTGTCGTCTACGTTGCCAATGCAGGGGATGGCACCATCGGCAGCTATCGCCTGGATCGCCAGACCGAGCGGTTGCTGCCGCTGGCCACGACCGAAGCGGCCGAGAACGTGATGCCGCTGGCCGTGAGTCCGGACAGGCAGACGCTCTACGCCGCCATTCGCAGCGACCCGCTGCGGGTGCTGAGCTACCGTATCGAGGCGGGCACGGGCGCCTTGACCCCGCTCGGCAGCGGCGCGCTCTACGGCAGCATGGCCTACATCACCACCGACCGCTCCGGACGTTATCTGCTGGCCGCCTCCTATGGCGGCAACTTGGTCAGCGTCAGCCCTATCGACGGCAACGGTGTCGCCGGCGACGCAACCCAGACGCTGGAAACCGGCAGCCGGGCGCATGCGATCATGGCAACGCCGGACAATCACCACGTGTTCGCCACCAACCTGGGCGACGACCGTGTGGCCCAGTTCCATTTTGCCGACGGCGCCCTCGTTCCCAATGAAACGCCCGCCGCAGACACCGCCAGTGGCACCGGCCCGCGCCACTTCGTCTTCTCGCCCAATGGTCGGTTCGTCTACGTGCTGGGGGAGTTCGACGCGACGGTAACGACCTTCGCGCTGGATGCCGACGATGGCACGTTGTCTCGAGTCGCGGTCAGCCAGGGCCTGCCGGATACGCTCGAGCTGGCGCCGGGCATGCCTCGGGAAGAGATCCCCACCGGTGACGATACGCCACGTGTGTGGGCGGCCGATCTTCATATCACCCCGGACGGTCGCCATCTTTACCTTTCCGAGCGCACCAGCAGCACCTTGAGCATATTGCGCGCCGACCCCGACTCAGGCGAGCTGCATCTCGTCGCCAATCAGCCGACCGTGAAGCAGCCGCGCGGCTTCGAGATCGATCCCACCGGCCGCTATCTGATCGCAGCCGGCGAGCTGAGCGATCATCTGGCGCTCTATCGCATCGACTCGGCGAGCGGAGCATTGACGCACCTCAGCGACACACCGGTCGGCAGCAAGACCAACTGGGTGGAAATCGTCTCTCTCGGCTAGCCGGCATGCTTCGCTGCGCGCCGCGCGAATGCGTTGGTCACGCGGCGCTGGTATACTCTGGCCGAGCGCAGGTTGTCGACAACTTGAAAGTACCGCTGCCGCGACCGATTTCCAGACCTCGCTGGTCACCGTTCTCCGATATCGGGAATCGCCAGCGAGGTGTATTGCGCCCTGTGAGCGAGCCGAAGAGAGTGGCGAGCATCAGCCGACGAAAGCCGCCCGGCGTCCCGGCGCCAACGCATCAATCCGCACGAAGTGCGACGCACATTCGAGTGTTCACCCATGCTCGATACGTCGTGCCATTGCCAAAAAGAGGTTAACGAATAGACATGTCCAATACGCCCAAGATCATCTACACCCTGACCGACGAAGCGCCCGCGCTGGCCACCTACTCGCTGCTACCGATCATCGAAGCTTTTACCGGCACCGCCGGCATCACGGTCGAGACTCGCGATATCTCGCTGGCGGCGCGCGTACTGTCCCAGTTCCCGGATCTGCTTGGCGACGACCAGCGCGTCAGCGATGATCTGGCCGAGCTCGGGCAACTGGCGACCACCCCGGAAGCCAACATCATCAAGCTGCCCAACATCAGCGCTTCAGGCCCTCAGCTCAAGGCGACCATCAAGGAGCTGCAGAGCCAGGGCTATCCCCTGCCGGACTATCCGGAAGAACCGAAGAACGACGAAGAGAAGGCGATCAAGGCCAGCTACGACAAGGCCAAGGGCAGCGCGGTCAATCCGGTGCTGCGTGAAGGCAACTCCGATCGTCGGGCGCCGAAGTCGGTCAAGAACTACGCCCGCAAGTACCCGCACCGCATGGGCGAATGGTCGAGCGAATCACAGTCTCACGTCGCTCACATGAGCGAAGGCGACTTCTACGGCAGCGAGCAGTCCGCCGTGATCGCCAAGGCGGGCAAGCTCAAGATCGAACTGCAGCAGAAAGACGGCACTCGCATCACGCTGACGGACGGTCTCGCGGTCAAGGAGAGCGAAGTCGTCGACGCCGCAAGCATGAGCAGCCGTCGTCTGCGTCACTTCATCGACAGCGAAATCAAGGACGCCAAGAAGCGCAACGTGCTGTTCTCGCTGCACTTGAAGGCGACCATGATGAAGGTCTCCGACCCGATCATGTTCGGCATCGTGGTCGAAGAGTTCTACAAGGAGGTGCTCGAGAAGCACGCCGATGCGCTCAAGCTAGCCGGCTTCAACTCCAACAGCGGCATCGGCGATCTATACAGCTCGATCGAATCGCTTCCCAGCGAACAGCAGGACGCGATCAAGAGCGATATCGAAGCGCTCTATAAAGAGCGTCCCTCGCTGGCGATGGTCAACTCCCACAAGGGCATCACCAACCTGCACGTGCCGTCCGACGTGATCATCGACGCTTCCATGCCGGCGATGATCCGCGACTCCGGCAAGATGTGGGGAACCGACGACCAGTTGCATGACGCCAAGGCGGTCATTCCGGACCGCTGCTACGCCACCATCTACCAGACGGTGATCGAAGATTGCTGCAAGAACGGCGCTTTCGATCCGACCACCATGGGCAGCGTGCCCAACGTCGGCCTGATGGCCCAGAAAGCCGAAGAGTACGGCTCTCACGACAAGACGTTCCAGATCCCGGCCGACGGTACCGTGGTCGTCACCGACGACAATGGCCAGACGCTGTTCAGCCATGACGTCGAAGCCGGCGACATCTGGCGCATGTGTCAGACCAAGGACGCGCCGATCAAGGACTGGGTCAAGCTGGCCGTCACCCGCGCCCGTGAAAGCGGCTCGCCGGCGATCTTCTGGCTCGACGCCAACCGGGCCCACGATGCCAAGTTGATCGAGAAGGTCGAAACCTATCTCAAGGATCACGACACCGACGGTCTGGACATCCGCATCCTGGCGCCGGTCGAAGCGATGAAGGTCTCGCTGGAGCGTATCCGTCAGGGCGAGGACACCATCTCCGTCACCGGCAACGTGCTGCGCGATTACCTGACCGACCTGTTCCCGATCATGGAACTCGGCACCAGCGCCAAGATGCTCTCCATCGTTCCGCTGATGAACGGTGGCGGCCTGTTCGAGACCGGTGCCGGCGGCTCCGCGCCCAAGCACGTCCAGCAGTTCCTGGAAGAGAACCACCTGCGCTGGGACTCGCTGGGTGAATTCCTGGCGCTCGCGGCCTCCCTCGAACACCTCGGCAGCACCTTCGACAATGCTCGTGCCCGAATCCTGTCGGCGACGCTGGACAAGGCCAACGGCGAATTCCTCGACAGCGACAAGTCTCCCAAGCGCAAGGTCGGTGAACTCGACAATCGTGGCAGTCATTTCTACCTGGCGCTTTACTGGGCAAAAGAGCTGGCCGCCCAGACCGAGGACAGCGAGCTGAAGTCACTGTTCGAGGAGATCGCCAGGACGCTCGGCGACAACGAGAACACCATCGTCGATGAGCTCAACGCGGTGCAAGGCAAGCCGGTGGATATCAAGGGCTACTTCCACCCCAATGGCGAGCTGGTCAGCGAGGCGATGCGCCCCAGCAGGACCTTGAACGCCGCACTGGGCAAGCTCTACCAGGCTTCCTGATCGGCGACCGGCTCGGGACACCCGAGCCGGTGCCAGCGCTGTCCGCCCTGCTTCGGCAGCGGCGGAGTCAAAAAGAAACGGGCCCGTGCCATTGGCACGGGCCCGTTTGATTGCGCTTGGGAGACTTTACCAAAAACGCGATATCGACAATAAACTCGTTGCCAGCAATCCGGTCGCCTTACCATTCTTGTAGGTCGGCACTTCCGGCTCGTCAACGGCAAAGATGCCGCCGCTCAGGCGGCGCACCCGCTTCATGAACAGGGCGATGCAGATCAGCGTGCCAATGGCGGCAACGACATAGCTGGTCTGCAACGACAGACCGAACCCGATTGGCGCGTAGGCCAGATAGGTGAAGGTCGCCATGGTCATGAAGGTCGCCGGAATCGACGTGATGAGGTGCGGCTTGCGCGCCAGTACCAGATACATGGTGGCGACCCACAGGGCGATGACCGCCGTGGTCTGGTTGGCCCAGGAAAAGTAGCGCCACAGCAGCGTGAAGTCCATGTGCGTCAGCGCGTAGGAAACCACGAACAGCGGTGCGGCGATGAATATGCGCTTGACGATGGGACGCTGGTCGATCTTCAGGTAGTCGGCAATGATCATGCGCGCGCTGCGGAAAGCCGTATCGCCCGAGGTGATCGGTAGCACGATGACACCGAGAATTGCCAGCGTTCCGCCGATGGCGCCGAGCATGGTGGTCGACACTTCACTGACCACCGCGGCAGGGCCGCCGGCCGCGAGCACGTCGGACAGTGACTGGTCGCCATGGAACAGGCTCATCGCAGCCGCCGCCCAGATCATCGCGATGACGCCTTCGGTGATCATCATGCCGTAGAAGATCTTGCGGCCATTGCCCTCGTTCTCTGTCGTCCGCGAAATGATCGGCGTCTGGGTGGCGTGAAAACCGGAGAGCGCACCACAGGAGATGGTCAGGAACAGCAGCGGGAAGATCGGAGCACCCTGTGGATGCATATTCTGGAAAGAGAGCTCGGGGATCGGCGCGCCGGTGAAGATCATGCCGAGCCCGATACCCAACGCACTGAACAGCAACAGCGCGCCGAAATAGGGATAGATGCGCCCGATCACCTTGTCGATCGGCAGCAGCGTTGCCAGCAGATAGTAGGCGAAGATCACCATCGTGATCAGCGTGATCGACAGCGGCGTCATGTTGGCCAGCAGCGCCGCCGGCGAGGTGACGAAAACGGTGCCGACCAACAGCAGCAGCAGGATGGCGAAACCGTTGACGACGTGCTTCATCACCTTGCCCAGGAACTTGCCCGCCAGCTGCGGCAGGTGAGCGCCGTGATTACGGATCGAGATCATGCCGGTGAGATAGTCATGCACCGCGCCCGCAAAGATGCAGCCGATCACGATCCAGATGAACGCCACCGGACCGTAAAGGGCGCCCAGGATCGGGCCGAAGATGGGGCCAACGCCAGCGATATTGAGAAGCTGGATCAACGAGTTACGCGTCGTATTCATTGGCACGTAGTCGATGTTGTCGCGCATGGTAAACGCGGGCGTGCGTCGCTTGCGATCGGTGACGAATACGCGTTCCACGAATTTGCCATACGTGAAGTAGCCCGCTATCAATAGCAGGATCGATCCAATGAATGTAATCATCTAGGGCCCCTGGAGCGATGAGGACGCCTTGTGGGCATCCGGCAGGTACTGTGATCCGGCAGGCGCTTTCATCCTGCAGGTACGTGGACAGGTGCGTGGCGGACCACGCGTTCGCGGTCTGATTATCCGCGCCAATTTACGAACAAGGTCAAATAATTACATTTAGACTTTAGTGGCGGATTCGGCCCCGAGGCGCTTGCCGGGTCTCGCCTTGTCCCGCATGCTGACGCCTTTCCCGTCACATCGGGTAACCGCTTCGATGATCAAGACATATGTTTCCTTACTCTCGGCGCCTCTTGTCGACTCCCTGACTTCGAGAGCCGTAACGGCTGCCATCGTGATATCGATGTCGATCTTTCCCGCGGTCGCGTCGACACCACCGCCCTCTCCCGATCTTCTGGCTCGTGCCAATGTGGTGTATCAACCCACCGCGACATCCCTCGAACAGCTCGCCCCGGACGCCGATCCCGACGTCATCGCCCTGGGTCTTGCCACCATGCAGTGCGCCCAGCGCCACGGCGTGGGCGAAGCTGCGCAGCGCCTGGCGATCATCGATTACAGCCGCTCCTCGCAGACACCACGCCTGTGGGTTTTCGACCTCGCCCGGCACAAGCTGCTATACCGTGAAGTCGTGGCCCACGGGCAAGGTTCCGGGGGCGACGTTCCCGATCGATTTTCCAATCAGGAAGGCTCGCACGCCTCGAGCCTGGGTCTGTTCGTGACGCGTCGGACCTACGAGGGCAAGAACGGCTACTCGTTGCGTATGGATGGGCTCGAGCCCGGCTTCAACGATGCCGCCATGAGCCGCGCGATCGTGATGCACGGCGCCGATTACGTCGATCCTGGCATCGCCGAGCGTCAGGGACGACTCGGACGTAGCTGGGGATGCCCCGCTCTGCGTCCCGGCGTCGCAGAGGATGTCATCGACGTGCTCAAGGAGGGCCAGTTCATCTTCTCCTACTATCCCGAACGGGAATGGCTGATGAATTCGGCGCTGGCGCAGTGCGCTCAGGCCCGCGTCGAGCAACAGGACACCGCCGAGTATTTCCTCGGCACGCGCTGATCAAGCCTCGCCTTTATCGAGTGCAGGCGGGGGCGCGCACGACGTCGATAGCGAGTACCCTGTTCATGGCAGTCACCCCATCGTTGGCGGCCGCCCCACCCACAGCAGCCATCGATCCCGGCAGTGGGGACGACGTGAATCGAGAATGCGTCGTTCCGCGGCGCGTCGGTCGAGGGAGTCAGCATGTCACGCACGGCAATTACACTGCTGCTATTGATCGTCACCCTGCTGGTGTCGCCAGCGAGCTTCGCCGTGCCCTACTGGGGCGAGAAACAGTCAAGCCCTGTCGATACGCCGATCGATCAGCTTCCTCCCGGCGCCTGGATCTGGGGTGGCGATAACAGGCATGCCGGCCCGATGGCCGTCGTCGTCAGCCTCACCGAGCAGCGCGCCTACGTCTATCGCAACGGGATCCTCATCGGCGTGACGAGCATCAGTACCGGTCGCGAGGGTTACGAGACGCCGACCGGCGTCTTTACCGTGCTCCAGAAGGACAAGGACCACTACTCCAATCTCTACGGCAATGCACCGATGCCGTATCAGCAACGCCTGACCTGGGACGGCGTGGCGCTGCATGCCGGCGGGCTGCCCGGTTACCCGGAATCCCACGGCTGCGTCCACTTGCCGACCGAATTCGCTCGTCTGTTGTTCGATGCTTCCAACCTGGGCATGACGGTGGTCGTGGCGGAGGCAGGCCAGGCGCCGATCTCCGTGGTTCACCCGGGACCATTGAGCCCCATCGATGCTCATACTGGCAGTGGTGTCGAGATTCCTCTGCTGGACAGTGGCAGCAGCTGGCGCTGGGCCATGGACCCTCCTTCCGAAGGCCCGGTCTCGATGGTTCTCAGCCGTAGCGATCGCCTGATCGTGGTCTATCGCAATGGCGTCGAGATTGGCCGTTCGCGCGTCGAGATCGGCAGCCCCGATAGGGTGACGGGTACGCGCGCCTATATCGTCGAAGGCCATTTCCATCCACCGCCGGCTCGAGAGAGCGATGAAATGCCCCTGCGTCCTCTTCCCATGCCGACCTGGATTGCGATTGGCGTACCCGGCTACGAAAGCACTGCCGGCCATCCTGTCTCGACCAGCCTCGTCAATCAGGTGGTCGTGCCCGATGGTTTCAAGCGGAAGGTGTTACCTCTGCTGGAACCCGGCACCGTGCTGGTCGCGACCGATGCCCATCTCACCGCGGAAAATAGCGGTGAGCCTATCAGGGTGATCGATAGCGTCGGCCCCCGTAGCTGGCTCGATGATGCCGTGACGCTGCCCCCATCCGCCGCCGACCGCTGACGCCGTCAGGCATCCCCGCTCGTCCTGGGGTGCGTCACACTGTGCGACATTTATCCGCTATGACATTCATCGCGGGTAGCCTATGTTGAGAGTCGAAAGGCGACTCGGCTCGCCGCAGCGACAGGCAATCAGCAACCAGGCGGTACCCGAGCGCTTCCATTCGATGCTTTCACGATTGCGAGGTGTCCATGTTCAAGTCTCTGCTGGTCCCCATCGATGGTTCCGAGGACTCCCATATCGCGCTCAACGTTGCCTGCCAGTTGGCAGCACCGGTTCAGGGCAAGCTGTATCTGCTCAACGTTCGCGACCCTTACCCACAACTGCATAAGGGCGAACTGCTCAGCGTCGAAGCAGCGATCAAGGCGGCTTCGGTGGATACCGCCGATCGCGAGGGTCACGCCATAATCGATGCCGCGCTCGATACGCTACCCTCCTTCCCCGGCTATAACGGGGAGTTCGATACGCTCGTCAAGCAGGGTTCGCCGGCACGCATGATCGTCTCCGAAGCCGAACGGCTGGGCGTCGATGCCATCGTGATGGGCAGCCGTGGCATGGGGCAGTTCAAAGGGCTGATGATCGGCAGCGTGTCGCACAAGGTGACCCATGTTGCCAACTGTCGTGTTATCTGCGTACACGAGACTCCGCATCGGCATGCAACTCAGGCACCCCACGAGTTCGTCGACTTCGACTGATCTTCGGCGACAGCCCGGCATTGCCGTCGTGGCGACCTTGCGGGACTTGCGCATCGCCACCATGCTGAATGGACTCGGAGCGCCTCAAGCGCTCTCGAAGGACGCCCATAAGGAGGCATTCCATGGCTAGCGGTTGGGCAAAGGACGGCGCGGTGCAGGAGCAGATCGACAGCACCGTCGAAGATGGCATTGAGCAGGCGCGCCAGCGGCTGCGAAACCAGGGCCCCAGTCTGACGATCTGTGAAGAGTGCGAGGCTCCGATCCCGGAGGCCCGCCGTCAGGCGGTGCCCGGCGTTCGCCTGTGCATCGACTGTCAGGCGGAAGCGGACCGCCATCAGACCCATCACGCCAACTACAATCGTCGCGGCAGCAAGGATAGCCAGTTGCGTTAGCGACCAGACTCCCATGCCAACACGATCGGCTGGCACGGTATGCCGGGCTTCGGCCAAGGGTGATGATAGAATCATCGGACCGCCGTCACAGCCTGCCGAGCGCTGAAGGAGTCCGACCTCATGCATTTCGATCTCGCGGACCTGCGCATTTTCGTTCATGTGGCGGAAGAGAGCAGCCTGACGGCCGGGGCTCAGCGCGCGCACCTTTCCACCGCCGCGGTCAGCGGTCGGATCAAGTCACTCGAAGCGCAACTGGAAAGCCGGCTGTTCTATCGCAGCAGCCAGGGCGTCGAACTGACACCGGCGGGAGAGCGCCTTTTGCAGCATGCGCGTCTCATCCTGCACCAGGTCGAACGTGTCAAAAGCGAATTCTCCGGCTATGCCAGTGATGTCATTGGCCATCTCCGGATATTTGCCAACACCACTGCGGTGATCGAGTTCATGCCCGAGGTGCTGTCCGATTTTCTCGCTTCGCGTCCCGGCATCACCGTGGATCTTCAGGAACGCCTGACCAGCGATATCATTCGCGGCGTTCTCGATGGCACGGCCGACATGGGAATTCTGGGCATCATGGTCGGCGTCGAGGTACCTTCGCGGTTGAAGACGCTGCCTTTCAGCCGGGACCGGCTGGTATTGGCGACCCCGCTCGATCATCCCCTGACCGAGCGTGACGAGATCACCTACGAAGATGCGCTGGACTACCCACATGTCACTCTGCATGAGGGCAGCACCCTCTTCCACTATCTGGAAAGAAAGGCGCTGGAGTTCGGCAAGCCGCTACCGGTCAGAATTCAGGTGTTCGGGTTCGAATCGGCATGTCGCATGATCGAAGCCGGCGTCGGCGTGGGGATTCTTCCGGAATCCTGTGCGCTACGCTATCAGGATCATATGCGACTGAGCGTCCGGCACTTGAGCGACGCCTGGGCATATCGAGAGCGCAGCGTGCTGATCCGCGAAGATCACGTCCTGCCCGGTTTCGGGCAGGAGCTGCTGGATATCATCACCCAGTATCAGTCCTCCCGATCGCTGGCGTCGACATCGGGATAGTCTGCGTTTCGTTTCGTCGCGAGAACGCGCCCGCCATGAAAAACGCCCCGCAGTGCGAGGCGTCGAATCATGCGTGAGTCGAGCCGATCAGCTCAGCCGCTGCATGTAGTCCACGTAGCCGAAGGTCTTGACCGTGCGTACCTCGCGGCTTGCCTCGTCGATCCGGCAGATCGCCGGCAGACGGATGCCATTGAAGGTGGTGGTCTTGACCATGGTGTAGTGGGCCATGTCGGTAAACACGAGACGATCGCCGATCTCAAGCGGCGCATCGAACGCATAATCGCCGATCACGTCGCCGGCCAGGCAGGTCGTTCCGCCCAGGCGATAGGTGTGCGCCTTCTCGCCAGGCTTGGCACCGCCGATGATCTCCGGACGATAGGGCATTTCCAGCACATCGGGCATGTGCGCCGTGGCCGAAGTGTCCAGGATCGCGATGAGGCCATCGTTTTCGACGATATCCAGCACGCTGCAAACGAGATAGCCGGTGTTGAGCGCAATCGCCTCCCCCGGCTCCAGGTACACCGTCAGGTGTGGATGGCGCGACTTGAACTCACGAATCACCCGCACCAGCCGCTCGACATCGTAGTCGGCCCGCGTGATGTGATGACCGCCGCCGAAATTCACCCATCGCAGATTGGCAAGATACTGGCCGAACTTCCGCTCGAAGGCACCCAGAGTCGCTTCCAGCGCGTCGCTGTTCTGCTCGCAGAGCGCGTGAAAGTGCAGCCCCTCCAGCCCCTCGATGTCTTCCGGCGCCAGATCCGCAGCCCTTGTGCCCAGCCGTGAGCCCGGCGCGCAGGGGTCGTACAGCGCCACGTCGCCGGTGGAATGCTCGGGATTCACTCGCAGCCCGCAGGAAACTTCACGCGGCGACGCTTGCACGGTCTCACGAAAGTGCCGCCACTGCCGCGGGGAATTGAAGCTCAGGTGGTCGGCGTAGCGCAGCACCACATCCATCTCCGGCGCGGTGAACGCCGGCGAATAGACATGCACCTCGCCACCGAAGGTCTCGGCACCCAGACGCGCTTCATCCTGACCGCTGGCGGTGGTCCCGACCAGATACTGGCTGACCAACGGGAAAGTATCCCACATGGCGAAACCCTTCAGCGCCAGCAGAATTCTTGCGCCGCTGTCGGCCTGCACCCGGCCCAGCAGCTCGAGGTTGCGACGCAGCAAGGCGTCGTCGACCACGTAGGCCGGCGACGGGCAGGCGCCCACGTCGAAGGGATAGGCGATGTCGTTCGTTGCCATCAGGCCAGCGGATCCTGGTCGGGATCGAGCTCGACCATCTGCCACGGCAGTCCCATCTCACCGATGCGCTCCATGAACGGGTCGGGATCGAGCTGCTCGACGTTGTAAACGCCCTCACCTTTCCAGATGCCCTGCAGCATCAGCATCGCGCCGGTCACGGCCGGTACGCCGGTGGTGTAAGAGATCGCCTGAGACTGGACTTCCTCGTAGCACTTCTCGTGATCGCAGATGTTGTAGATGTACACCTTGCGACGCTTGCCATCCTTGATGCCGTCGAGGATGACGCCAATGTTGGTCTTGCCCTTGGTGCGCGGGCCGAGTGACGCCGGGTCCGGCAGCACCTGCTTCAGGAACTGCAGCGGTGAAATCTCGACCCCGTTGACATTGATCGGCTCGATGCGGGTCATGCCCACGTTCTCGAGCACGTTGAGGTGGGTGATGTACTTCTCGGAGAAGGTCATCCAGAAACGGATTCGCTCGAGCCCCTTGATGTTCTGGGACAGCGATTCCAGCTCTTCGTGATAGAGCAGATACAGATCCTTCTCGCCGATGCCGTCGAAGTCGAACTTGCGCTTCTCGGCCAGCGGCGGTGTTTCGACCCACTCGCCCTTCTCCCAGTAGCGACCGTTCGCGGTAATTTCGCGAATATTGATCTCCGGGTTGAAGTTGGTGGCGAACGGATAGCCGTGGTCGCCGCCGTTGGCGTCCAGAATGTCGATCCGGTGAATCTCGTCGAACAGATTCTTCTGGCCGTAGGCGCAGTAGATGTTGGTCATGCCCGGGTCGAACCCGCAGCCCAAGGTGGCCATCGCGCCCGCTTTGGCGTAGCGATCCTGGAACGCCCACTGCTCCTTGTATTCGAACTTGGCCTCGTCGGGATGCTCGTAGTTGGCCGTATCCAGATACGGTACGCCGGTCTGAAGGCACGCTTCCATGATGGTCAGATCCTGATACGGCAGGGCCACATGGATGAGGATGTCCGGCTTGAAAGACTCGATCAGCGCAACTAGCGCCTCGACGCTGTCGGCATCGACCTGGGCGGTCTGGATCGCACGCGACAACTGCTCGGCGATCGCCTTGCATTTGGCTTCGTTACGGCTGGCGAGACAGATCTCGCTGAATACCTCGGGATGCTGGGCACACTTGTGAGTAACGACACCACCGACGCCGCCGGCGCCAACAATCAGGACTTTGCTCATGAATTCACTTCCAGATCGGGAAAAGTCAACAGTGATAAGGTCTTATCGATAGTGGTCAAGGGCTTGTCAAATGATTGGGCAACTCTTCAGCGCACCCCGACCCGATGCCACCCCGGTCTTGGTCCCTCTTCATATCCACCGGAATGGATCCACATCCACCGGGATTGGCGAGAGGCCGCAGATAATGACCTCGTCAGAGACTGGCCTCAAGAGTTTTTCGCGTCAAATCTAGACCGAATCCAGGACAGGTTCATGACATCGACATCAAGCCCCTCGCCATATGACGAGCGCGCGCTCCCGTGTGCCGCTCAGCCACGCGGCCCCCAAAGTATGATACCGGCACCGAGCAAGCAAATCGCCGCGCCAATGACGTCCCAGCGATCCGGCAGACGCTGCTCGACGAGCCACAGCCACAATAGCGAGGTGACGATGTAGACACCGCCATAGGCAGCATACGCCCGGCCCGCGTAGTCACTATCGACCAGCGTCAGTAGCCAGGCGAACAGGACCAGGCTGAAGACACCGGGCAGCAACCACAGCGGGGCTTTATCCAGCCGCCACCATGCCCAGAAGGCGAAACATCCGGCGATTTCCGCGAGTGCCGCGGCGAGATAGAGGACAGGTGTCAACACAATACTGGCCTGCGTGGCGTGGGAGAAAACGTCTCGCATCCCGCCCGAGATCGTCGAGGAAGCTCAAACGACGACCCCGGCCGAAAGCCGGGGTCGAAATGCATTCTTGTCGGAACCGTGAGAGATATCCTCAGCGACGGCCGAGAAGAATCCCCAGAAACACGCCGACGCCGCCAGCGATGGCAAGCGCACTGATCGGATTCTTGACCGTGGCTTCACGGACGTCGTCGATTTTCTCGCCGTAGTTGGCCTGCAGCTTACCGGCAGTCTGGCGTGCCTTGCCCTCGCCCCGCATGTCATCGTCTTCGGTGAAGCTGCCAACGGCTTCCTGAGCGCGACCCTTGAGTTCTTCGGTGCGTCCTTTCACTTGATCTTCGTACATCTCGATCTCCTTGATCTCTGTTCTGGCAGCAGACACATTCCGCTGACGCTTAAGCATAGTTGTCTTGAAGGATCTCGCCAAAAATCGGAGCGCTCGAGCCTGGCGCAGCCATGAAAGCGGTGGCCCCGAACGAGAAAGAACGCCAGCGCCGAAAACTGCCGGACAGCGATGCCTCGCCGGTTTACGCTACGCCTCGGTCATACCGCTAGGATTTGCTTGGATGTCGATAATCTCGCTGGGTCGCTTGTTACTGCTTTCCGCCCTCTGGGGTGCCAGCTTTCTGTTCATGCGTATCGCCACGCCGGCACTCGGCGCATTTCCCACGGCATTCTTTCGAGTGTTGCTGGGTGCTCTTGGGCTGGTAGTCATTCTGGCCTTGATGCGAGCGCGTTGGCGGTTCAATGGCAAACTCGGGGCCACACTGGCGATCGGAATGATCAATTCCGGGATCCCGTTCGGCATGTTCTGCATCGCGGCGCAGTACTTGCCCGCCGGTTATTCCGCCATGCTCAACGCCTCGACGCCATTGATGGGCGTGGTGATCGGCGCCCTGTTCTTTCAGGAAAGACTCACGCGGGATCGCCTGATCGGCGTGGCGCTGGGCGTACTGGGCGTCGGCGTTCTGGTCGGGACCGGCCCGGTCGCGATAGGCAATGGCCTGCTGATCGGTGCTGTCGCCTGCCTGGCTGCCGCCGCCTGCTACGGGCTGGGCGGTTTCGTGGTCAAACGCTGGATTGCCGAACGTGGCGGACTCGACTCCCGTCTCATCGCATTGGGTTCACAGTTCGGTGCGACGCTGCTGCTCGCACCCTTCATGCTTGGGCAGGTAGCACTGGCGCCACAGGCGCTGGTCTGGGATGACACCGGCGTCTGGTGGGCAATGCTGGCGCTGGGTATCGGCTGCACTTCGCTGGCCTATCTGCTGTATTTCCGCCTGGTCGAGGATCTCGGACCGATCAAGCCGCTGACGGTCACCATGCTGGTGCCGCTGTTCGGGGTGCTGTGGGGCGCGCTCTTCCTCGGTGAAAAGGTCACCTGGGCGCACGCCGCCGGCGGCTTGCTGATAGGGCTCGCGTTGTGGCTGATCCTGTTCAAGCGTCACCGCACAACCCTGACCCCACCAGGCGAAAATAGCGCCTGATCCGCCGCTCGCTGAATTCGCGTCTATACTCACTTGGCGAACTTTTCTAATGAAGGAAAAGAATATGAAAAAGCAAGGATGGCTGGGTGCCGGGATCATCGGACTGGGATTGATGCTGAGTGCGTGCTCGAGCGCACCGCCCTCGCCCTATCAGAAAGCGGCCGGCGACTATGAAGGCGTGCTTCCCTGCGCCGACTGTTCCGGTATCAACGTCGACCTGCAGATGATGAACATGGACGACACCGGTGGCGCCTATGTCCTGAACAGCCTGTATCAGGGTCGCAGCGACGAGCCGATGGTCACCAAGGGCAATTACATCGTGCTCGAAGACGCTGGCATGCAGCAGCTACCACTCGTCTACCAGTTGAAGGGCGCCCAGGGTAATACGATCTATTATCTGCGTCCGCTGGATAATGGCGATCTCGAGGTCCTGGACCCCAATATGCAACCCGTACAGTCCGGTGCCGACATGACGCTGAAGCGTCAGTGAGGTTCCACCGGAGCCAGAATGAACCGGGCCGAGGCCCGGTTCATTCGTTTCCGCCCCCGGATTTCAGGGAGCGATGCACGTAGAGGTCGTAACGGCTCGTCTTGCTCTCGATGACATGCTGCGGCGGCGGTCCCTCGATGGGAGGTGCCTTGCGCGGACGCTTGACCACCACACGATGTGTGGCAACATCCAGCGCCGCTTCCAGCAACCGAGAAGCATCCTCGTCATCCCCGGCCAGTTCGCGAAACACCCGCATCTCTTTCTTGACCAGCGCCGACTTCTCGCGATGCGGAAACATCGGATCGAGATGGACGACCTGAGGCTGATGCGGCCAGTCGCTGACCGCCGCCTCCAGAGCCGTTGCGCTATCGGCGTGTCTCAGGGAAATGCGCCGAGCGATCTGCGCCACTTCCTCGTCATTCAAAGCCGACGTCAGCGCCGCTTCCAGCAGGGCGTGAATGGCCGCCACCCGCTCGACCATCAACACCTCGGCCCCGAGCGATGCCAGCACGAAAGCGTCTCGCCCAAGACCCGCCGTCGCGTCGACGACCTGCGGCACCACACCAGTGCCGAAACCGCAGGCCCGGGCCACAAGCTGGCCTCGACCGCCCCCGTAACGGCGCCGGTGTGCCGCGGCCCCGGAAACGAAATCGGCGCTGATCGGCAACCCGTAACGCTTGATATCACCGGCGATTTCCAGGCCCCGCTCGGCACGTTGCAAGACCAGGCCGCCGCCAGGTGCCGTCAGCGACCAGGGCAGCCCGTAGCGCTCGGCCAGATCGGTCAGCGTCTCGCCGACCACGACCAGCGAGGCTGCGTCGTTCACGTCGCCCATACGAACAATGCGACGCCGAGCAGCAACCGATAGATCACGAACGGCATCATTCCAATTCTGTCCAGCGCGGCCAGAAACAGCTTGATGCAGAGCCAGGCGGCAACGAACGAGAACGCCACGCCCAGCAGAATTTCATGCCACTGGGTTGCCGTGCCGGACTGCACCAACTCGACACCTTTCAACGAACCGGCCGCCAGGATCAGCGGGATGGATAGCAAAAATGAAAAGCGGGCGGCCGCCTGACGGGTGAAACCGAGCATCAATGCCGCCGTCATGGTAATACCCGAGCGCGACGTGCCCGGGATCAACGCGATGGCTTGCGCCAGTCCGATCAGCAGCGCGGTCTTTAGCGTCATCTGTTCGATCGGCTGAATCCGACTTCCGCGCTTGTCGGCGATCCCCAGCAGCACCCCGAAAATGATCGTCGTCGTCGCAATGACCAGTACCGATCGGCCCGCACTCTCGACCCAATCCTCGATCAACAGGCCGACGATCACGGCAGGGATGGTACCGACGATGATCGCCCATCCCAGACGGCTTTCGGGCGTCTGGCCCCGCTCGCCGAACTGGGTGAACCAGGCGTGAAGAATGCGCCAGACCTCGTGACGGAACGCAAACAACACGGCTCCAAGAGAACCGATGTGGACGGCGACATCGAAGGCCAGCCCCTGATCGGACCAGCCGAACAGTTGGGAGGGTAAAATCAGATGAGCGGAAGAGGAGATAGGCAGAAATTCGGTCAAGCCTTGGATGATGGCGAGTGCGGCCAGCTGAAAAACATCCATTTTCGTTCAATATCCTTGTGCGAAGAGGTCGCCATCGTGGACCTCGATCTTGTCACGCCTTGCGCCACGCCACCTCATCACGCAGATAGACGGGTATTACCTCGTGAGGCGCGTTACCACGCGCGCCACGCTCCCATGAGGCAACGGCCAGACGTGCGATATCCTCCGCCGCCGGCAGTTCGTCGGGGAGGGTTTGAGCCAATGTAGCGTGTACATCGACAGGTATATTAGACAAAAGTTGCCAACCGCTGCCTATCCCCAACCACTCGATGCCGCGGTCGGATGGCGGCAGTCGCAGCTTCGACGGCGGCATGACACGCTCTTCGAGGGCTACGGTCAGCGCCCCCTCGAGACAGTGATAGGCACCCACGTAGATCTCGTCCATGCGGGCGTCGAGCGCGGCGATGACATGGCGGGCATGCCATTTGCGATGCGCCGCCAGCGCCAGCGCCTCCAGCGTCGAGATACCCATCAGCGGCAGATCGGCACCGTAGGCGAGCCCTTGCGCGACACCGGCCGCGATCCGCAGACCGGTGAAAGAGCCCGGCCCTTGTCCATACGCGATCGCATCGAGCTGGCCAAGCGACACGCCGGCTTGCGCCAAAACGTCGTCGATCATCGGCAGTAGTAGACGGGTATGCTCTCGCGGCGCGATCTCGAAACGCTGAACGATGAGTCGATCCTGGATCAGGGCACAGGAGCAGGCAGTAGAAGAGGCGTCCAGCGCCAGCAACGTCGGCATCGGTTTCCCGGGGAATGGCAGCAAAGAGAAGTCAGCGAGTATAGCGTATCGAGGCGTCGAAACGATCGCTCCGCCAAGTGGCGGAGCGAAAGTCGGAGCCGGGTGGGAGTCAGGCTTTCAGCGCCGCCAATACCTGTTCGCGAATCTCGTCGACACTGCCGATGCCCGCGATGCGGTGATAAGCCGGCGCAGCTTCGGCATCCTTGGCCGCCCACGCCTGATAGTACCCGACCAGAGGCTCGGTCTGATCGTGATAGACCGAAAGACGGTGGCGAACCGTTTTCTCGCTGTCGTCTTCGCGCTGGATCAGCGGCTCGCCGGTGACGTCATCCTTGCCCTCTTCCTGGGGCGGCTTGTAGTCAACGTGATAGACACGGCCCGAGTCGGGATGAACGCGACGCCCCGAGAGACGATTGACGATCTCTTCGTCGTCGACCGCGATCTCCACCACATGATCGAGCTTGATACCGGCATCCTTCATCGCATCCGCCTGCGGCAGCGTGCGCGGGAAGCCGTCGAACAGAAAACCGTTGGCACAATCGGGCTGCGCAATGCGCTCCTTGACCAGCGCTATAATCAGATCATCCGACACCAACGCGCCGCTGTTCATGGTCTCCTTGACCTTGAGCCCCAGCTCGCTGCCTTCTTTCACTGCGGCACGCAACATGTCACCGGTAGAGATCTGCGGAATATGGAAGTGCTCGCAGATGAACTGGGCTTGGGTACCCTTGCCAGCGCCGGGGGCGCCCAAGAGGATCAAACGCATTGATACGGCTCCTTGAAGAATGGTGTTGGTTTTTGGAAGGGTCGGTGACGTTGAAGATGTAACGCAGAAGACACCGTCAATGGCTCAAGACGATACCTGCCGTTCGAGGAGCGCACAAGACTCGACTGCCCTCACGCTGCACCTGTCGACAAAAACGCCAACGGCCCCCGAAGGAGCCGCTGGCGTTCGACAGACCCGCTTGCCGTATCAGACCAGCATGCGGCGAATATCGGTCAGCACCTGCGCCAGAAAGGCAGTGAAGCGTGCCGCGTCGGCGCCATTGACCGCACGGTGGTCGTAGGAGAGAGACAGCGGCAGCATCAGGCGCGGCTCGAAGTCGCTACCGTTCCAGACCGGCTTCATCGACGACTTGGAAACACCCAGAATCGCTACCTCCGGCGTGTTGACGATTGGCGTGAAGGCCGTACCACCGATCGAACCGAGGCTCGAGATGGTGAAACTGGCGCCGCTCATTTCCTCGCGGGACAGCTTCTTGTTCTGCGCCTTCTTGGCCAACTCGACCGACTCCTTGGCCAGATCGATCAAGGATTTCCTGTCGGCATCGCGGATCACCGGCACCATCAAACCATCCGGCGTATCGACCGCAACGCCGATATGCACGTAATGCTTGATGACCAGCTTGTCGCCGTCCGGATGCAGGCTCGAGTTGAACTGCGGGAACTTGCGCAGCGCATAGGCACACGCCTTGATCATGAACGGCAGCGGCGTCAGCTTGGCACCCTGAGACTCGGCTTCCGCCTTCATCGACTTGCGGAACGCTTCCAGCTCGGTGATATCGGCTTCGTCGAACTGGGTAACGTGCGGCACGTTGAGCCAACTGCGGTGCAGGTTGTTGGCGCCCGCCCGCATCAGGCGACTCATCGGCTTCTCTTCGACCTCGCCGAACTGGCTGAAATCGATCGCCGGAACCTGCGGAATACCCGCCACGCCAGTCGCCGGAGCTGCCGAGGCACCCCCGCCGCTCTTGCGCTGTTTCATCACCTGCTTGACGAAGCCGTCGACGTCGTCCTTCAGGATCCGACCCTTGGGACCGGAACCCTTGATTTCGCCGAGCTCGACACCCAGCTCGCGGGCCAGTTTACGTACCGCCGGACCGGCATGAACGTGGGCACCTTCGGATTTGTCATCGCCATGCTTGTGGCGCGCTTCCGGGCTGGGCTCACCGCTGACGTCTTTCTGCGCCTGGGCGTCGGATGACTTGTCGGCCTTGGACGTCTTTTCGGCGTCGGACTTGGCCGGTGCCGGTTTGGACTCGTCGCTTTTGTTCGAGGAAGACTTCTTCTTCGCCGGCGTCTTGGCACCCACCATCTGGACGTAACCGATCAGATCGCCTTCCGAAACGCTGTCCCCTTCCTTGACCGCGACCTCGACGATCTTACCCTTGTACGGGCTCGGCACGTCCATCGACGCCTTGTCGGATTCCAGCGTGATCAAGGTGTCTTCTTCGTTGATCTCGTCGCCTTCACTGATCGCGACTTCGATGATCTCGACGCCATCGCTACCGCCGATATCGGGTACGCGAATCTCCTTGCGACCGCCTTCGTCGCCGCCCTGATCATCATCGTCCTGATCTTGGGACGCCTGACCTTCGCCGCCATCGTCCGCTTCGGCGTCGGCGGATTCGTCTTCCGCCGTCGCGTCTTCGCCATCGTCCTCTTCGGCGCCCTCATCGGCGACTTCCATGGTACCGATCAGGTCGCCCTCGGAGACGCTGTCGCCCTCCTTGATCGAAAGCGAAACGATCTTGCCACTGTAGGGGCTGGGTACGTCCATCGAGGCCTTGTCGGACTCGAGCGTGATCAGCGTGTCTTCTTCGCTGATCTCGTCGCCCTCGCTGACGGCCACTTCGATGATCTCGACACCATCACCGCCACCGATGTCCGGCACCTTCACTTCGACGGTGCGCTTGCCACCACCGGAGGATTTCTTCTTCGGCGCGGCCTTCACGGGCTCTGCCGAGTCCTTGTCTGAAGACTTGGCGTCGTCTTTCGGCTCGTTGTCGCGGTCGGATGCGGCGTCGTTCCGCGACGTCTCGCCATCGGCATCCGACGCATCGTCACCCTGATCGTCGCCAGCCCCTTCGGCTTCGAGTTCGAGGATGTCGTCGCCTTCGGAGACGGTGTCGCCCTCCTTGACCAGAATCTTGACGACCTTGCCACCTTTCGGTGCGGGAACGTCCATGCTGGCCTTGTCGGACTCCAGCGTGATCATGGTGTCTTCGGCGGAGATGACATCGCCAACGCTCACCGCGATCTCGATGATTTCGACATCGTCGCTGCCGCCGATGTCGGGAACTTTGATGATTTCGCTACTCAAGGTCGCGCTCCTTTAATCATCTGCCAACCTGCCTCGGGGGCAGGTCGGCTAATTCAGGCAATCTGGCCGCCGCCCTTCATCGGCGACGGCACCCTGACGTGATCCGCCAGTTCAAGACACCAGAGGGCTGGGCTTGGCGGGGTCGATGCCGTACTTCTTCATGGCATCATTGACGACCTTGACGTCGATCTCGCCGCGATTGGCCAGCGCACGCAGTGCCTGAATCGTCACGTAGTAGCGGTCGACCTCGAAGAAGCGACGCAGCTGCTCACGAGTGTCCGAGCGGCCGAAGCCATCCGTGCCGAGCACGTGGAAGTCATTCGGAACCCAGGCGCGAATCTGATCGGCGTAGAGCTTCATGTAGTCGGTCGAGGCGATGACCGGCCCTTCGGTTCCGTCGAGCTGCTGCACCACCCACGGCTTCTCGCGATTTTCATCGTAGTCGAGGAACTGCTGACGGTCGTACTCGAGCGCTTCGCGACGCAGTTCGTTGAAACTGGTCACGCTCCAGACATCGGCAACCACGCCATGATCTTCTGCCAGCAGCTCCGCGGCCGCCTCGACTTCGCGCAGGATCGTGCCGCTGCCCATTAGCTGGACGCGCGGCTGCTTCTTCTTGCCGGAAACCTTGCCCTCCTGCAACCGGTACATACCGCGAACGATACCTTCCTCGCTACCTTCCGCCATTTCGGGGTGCGAGTAGTTTTCGTTCATCACGGTCAGGTAGTAGAAGCAGCTCTCCTTGTCCTGGAACATCCGCTTGAGGCCGTCCTGCAGGATCACCGCCAGCTCGTGCCCGTAGCACGGGTCATAGGCGCGGCAGCTCGGCACGGTGGACATCAGGATATGACTGTGGCCGTCCTGGTGCTGCAGGCCTTCGCCGTTGATGGTGGTTCGCCCGGCGGTCCCGCCGACCATGAAACCACGCGCCTGCAGGTCGCCAGCGGCCCACACCAGATCACCGATGCGCTGGTAGCCGAACATCGAGTAGTAGACGTAGAACGGAATCAGCGGCAGATGATGGTTGGCGTACGACGTCGCCGCCGCGATCCACGCCGACATGGAACCGGCTTCGGTGATGCCTTCCTCGAGGATCTGACCCTTCTTGTCCTCGCGGTAATACATGATCTGACCGGCATCCATCGGCTCGTACTTCTGGCCTTCGGCGGCGTAGATCCCGAGCTGACGGAACATGCCTTCCATCCCGAACGTTCGCGCTTCGTCGGGAATGATCGGCACCACGCGGGAACCCAGCTGCTTGTGCTTGACCAGACCGTTGAGCACGCGCACGAACGACATCGTGGTCGAGACTTCACGATCGCCGGAGCCTTTCAACTGAGCCGCGAACATCTTGTCGTCGAGACCGGGGATTTCCATCGCCTCGAAGTCGGGTTTCCGCGCCGGCAGGAAGCCACCGAGCTTCTCGCGCTGGAGATGCAGGTACTTCATCTCCGGGCTGTCGTCTTCGGGCTTGTAGTACGGGATATCGCCGCTTTCGATCTGCTTGTCGGAAACCGGGATGCCGAACCGATCGCGGAAGGCCTTGAGCGCGTCGACGTCCATCGACTTGATCTGGTGGGCTTCCATATCGGCTTCGCCGTGACCGCCACCCATGCCGTAACCCTTGACGGTATGCGCCAGAATCACGGTGGGACGACCATTGGCCTTGTTGACCGCTTCGTGGTACGCCGCGTAGACCTTCTGCGGATCGTGGCCGCCGCGGTTGAGACGGAAGACCTCCTCGTCGGAGTAGTCCTTGACCATCTCGGCGGTTTCGTCGTACTTGCCGAAGAAGTTGTCGCGCGTGTACTTGCCGCCCTGAGCCTTGTAGTTCTGGTACTCGCCGTCGACCGCCTCGTCCATGCGCTTTTGCAGCATGCCCTTGGTGTCCTTCTCGAACAGCGGGTCCCACAGACCGCCCCAGACCACCTTGATCACGTTCCAGCCGGCACCGCGGAAGACGCCCTCGAGCTCGTCGATGACCCGCGAGTTGCCGCGCACCGGACCGTCGAGACGCTGCAGGTTGCAATTGATGACGAAGATCAGGTTGTCGAGCTTTTCGCGGCTCGCCAGATGCAGCGCACCCAGGGATTCCGGCTCGTCGCATTCGCCGTCACCCAGGAACGCCCAGACCTTGCGGTCCTTCATGTCTTCCATCTCGCGCGAGTGCAGATACTTCATCACGTGAGCCTGGTAGATCGACTGGATAGGCCCCAGACCCATGGAAACGGTCGGGAACTGCCAGTAGTCCGGCATCAGGTACGGGTGTGGATAGGACGGCAGCGAATCGCCATCCACTTCCTGACGGAAGTTGTCCATCTGCTCCTGGGTCAGCCGGCCTTCCAGGAACGAACGTGCATAGATACCGGGGGTGACGTGCCCCTGGATATAAAGCAGATCGCCCTTGTGGTCACCGTTATCGGCGCGGAAGAAGTGATTGAAACCGACTTCGTAGAGCGTGGCGCTGGACTGGTAACTGGCGATATGGCCGCCCAACCCCTTGTGTTTCTTGTTCGCCCGCAGCACCTGCACCATGGCGTTCCAGCGAATCGCCGAGCGGATCTTGCGCTCGATGAACATGTCGCCGGGAATCTTGGCTTCACGATGCTTGGGAATGGTATTGCGGTGCGGCGTGGTACCGGAAAACGGCGGTGAAGAACCGTCGCGACGCAGACGATCCGCCAGCCGGCTCAAGATATACCGAGCGCGCTCTTCGCCCTCATGCTCGACGACCGAGGCCAGGGAATCCAACCATTCCGTGGTTTCGACCGGATCGAGATCTTCTCGTGTCTCCAGACTCATAGACAACTCTCCGAATGGGAAAAGGTTTGCCATTCGCCCGGCCATGGCGGGTAGCCGCAGCGGGGCTTGGGAATATGCGCTCTTCGGTGCCGGCGCAGCTCTTGTAGGGCCGCTTTCCGAGATTTATTGGCTGTAATTGAACTACAGCGGGCGTGCGTGACGCGAGAAATCAGGCGAAGAAGATACCGCAAACGCCCGCATCTGCCAATTCACGGACGCATCGATTGTGCTGGAGAATGCGCCGAAATACCGCAACATCAGTCGCTTAGCGAACAATCACCCAGACAGAAATGAGTCTGCGCTTCATGTCGCCAATTTACCGACGCCACGAATGTCGCAGCGATCCGGATGTATCACGCCACGCACAAGCATAGCTTTCAAACGCTCTCTGTCAGGCAGCGACGCAGGTAGGCCCAATCGAAGGCGGGGCCCGGATCCGTCTTGCGCAGCGGCGCGATGTGCGCATGACCGGTCAACCGCGACGTGGTGATCGCAGGGTAGTGCTGAATCAATGCCCGCAACACATCTGCCAGCGCACGATACTGCGCCTCCCGATAGGGGGTCTCGTCGGCCCCCTCGAGTTCGATGCCGATGGTGAAATCATTGAGACCCTGGCGCCATCGTGCCTTGCCTGCCCGATCGACATCCCGCCAGCGCGACTTGCCGGCGTGCCAGGCACGACGGTCGAACGCCACGAACTGGACACACTCGCCGTCGCGTCGAATCAGCAGATGAGCCGACACTCGCAGCGACGCGATCGTCGCGAACGCCGGATGCCAGGCGGGATCTAGGGTATTGGTGAAAAGCCGTTCGATGGCGTCACCGCCGAACTTGCCTGGCGGCAGACTGATACCGTGCAGAACGACCGCAGAGACCTCCCCCGCCGGCCTATCGTTGGCGTTGGGTGACACCACCCGTCGCGCCGAGCTCAGCCAGTGATCGTCGATTCCGGACGGGGCGTCGATCCCGGACTGGCCGTCGATTCCACGCTGTTGCGACATCACGTTTCGACTCCCCCATGGCCCAGTCGCTCATCCCGCGGACTGATGCCGAAATGATGACGATAGGCCGTGGAAAAATGCGCGCCCGACGAAAAACCGTGAGCCAGCGCGATCTCTCCCACCGCCTGATCGCTCTCTCGCAGCAACCTGCGCGCCTGCTGCAAGCGCAGATTCAAGTAGTAGCGACTGGGCACGGCCTGCAGATGTTTCTTGAACAATCGTTCCAGCTGGCGCCGGGAGATACCCAGGTGCGCCGACAGCTCATGGGTCGTCAGCGGTTCCTCGATATTGGCTTCCATCAAGGCCACCGCATCGATCAGGCTCTGCGGCGCATGCCCCAGCCGTGAGCGCAGCGGGATCTGCTGCGGCTCGTCGGCCATGCGGATCCGCTCGCAGACGAAATGCTCGGAGATCTTCTGGGCCAGTCCGGCACCTTGCTGCTGGCCGATCAGCGTCATCAACATGTCCATCGCCGCGGTGCCGCCCCCACAGGTGAGGCGGTTGCGGTCGATCTCGAACAGCTGATGCGATACGTGAATCGTCGGAAATGTCCGCGCGAACGCATCGGCACTGGCGTAGGGAATCGAGGCCCGGTAGCCGTCCAGCACGCCGGCTCTCGCCAGCCAGTGCGTGCCGCCGGCAATACCGCCCAGCATCACGCCCCGACTCGCCAGACGATGAAGCCAGTGAATCAGCGGTCCGCGCTCCTCCCCTGCGGCAACCGGCCAACCCGGCGTGGGAGCGCAGACGAACAGCATGTCGAGATGGCGCGCATCGCTGCCGGCGACGCTCTCCGGCGAAAGCGCCAGCTCCGCCACGCTTTTCACCGATCGACCATCGATACCGAAGGTGGTCGTGGTGTAGAGCCGCCGCTCCGACAGCGTGTTGGCGATGATCAGCGGCTCGATGGCACAGGCCTGCGCCAGCAGGGAAAAGCCGGGGAGCATGACGAACCCCACCTGGCGCGGGGTGTCCTGTGCGTTCATGGTTGATGTGTCATGCAGCAGAGCGCGGCGCGATCAAACCTGAACGACGTCGAATGTCACCAGCGGATCGACATCGGCGTCGTAATCCACATCATCGCGCTCGAAGCCGAACAGCTTGAGAAATTCATGCTTGTAGCCGGCGTAGTCGGTCAGCGCGAACAGGTTGTCGCTGGTCACCTGCGGCCAAAGATCCTTGCATGCCTGCTGGATATCGTCGCGGAGCTCCCAGTCATCCAGACGCACGCGTCCGGCTTCGTCCAGCTCGGGCTCGCCGTCGGCATACAGACGCTCGCCGAACAGGCGGTTGAGCTGGTCGATGGTGCCTTCGTGGACGCCCTGCTCTTTCATGACCTTGTAGACCATGGAAATGTAGAGCGGCATCACCGGTATCGCGGCACTGGCCTGGGTCACCACGGACTTGAGCACGGCCACGTTGGCGCCGCCACCGGTCGCCTTGAGGCGTTGATCGATTTCGCTCGCCGCGCGGTCGAGATCCTCTTTCGCCTTGCCCAACGCCCCATGCCAGTAGATCGGCCAGGTAATGTCGGTGCCGATGTAGCTGAACGCCACGGACCTGGCACCCGGCGCCAGCACGCCCGCCTTGTCCAGCGCGTCCATCCACAGCTCCCAGTCCTGGCCACCCATCACCTCGATGGTATCGGCCACTTCCTGCTCGGTCGCCGGCTCCACGGAGGCCTGGGTAATCGTATCCTTGTTGGTGTCGATGGCGGTCGCCGTGTAGGTCTCGCCGATCGGCTTGAGGCTGGAGCGCTTGAGCTCGCCGCTGTCCGGCAGCTTGCGCACCGGCGAGGCCAGCGAGTAGATCACCAGATCGATCTGCCCCATGTCTTCCCGGATCAGCTCGATCGCCTTGTCGCGAACCTCATGGGAAAACGCGTCGCCGTTGATCGACTTGCTGTAGAGACCTTCGGCCTTGGCGAACTTGTCGAACGCCGCCGAGTTGTACCAGCCGGCCGTGCCGGGCTTGGTCTCGGTCGCGGGCTTTTCGAAGAACACGCCCAGCGTATCGGCGCCGTAACCGAAAGCCGCCGTGATGCGAGCCGCCAGGCCATATCCGCTGGAAGCGCCGATGACCAGCACGTTGCGCGGGCCGGCCTTTTCACCGCTCAGGTTGGCGCGAGTGGTCTCGATCTGTTCGAGTACGTTGCGCTCGCAGCCGAGCGGATGCGTCGTGGTACAGATGAAACCGCGAACCTTGGGCTTGATGATCACGTCTAACCTCGTCTTCTTGAGCCGAAACGGAAGCCCCGGCGACATTCACCGGGAGCTGGCATGGATCGAATTCTATCAGGTCGAATGCTGTCCGGGCGCATTCTAACAGGGTGGCAAAACCGGGGGCGAACTCGTGACATGCGGCTGTCAGTTGATCGTCGCCGACGCCTCGTCGATCATAGTTCAATAGCGCGCCCCCGACGGTGGCGCGCATCGGGCTTGTCACGTCACCGCGCGTATTCGAAGATGACCGGCCGCAAGCCGAGCCAGCCCAGAGAGCAGAGAAAGCCCCATGCATCACGAGCAAGAGATCGAAGATCTGGTCGTCAAGCGCGGTGCGCTATGGCTGGCACTGTCACCGCTGTGGCTCGAGCGCGACCCCCGCGAGTCCGAATACGCTCGCATGATTCGGGAGGTCGACGCCAGCGAGCTGACGCTGCAACAGCTGGAGTGGGTCTATCGGCTGGAGATGTCGCCGGTCATGGCGCGCTACCAGCTATCGATGGCGGGGGAATGGCGCGCTTTCGACGAAACCGTGCTGCTGACGCGCCTGGTTCGCCACAATCGCAAGCTCGCCGGCTGGCGCAAGGCCACCTGGTCGCTGTTCTCCGGCTTGACGACGATGATGAGCCGCCCGCGCTTCAACGAACTGGCCATGCGGGTCATGGTCGCCCGCGGCGAGCATCCGCCGCGGAGATGACGCCGACTCAGGCCGAGAATGGCGTCTCCAGCGCCGCTTCGATGGCAGGGCGCAGTGCTCGCGGCACGTCTCGCGGGCCGAAGCGACGAATGATCTGGCCGTCACGACCCACCAGAAACTTGGTGAAATTCCACTTGATGGGCGTACTTCCCAGCACCCCGGGCGCCTGGCGTCGCAGATGTCTGAACAGCGGATGTGCGTCGCGGCCGTTGACCTTGACCTTCTCCATCAGCGGAAACGTCACCGCGTAGCGCTGTTCACAGAATGCCCCGAACATGGCCGAGGACTCCGGTGACTGGCGGGCAAACTGATTGCACGGGAATGCCAGCACGGTGAACCCCTGGTCGCGATATTCGCGGTAGAGTTTTTCCAGCCCTTCCATCTGCGGAGTGAAGCCGCAGCGGCTGGCGACGTTGACGACCAGCAGCACCTGACCCCGCAGCGCGCGCAGATTGAAGGCTTCGCCGGTGTGGGTCCGGCAGTCTTGCGTATAGAACGACATCGTTTCACCAGTGATCGAAATCGATGGCTTTCGACAGTGCCATTCGCGTATCCGGCGTCGCCTTTTCCAGCGCCAGCGCCTCGGGTATCGACAGCCAGCGTACGGCAGCCACCTCCTCCGGCTGCAGGCAGAGTGGCCCGCCGTAGTTCACCCAGTAGAGGCTGCCGTAGAGATTCAGCCCGGCTTCCCGGAACACGAATTCTCCCCCACTTATCAGCTCGACGCCACGAACGCCGAGCTCCTCGAACAGCTCCCGCCTTGCCGCCGGCCGAGAGGCCTCCCCTGCCGCCACCACCCCACCGGCGGCCAGATCGAACCAGCCCGGGTGCGTTTCCTTGATCGAGGTTCGCTGCTGCACGCAGATCTCCCCCTTCACGTTGCGCACGACGATGTACGTTGCCCGATGCCAGCAGTTCAGACGCCGCATCATGACTCGCGAGGCACTGCCACAGGGTCGATTGTACGGATCGACGAGCTGAACCTGCTCGTCGGCGATGACGGTCTCGCTCATGAAGACTTACCGGTCGGAAAACGGGTTAGCAGCGTATCACGTGATTCCCGCAATCCGGGTCCCTGGTATTTGAGTGATGTCCTCTGGCTGGCGTTCCGCTCGAGTCGCATCGCTAGAGCCCCGATAGTCGCAGCGCTTTGGTCGAATAGACCGCACAGCGGTAAGTGTCCGGTTTATGCTTGAGCCAGCCAACTCGGAGTCATCCCATGGCCGACTACGCGCCCCGCACCGAACTGACCACGCATCGGGTCGAAAACCAGCCGGGCCCCAACAGCGCAGGCGACCTGTGGCGCTCGGACCGGGCGCTGTGTGATGCCGTCGCGCAGTTCGCGCCGGCCTGGGTGGGGGAGCGTCTCGCAACGCTGGGCCAGCGGCTGGCCTCCTCGGATGTCGCCCGCTGGGGCGAACAGGCCAATCGTTTTCCGCCCCAGCTTCACGCCTTCGACCGCCACGGTCGGCGCCTGGACGAGGTCGACTACCACCCCAGCTACCATGCCCTGATGGATCTCGCGATCGCCGGCGGCTGGCACGCCGTCGCCTGGGAACACGAACATCACGGCGGGCATCAGGCTCACGTCGCCGCACTCTATCTGTTGACCCAGGCCGAACCCGGCTTCTGCTGCCCGATCACCATGACGCACGCGGCGATGCCGGTACTGCGCCAGCTGCGAGACGGCCAGGCGTGGCAGACGCGTCTTCTGGGGCGAGAGTACGACGCCTCGGCCATGCCCGCCTGGCACAAGACGACCAACACCTTCGGCATGGCCATGACCGAAAAACAGGGTGGCAGCGACGTGCGCCGCAACAGCACGCGGGCCCAACCGATCGCGTCGGCGGGTCCGGGCGAATGGTATCGGCTCGACGGTCACAAGTGGTTCTGCAGCGCGCCGATGTCGGATGCCTTCCTGACGCTGGCCCAGACCGACGACGGTCTCTCCTGCTTTCTGGCCCCGCGATTCACCCCGGAAGGCCAGCGTAATGCCATCGAGATTCAACGGCTCAAGGACAAGTGCGGCAACCGCGCCAATGCCTCGGCGGAGATCGAATACGTCGGCGCCTGGGCGCAGCTCGTCGGCGAGCCAGGCCGCGGCGTGCCGGCGATACTGGAGATGGTGCAACAGACCCGGCTGGATGCCGCCACGGCACCGGCGGGCATGATGCGTCAGGCGGTGAGAGAGGTCTGGAGCCACGTGCAGGCGCGGCAGGTCTTCGATCGACGGTTGGCCGATCAGCCGCTGATGCAGCACGTCGTCGCCGATCTGGCGATCGAGGCCGAGGCCAGCCTGCTGCTGGCGATGCGAGGCGCCCGCGCCATGGATCGATCCCTCGACGACGAAGGGGAAGCCGCTCTGGCGCGCCTGCTTCCTGCGCTGGCCAAGTTCTGGCACAACAAGCGCGGCCCGGCGTTCATGGCCGAGGCGATGGAGTGCCTGGGCGGCATCGGCTACGTCGAAGAGACCCCGCTGGCACGGCTCTATCGCGAGGCACCGGTCAACTCGATCTGGGAAGGCTCCGGCAACGTCATCTGTCTGGACGTGCTGAGAATTCTGGACCGCCACCCGGCCAGCATCGAGGCCTTTCGACAGGAGCTGAGTCTGTCGCGCGGCCATCATCCGGCCTTCGACGCTGCCATCGACTCGCTCGAGGCGCGTTTGACGGCCAGCCCCGAACGGCTGCAGGCAGAGGCGCGCTGGCTGACCCAATGCATGGCCCAAACACTGCAGGCCGCCCTGCTGATTCGCCATGCGCCCCGTGCCATCGCGGACACGTTCTGTGCCACGAGGCTGGCAAACGTCTCGCCCATTTTTGGCGTGCTTCCGGCCGGCGCGCCCTTGCCAGCAATTCTCGAGCGCCTGGGCGAATGAGCCACCGTAAGGCAGCGACCGTTCAGCCCATTGCCACTCGAGCCGCCAGTCCCAGCAGCACGATGCCCGTCAATCGATGTATCCACGCGGCGTGTCGCTGCAACCACGGCAGCACGCGGGAGTGGGACAGCAACAGCGCCACCAGCACGTACCAGCCGCCGTCCACCAGCGTCGCGGTGGCGACGATCGACCAGCGTCCGGCCGCGCTCAAGTCGGCGCTGACGAACTGACTCAACAGCGCGACGAAGAACACGATCAGCTTGGGATTGCCCAGTGCCACCAGCAGGCCGTCGCGCATGGCACGGCGCCAATCGCTGGCCTGATCGGAAAAGCTGAAACCGCCGCCGCCGCTGGCCCTGAGCGCCTGAATGCCCATCCACGCCAGATAGAGCGCGCCACCCCAGGTCACCACGCGGTACAGCCACGGCTGATGGACGATGACTGCCGCCAACCCCAGCACCGTCAGCCCCGCGTACAGCCCGACGCCCAGCGCGTGGGTCATGCCGGCGATGACGCCGCAAAGTCGCCCCCCGCCGACGGTGTTCTGCATCACCATGGCCAGGCTGGGGCCGGGCGACATGGCGCCAAGCGCGCAGATCGCCAAAAGAGACAACCAGAGTTGCAACGACACGTTTCGCTCCCCGTCTACCCCATCCAAATCGCACGCCGACTATACCTGACGCTCGCCGATTCGACCGCCGGGCGAGAATCGGATCCGGAAACGCGGACAATTCCGGCGGCGCGGGCACTTCACAGCGACTACGCTGTCATACGCATTCAGGCCCATCCATCAGGGAGGTGAAACATGAGCCTATTCAAACGTGAAGACCGCGAAGCCCGTACCGATCGCATTCGAGACGATCTGCATGACATCGGTGACCAGGGCCAGGCGTTGGGACGTGACTTGCGAGACGACGCCCAGGACGCGATCGAAGAGGCACGCCTGCAGAGCGAGGAACAGTACGCTCGCATGGCGGCAGAAGCGCGTCGCCGCGACCGCCGTTTCAAGCGCTCGGCGAACCAGTCCCTCAACGAGTGCGATCGCTACGTGCATGAAAATCCATGGCCCAGCATCGGCGCCGCCACGCTGGCAGGGGCCGTGATCGGCTTGTTGATCGGTCGCCGTTGACACGCTTTCGACGCCCCGCTCCGCGGGGCGTTTGGTTTCCTGATGACATCTAAACCATAGTTTCACTCTTTAACCGTGATTGAACTTTCCAATCAAAGCTGTGGAAACTTGAGAACGATAGTCGTTTAATCGCATTACACCTGAATTCAGGAGACCGAGATGAACGCTGACAAGTGGCAAACGATCGATGTCAAAAACATCGATAAATCTGCAAGATCCCTGCACGCCTGCTCACTGGATCCGTCCATTCGCTGCCTGGCGGAATTACGCGCCTCCCAGATCAATGGTTGCCTGAGCTGCACGCATTTTCGTCGCGAGCAGGCAGAAGCCCTGGGTATCTCTTCCAGCAAGCTGCAGGCACTGACCGCCTGGGCAGAGTCCGACGAATTCGATGAGCGCGAAAAAGCGGCGCTGGCGTGGTGTGAATCTTTCACCCACTTCCGTCCTGCCAACCCGACGACTCGCAAGCTGGCGCTGAATGCGTTCTCCCCGCGGGAGCTGGCAGATCTGACCATGGCGATCGAAATGACCAGTGCGCTGAGCCGCGCTTCGCGACGCGCAGCGGTCTAGCAGGCACCGTTGCCAGGTGTCATCTCGGCTCGCTCTCGTGACTGACGAGGGCGAGTTTTTCGTGTCTGGCATTCCGCCTCAGATAGCTATCTTTTCGCCACTACCGCCAGGCCCCGCCGGTATAACCACTGTTGGCAAACCCGGATCGCCACTTCGAAAACCGCCCTTGCATGCCGATGGGTTCATGCGTCGTAGAGATCCAGCAGAACCTCGTTCAGACCGTCAGCTCGACGTGGTGATGCAGACAGCCCACGATACTGCCCTCGTTGGCCAACGCCTGCATATCCAGCATATGCACCCAACCCCGCGAAAGCTTGAGCAGCCCTTCCTGTCGAAACGCCGTCAGCGTACGACTGACGTGGACCGGCGACAGCCCCAACGCATCGGCGAGCTGCTGTTGAGACAACGGCAAGCGAAAGCACTCCCCCGGGGTATGACGGTTACGTCGCAGACGGCAGGCAATTTCGAACAGCAGATAGGCCACGCGTTGACGGGCACTGCGACGAGACAGATGCACCAGGCGCTCACTCAACACGGCCTGCTGATAGGAGCAGGCGGCGAAGCAGACCGACATGAGACTCGATGACTCACGGAACAGGTTCAGTAGCTGCCGGGTCGCGACCGGCACGATGGCGCCGTCCTCCAGCATGGCGACGCTAGACGGGCGCTGCTTGAATGCAAAATCACTCAGCCCGATGACATCGCCGGGTAAATAGATCTCGAGAATATGGCGGGTACCACTTTCCAGATAACGGGACGCGTAGGCCCAACCCTTGCGCAAGATATAAAAATCCCGCGCCATATCTCCTTCATGCCACAGTACCTGTCCCTTGATAACGTCAGTCGCAGACCCCTCCAGAGCATCGAGCTGTCGCCGGTCATTGTCGGAGAGTTTTGCATAGTGACTGAAATGGTGGGCAATACATCCTTCCTGCTGACCCATGCACGCTTGCCTTCTTGAATTTTTCAAGCATGACAGCATGTTAGCTGGATCAATTACATAACATCGGTTAGGTAGACAGGGGAAAACCGCCGCCAGGATCACTGGAGCAGCCGCCATCCGGCGTCGACTGGCAACCCGCCAACGGATGATTCAGTGAGGACTTATACTGGGCTCGCGCCGGTGCTCGGGGCTTGATCCTCAAGCGCTGTAGAACTCAGGGGCTTGAAGAGCCCACGACTGACATCGACGACAGCAGCAACAGGTCGCGCCAACCCCGCTCGACCCGACTCCGAATGACCGATATTTTATATTAGAATTGCCTAATTATAAGAAGCGAGACAGGGACTCGAAATGTTCAGCCGCTACATTGTGAAGACCAAGCAGGCCGGTACGCCTCACGAACACTTCATCATTTCCGATACCCATCACCGCAACTGGACCGTGGGCGTGTACCATCGCGAGTACAATGCAAGGCAACGCGTCAAAGAACTCAATGAACTGGAGACGAGCGGCCCCGGCATCTGGAACCGCCCCGCTCGGGACACCTCTCTCGAGGAGTAGCCGGAGACGGGCCCGAGACGCCGATGGAGCCAATGACGCGGTAACAGCTGCTCAGATGGTCGGGCGACTCAGGGTGCCGATCAGATAGAGATCGTGCAGGTAGGCGTCGAGCCGGGAAATGCCATGCGTGATCGCGATCACGACGTAGATGAGCAGCATCAGAACCCACTCGCTGTTCATCCACGCCAGTGACTCCACGGAGACCTGGTAAGCGATCGTGTAGAGACTGAGCCCTCCGAAGAACATCACCACCAGGCAATTGATCAACACCAGCGACAACAGCACCGGCCGACTATCGCTGGTGGGAGGATTGGTATTCCAGGACAGCGGGTGACGAACCCGAACGCGTCCGTTGGAGACGATCTGGCGCTGACGTCGCAGCAGCGCCGCCAGATACTGCGAGGCGTTCGGGCGGGAGGCTGCGGAGAGCACAAGGCCCTGGTCAAAGCGCGCGCCAAACAGCCGGCTGACAAGATCGAGAAAACTCTGGGACTCGCCGGTCGCCGCATACTGCTCGGCCTGTCGTGACAGCTGACCGAGCGGGCTATCGCGATGGGTCTGGCGCTCGTCATCCTCGAAGTTCTGGGCGTAATAGATGTCATAGACCTGATAGACGGAAATCGCGACGCCTACGAAAATCAGCAGGAACATCAATACGCTCAGCATGCTTGTCTACTCCCCAAGGCCTTCTCACGATAAGGCTCATCATAGCAAGTGGGCGTCACCGCAAGCCATGCAGGGAGGTGCGGCAATTGGTCACCGAGGTCGCGCGCGGACCGTCGATGGACGAAAAAGCTGATGCTTTTTTCACGACACATTTCATGCATTGATGACGATGCGAAGTTCAGTGTAGCCGCTGCAGCGGGAAATCTGTCGTCGTCACGCTTTTCACATCGCACTTTACCCTGACGTGCTTATCCCAACGCGCTTATCCCAACGCGCTTATCTCCGTGATCTGTCGAACACCAGGAATAAAGGGAACATCTCAATCGACACCCTCCATCAGTAACATGCCGCCGATAAAGCCCGAGGCACATCTCTTTCTTGGAAAATGCCAAACAAAATCATTAATTTCCCGGCCCATTCCCCGTTCAAAGCATTAATCTGAATAAATAGATTCGATATTAAGGCAGCGTCCTTAATCTGCGTTGCCAACTTGTTTCTGATCGTCGGTTAGCCTCACAGAGTGCCAGGGAACGCCGCCCTTTTTCCGTGACGACAGGCAGCGCCGGTTCCAGCACGCTCATCGGAACTTGCTGGTTTTTCGCTGAGACGGTCGTAGCCTCTTGTGGAGGGATGTTGCCGATCTGGAAATATCCGGTGAGCGTTCAACAACGACTATTCTCATGGATGAATGGGCGCGCCGCCCGACAGGATTGCTAGCCGTGATGCATACCCCGGTGTCGAACGAACTCGACATGCCCTCTCCCGACGAGGTCGAGACGTTGATTCAACTGGCCAAGGAATGGCCCTCACCGGCTGACGAGCCTGAAGTCCTGGCAAACCGATTCGCGCATTTGCTGACGTTGCAGCTTGATCAGCTCCCGTTACCCGCAGGCGGTCGAACGCTGGAGCGGTGGCAGCGCCTGTCGAACGTCGCCAGCCTCGACCTCGGCCTGGCCAAGCTGTTCGAAGGCCATACCGATGCCATGGCTATCCTCGAAGAGATTTCCCGTCCTCGACGCTACCCGGCGACCGCGCGCTGGGCCGTCTGGGCTGCCGAGCCACCGTTCGCCCGACTGACGCTCGCGCCACGAGGACCGCTGCCAATGGCCGACGGTGACCGCGTCGTGCTCAACGGCAAGAAGGCGTGGTGTTCCGGGGCCCATGCGGTGACCCATGCGCTGGTGACGACCTGGTACGAGACAGTTCCCTATCTCGCGGCCGTCGACTTGGCGCAGCCGGGCGTCAGGCTGATGCAGTCGGGCTGGTCCGCCGTGGGTATGGCCGCGACCGCAAGCATCGAGGTTGAGTTCGCTGACGTCGAAGCGACCCTCGTCGGCGGCGCGGAGGCATATCTGCAACGGCCCGGCTTCTGGCATGGAGGTATCGGCGTCGCCGCCTGCTGGTGGGGCGGCGCCGTGCGCATCGGCGACACCCTGCTGGCCGCAACGACCTCCGAGGAGCCACATCGATTGGCCCACCTCGGCATGGTGGACGTGGTTCTCGACAATGGCGCTTCGAGGCTGCGTGATGCTGCAGCCTGGATCGACTGCCATCCTCATCAGGATGCCCGGCATCTTGCGCTGTCGGTGCGCGCCGCTATCGATGACATCGTCTCGACGGTCATCGAGCACGCCGGGCGGGCGCTTGGCGCTGGCCCCTACTGTCGTGACGCAGCGTTCGCCAGAATGGTCGCGGACCTGCCGGTGTTCGTGCGTCAGGCACACGCGGAGCGGGACCTCGAGGCGATAGGACGAAGCCTGCAGCAACGCGCCCGGCAAAATAGCGCCACCGGCACCGAAAAGGCCTGCGCGCCCGATGATAGCGGCCCCAAACATTGCGCGCCCCAGGGATGGAGATTGACGTGATGAGTTCCGATGGCATCAATCCCGATGCAGCGCTGGCCGCCGATGATCGCCGGATACTCGGCACAGGCACGGCGCTCGACGAGTGGAATCAGTGGCCCGGACTTGCCGCCCTCCCCAGGGTCGACGCCGAGACAGTGGCTCCCGCGGGAGCCCGCATCGTCGTCGTCGCCCCACACCCAGACGACGAGATTCTTGGCTGCGGTGCGCTGCTGCAACAGTGGTCGGCACTTGGCCGCGAACTGCTGGTGGTTTCGGTCACCGATGGCACCGGCAGCCATCCAGGCTCCAGCGCGTGGCCGGAAGAACGATTGGGCCAAATAAGGGCGGAAGAGAGTCGGCGAGCGTTATCGCGACTCGGTATCCAGCGCCTGGATGTCATTCGGCTGCATCTCACCGACACCCGGGTCGGCGAAGAGACCCATGAACTGGCCTATCGTCTGCATCAGCTGCTGCGAGCCGATGACGTGATCGTCACCACCTGGCGGGGTGACGGCCACCCGGATCACGAGGCGACGGGGCGGGTCTGTGCCCGGTTGGCGGAGGATCGCAAGCTGGCGCTGATCGAACTGCCCATCTGGATGTGGCATTGGGCCGAGCCGGGCGACAGCCGTGTTCCCTGGCACCGGGCCAGACGCATTGCGGTCGGTACGCCCGAGCTGGCGCGCAAACGAACGGCGATGATCGAGCATGCCAGCCAGTGCGAAGCCGATCCCTCGACCGGCCGGCCGGCGGTCCTCTCGAGTCACACGCTCGCTCGGCTGATGCAGGACCACGAAGTCGTGCTGCTATGAGTGACCCGCGACTGTTGGCACACTTCGAGCGGCTGCATGCCGATTCCATCGATCCCTGGGGGTACGACACCCGCTGGTACGAGGCCCGCAAGCGCGCGCTGACCCTGGCGATGCTGCCTCGCCAGCGCTATCGCCACGGCTTCGAGCCTGGCTGTTCCATCGGCGCCCTGAGCGCGGAACTGATTCAGCGTTGCGACGCCTTTACCGGTTGGGATGCCAGCCCCAGCGCCGTGGCCAGCGCCAGAAGACGCCTCGGCCATCTCGATAACGCCCGCTTCGAACAGCGAACGTTACCCACCGCCTTGCCCGCGTCCACCTTCGATCTCATCGTTTTCAGCGAGGTGGGCTATTACCTGCAGGAGCCAGCATTGGTCGCCACGATCTACAACTTGCAGCGAGCGCTACGACCCTCCGGCGATCTGATCGCCTGTCATTGGCGTCACCCTCTCCAGGACGGCTATCGCTCCGGCGATGCCGTGCATGAACGCTTGCATGACTGCCTCGAACTTCATGCCGTATCGAGCCTGGTGGAACGTGATTTTCGCATCGACCTGTGGTCTCGGGATGCGCTCGATGTGGGACGCTGGGAGGCATTGAAATGACGTTCGCCACGGCAGTGAACCGGTTGCCTCGCCAGAGTACCGCGCCTTGATCGGCATCGTGGTGCCGGCTCATGACGAGGAGGAAACGCTCGACGCCTGTATTGCCTCGCTCAGGCTCGCCGCCTGCCATCCGCAATTGGACGGTGAGGCCGTTCGGATCGTGATCGTGCTGGATGCCTGCACCGACGACTCGGCGGCGATCGCCCGGCGGGCAGGGGTCGATGTACTGGAAGTCGCCTTTACCAACGTTGGGCTGGCTCGCCATCGCGGCGCGAACTGGCTGATAGACCAGGGCGCGCGCTGGCTGGCGTTCACCGACGCCGATACCGTCGTCGAAGCGGACTGGCTGGTGCACCAGCTCGCCAGTCGCGCCGACGCCGTCTGTGGTGGTGTCCACCTGCTCGATTGGGCCAATCTGTCCCAGGAGATCCGTCGCCGCTATCTGGCTCATCGTCGTTCAGTCGCCGATGGACGCCATATTCATGGCGCCAACCTGGGCGTCAGCGTTGCCGCCTATCTCGCCGTGGGTGGATTCGCGCCCCTGGTCGCCCACGAAGACGTCAAGCTCGTCGGCACCTTGCAACAACACGGATTTACCATCGACTGGTTGCAGACCATGCGCGTCAAGACCAGCTCGCGACGCAACGCCAGAGCTCCTGAAGGCATGGGCGCCCTGCTACGGTCGCTGGAAAGAAATGATGCCGGTATTGGATGAAGAACGCACAGTGACCGTGTGCGCCACAATGATCCTGCGCGCCCACTCCTTGAGCCGAAACCAATTCCACCGATGCGTCATCAGCGTTTCATCCCTCCCAAGCCTTTTAAGCTCTGTCTGAAAAATCGGCGAGCGATGGCCAGACTAGGCAAAAATTGACGAAACAGCGGAGTTTACGAGNNAGTCAATTTTTAACGCCGGATGGGCGAGCGCAGGCATTTTTCAGACAGAGCGTAGCTTCTCTTCTCAGTGCCGCAGCTAGCGAATACGTACGGCGTGACAGCCATGGGCCGCACCAACTCTCGCGACCTTTCTTTCAGGAACAGTAAAAAGATTCCAATCAACGATCCCAAAAGAGGGATTTTTTTTGTAATCAACCGAGTTGCACATAAGTTAATTTTCACATCGACTTTTCCGTCTATAACAACGCTTAGCGTTAGTCGCACTCTAAAACAAGCTAAAAATCCAACAACAATTGACGCAGATCAAGTTTGAAAAGGATTGGACAATTATTGGTGGAATACAGCAGGTTGCACCTAACTAAAACTAGCCTTACCAAAAGGAAATAAAAAACGTCATTTCTTAACTACAATGAATAACATTTAAGAACACGATCCACTCGACGGAAATTGGATATCCACTAGCTTCATAAGCAGTGGCAACGTCAAACCACGACATGAACCCAAGGATAGGGAGAGTTTCGTATGAGTTATTTCAACCCGCGTAAATTTCATGACTATCGCCCGGACACACCGGGTCCGGCTGATACAAGGACGGCCAATCAGGTCGATCAACCTGCATAGAAAGAATTTCAAGTCAAACCCGGCGAGCAATATGACCGGGTATTCATCGAGGTAGATTTCCATGTCTTCGTTAGTCGAAGCCGCCGCGCCATCGCTCAAGATTTCCCAGCGCCCCGCGGCGAACTCACAGCCGTGGCAAGGTTATTCACTTTATTTCGAGATTCTTTCGCGTCACTCGCCGCTGTCGATCACCAATCGTGAAACCTTGACCGAACTCCAGCAAGCGCCACGCCGGTTCAAAAAAGGCAGCGTGATCAAGAATCACGAATTGAACACCAAGTATGTGCTGGCCATTCAGAATGGCTGGGCGTGCTCCTGTCGCGTCACGGAAGAGGGCAAACGTCAGATCATCGATCTCTATCTACCGGGTGACATCGTGGGCCTGCGCGACTATCACGCAGGCGGGCGTTTCGATGAAGTCATCATGCTCACCGAGGGTCTGGTCATCCCTATGCATAAATCCCAACTCGACCTGGGGATGCAGAAAGATCACAGCCTGGTGAATGCCGTGCTGGCGACCTCCATGCATCAATGCAACATCATGGCGGATCGGCTCAACAATCTGATCAGCCACGACGCCACGACCCGGATCGCCTATTTCATTCTGGAGCTGCATGCACGTCTCAATCTGGCGCGTGGCGAAATCCAGGAACTGACGCTTCCCGTTTCCCAACAGGTCATCGGCGATTTACTGGGAATGACCAATGTGCATGTCTGTCGCTGTCTCAGTCAGCTCGAGTTCCAGGGGCTGCTGACGCGCGACAAGGAGTCGCGCAACATTCGAATTCTCGATTATGCAGCCTTGTTGACGTTAGCCGAATTCAACACGTCCTACCTATACTCTTGCCGAGTTGATAACCCTCGAGCCAGCCGTCCTTTGAATCCACATTGAGTCAATGGATAAATTTCAGCGATAGCGAACCCATGAAAAGCGAGTAGCGGCGCGTAGAGCATGTTCCGTCATACTGTGATGCACTGACGCCTGCCCCATCGTCCCGATTTTCTGCCGTTCATGGCGCATGCTCCAGAACCGATTTCTCTTCCTCGTTGACGACGATCAGGTGACAGGGCGTCGACTGTTTGATCTCGCCGATCGTCCCTTTCCATCCCGGTGATCTCCTTGAGGTCCCCATGATGATCGCATCGACCGCGAGTCGTCGGGCCTCTTCAGCGATGGTCTCGGACAGTTTTCCATCCCTGGCCAGGAAGTTCACCGCGGCCATGGGTTCGTTCAGCCGCTCCCACCACGCTTCCAGCAACGCTTGGCCCCGTGCCAGATCCTCGCGATCCAGTCCGTGCGTGGGAGCGCCGGTCGCTGCGCCAAGCACATCGCCCTTCTCCCGAGGTTCGACGACATGCAGCAGGTAGAGTCGGGAGTGTTCGTGCTGGGCGATCCCTCTCGCTTTACGCAACGCTGCCATGGAGGCCGGATTTTTCCCCATGGGAATCAGAATGGAATTCTGCATTCTTCGCTCTCCTCGCCATTTCACTGCCGAGTATAGCGGCCCCACCCTACCCCTCTTTGACCTCGATTAATGCCACAAACCTGCCCGGCCAACACATATGGGGCGAGCGTATTCGATATGCCCATAGTGGTGATCGGCGAATTCGCGTTAGGCTATCTCGATCCTCAAGGCTCGAGAGATTTTACATGCAAGGTCGAAACATGACGCGCTGGCGCGATCCCAAGACAGATCCGCGCCAGGAGAAGAAAAGCAATCTGATCACGCCTCAGGGGTTCGATCGACTGCAGGGTATTCATGATCATCTATCGCGTATCAAACGACCGCAGTTATCGACGAAAGTCGGTGAAGCCGCCGCATTGGGTGACCGCAGCGAAAATGCGGACTACACCTATAACAAGAAAGAGCTCAATCGGGTCATCGCGCGGATCCGATACCTGCGCAAGCGACTCGACGAGCTGCAAGTCGTCGATCGTCTGCCGTCGGATCTGGGGCGAGTCTACTTCGGCGCTTATGTCGTGCTGGAAGACGATGATGGCGAAACGCTATCGGTGCGCCTGGTCGGCCATGACGAAACCGATACCGCCAGGCACTGGATCAGTGTCGACGCGCCGCTGGCTCGGGCGATGCTGGGGAAAGCGCTCGATGATGATGTCATCGTCGCGGCCCCCGGCGGTGAGACGCACTATATCATCACCGATATCACCTACGCGGATCAGAATGGCTAGCTCGATAGGCAAATCGAACCATAGCCACTGAGGTTCAACCAGCCACCGGGCCGCAACGAACGAGCTCATCGAGGACAGCCCATGTCGCAGGCCTCCGAAACCCCAGCAGCATCGGTACTGTTCGCGCGACAACCTATCTTCGACGCCGCTCTCGAGATCGTCGCCTTCGAGCTGCTGTTCCGCCCGACCGATGGCGGGCCGATGCCGATGCCGTTCGATGGCAATCGCGCAACCAGCACGGTTCTGCTGAACGCTTTCACCCAGGGCGATCTGCAGACGGTCAGCCAGGGCAAGCCGCTATACGTCAATTTTACCGCGGAGACGCTGAGCAACGACTTGCCGTTCGACCCGGCCCGTCTGATCGTCGAGATACTCGAGGACATTCCGTTCGACGATGTCATGCATGACCAACTGGTTCGGCTCCGCCAGCGCGGATTCACGCTTGCGCTGGACGACTACACCGATGCAGATGCCGAGAACCCTTACCTGCCTCTCGTGGATATCGTCAAACTCGAATATCCCCATTACTGCAACGAAGGCTTCGAACAGATCGTCGGCGCGCTACGCCAGCGACACCCGCATATCCGGATACTGGCCGAGAAGCTGGAGACGGAAGACGACCTCAGATGCTGTCGGCACGTCGGCTGCGATCTGTTCCAGGGCTATTTCCTGGCTCGCCCTCAGATCATGCATGGCGCCGCGGTCGCCACCGATCGTATCGCCACGCTCAAGCTCATCGCCACGCTCAACAAACCCAAGGTGAGCGTGCGCGAGATATCCAACGCCATCGAGTGCGATCCCACCCTGGGCGTGCGCCTGCTCAAGCTGGTCAATACCGCGAAATATCGGCGTCAGGCCGACATCACCTCTCTCACGCAAGCCGTCGCCTTGATCGGCACGCAGCGCATCCGCAGCCTGACAACCTTGCTGGCGCTGACGGAGATGGAAGACAAGCCGGAATCGCTACTGCAGTTGGCGCTCTCCCGCGCCTGCCTGTGCCGTGAGCTCGCCGGCAGCGAGGCGGAGCTGGCCGAAAAAGCCTTCATCGCGGGTCTGTTTTCCTACCTGGAAGCATTCTTCAATCGCCCGCTGGCGGAGCTCGTCGACTCGCTGCCCCTGCATCCCTCGATCACCGAGGCGCTGTTGAATCATGTCGGCCCGGTCGGCACGTTGCTCGAGACCGCCATCCGGCTGGAAAGCGGTGAATGGAACGAGATCCCCTGGGCTCCCCTGAAAGAGATCGGCATTCAGGCCACGGACGTCAGCGCGGCCAACCGGCGAGCGATCCAGACCGTGCGTGAGCTTCAGACTAACGCCGGGTCTTGACCGCTCGATAGACCCGAAAACGGCGATTGTCGGCCAGGATCTCGAAACTCCCGAATGCGGCTTCGAGCCAGTCCGGGTACGGCAGAAAGGCGTTGGCGACCAGCGTCAGGCTGCCGCCTTCGACGAGATGCGCCGGCGCCTCGCGGATCAAGCGCTCGGCGGGGCCATAATCGATCGAGCGCTGCTGATGAAACGGCGGGTTGCTGACGATGGCGTCGAAGCTACCTTCCAACTGGCGATAGACGTCGCTCTGGAGAACCGTTCCGGCCAACTGATTGGCCGCCAGCGTACGGCGTGTCGCCTCGACCGCGAATTCATTGATGTCCACCGCGGTGACTTCACAGCCCTGCAATGCCAGCCACGCCGCCAGAATGCCGTCTCCACAGCCGACATCCAGCGCGTGTAGCGGCGCGTTGCCAAGCGCCGGCAACGGCGACTGCGTCAATGCCTCCATCAACAGCCGCGTGCCCTCGTCGAGCTTGCCGTGACCGAAGACGCCGGGGTGTGTCTCAAGCGTCAGCCCCTCTGCCGTGAAACTCTGCCAGACGGCCTCCGGGTTGCGAACGGATTCGACCGTCCGGCTCGCGAACAGCGTGCAGCGACGTGCCGTATCCAGCTTGCGGCACACCTGCTGAAAGCCTTCCAACATATTCGGCACCCGTTTGATGCCGCCCTGATTCTCGCCGACGACCTGCAGCGGCGTGCCAACCGGCAAGGACGCATTGAGCGCCGCCAGCCACCATTCACCCAGGGCATGGCTCTTGGGCCAGAACAGCACCGCGCCCGGTACCTCGGCAGACGGTGCGGTGAGGGCGCCGTAGGCCGGCCGCCCGGCCTGGCGCCAGGCATCGCAGACGTCCAGCTCCGCACTCCAGACGCTGCCCTCGCCGGACTCGAGCCAGCCATCGCGGGGCGGCGCGACCCATAGCCAGCCGCGATAGTCCGCATCCTGGCGGGCGAGCAGTTGACACGCCGGTGGCTGCGTCGACATCAGAACGTCTCCTCTGGGCCCGCGCTGTCGGCGTGCCGAATGATGTAGTGAAGGTAGCGCCCCAGGCGCCAGTGCGGCTCGGTCTGGCAGTAGCGCTTTTCGAGCTCGATGATCGTCGCAAGCTGGGCTTCGTCCGGCGAACGTTCCCGCAGGTAATCGTGAAAGATCCGAATGCCGGCGACGCTTTCGATCACCAGCCCCTCTTCCCGACACCAGCGCTCGAGATCGGCATGCGTCAGCGGCGAGATCGGCGTCAACCGCTGCCGCTGGCCGGTGCCCGAAAGCCGGTCCTCCAACGCCTTGTCGAGGTTGCCCTTGACCACGTTGGAAAAACGCAACGCATCGCGGTTGAACACCATCAGCGACAAACGACCGCCCGGTGCCAGCAGGGACTTCAACGTGACAACCGCCTGACGCGGCTGGGCCAGCCATTCCAGCACCGCGTGGCATACGACCAGCGGCCATGGGCCCGGCGCCAGCTCCGGCAACGCCTGGATCGAGGCATTCAGCGCCCGGATGGGCAACTCGCCGAATTCGGCCTGCGCACGCGCCAGCATCTCCGCGGAAGGCTCCGCCAGAGTGACATCATGCCCCCGCTCGGCCAGCCAAACGCTCATCTGGCCGAGGCCGCCGCCTACATCCAGCGCGGCCGCACCGTCCTGCGGCAGGGAACAGGACAGCAACTGATCGAGCACTGCCAGCCGGATCTGGCCGCGCGCCGTGGCGTAGAGGCTATTGGCGAACTTGTCGGCCAGGCCGTCGAAGATCCGGTCCTGCCCCACGGGGATATCGTTGCCGTGTCGCGGGCTCGCGGTGGGCAGCTCGGAAGCGTCATCAGAACTAGGCATGAGAACACGGCATGAGATAGCGAAGGCTCGAATCGGAAAGGCGGCATTGTACCAACGCCAGCGCAGAGCGTCCCGACGCAATGGCCCCCACGGGTTTATCTCGACGAATCCGGCCCTTATACTATGCGCCGCTCGAGACACATGCTTCGCTCGACGAACAGCCGTTGTGCTGTTCCGCCTTCCGCCCCCATAGCTCAGCTGGATAGAGCGTCCCCCTCCTAAGGGGAAGGTCTCAGGTTCGAATCCTGATGGGGGCACCAAATTACATTCCTTAACGTTCCAAGAAGTTCCAAAAAACAAAGAAAATTCATAGCGTTACACTACAATTCAGTCCTCAGCGTTCCCAATTCTTCCTCCCAAATCCGGTATACAGATGGCATACTCATCGGAGTAACCCTCTGTTCGATTGTCACTCGTATGCCACTATGCCGCTAACCTCCCGCAAGATCGAAACAACCAAACCAGGCCCCAAAACCATCGCCCTATCAGACGGCTTGGGATTGGAACTCAGGATTTCGCCCAATGGTCACCGGGGCTGGCGTTTGCGTTACACCCGACCCAACGGCAAGCGCAACATGATGAGCCTTGGCCCATACCCCGAGATCACGCTCGCCGAAGCCAGAGAAAGGCGAACGGACGCGCGACGCCTCATCGCTAAAGGCATCGATCCGGTCGAGCAGCGCAAGGAGGAAAAGCTGGAGAAGGAGCTGGCTAACACTCATACCGTTCGGGCCATGGCCAAGGAGTGGCACGACACCATGAGCCATCGCTGGAAAGCCGGCTCAGGCAGAGACAAGCAAAGCTGGGCAGCACTGGAGCGTCACGTTTTCCCCTATGTGGGTTCCCGCCCCCTGGAGGGAATCAAGCCGCTCGAGTGGTTAGAGCTGCTGCGTCGGCTCGAGGCAGCGGGAAAGGGGGAGCAACGCCGGCGCGTTCATGCCTTCTGTCGGGACATCTACCGTTTTGCCATCATTACCGGGCGCGCCACCTACAATCCGTTGACGGATCTTGGCGCAGCGCTTCTGCCTCAGAAGAAAAAGCATTACCCATACCTTCCTCAAGACGAATTCCCGGCTCTCGCCGAGGCTATCGAGGGGTACACCAACAGCCCCATCGTTCGCATCGGACTGAAATTGCTCACCTTGACCGCCGTTCGTCCCGGTGAGCTTCGTCTGTCCAGATGGAATGAGTTTGATCTTCAGGCTGGCGTTTGGGTGATTCCCGCCGAGCGAATGAAAATGGGCCGCGAACACAAGGTCCCACTGCCCTCTCAGGCCATTCTCGAGCTTCGCGAACTCCATAGGATGACCCACCCTTTCGGGTGGCTTTTTCCGGGCAGGAACAACCCTCGCCAACCGCTCTCGAACGCGACGTTCAACATGGCGTTCAAGCGTATGGGGTACGAGGGCCGCTTGGTGCCCCATGGCTTGCGCCACATGGTCGCCACCGGGCTCAAGGAATACGGCTACCCCCGCGAGTGGATCGAGATGCAGCTCTCGCACAAGCTGCCAGGCGTCGAGGGGATCTATACCCATGCCGAGCATATGGCACCGGAACAGCGCCCAGCGATGATGCAGTTTTGGGCGGATCGGCTCTATCCCACGACCAACGAGGCAGATTGATGAGCCGCTTCTCCTGCAAGGTTTGTGGTGGCCCTGCCAAAATTCGCTCCAGTAAGATACTGGCCGAGGGTTATCGCGTCCTCTATCTCGAGTGTAAGAATCTGGATTGCAGAGCTCGGTTCAAAATTGACGACATCCAGCAACCGCTAACCGAAAAAGAGAAAATCGAGAAATTCGGAATCAAGCGACTGACTCTCTCAAGTAGTGCGCTTCTGATCATCGATCAACAGGTTTGCATGAAGGATCGCGGGATCCTTCATCGCAATAATCATGATGCCGAGAAATACATCACAGAGCTGCTCGCCATTTGGCGTAAACGTGAGCTCCCAGTCATTCACATCCGGCACATCTCTCGCGAAGCGACTTCCGGGTTTTCTCCTGGCCAACGAGGCGCCGATTTTCAGGATGGTTTCAAGCCATTAAAAAGTGAAGCTGTGTTCGAAAAGAACGTGCCGGATGCCTTTATCCACACCGGGTTGGAGCGATGGCTCAGAGTGCGTGGGATAGAGAATTTAGTGGTCTGTGGAGTATCGAGCGAAAACTCGGTGGAGGGCACAGTCAGGACGGCTGGAAATCTGCAATTTCATGTGTGGGTGCCTGAAGCCGCTTGCTACACCTTTGCCAAGAAAGACTATTTCGGAGCTTCCCGCACTGCCGAGGAAGTACACGCCATGGCGATGGCGAATCTCTCCGGCGAGCACGCTTTGGTTTGCGATCATGAATGGTTACAACTCGCGCTGAAATACTGGTCTGCTACGTAATGATTGCCTTATTTGGCCGTATTTGTCCGCCATTGTTCATATTTGTCTCGCCCTAAAGCGACGCCGCTACCTCCCCCGATTTGTCAACGAAGCGCATCCACTCCGGGTTTGCTGTGAACCCCCGTTCTACAACGCAGATCGCTCGAAGTCCTGCTTTCTCCCCGGCAAGCTGATCACGTCCCGAGCCGGAACCGCTCGGAAACGTCATCACAGCCACCGAGGAACCATCATGGCGAACGTCTCAACGACAACCGCTTTCCAGAAGGTCGAGCGCATCGAACTCGGCAACCGCCTGTTGCGTCGCCGCGACGTGGAGCTCAAGACCGGCAAGAGCCGATCCGCGATCTATGCCGGCGTCAGCAACGGCACCTTTCCGGCACCGGTGCCGATTGGTGACAAGAGCGTCGCCTGGCTCGAGGAGGAGGTGGATAGCTGGATCGCCGCCCGTCTCGCCGAGCGCAACCGCACGCTGGCCGGCCGCCAGATTCACCACTTCGCCAACACTGCCCAGGAGGCCCGCGCATGAAACGCTTCACACTGACCGTGGGCGACCAGTCGCTCAACTTCACCGAAGAAGATATCCCGGCACTGGACGAGGCGCTGAACGTCGCGACCAACCGCGCCGGCCGCGAAGTGATCCGCCATAGCGCCAGCGGCACCCGCGTGGCGGTGCTGATGGAGCGCAACGGTAGCGGCGGCAAGCATTCCACGCTGCCCCGCGATCCCAATACCGTCCTGATGCGCGATCTGCATCGCGGTCCGACGCTCGAGACCGACTGCTAGACCGCCCGCACTCTCCGACCTAATCCGACTCGATTCACACAGCCGCTCGACGTTCACGCCGAGGGGAATAGGGAGGCTTTGTGCCTACGAAACGCGAAAACCCCGGTCAGCGTGGGGCTGCCGGGGCTCTCAAAGACACTCTTAGCAATGACGATCCTAGCAAAATCCGGGGCGGTGTCACGCCCCGACACACGCCGATTTGCCGGGGGCTGACGCTCTCCATTCGTCATCCTTTGGCCGGGGAGGGCTTGCACCTTCCTAAAGGGTCCGGCTACGATGCTCTCGTTACGGCAAAATTCGTAACCGGGTTTGGCGACCCGACAGGAAGGAGGCGCAGTAGCGCCCACACCATTGCAGGCGCTTTTTTTGTGCCCGTAATGCGTCGTTATGGCGGGCTGCATGGGGAGACCTTCGGGTCTGCCGGGTTCCTCTTTCTCCGGTTCGCCAACCCTGTGCAGTCCGCCCCCAAGCTGTTTGGCGACAGCCGGGGCGGTTCCTTCGAAGAGAGAGGAGCCTCACCCATGGCAGAACACGCCCCCCGTGCGTCCGCACGATCCGTCATTCCCCCGCATCAAATCGCTACCGCCGTTATCGGTGCCAAGCTGATCGCTTTTCGCGTCAATCGCCGTCCCGATCAACTTGCCCATCTGCTGGGCATGACCCGCATGGCCGCCGAGCTGGGCGCGATCACGCCGGAAGAACGTCAGCAGTTCCTGGCCGACCTCGATGACCTGATGGCCGAGGAGATGCGTCATGGATAAGCGCCTCGAGCAAGCCAACTGCCTGACCGAGACCGAGTGCCTGCTGATCGATCCGCGCAGCAACCGCGAGACGTTGCTGGACAACGCGGAGATGCGCCTCGACGCGATCAAGGATCTGATGTTCACGCTCTCGACCATGAATGGCCGGGACAACGATCTGACCTCGGTGGATCTCTCCAATCTGGCCATGGTGTCGCGCTTCCTCGTCGGCGACGCCTGCGACTTACTGGCAGCGGCGCGTCAGCGCGACCTGGATGCACGTGCGGCAGCGCATCGGCAGACTATCAAGGGAGGCGCTGGCCATGTCTGAAGTCGTCGCCAAGATCCAGCGCGTGTCTCGCGCCTCACTGGCTTACGCCGAGACCCTGACCCGTGAGTGGCTGCCGCAAGGCAGCCGCCAGGGCAGCGAGTGGGTGGCTCGCAACGTCGCCCGCGGCGACCGTGCCAGCGGCTCGTTCGGCGTCTCGCTCGTCACCGGCAAGTGGAACGACTTCGCTGACCGCCAGGCCCACGGTGGCGATCTGGTCTCGCTCTACAGCTACCTGTTCGGCTGCCGGCAGGTCGACGCCGCCATGGCGATCGATCGGCGCCTGGGGCTGGGCGTGTTTCGCTGGGGCGCGGCTCCCATCACGTCTCCCGCTGCCAACTATCCGTCCGGATTGAGCGTATCGGATGCGACGGAAGCGGCCCACCGCCAACGGCTGGAGAGTATCGCCGCCGACAAGGCCCTCGCTCGCCAGGAAGCGGCGGCCCGGGCCCGCACGGTGTGGGACGCCGCCAAACCGGCCAGCGCCACCCATCCCTACCTCATGAGCCGGGGCGTCCCGGCCTATGGCCTGCGCCAGTGCCGGCGCGGCTGGCTGCTGGTGCCGCTCTACGCCCAGGGCGAACTGGTCAACCTGCAATGGATCCTGCCCAACGGCAAAAAGCGCTTCCTCAAGGGCGGCCAGGTCCAGGGCGCCTACTCGCTAGTCGGCGAGCCCGTCGCCGGTGGCCGGCTGTTCATCTGCGAGGGCTGGGCAACCGGCGCCACGCTCTATCGCCTCACCGGCGACCCGGTGGCGTGCGCTATGAACGCCGGCAATCTGCGCGCTGTCGCCGAAACGATGCGCGCCGCCCTGAATCGCTCGCTGGATCTCGTCATCGCCGGCGACGACGACCGCCAGACCGAAGGCAATCCGGGGCGGCAGGCGGCCAACGATGCCGCCCTGGCCGTGGGTGCGATGGTGCTCTATCCCAAGTGGCCGGACGGCTGCCCCGACGATCTGACCGACTTCAACGACCTGTATCGCTGGCATCGGGCCCGGCTCGATGAGGCGTCCCGGAACGACCAGCGACAGGCTGGCATGACGGGAGGTGACCATGAGTGAGTCACAGCCGCACCTGACCGTGGTCGGCGAGCCGGCCGCACCCAACCTGGAACGCCTCGAGCGACCGTCGTTCGCAGTGTACGAAGGGCCCACCAGTGTCGACGGCCGCATCTTCCGGGCCGGCACCTGGTACCACGGCATCAAGCACACCAATAACGACGACGGGGGCCAGCCTTACGACGTCTGGATCTGCGCCCCGCTCCATGTCGACGCCGAGACCGTCAACAGCGATGACGGCAGCATCGGCCGCCTGCTGCGGTTCCGACATCGGAGCCAGGTCATCGAGCATGTCATGCCGATGGAAGCGCTGGCCGGTAAGGGCGAGGAAGTGTTGAAGGCGCTAATGCGCCAGGGTCTCGAGATCGAGTACCACCAGCGTCGCCACGTGCCGGCCTATATCGCCAGCCACCATGGGCTGAACCGCATCCTGGCCACTACCACCCGGCCGGGCTGGCACGACGCCAGCGGCGCGTTCGTGCTGCCCCACCGCATCATTGGTAAGGCCGACGTGCGGTTTCAGGACAGCGGCAAGGGCGCGCATCTGTTCACGGAGCGCGGCTCGCTCCCAAGCTGGCAAGAGGAACTCGCCTACTACTGCCAGGGCAACCCGGTGCTGATCCTGTCGGTCTGCTGTGCGCTGGCCGGGCCAGTGCTTTCCCGTGTCGGCGTCAACGGCGGCGGCGTGCATCTGGTCGGCGACTCCTCGAGCGGTAAATCCCTCGCCCAGTCCCTCGCCGCGTCGGTGTGGGGCAATCCCGGCGTCTTTGCCGCGTCCTGGGATCTCTCCAAGGGCGGCATCGAGATCGAGGCATCGTCACGCAACGACACGGTACTGATCCTCGACGAGATCAAGCGCGCCGACCCCAAGCGTGTCCAGGAGATGGCCTATGCCATCGCCAACGGGACCGGCAAGGGCACCATGACCCGGGAGCGGGAAGGACGGCCCAAGCTCTACTGGCGCGTGCTGGCGCTGTCCAGCGGGGAGCGCTCGCTGTCCGAACACGCCGCCATCTCGGGTAACAGCGCCCACGCCGGCGCCGAACTGCGGATGGTCGACGTCAACGCCGGCACCCGCACCTATCGCGCCTTCGATGACGTCCACGGCATGAGCGGTGCGCTATTCCATCGGCGCTTGACCACGGCCGCCTCGCAGCACTTCGGCCACGTGGGGCCGGCGTTCGTCGAACGACTGGTACAGGAGACCGACCCGGACCACTTCCACCGCCGTTTCACCGAGATTCGCCAGCACTTCGATGCCGTCAGCCCCCAGGCCGGCCGCGTCGCGGATCGCTTCGCGGTGATCGGTCTCGCCGGCGAGCTGGCCATCGAGTACGGGCTACTGCCCTGGCCGGCCACCAGTGCCGCCACGGCATGCCGTCACCTGTTCCTCGAATGGCTGGCCAGCGTCGGCGACGGGAACGCCGAGGACCGCCAAATCGTCGCCGCGATCAACGACTTCATCGCCCTGCACGGCGATAGCCGGTTCTCCGACATCGCCGCCACGCTACCCAATCCCAACGTGCGCCAGCGCGCCGGGTATTACGAGATCGTCGACGGCAAGCGGCTTTACCTGTTCAACCGGGCGTCGCTCACCGAAGCGGCCAGCGGCTACGGCCGGGAACGCATCCTGCGCACCCTGGAAACCAGCGGCGCGTTGGCCAAGACCGACGGCGGCCGCCGCCAGAAAAACTATCGCCTGCCAGGAGGTGGGTATGCGCGTTTCTTCGTGATCGATCCCGACCGCCTCGACACCGAACGGGAGGCGACAGCATGAGGAAGCATTTTTCACAGGAACCTAGTTTCAGTGGCAACACTGGCAACAGTGGCAACGCCCAGCAACCATGCGGGTTACAGCCGTTGCCTATAGAACAGAGAGGTGGCAACAATGGCAACACATCTCCTTGTATCCCTATCTATGGCTCCCACCCTGTTGCCACTCCAAAAATAGCGGCAACACGTTGCCACTTACAAGTCACTGAAAATAAAGGGAATTGCCTCTGTTGCCTTGTTGCCACTGATTTTCGAAATCAGGCAGAGGAATATTGGGACATTGGTACATCGGGAAATGACACCGGTATCGGCGACGTCTCGAGCCCATCCCTTCCTCCCCTGGCGAGCGACTGTTTTCCCGAATCGAGCCCCCTGACCCTGGCTGGCCACCCCCGGCCAGGGCGATGCCCCGCACCCCAAGGAGAGCCCAGCGCATGACTACCCCGACCGAGAACAGTCAGGACACCCAAACCCGCACCCAACCGACCGGAGAGACTGCCGCCATGACGACGACCGAAACGCGCCTGCAAGGCCAGCGCCTCGACTACCTGCCGCAGACCTCGGCCATCAACGCGCTGACGCCCGAGAAAGCGAGTGCCCGACTGGAACAGGCCCGTGCCGACTACCTGGCCCAGCGTGAACGCCTGGCGCCCGCCGCCCAGGAACTCGAACGGCTGCGCAAGACCCGCAATGCCGCCGAGCATCAATCCCGGCAGACCGGCGAAAGCTGGCGCAAAGGGTTTCTGGAGAACTTCGGCAAGCAGGGCAAGGGGATCCGCGAACAGCAGAAAGCCGAACGGGAATGGCGTCTCGAGGTCGAGCAGACCGACGCCATGATCGAGCTGCTGGCGCCCCAGGTGGAATGGCTACGCCTGCATACCCAGGTCGCCCGGGAGCAGTTCCAGCGGGCTCGCCGTGACGCCAGCGAAGTCATGACCCAGCAGATGCTGTTGGCCGCCGCCGAGGCATTGTGCCAGAGCGAGCCAGCCGCGGCGTTCTATGCCACGCTACCGGCGCTGTTCGGCCGGATAGAGACCGATCTTTGCAACAACGCGGGGTATATGGCGCAACACTTCCAAGTGGATACCACTGCCGAGCCCGGCACGGTCATCAAGCACCAGCTAAGCAATCAGGAGACCCAGCACCTCGATCACGAGATCCGCAAACGCCAGTACGCCGCCATCGGCGAGATGGTCTGGCGCTTGCGCCCGGGCAAGCTCGACGCCACCCAGCCGGAAACCCTGGCCGACATCGCGCCATTGACCTGCGAGGACGGCCGCAACGTCTATGGGGGATCGCTCAAACGCGCCCAACGGCTCAAGGAACTCCAGGCCTTGCTCGAGCTGCCGGCGCACTGACGACGCCCAGCGCCTCGATAGACACACCAGACAACAGCCCCGCCCGCCGCGGGGCTTTCGATGTTGGGGCGAGGAGCGTTCGGCGAGGCCCTAGGCAAAAGGGGCAGGCATCGCGACACGCTGATAGCATTGAAGCGGCACCGCCAACCATGACGCCGACCAGGAGCCCGTGCCGTGGCCTTCTCCGACAACGTCACACCCCAGGGCTATCTCACAGAGCCGCCGTGTGGGCCGTTGCAACCTGCCTTCGTCGGCATCGTCGACGCGGCATGTCGGGCACTCGCCGATCAGCTCGGGGCGCGTCTCGATAGCGTCTACGTCTATGGCAGCGTGGCGCGGGGGAAAGCGGTTCCGGGCACGTCCGATCTCGACTTGACCCTGCTCCTGTCTCGGCCGCTGACGCCCGACGGCCAGGCCGATCTCGAGCGGCTGAAAGCCACGTTCGAGAGGCACCATCGTGGGGTATCGAAGATCGACTTCGACGTAGGGACGCTGAGCGAGGCGCTGTCGCCGGCGCACCGGCATAGCTGGGGCTACTGGCTCAAGCATCAATGCCGTTACGTGTGGGGGACGGATCGCCGCGGTACGCTGCCACGTCACAAGCCCTCGCGTGCCATCGCCCTCGCAGTCAACGGCGATTTTCCCAAGGTGCTGGCGTGCTATCGGCAGCGGCTCGCCGCCACCGGCGCGCCAAAAGAGCGCCGCCGTCTGCAGCGCGAGGCGGCCCGCAAGCTGATCCGCGCCACGCACACGCTATGCCACCCCGCCGAGACCCGCTGGCCGGTCACGCTCGAGGAGCATGCCACCCTGGCAGTCGAGCGCTATCCCGCCCGGGCCGACGACCTGGGCTACTTCTTGCGCATGGCGCGAGAGCCCGATGGCGATGCCGACGCCTTCGACACACGGCTCGCTAACGTCGTTGAGTGGATGACGGCACAGCTTGCGCAAACCGGCACCGCCGCGCCCTGATCCAAACCCTATCGCTCGCCGAGAGAGAGGGATTTTGCCTAATTCTATGGTTGGCGCCATTCGCCACGTTCGTCAAAGCAATCAGGAACAGTCAGGCAGATTCTCACAGGAACCTGAAAAATAGTGGGAACACCGGGAACACGCGGGCGGCCTGAGCGAGAAACGGACGCATGCGCCGTCAGAGGCCCAGAGAGCCCTTTAGCGCCGCGATAGGCTCACAGCGTGTCGTCGAAGCCGTTGCGTGCCCCCTGGGCGAGTCTGAGCCGCGCTGATGGCCGATCTCGCCCCCGTGGCCCGTGCCTGCCACCCTTGTGCCGGTCTCACCTCGCCACGTGCGATCAGCACCCCGCCCCGCCCGCACTCTAAATGGGTCGGAATTTTCGCACCTGCCGAAACGTCCTCGAGCCGCGCCACGGCTGATGTGGCGCAGCCCTGAACAGTGCCGGAAATCTATGCGGATTTATGCAGTTTTGCGCTCGCACGCCAGCCGGAACAGGAGTGGACGTGCCCGACCGCGACATTAGACCAATCGATGGGCGATGAGGGGATTCCTTAAAAAGCCTGAATCGTGCTAAGTGTTCCTATACGGCGACAGAAAGGGTGGTCGTTGCCGTGGCTGGGGCCTGGATCGGCGGGTTTTACGCCAGCACCGCCGGCGCGCTGTCGACTCCCCTCCCCGCCTGCGCGCTACATGGGTCGGTTTTGATGCAGCGTTGCAGGTGGCTCCAAGCCGCACCGTTGCTGGGGCGGCTGACCGATTTGGCGCCCTCGGAAATGATGCGGAATGATGCATTTTGCAGCCTACCCGACGAAAGGCGGGAGACGTTGGATAGAGAAGTGCAACGGAATGTGGCAGATTGATACCAAAGGTATTCCTAACAGGCCTTGAGAAGGCTGAAAGGTTCCGGCCCAAAGCGGCTCTTCCGGCAAAGGCGGTAGACGTGTTTATTGGTGCCATATGGCAGTCGTGAGGAAAGTATTCATTGAAATCAGCACGTCGGTGATGCGTTATGAAAATATTGAACGCGCGCACTCGTTCAAGCGGGAAACGGGCGTGCTACTTAATACCTGTTAGCTCGAAGACGAGCCACTGAAGCCTAGGGTTTTACTGCAGATATCGGCATTTAATTATGCATAAAGGTTAATTATGAAATTAATACAATTCCGAGTAACAAACTTCCGGTCTGTTAATGACAGTGGTTGGATTGACGTCTCAGACGTAACCGCCTTGATTGGTGAAAACGAGGCGGGAAAGACAAATCTGTTGCTACCTCTTTGGAAATTTAACCCAACGGCAACCGGTGAAATCAGCCTCCTTGATGATATGCCACGCAGTCGATACTCAGAAATGCGCAGCGAACCGGCTTTACATCTGTTCATTTACTGCAAGTTCGAACTGAATGAAACCGATAGCGAAATTGCTAATAGTTACGGCATCGAAGTCAAAGAGGGTTCGACCATCATTGCTCGGCGAAATTTCGCAGGCCAGTACGGCTTCGAGTTCCCCGATTTTCCAGATGTCGAATTTTCGGATACCTTTAACCCCGCATTGGAACAGCCTGCTGACAAAGAAGGCGAAGAGCCTAAGAAGGGACCAAGCCTTTGGAATCGTTTCAAGAATAGGTTGCCAAACTTTGTATACTATTCAAATTATGGAAATTTAGACGACCAACTTTATTTGCCACATGTCGTCGATAACATGGAGCGTAGCGATTTGGGGGCGCGCGAGGCTGCAAAGACTCGAACTCTTAAGGTATTGTTCGACCTAGTTAGCCTGAGTGCTGAAGAGATGTTAGAGCTAGCCCGTTCCACAGGTGTTATTGAGAGAGTAAATCAACAAGGCCAGAAAATTGGAAACGTTACAAGTAAGGCTGACGACGAGATAAAAGAAGATGATAAAAAACTTCGTGAACGTTTGGCGTTGTTACAATCAGCATCATCCAAGCTGACGAGGAGCTTTTCAGACTGGTGGAAACAAGGCAACTATCGGTTTCGGCTGGTTGCTGATGGAAACTACTTTCGGATATTGGTCGCGGATGACCGCCGACCTGAGGAAATTGAACTCGAGAACAGGAGCGCTGGACTTCAATGGTTTCTGAGCTTCTTTTTAGTCTTCACTTATGAAAGCGAGGATGCCCATGAAGAGGCAATCGTGCTTCTTGATGAGCCAGGACATTCGTTGCATCCACTCGCACAGCGGGATTTAACATCGTTTTTCAACAACCTTGCTAAAACTAACCAGTTGATTTTCACAACGCACTCTCCGTTTATGATCGATGCCGACCGGCTGGATCGTGTCCGAAAAGTATTCGTGGGAGACGATGGCAGCACAGAGGCTTCAAGCGATTTAGGAGTCACGAGAGGAGCTAAAGGACTGAAAGACAATGGGGCAACCTATGCGGTCCATTCTGCCTTGAATTTGACTGTGGCAGAAAGCCTCCTTCTTGGCTGTCAGCCAATCATCGTCGAAGGCCCATCAGATCAACATTACCTTACCGCTATCAAAAGCATATTGATAGGCAATAAAAAGATTGCACCTAAGTTCGAATTAGTTTTCCCCCCGTCCGGTGGCGCCAAAACCGCAAAGATTATAGCGTCCATCTTATCTGGAAGAGATAACGACCTGCCGAAGGTGTTGCTAGACAGTGACGCCGCTGGGAAGCAGGCTATCAAATCTCTTAAAGGAGACCTGTATTCTGATGACAAGGACAAGGTAATCGAAACTGACGATGTTTTTTCCGACCTCAAGGGTACGGAAATAGAAGACCTTCTGCCTACTGCCCTAATGATTCAGGTCCTCGACCGAATGGAACGACGTGCAGAACAAGAATTTGAAGACATTCATGACCCGACGAAACCAATAGTTCCTCAAATAAAGAATTGGGCTGAAAGAGAAGGCTTCGCCATGGAGCCCGGATGGAAAGTAAAGCTCGCGCTGGGCGTCAAAGATAAGCTTTTAGCGAACACGAGCCGATACGTTGAGGGTGACGATATAAAACGATGGAAAGAACTTTTCGACAAGTTACTCTGATTTCTCTTGTATGAATAGATTGCCTTCCACTGGAGGGCGCTGTCGAACGGTCATATGATGTGGATAATCGACCTAATGAGTACATATTGGCGGAATGTTTTTTTCGCTGCGCTCGAAACCAGCCGCAAATCTAGGCGTATATCAGCACCAACTAAAAATCCGCTCTTGGCCGGATGCGACCCAGAGCGGATGGTTCGAGCAAGGTCGCATACGCATTTAAGCCAATAAACGATCATTTTATCTAATACCTGTCATATCTCTACGGAGTTAGAATGAAGTACATTTTGGATTTTGAGAAGCTAGTACCAGGCGACATTATATTAGAATCAGGGAATAGCAAGTTTAGCCCTGTCATCAAGACTATTACTGACAGCATTTACTCTCATGCAATGATCTATGTTGGCCACTCCATTATTCATGCTCTAACGGATGGAGTATATTCGACTAATCCACAAAGAGTTTTGACTGATGATCCTAAAGGGTTAAAGGTCCTTCGATTGAAAAGCCCGCTAACCGAGCAGGCGCGCAATACTGTAGTAAATTATGCGAGAAATCTTTCCGGTAGCATTTACAGCGTGCCTGAAGCGAGTCTAAGCGCAGTCCTTGGAAAAACAAGAAAGTCATCAGCATCTAGGCAACAATTTTGCTCCAGATTAGTGGCCCATTCATACCGTCAGATTGGTGTAAGTATCGCAAATAATCCTGATTACTGTACTCCAGAAGATATCAATAGGTCTGCAAAACTTAATGAAATTACAGGTGTTCTAAAGCCAGCCGATGAACAAGAGGTTGCCTTTGCCGAGTCAGATAACCCTATACGAGAAAACCAGAGAAGAATGTTTTTATGGTTGAATCAAACAAGAGAGGTTTTCGCTAAAAGAAAAATCGAAATCCAGACAGAATCCGATGTCGCGTCTTTCCTGATGAAGAATAACGACTTAGATGGATTGGTTTGTGAGTTCATCAAAGATAGTGAGTATCTGGAACACTATGACTATGACAAAGATGTTAATCCTCATAGATATGAAATAAAGGCTCTGCTGGAAAAGTGTTCAAGCGCGGAGCATGCATTGGAAGTTTTCTTTGGGGAAATAAACAAAGAGCCTAGTGAGATTGCTAGACATTCAAATAGCTACTTTCTAAGCGGGCTGAATTTCATACACTTGGGGCTAGAATACCATAAGCTTCACAAACAACTTTATCGAAATCTATTGCTTATGTCCCACGACAGATTGGTTGTTTTATGCCAGCTCGCGGAGATATTTAGGCAGCCTAAGCTTGCGGAATACTGCAATTATCAAACAAATTACATTCAACGAATAATATAACAAGTTGCTGCACGTGGATAATTACTCGCTTCGCTCATAATTTACCGGTGAGCAAAGCGTTATATCGACTCTGGCTTAACGTCGGCTTCTGGCCGATTACTGCCACTCAGAGTTCATTCTCCACGAATCGGGCTTTGACGAATTTCATTAAGCCGCGGTCCTGCTTCTCAATTGGAAGCCAACCGGCACGCTTGTAGAATGCGTAGGCTCTACTACAGATCTCGGTTTCCAGCCAAATCTTATCGAGTTTGGCGAACAGATGGCGCTCTGCTTTCTCAAGAAGTAAGCGGCCCACATCTCGCCCCTCATGGCAGCGCGGACGAAAAGCCCAAATACGCATGCGGTCTCGTCGCGTACCATCGAAAAGCCGACGGGTACTCGATTGGCGGATTGGAGCCATGGCTACGGGGCGTGCGATGCACAACCCTACGGTCAGCTTTTGAAGCTGCGAGGTATATCGGATGGTATATCTAGATTATAGAAACTAGGAAATTTCTCATAAAAACAAATGCTTACTTGTAATTATAGAATCCTGATGGGCACCAGACCTGCTTTTTCGATGCCCCAAAACACTATCGCCCTGCCTACACGCTAGATGTGGCGAAGACTATGCACCTGATCAGAGTGACAGAAACCGCGCCATTGCTGGCGCAGCGTACACCTGGCCGATGGCGAGATTTTATCTGGATTTATCGGGTTTCGTGTCTTCGTATCAATAGAGTCGCGCGTAGATGTAGATGAAGCGACTTAACGTCCGATAGAGCAGAAGGGCAATTGCTGAGAATCCCGAAATGCGGCCAAGTGCCACCTAGCTGCAGATGACCGAGGACGCCAATATTATTGATGGGCAACGCTGACGCGTCGTATCAATAGTCTGGCCCGACATCATTCAAGCCGGGTCTTGTTCGTGGTCGAGTACATTCGATCGCCCACCATGAGCGTGCCAGGGCTCTGCTGTACCAGATAGAGCGGTATGGATCGCGATTCGACGGCGCTTCGCAGCCGCTGACGGGCGTGGCCCAGCGAGTTGTCGCATATCGGCGTTCCATCGTCATTCGTCAGCATCACGTCCTGACCATCGATATGTGCGCGGTACTGGAAGCTTTGACTCGTCGAGGGCTCGACATCCAGTTCGGCCACGCGACCCTCCCGAGCAAGTTGTACAAATTCACCGTATGTCATCGCCCTCTCCTCGACTACGCTTTTTCCACTTCACTGTGGAGCTTCAACACCCTGGCGCCATCCTCCTGCTTGATGAGGTAGGCCGGGTTCTTATCACTACCCTTTCGCGTGACCTCGCTGCCCTGCAGCTTCCTCGTCACCTTTTCCTGGAATTTCCGAGTGACCTGGCCTTGCGCCCAGTGATCGCCCCACTTCCACTTGACCCATTCACGCTGTTTGAAATCCGCCATACGTCACCTTTTGCTATACACGACAATACTCTTGTACAACTTTTTGAGGCGTGCCATTATTCCTTCGTCGGCAAGGATCGCTGACAAGGGGTGAGGTATCGGTCGCCTGGCCCTGGGTAGTTGCCCCCACATAGGCCGATCAGGACGATCGGGTAGTTACAAGCCAAGGATGGCTATCAATGAAGCACGACATTTCCTGCCCGCGATGCGGATGTTCCGAAGCCCACTCCAGTGATAGCGACCAGGCATGGGACGAGATCACCTGCCGGATATGCAAGGAGTTCATCGGCACCCGGGACTATCTCAGCGGATTCCATTCCCAGAATTACCGTCTGCATGCCTTGAGCCTGTCGCTGGGCATGGTGATCGAGATGGCGCATCAGGGCGATTTGCTGCCAGCAGCGAAAGCGGCCTGATATTCGCCGGATCTGACGGTCGCAATCGAGACGAGCGTCAGGTCTCTCCAGCTCAAGCTTTTCTCGTGGTCTGCTCCCTGAGTGCCGCTCTCCCCGAGCGGCTTTTTTTCGTCCCCAGCGGATGTTTCCCTTCAAGCGCTACAATGATGTCTCCCTGAATTGGATCGAATGATCAGAGAGTGGAGCCCGTTCATGCCTAGCGCTCGTAAAACCTGGCTCGCCGTGGCGGCCGCCTTCGTGCTGAACGGCGGACTCTTCGGCGCCTGGGCCTCGCGAATTCCCACCGTCGTGCAGCACAACGATATCGATGGCGGTCAGTTGGGCCTGCTGCTGTTGCTGCTCGCGCTGGGCGCCATCGTCTCGTTCCCGCTCGCCGGGCGTGCTTCGGATGCGTTCGGTGCGGCACGCACGACACTCGCCATCGCGCTCTTCTACTCGGTAGCGCTGGTGTTGATCGCACTGGCGCCCAACTTGTGGCTGCTGGCCCCCGCGCTGTTCCTGTTCGGCAGCGCTCACGGCTCCATGGATGTGGCCATGAACAGCTGGGCCGGCGAGGCCGAGCGCTACATCGGCCGGCGGGTGATGTCGTCGCTCCACGCGATGTGGAGCCTGGGCGCCGGCCTCGGTGCCGCCGCCGGCTACGTGGCGGTCAAGCTCGATCTGGGCCTGGTCGTGCATTTCACGAGCTTCGCCGTCCTGCTCTACGCCGTCACCAGTTGGTTCGCCCATATCGGCTGGCAGTCGGAAACCCGGCCCCGTGCGCCCGGCGGCAGTCTCTTTCCCCTGCCCAAGGGGCCGCTGCTGTGGGTGGGGGTCATCGCCATGTGTGCGTCGATCGGCGAAGGCGCCATGGCGGACTGGAGCGCGCTCTTTCTGGTCGCCGTCACCGCGGCCAGCGAAGCCCAGGGCGCGCTTGGCTATACGGTCTTTTCTGCGGCGATGGTGATCATGCGTCTGCTCGGCGACCGCGTGATATCGATCCTCGGCCCGACGCAGGCGGCACGGTTCGCCGGAGCCTCGGCGCTGGCCGGCGTATTGCTGGCCGTTCTGTTTGCCCATCTCTACACGGCGTTGGCGGGGTTCGTGCTGCTTGGCGTGGGCTACGCACTGATCATGCCACTGGCGATCACCCGTGCTGCCAATGATCCGCAGACATCACCGGGCGTGGCGATCGCCAGCGTCGCCACGCTGGGCTATGGCGCGATGCTGTTCGGCCCCCCGGCGATCGGCTTCACGGCTCACTTCATCACCCTGCACTATGCTTTTTGCCTATTGGGGATCCTGGCGTTCTTCATCATCCTGTGCGCCCCGGCGCTGGATCGGCGGTAATCACCCCGTGTTACCGTTCGCCCTTCCCCAGACGCCCGATCTCAACCGAGGAGATAGCCATGTTCGACGCCATTCTGATCAGCCAGCGGGAAGACCAGTCTTCCGAGGCGGCGCTATGTCGACTGGAAGCGGACGATCTCCCGCCGGGCGACGTTCTCGTCCGGGTGGAATGGAGTACGCTCAACTACAAGGACGCCCTGGCGATCACCGGCAAAGGAGCCGTAATTCGGCAATTCCCGATGGTACCCGGCATCGATCTGGCCGGCACGGTGGCAGAGAGCGACAGCCCGGACTGGCAACCGGGCGACCGCGTGCTGATCAATGGCTGGGGCATCGGCGAAGCGCACTGGGGCGGGCTGACGCAGATGGCGCGGGTACGCTCGGCGTGGCTGACCGCCCTGCCCGATGGCCTCGATCTACGCCAGACCATGGCGATCGGCACCGCAGGCTATACGGCCATGCTCAGTCTCGTCGCGCTGGAGCGCCACGGCCTTACGCCAGATAGCGGTGATGTACTCGTTACCGGCGCCAGCGGCGGCGTGGGGAGTTTCGCCGTGATGCTGTTGGCGCGGCGGGGCTATCGCGTCGTCGCCTCGACCGGGCGCGTCGAAGAGCGGGCCTATCTGGAACGTCTCGGCGCGTCGGAGATTCTGCCACGTGCCGAACTGGACAAACCGGGCCGCCCGCTCGACAAGGCGCGCTGGGCCGGCGTCATCGATTCGGTCGGCAGCCACACGCTGGTCAACGCCTGCGCCCAGACCCAGATGGACGGACTGGTGGCGGCCTGCGGGCTGGCTCAGGGCATGGATTTCCCGGCCACCGTCGCGCCCTTCATCCTGAGAGGCGTGAGCCTGCTCGGCATCAACAGCGTGTTCCGCCCCCATGCGGAACGGACGGAGGCCTGGTCCCGACTGGCGGCGGAGCTCGATCTGGATAGGCTCGAACAGACGACTACCGATATCGGCCTCTCGGAAGCGATCGCCGCGGCGGGCGATCTGCTCTCCGGCCAGGTTCGCGGCCGGCTGGTGGTGGATGTCAATCGGTAGGCGGACGCTATCGCCCTTGCCGCATGGATGCGCGGCTCAGCCGGGGCTGCCCAGCAGCATGCGCAGCTCCTGGCGATTCTCGGCGAGATCGGCCAGCACGTAGCCGTCCAGCACCGCCAGGAACGCCTGCTGGGCTTTCCATAGCACGCCCTTCAACCGGCAGCCCGGCTCGATCGGGCAGGTAGACTCCGGCCCGAAGCACTCCAGCAACTCCAGGTTCTCGGTCTGTCTTACCAGCGCCCCGATGCTGATCTCCTCGGCGGGTCGCTGGAGCCGCAAACCGCCTCCCCGGCCGCGCAGGCTGATCACGTAGCCCAGTTGCACCAGCGTCTGGGCGACCTTGGCCAGATGGTGCGCGGAAATACCATAATGACTCGCCGCCGACTGCACTGTGGCCGGCATCTCTTCGTTTCTCACCGCCAGATAGATCAATAATCTCAAGGCGTAGTCGGTATGTGTCGTCAGTTTCATCAGCGCTTGACAGTCATAATTTGGTAAATAATACTCTTATTTAAATAGGTATATAAAATACTCATTAAAATCATCTGAGGAGACACTATGCCAACCGCCGCGCAGATCGATGCCATCAAACGGACCGTTCCGGTGCTCCAGCAGCATGGCGAGGCACTGACTCGCCACTTCTATGCCCGGATGTTCGAGCACAATCCGGAGGTCAGGCGTTACTTCAACCCCGCACATCAGCGCTCCGGAGGCCAACAGCGCGCCCTGGCTGGCGCCATACTGGCCTATGCCCGGCACATCGAAGACCCCTCGGCGCTGGCCGGCGTCATCGAGGTGATCGCCCAGAAGCACGCGTCGTTGACGATCCAGCCGGAGCACTACCCGATCGTCGGCGAGAACCTGCTGGCTTCGATCCAGGAAGTGCTGGGCGACGCAGCCACCGACGATATTCTCGATGCCTGGGCCGCCGCCTACGGGGAACTGGCTCAGGTTTTCATCGACCGCGAGCAGGCGATCTACGCCGGGCAGCGTGAACGGCAGGGTTGGGCGGGCTTCAAGTCGTTCACGGTCGAACGACGCCAGGTCGAGAGCGACAATATCGTCTCGCTCACACTCGTGCCGACAGACGGCGGCACACCGCCCGCCCATCTGCCGGGGCAGTATGTCTCGGTTCGCTTGCAGGACGCCGACGGCAACACCGCCATGCGCAACTACAGTCTCTCCAATGCGCCGGGGGCGGCAGCCTATCGAATCAGCGTCAAACGTGAGGTTGGAAATCGCGACGTCCCGGGCGGCGATGTCTCGAACCGCATTCACGACAGGCTAGCCCAGGGCGACCGGATCGAGCTTTCCCCGCCATGCGGCGCCTTCACGCTCGATCTGTCGGCATCGGCGGACAAGAAGCTGGTCTTCATCGCCGGAGGTGTCGGTATCACACCGCTGATCTCCATGGCCCATGCCGCGTTGAAGGCTTCCGCATCGAGGCAGGTAATCTTCATTCAAGCCGCACGCCACGGTGGAGTGCGCGCCTTCACGAGCGAGCTGGAGACGCTGGCCCAGGATCACCCCAACTTCGCGCTATACACTTGCTTCAGCGAACCCCGACAAACGGATCGCAACGGCGATCATCAGGTAAAAGACGGCGAGCTGGAAGCAAACGATCTGGAACGTTGGGTCGGCGGCTGGGACGCGACCTACTATTTCTGCGGCCCGCTGCCCATGATGCAAAGGATCGATAAGATGCTGGACACCAATGGCGTGGCGGCCGATGACCGCCGCTATGAATGTTTCGGTCCCTTGCAGCCATTGGCGGCCTGATCTACTGCTAATAGTGCGCCCGAATCCCGTCGAGAGAATTTCGACCCGATCTGGACTTAGCCTGTCGGGTCTCTATCCATCGAGTCCTGGACTTTCGAGCCTCAACCCACGCCGGAGGTAGCGGCCATGCCTGGCAAATTCATTGATGATCTCGGCCTGGAGGCTCCCATTTTTCAGGCGCCCATGGCGGGCGTTTCGACCCCTGCCATGGCAGCGGCGGTCTCCGACGCGGGCGGCTTGGGCGGGCTGGGGTTGGGGGCATCGACGCCGGATGCCGCGCTGCAGGCCATTCAGGAAACTCGGGCACTGACCTCTCGGCCGTTCAACGTCAATGTCTTCTGCCATGCATCCGCGGTACGCGACAGCATTCGAGAACGGCATTGGATCAAGCGCACCCGCCCGCTGTTCGAGGCGTTCGACGCCACACCACCGGAGAGCCTGAGAGAGATTTACACGCCCTTTCAGACCAATGACGCCATGCTCGGAGTGCTGCTCGAGACTCGTCCCGCCGTCGTCAGCTTTCATTTCGGCCTGCCAAGGCCGGATCAGATCGAGGCCTTGCGTCTGGCCGGATGTCGCCTGATAGCCACCGCAACTTCCCTGGCGGAAGCACGCCGGATCGCGGACGGCGGGCTCGATGCCATTATCGCCCAGGGCTGGGCGGCGGGCGGTCACCGCGGCATGTTCGATCCTGCGGCGCCGGATGAACGACGATCGACGCAGACGCTGGTCCGCCAGTTCGTCAGCGAGGTTCCACTTCCTATCATTGCCGCCGGCGGACTGATGGATGGCGCCGATATTCAGCGTGCCATCGACGGAGGCGCGGTGGCGGCACAACTGGGCACGGCATTCCTTCGTTGCCCGGAGAGCCTGGCCGACGAGGCTTACCGCGCTCGCGTCGTTTCCGGCGTGGAAACCGTGATGGTCCGCTCTATTTCCGGTCGACCGGCGCGCTGCTTGATCAATCGTTACACGGCATGGGCAGAGGGTGTTGCGATCAGCGAGATTCCGGCCTATCCATGCGCCTACGATCTGGGCAAGGCTTTGAACGCTGCGGCGAAGGCCAAAGGTGAAACGGGGTTCGGCGCACAGTGGGCGGGTTCCGGTGCAGCTCGAGCAGTCGATCTGCCGGCGGGCGAACTGCTGAAATTGCTGGAAGCACAAAGGCAATCCACGTGCCGCCATCCCTGAGCTTTGGCCAATGCTTAGCCGAAAGACAGCCGATGCGTTTTCACGCTACACGATTGGAGTCGATGATTCCTGCAACAGAAGGTTTGACGGGGCGGAAGCAAACTGGAGTTGAGACAGCCGACGCACGACCGTGAATGGAAAAGAGGGACAGAACATCTTGAAAAAGCGATAACATCAAAGGCACAGCGGATAAGAGACTCGGCATTTCTAAGTCTCCAATACGCTGCTATTCCATGCCACATTGCACCACGGCATCCTGCCGTGCATCCATGTGATAGCCGCATCCTGCGGTCTCGCTCCTTCCAGCACCTCCTTGGCGCAAGCGACCACAGTGGACCCGTTGGTCACCGAATAATTTGATACAGATTACTTAAGGCAAAATAAAACCGAGGCTGACCAACAAGATCCGGCTGTCACCAGCCGGCCGCATCCACACCAGACCCTCCAAGGCTCCCTGCCAAGCGTCCCTGAGCGCATGTTGAAATATGTGGACCCCGCGCCCTCCGTGGCGCACCGCTCAATGTGGCGCAGAACCCGCAGAGATGCCACTGCAAATGCTCGTCGAGAGCAAGTCTTTCAAGAGAATCATGCTGATCAGCGCAGTGGGGGATATGGCGGAAACAGAAATGCCCCGCCATCGCCGCCCCCCAAATGAAGATGTCGCCGGGCAGCCTGAAATCTCTACATGACGTTTGTCCGCCCGCGTCGACTTGCCGCCATCTCGCCTAACCGTCCAGCGCGCGAATCCATCGGCGAACCACGCGGCGTCTCAGGTGCGATGCATAGCGCTTGGTGGTAAGACGGGTCGGTACGAGGGTTTCCCCTGACGAGGTCATGGTCAGATCGAAAGTTCTGGCAGCGCCTATTGGCGAGTCTTCACTACCATAAATGGCGATGACCCGTAGTTCTATCGCCTGCAGCGTGCGACCGTCGGTCGCCTGAAAGTCTTCAGAGGGAAGCCCGTGAAAACGAAGCACCCGACCGATGATGTCGTGGAAGGTACCAATATGGTTATAGCTGCCGGAGAGCATCGGCCCCTGCCGGGTGGTTTCGATCAGACGATCTGCTCCATCGTCCTTGGCGGTCGATTCCTCGAAGTCGATCAGATCCTGGGAAATTGTCCCTTGGTCCGTGTGAAGAATCGCCACGATGTGCTCGATGAAGATCGGCTCCGGGCTCATGTTACTGATGACACAACGGGCCTGCAGCGTACGACCGAAGCCGCGGTTGATGATGATCTTGGGCTGGCGTTGGCGTCTGAAGTTGAGATACAGCAACTGGGCATAGAAGAGCCAGACCAGCAACGTGCACAAACCCGTCAGGGCTGAAATGGCGGCGCTGTTTTGAGAAAGCCAATCCATCATTGTAATGCTCACTGCCGACAAATCAGGGCAGTTCCTGACAGGAACCGCAAACGAAGGGTAATCTCGGGTGACATCTTGGCGACATACACAATGACCGACAATATCCCGTGACGGTCACGCGGCTAACACCGCCAAGGCATCCACATCGGTTCCACCGTGAAGGAAAGCCTAGCAGCGACTGCGATCACTACCCACCATGAAGCTGCCAAAAAGCGCACGGCGAAGAAAAAAATGCATAACGAAGAAAGGGAGTCGGTTGGCCGACTCCCCCAAGCGCTGCGTATCCCTGCTGATTCACCACGGCATCCTGCCGTGCATCCCTGTGTCGCCGCGTCCTGCGACGCCTGTCCTTTTCAAGAAGCCTTCCCTGCTTCATGACTCACTGTGGACCCAACCTGCATTAGATGATTTGATCCGCATCAAGTATGCCGATCAAATTTGTTTCAAAATGTGTCGATAATCTTGGGAGTCTACCTGTCACGACAGATCAGCCTCAGTGCCGCCGAACCCTTCTTCTTCCTGGACAAGCCGTCGCCTGGCGGCCGACATCGCCAAATTCACCCATGCGCCGCCCACTGCCTCAATGCATTCCCTGGTTGACAGCCCCCTACTTTAGCCATACTTTCGAAACGGGGCGCTCCCGAAAAAGCTCAGCTACCGATGTCAATTGTCTCTCGACAAATGACCCAGGGCAGCAATCACATAAAGCGGCCATGAACCCAGCAATTGAATAACAGCGCCCCGCTTCGGTTATCCGAAGCAGCCAAACCCGCGGTGCCGATCGGAGATTGTTCCATTCGGCAGCCGCGGGTTTTTTATACGGCGCTACGTTTACACAACATGAAACACTATCTTTACAGAACCCAATGAATAATTACCAGGCAATGACGTGAAGCCGCCTATGTTTCCAAAGAGCAATAAAATTGCCCGCATTTTTGCACATTTTACTTTCCCGTCCTGACGCAAAACGGCGACAATGCAGCCTATGCATCACATGTGCGGTGAGCGTCGCACATGTTTGCCAACGTGTTCATGGTCGCCTTCGAAAGCGATCTTTCTGGCCCCCAGGCGCTACATCATCCCCGATGACGCCAGGTGGGCCATTTTTTTGCTCTTCATTCCAGATCTATCGCGATCTGGGTGGTCGCCGACGCTCCGGCCCGATTGCCCGACCTTCGGCCAGACTCCTCCCCGAACTCAAGGGGAGCGAGCGGCAAAACTTCTGTCGGGAGGGTTTTCGGTTGAAGCGTAAAAACTAGGGACAGGCGATTCTTCAGGCGCAACACGAAATCAGATCCCATGTCTCTGGAGCGCGCAGGGGTTGAAGGCAGACGTAAAGTCTAGAAATGGTGGGCCCAGTAGGACTTGAACCTACGACCAAGGGATTATGAATGCAGCGAATGGAGAAATCCAGACCGCGCCTGCCATGCGGTTTCCAAGAAAACTCAGTCACTTAAGATTTTCCACACATCACACTTAGAGCCCCGAGAGCGCTGAATCAGCAACCAAACTGCAACCAAGCCCCACTTGAGCAGGCGCTCGTAGAGCTACCGTCAGGGCAACTCCAAAATAGGTATCAGAACTGAAGCAACCCGTTGCTAGCTGACGCGACGTCGGGACCGTTGCCACCGAGTCCAGTGAACCAAGAGCGGCCAGCGGGCCTGCATAAACTTAAGAAATTGTCTCTGTCACAGATTGGTTAGTGATTTTCTCAATTCCCCCATCTCCGTGTCATGATATCCCACCTCGAGAGAACGCAGAAATTCTGGCCACAGCTCTATATTCTAGATATGCAGCAGCAGAACTTCGGATGGTCTCAGGTGAGGCGATATTGTCACAAAAGCAGTGGAATAAATTCAGTCATTGAGCGTCTTACCTTTAGCCGACAGTGACATGATTTCTCTGTCGACAGCGACCGACACCGTAGGTCGTAGCTATTTCCATGACAGGAGTCGATGATGAAAACCAAGATAATGCCCCGCCTGGCCCAGATCGCTGCCGCCGTGGCCCTCGCCGGCATCATGCCGGTACTGGCGCAGGCCAACGATAGTATCGCCCAGCAGGAAGCCATGCAGAGACTGCACCAGCCACTGAATCTGCAGCCGGCCATGATGACGGCCAACCAGTTCGGCGCCTGGCGCCTGGATATCGGCGCGGGTCACAGTGAAGCCAGTGCCAATGCACTTCGCGCCGAACAGAACCGGACCGGAATGGAAACCATGAAAGCGCTGGGCAGGGAGCAGCAGAGTTTGATAGCGGAGGGTCAGAGTGCTGCGCAAATGGGCGTCGTGAAACGGCTCTACAACACCGACCCCGCCTGAAAGTCGACTGATCGAAAGCGGTAGGAAACTCCCGAAGCCGAGGCTGATCACCTCGGCTTTTATCCGTTTGTCCCGCGCTCGATCGTTGGCGCGATTCTTTTCCGATGAGATCCGACCGGTGCAAAACCGGTCACTTACCGCCATGAGTTTGATGCAGAAATGTTAAAGCGATCAGGATCAACAAGCCGCCGATCCGATCGCTTTTTTCATAGGTAACCCGTTCGCCTTTTCAGGAAAAGGGTATGCGGTTCACGGATGCTTTTGACCTTTCGTCATGCTTGCCAGTACGCCATCCCGACGAATCAAGCCGTGGTACAAGGCCGCCGTTAGGTGAATGAGAATGACGGCGAAAAGACTCAGCGCCAGCCACGTATGGGCAAACCGCAACGCGCTATACAGCGTGGCAGAAGGCGACACCAGATCCGGCAGCGTGATACCGGAATACAGGGTCACCGGATAACCGCCGGCCGAGAGCATGGTCCAGCCGATCAGCGGCATCGCCAGCATCAGCGCGTATAGCATCCAATGAGACAGATGCGCAGCGGTGCGCTGCCATGGGGGTAAATCCGCAGGCAATGCCGGAGTACCGTGACGCCAGCGCACCAGAAGACGCACGATGACCAGGGCGAGAATCGCGATCCCCAGGGGTTTGTGGAGCTGAACGAGCCACACGTGACGCTCGGAAACCGTGGCCACCATGCCGATACCGATGAACAGCATCGACATGACCATGATAGCCATCGACCAGTGCAACAGCCGAGCGGGAACGGAAAAGGTAGCGGTCCGTGAGTTCATGATTGCGGCTCCTGGGTGGAGGGTGTGGCCGATTCGGCCTCCTCGCGGGTACGTCGGTTATAGGATTCCGAATAGGCCGCGGAGCGCGCGCTCAGCAGCGGATCATCGGAGCCGGCGATGCCATCGGGCAGCACCAGCGGGTCGTAGTTGATATCCCGACAGGGGCCGTCGGCCTGAGCCTGGGCGCTCTCGATGGTGACAACGCCGGCATCGATCTGGCGACGATCCTCGGGCCAGACCAGGGTGGCATCATTGGTCGGGTCACCCGGATTCGCCACGGCCACGATCAGATGCCAACGCTGCGGCCCTTGCTCCAGGCGTTCACGCAGGTCTTTGGACAGGAAATCGGGATCCTGCTTCTGGGCGTCGGTCATCGCCGTGAACGGCGCTTCCGGTACCAGCCCCCAGCGTACGAAGTGTGTAGTCCCGGCGGCATCGATGAAGCGGAAGGCATCGAGGCTGTTGTAATCGACGTTGACGAAGCTCGAGGAGCGCTGGGCGGTTTTCGCCCATGCCAAGAATGGCTTGGTTTCCGGATGGTCGGCAAAGAAGGCCGACATTTTCGCGGCATCCGGCTTGCCGCTCTGCGAATCCGGCTGGGAGGCTTTCAACAGTTCCCAGAATGCCTGCGGCGTCGATACCGGAAATACAGGCATCGCGTTCATTGCGGTCCGCCACTGCTCGTCGTTCGACAACTGGAATTGCAGCGCGAAACTGCGTATCGGTGGCATGCCATCATTGGCATTCGGATTACCCCCGGGAATCGCGAACCGGCCGATGAGCGGACTCTGCTGTCCCGCTTCGAAAACGCTGGCGCGGGACAGGCTGGCCGCATTGCCATTGCTCTCGAAGCGGCCCACCACGCAGTACCCCTTGGCGTGATTGCGGCGATAGCCTTCGTGAACACCGGCGTTGTCTTCCAGCGTATTGATCATCCGATCCGGGGTCAGCCGGCCGGGGTCCAGCCAACCGCCCACGTAGGCGAAGGCCGTCGCCAGGATGGCGATAACGAGTCCGATGACCGTGAACCGAAATATCGTATTCAACGGTGGTGGAGTTTTCAGGGTCATGTTCGCTCCGGGGAACGTTGTCCGAATGGAGGCAGTAGGACGACGCTGTCGACGCTTTATTCCCGCCCGCTGGATCGCGTCGCAGAAATATTGGCAATTTCATCGACGCCAGAAGGGAATAGAATTTCAACCGATTCGTCCTACAGCGACCTCCTTCGACACGCTGGAATCCCCATGAGCCCACCCGATGACGATCAACTGCGTGAAATACTGCCGCGTCTGCGGCGCTTTGCCCTGTCGCTGAGCCAGAATCCCAGCGATGCCGATGACCTGGTACAGGCGACGATGGAGAAAGCGATCGGCCACTGGCAGCGCCGCCGCCCCGATGGTGATCTTCGCGCCTGGCTGTTTTCGATTCTGTATCGTCAGTTCATCGACGGTCGCCGTCGCGCCGGGCGCTACGCAAGGCTCATGCAGCTGTTCACCAGCGACCCCCAGACCAGCGCCTCGACGGAAGATATCGTCGTGGCCAACGCCACCTGGGAGGCGTTCGACCGACTTTCTCCGGAACATCGGGCGCTGCTGGTGCTCGTTTCGGTGGAGGGGCTGAGCTACCGCGAAGTCAGCGAAACCCTGGACATTCCGATCGGTACGGTAATGTCACGACTGTCCCGGGCACGCCGATCGCTGCGCGACCTGGACGAAGGAACATCGGGGGAAAAACCGTCGTCACCGTCACTCTGGAGACTCAAATGAATCCACGTCACCCCACCGAGCAGGACCTGCACGCCTATCTCGATGATCAGCTGGATGCCGAGCGCCGGCAGTGGATCGAATCCTGGCTCCAGGCCAATCCCGAACAGGCGGCGGAACTCGAACAGTGGCGCGTGGATGCAAGGCGCTTGCGCGCGCGTTACGCCAACCCCGAACAGTGGCCAGACAACCCGGCACTCGATCCCGCCGCGATTCGGCGTCGCCAACGAGCCAACAGCCAACGCTGGCTGGCGACGGCGGCCATGCTGGTCATGGCCCTGGGTATCGGCATGACCGGCGGTTGGAAAGTGCACGACATGATGACCCCGCCCTCGATTTCGGCGCAGCCGATGGCCGACGCCGTTCAGGCCTATCGCCTGTTCACCGATAACGTCTCGCTCGACGGGAACACGACTATCGATAGAAACACTGCCATCGACGGCAACACTGCTATCGATGGGAACGGTATTGTCGACGCCAGCGATACCGCCGTCTCCGAACCGGACGCCAACAGCCGCGAGGGAATCGTCAAACTGTTTCAGGCCCATTTCAGCGACGGGATCATGCCGCCCGATCTTAGCGCCGCCGGCCTGGAGATGACGAGTGCGCGGCTGCTGGCCACTGATCAAGGGCCTGCCGCGATGGTGGTCTATCGTGACCGGACCGGGCGTCAGATGATGATGTACATACGCCCGCCGGGTGCCGGCAATCACATGCTGGAGCCGGGCAAGCGAATCGACGGCAAGCTCATGGCGCAGTACTGGTCGAAAGGCAATTACAACTATGCCGTCGTCAGCCAGCCGGACGATCCCAACGCCGCCATGCTCGAAGAGATGCTTCGGGAGAGTTGAGATTCGGCGACATCCCGCGGATGTCGCCGATGCTGAACCCTCAGCCATCGGTCGAGCGCGTGAGCGTTTCCCATGCCTGGATCTCCTCGGCCATCGCCGACAGTTTTTCGCGCACCAGCCCCAGCGCATCGCTTCCCAGCAGCAGATGTGCCGGCGGCGTCTCGCTGTCGATGATGGCCAGCATGGCGCGGGCAGCCTTTGCCGGATCGCCGAGCTGCTGGCCGCTCTTCTCCTCGCGGGCATGGCGGATCGGATCGAACAGCGCGTCGTAGTCGGGAATCGAGCGCGGTGTGCGGGACATCGAACGGCCGGCCCAGTCGGTGCGAAACGAGCCGGGGGCCACGGCGGTGACGTGGATATTGAACGGCTTCACTTCCTTGCCGAGCACCTCGGAAATCCCTTCCAGCGCAAACTTGCTGCCGCAGTAATAGGCAATGCCCGGCATGGTGATGAAGCCGCCCATCGACGTGATGTTGAGGATATGCCCGCACCGACGTGCGCGCATGTAGGGCAACACGGCCTTCGTCACGGCGACCGCACCGAATACGTTCACATCGAACTGACGACGCATCTCGGTCAGCGTGGACTCTTCCATGATCCCTTCGTGGCCGTAGCCGGCGTTGTTGACGAGAACGTCGATCGGCCCGACGCTCGCCTCGATGTCGACCACGACACCGTCGATGGCATCGAAGTCGGTCACGTCGAGCACCCGGCCCACCGCGTTCGCCGGATCGAGCTGCTCGAACGCTTGCCTGGCGTGATCGTTGCGCACCGTGCCGACGACGCGGTGACCGCTAGCCAGCGCTTCCTGAGCCAGCGCCCGGCCGAAGCCACTGCTGACGCCGGTGATGAGAATGAGTTTGTTGGACGACTGCTTGTTGGAAGACAGTTTGCTGGACGACATGGCGATGGCTCCAATGAATCAATGAGAGCTGCACATTACGCCTTTGTATTTCACGCTTTCAGGCTTATTGTTCTTGTTTTATTGCCTATTCTTATCATCTCACGCGATACGACATGAACAAGACCATTCCCGCTCCACCGACGGCTGAACAGCAGCACATGGTGGCGCTGCTTCGAGCGCTGGCGCCGAACGAGGGTTACAACCTGACCGCGCTGCCTGACGTGCGCATCCTGCGCTCGGATAGTCCCTTATCGCGTACTCCGGTTCTGTACGATCCTGGCATCGTGCTCGTATGTCAGGGGCGAAAACAGGGGTTCTTCGGTGATCAGGTGTATCTGTACGACGAGCAGCACTACCTGGCGGTCTCGGTGCCGGTGCCCTTCACGATGGAAACCGAGGCGACGCCGGAGCGTCCGCTGCTGGCCATCTACATGCACCTGGATTTTCAGCTCGCCGCCGAGTTGATGATCCAGATCGAGCGCGATGCCGGGACAGCACGGCCGAGTGCGCCGCAGAGTTTGATGTCCAGCCCCATGGACCCGGCGTTACGGGCATCTCTGGCGCGCTTTCTCGAAGCGATGAACCAGCCGCTCGAGGCGTCGATTCTGGGCCCGGCGCTGGTTCGAGAGCTCTATTTTCGCGTGCTCACCGGAGCACAGGGCGATGCGATGCGAGCGGCGCTGGCCATGCGCGGGCAGTTCGGAAAGATCGGCAAGGCGCTACGCTGTATTCACGCGACTTACGCCCAGCCGCTCGATCTGGCGCAACTCGCCAGTGAAGCCGGCATGAGCGTTCCCACGTTCCACAACCACTTCAAGACCATTACCCACACCTCGCCGATGCAGTACGTGAAATCCACGCGGTTGCACCAGGCGCGCTTGCTGATGGTGCGTCAGGGAATGACCGCCGAGGCCGCCTGCCATGCCGTGGGTTATGCGAGTCCTTCGCAGTTCAATCGGGAGTTCAAACGGCTTTTCGGATTGACGCCAGCCGCCGAAACGAAGCGCATGCGGGAGAATTTCGCGATACCGCCGGCCTTTGCCAAATCGGATTACGTCTCGTCGCACTGAGATCGATCAGGGGCCCGAGCGACGCAGCTCGCTGACGGACAACCCTATTGCCGTGATCAGGAAATAGATGGCGTGATTGCCCTCCGACTAGTAGGTAGCCTTGAAAAGCCAATAACAGAATCCGCCTATCGTCACGGCCACGAGGGATTGGCAAGAAAATACCCAATCAGCGCCGAGGGCTCGAGGCCGCCCCGAGGCTTCGACATGGAAACCGCACTGGATACGGGCCAGCGTCTGTTTCATGCTGGCAGTTACGAAACTGTGGGGTTGGCGGCACTGACCGACGCACTCGGTGTGAAGCCGCCCAGTTTTACAAAGCGTTTGGTAGCAAGTCCGAGTTTTTCGCACAGGTCATCGAGCGCTACGCGCAATCGGCCCTCGCGCTGGACGAGATCCTGCTGTCCGGGCGGGCGCCGGCGGATGCACTGGCGGAATTGCTGGAGAGCGCCGCGCGAACCTATGCGCGAGATCCGAAACAGCGGGGGTGCCTTGTACTCGAAGCCGCCCGAGGCAATGACGGAGATGACAGCGTCATTCATGCACGCCGGGTGGCAAATCAGCGCCGTGATCGAATTCGCGAGTTCGTCGCCCGCACCCATCCGGAGCACGCATCCTCGGTGACCGACTTCGTGGCCAGCACGATGTCCGGGCTTTCAGCCAGTGCGCGGGAAGGCATGGACGAATCCCGGTTACTCGGTGTAGCACGCACTGCCGTTGCGGGACTGAAGGCGCAGTTGGATGCGGATTGATGGTGGGTATGCTTCATCTCATTGCCGCTGACCTGCCACTGAACATTTATCCAACTGAATCGCCCCTAGTTTCGTAGACACCTCCAGGCCTTATACTGAAGGCAGCAGGAGGTTCCATGAGCCGTCAACGATACACCGAAGAATTCAAGAT
>NZ_PZJR01000008.1:0-81265 GCF_003206035.1 Salinicola sp. CPA57
CAAGTACAACGAACTGGTGTTCGACGACGCCACCGACCAGGAGCGTATCCGGCTCAACTCCGAAAATGAGAAGAGCCAGCTCAACCTCGGCTACCTGATCCACCAGACCGGCAACACCCGCGGCGCCTTCCGCGGTACCGGGTTCGAACTGCGCACCGACGCCTATGGCGCCATCNNNNCAGCCTCAGCCAGAGTGCCCAGGATCACAACGCCGACGCCCTCGACAGCCGCCAGAACCTCAAGCAGGCGGGTGAAGACGCCGACGACCGCTACGGCAACAGCGAACAGCGCGTCGATTCACAAGGTCAGGCCAAGCAGGACAGCGCCCGTGGCGCCACCGACAGCGGCGGCCGGGGCGAAGCGGCGCGGATGAAAGCCCCCTGGCTGCACATGGCCTCGCCCGCCGGTATCACCCTGAGTACCCCGGAGTCGACCCACCTGGCCCAGGGCAGATCGCTCAGTATCTCCAGCGGCGAAGACGTCAACATCGCCACCGGCAAGAGCCTGGTGGCGTCGATCTCCGAGAAGCTCTCGCTGTTCGTCTACCGCGCCGGCATGAAGCTGTTTGCCGCCCGCGGCAAGGTCGAAGTTCAGGCCCAGAGCGATGCGATGGAGTTGACCGCGCAGAAGGACGTCAAGATCACCTCCACCGAAGGGAGGGTCGAGATCAACGCCGCCAACGGCATCCTGCTGAACAGCGGTGGCGGCTATATCCGCATCGAGGGCGGCAATATCGACGTCCACGGCCCCGGCAAGATCGACATCAAGGGTGCCCAGCACAGCTTCGGCGGGCCGGCGAGCATGGATGCCGCCATGCCCGAGTTGCCGGAGGGGGCCTGTGAGACCCAGTTCGCCGGGGATGACTCGGCGTCTGCCGGTGCCAGTGCGCTATAGCGGGAGAAACCGACATCATGGAGCGTCAGACAACGTCCCCAACGCAGTGTCATCCAGCCGCCCGGGTGGGTGCGCCCAAGCCGTTCGATCTCGACTGGCTACAGCCGGGCAGGCATCGCTATGCACTATTGAACCCGCTACATGTCGCGTCCAGCGATCGCGACGATCTGGATAGCCGGACGTTGCGAACGCCGAGCGTCAAGGTTCGCGATCCGCTGCTGCCCCAGTTGATCTGCCTGGAGGCGCTCTCGCCGACGCAGCGTGAGCATCTGGCCAAGCGGATCGAGCAGTATGCCAAGCGCGGTCGCGCTTTCCTGTCTGCCTTGCTGCAAAGTGAAGCGGACACCGAAGAGGTGATCAGGCACTTCCGTTTCACGCTCGAACAGGCCCGCCCCGGCAGCCGGAGACGCTGGTGGCTGCGTTGCTACGATCCGCGAGTTTTTCGTCACTTGTGCTGGCTGCTCGAGACCACGAGCATGGATCGCCTGCTGGGCCCCATCACCTGCTGGCGTTGGCCGGATCAATACGGCCAGTGGCATGCGCTCGAGCGCCATGAGGCGTCCGATCTTTCGACTCGGGCGCCTTTGCTGTCTGCCTCGCAGTGGTCGTGTATCGACCGCATGGCCTCTCTCAACGCCGTCATCGACCGGCTGGCCATGCTGAAGCCGGAAGCCGTGGCCTCATTCGATGCTTATCGGGCGTTGGACGTCCTGCTCGTCCAGGCGCGGCAAATCGGCCTTGCCGCTGCCGAGGATTGCCAGCTCTACGCCGAGCAAGCTGCACGTTTTCACCCCCATATTCACGATCACCCCGAGATGCGACGGCGACTCGATCAGTCGGTCGAGACGCAGGGTAGCTACATGCGCCGCTGTGAAGACCTTTCAGCTCAGTCGTTACTCGCCATGGCACGGGAACTGGAGACCATTACATGAGTGAAGCATCCGAGGACGTACAGTCGATCGCCAACTGTCGCGTGTGCAAGCGCAGCGGGTTGCCGATTCTGCCGCTGCGATATGCCGTCACGCGAACGGATGGGGGAGATCAGGCCGGGCATCCTCCTGGCCCTGAAATCCATGGCCCATTAATCGATGAAACAGTGAGCGAAATAAACTTGCCGGATGGGCAGCACTATACGATGAGGCTTTTGAGGGAGGGTTACCTTTACGTCTTTAACGAACTTCGAGGGCGATGGACTGGATACTCTGTAACAGAGAAGGGCTATTTGATTGAATATGTTGATCTGTCACACGATGTGGTTTCTTCTCTAGATCCAGATAGCCCTCAGTCAATTGACGGTAGGCTTGAACCGCCTGTCGAGAAACAAGAGTTTACTTGTAATGTTTCTCCCGATCATGCTCATCCCGGAAGATGTGTTATGATTCCGGATGCTGACAAAGCGGGAGATGTTTATTTTGTGTTTTCTGAGGTCGCATGGACCAAACGCGTCTGGAAAAAATATGCTGCTAACGAAGATTCTAGTCGCGACTATATGCGTAAAATATCGCTGGCAGATTGGCGCGAAAAACAAGCTGAGTATGTTGACTCTTTAGATAAGGTCGAAGAATACCTGGCTGAAGCTAAATACCGCTGGGTGCCGCCTAGCCATAGTAATGGTTCCGCGCCATCAGAAGACAATGTGATGAGAAGTACAGCCTTTAATTTTAGTCCTTTTCCTATGGATGGAATGCGCGAACAAATTGAACCGCTCTCCTCCTGGGCAAGACTACAGGCTAAGCCATTAAATATGGATGCAGCAGTCATTGGGTTGGTTGATCCAGTGGCAGTAGCCATGGAAATAAAAGAATTAAGCCGAGAAAGGGTTCTGGAGTGGGCGAACGAGCCGGATAGAAAAAGAAAGCATGAATCGGCTGCAATGATTCAAACTGTGAGGTCTGCAGTTGAAAATGGAGCTGAAGTAGCAACTGCTGAAAGCAGAAGTGCGCTGATGGGAGTCCTTGGAGCCATCATGCCAGCCCATGTTGGAGCTGCATATGGAGGGCAGCCGGGGCTATCTGGCGTTGCGCGAGCCATGGAAGAAGCGAAGAGATTGAGCGAAGATGATATTAATCTCGTTCATAAAAGAGCATGGGAGAAATATAAAGAGAGATATAATTTCTCCGCTCATGAAACTTTTTTGAAGGTCGAGTACCCCACTCAACTTAATGACTTTGAGGAGAAGTTTTCAAGGCCATTAGATCGGGCTTATGTTGGCTGGCTTGAGTCATCCCTCTTAAAAAATGGCTTTAAGTATAATTATGACAAAAAAAGCATTTCCAGTGGCGTTCATTACGTGATGGCGCTATACCTTCTTATTAAGGATGCATCATACAGCAAGATTGTGTTTGGCCACCTTGAGAGATGTTTGGAGGATGATCCCGAGAATGATGATGCTATCCTGAGTCGTGGGTTTTGTTTCAATAATGACTCCTTGGTGGCTAGCTGGAACAGTATTGGTCAATCTACTTATGAGCCACAGGGAGGGTGGGACGGAGTAGCCTCCAATCTTTGGGGTGTGATCAATTCAGCTTTAGGTGATCTTACTGACAGGCAAAGGAAGGACGCCATGAAAACTTTGTCTCACTATACTTATGAGTATAGTGGGGCTTTGATTAAAAAGTTACAGCAAGTGTACGACATGGCATCCGGTGAAATGGTCGGAAGCTCTTCGGAAATTAGGGTGGTGGCAATGATGGGGGGAGTGGCCAAAGCTCATAATGCTAACTACCGTCTAGTAGAGGTTGAAGCCAGAGCCACTGGGCAACAAATAAAGAAAATTACTCAGAACTTGGTTAGAGGAATATCTAGAGAGGCATACTATAGCGGGCCAAGTGAAGTTAGGGCCGTTTTTGATCCCCTTGATGAAAGGTATAAATATAAAGGTCTGCTGCTTGTCGAGTCACAGACTGAAGTCAGCGTGTCGGTAAAGCTGACTGCTGAAGAGTTTGATAGCTATGCCCAGTCAACAATACGCCGCATGACGAGTTTAGAAGCGGGTGGGCATTTTGTGTCTGCTATGTTTGCTATATATTCCTTTGGTAGTGTTTGGGATGAATTTAGCAAAAAAGCAAGTGTGAAAAGTATCACTGGTCTTTCCTCGGGGATAGCCACAATTACTGGCTCATTGATGGAAAGCGCCGGTGCAGCTTTGAGAAATACTGCTTTTGGTTCCGCTGAACTTACAAGAACATTTCAAATATCACAGATTACTGCCTCAACTCGGGCCGCCGGGATCGGTGCAGCCGGAAAGCTGGTCGGTACAATTGGAGCAGTAATATCTGGTGTTCTCATGTTTTGGGATGGGCTGGAAAATAGGAATGTCAGCCCTCTGTACGGATACAGCACAATGGCGCTGGGTGTGTCGATGTTTCTTGTGGGGATTATAACCTTTTTTGCGGGAACTGGGGTTGGTATTATCTTAAGTCTTATTATTTCAGCTATAATGGTTGCTGTTGGCTTCTTGCGTCCTGATGAGGTGGATAAGTGGCTTGATAAGACTATCTTCTTTGGAAGTAATAGGGATGGCAATTTTCCTAGCATTAAAGCCCAAAGGGAATCAATGCTGGCTATGTCGGACGGCAACGAAGAGAATTAACCATGATGCTTGGTTGGACTCGACCTTTTCAAATTAATCGGCGCCTATCTCAAGAAGAGATGCGCTCTCATTTTCTACTGCAGAAGGCTTCTTCTTATCTGCCAGACCCTTATGGTGCGCTTGTTCGCTTTAATTCTGAGTTTTGCGAGATGATAGATTGTAGCGAACGTCAAAGGGGGATGTCAAAAACACTAGTCTGTCTATTGGGGGCCTTCGTGCTTTTTTCTTGCGGTGTCTCTGTCTTTTTTATGCTTCTGTCTGATTATCTGTCACAAGCAATCGACGCCGTGTTTTTACTCGTTTTTACTTTTATCTTCGTCGTTGTCGCGGGTGGAGGAAGTTGGCTTCTCTGGAAAATGTATCTTAGATATGATTTTTTTTCTTGGAGGTATTTTCCTGTCCGATTCAACAGGGTGTCGGGTAAGGTTTTTGTGTTCAGGAGCGAAGAGTTTGGCGGGGTCTTGGCTTTGGATTGGAGAGATGTGTATTGGCATATAGGGACGGATGAAACAGGCAAAATATGCACGCTGAGAGGGCATGTGTTAAATGGCTCTACAGTCGTGGAAACTTTTTCAGTAGGCAATTTTTTTCATCGGGACGAGGTTTATCGCATACTCTCCCTTTGGTGTTTTCTGGAAAAATATATGGAGCATGGTCCTCAAGACGCGGCTCCTGCTGCTGGAGATGAATTTATTTATTACTCGACGAAAGTGAGTTTTAGGAATTGCTTCGTTAGGGTTGTTTCAAACCTCTCTCCTCTCCTGGTGTCACTACGTCACAAGCTTTTTTTTGTTTACTATCCACTTATGTCTTCTTTGGTGCTCACTCAATGGTTGGTGCTAAAATCATGTCGTGAGCCCAAGTGGCCAGAATTTGTTGAGAAGTCATGCGCTCCTCGTGCTAAAAAATCTTTTGCTTGGGTAGAGCCTGAAAGAATTGGCCAGTTCCTAAGTAATGATCTGTTCTATAAACGGCTGCTCGAAAAAGAACAGTTCAACAAGAATTTGTTTGAGAATGGTTCGGGTTTCGTTGGGTTTTAGTTTTTTAGGAGATGTTGTTTTGAAAGGCGATAAAATATTTGTCTTGTGCGGGCTTTTGTTTTTTTTGTCGGGCTGCGAAGGGGATCAGCCTGAGAAAGTGGAAGCCGTCGTAAGTATTCTTGAGTGTGAGCCTGGCAATATCTTCTACAAGTCAGATGATGCAAAGGCTGTTGTTGTTGCAACTGCCCCGGTCATGGGTCCTCCCCCAGAAGGGCATGTGAGCATTGCTTTCAAAAGCAAAGGGAAAGTTTTGAGTACAGGATCAGCCAAATTGCACCAACAGCTGGGATCGATTGGGTCTAGCGATCCTGATTATACTTCTGTGTATGAAGCGGAAGTCGGCTCGGGGGAACGGTTGGAATCCCTAGATGAGTGTGAGGTTGTCAAGTATACGAGTGACTCAGGTAAAGAGGTCAACTTTACTGTCAAACCGTTTTCACAATAAGGAGGTTGTCTGGCAAAGTTCGCAGATGGAGGTATGCTGTCAAGGAGCCCGAGGATGTTGGGTGGTTATAACTTACGGTGGCTTCGATTAAGGCGTGCGAGGTACCTTATCGCTTTGCCTTTAATGATGCTTGCGGCCGCTGGATCGGCCATGTCGTCACCGACAAGGGCTACCTGATCGAATACGTCGACGTCTCCCACGACGAAGTGGTGGCGATCGATCCCGATAGTCCGCAGCCCATCGATGGCCGCTTGCAGCCGCCTGCCGACGAGCAGGAGTTCGCCTGCGCCGCCAACCCCTCGCACGCCTATCCCGGGCGCTACGTGATGATTCCCGGTGCCGACAAGGCCGATAACGTCTATCTCTCCTTTTCCGATGTGGCCTGGACCAAGCGGGTGTGGAAAGAGCACGCAACGAACGCGAACCAGCGGCGTGACAACATGCGTCGTGTCTCGCTCGGGGCATGGCGTGGTGGTAGCGCGGCCTACGCAGAGTCGCTGGAAAAATTGGGGGACATCGTCGCTGAGGCTGGGCGTGTCTGGACACCACCAGATCGGCATGGTGCTTCAAGTACATGGCGTCCTGGTGCCTCGGGAACCTGGGGGCGTCAGGACGGACACGCTTTCGAGTTCAGCCCATTTCCGTTCCATGGCATGAAAGAGCAGGTCGAGGGACTCAAGCGGTGGGCAGACGAGCAGGCCGAACCGATGGATATGACACCCATGCTGGTCGCGCTGGAAGACCCGGTGGGGATTTCGGCAGATCTCGCCAGCCTGACGGGCGTAAGGTTGAAGGAGAAGATGGCCGACCCTGAACAGGCCCGCCCTCTGGCGGTCTCCTCGGCCATCAATAACATCCGCCAAGGCATTCGCGAGGATGCTGAAAATCGCCAGATCTACCGTACCGAGCGTGACGCTTATCAGACGGTCTACGGTGGCCCCGGCGCTGGTGGCCGGGCGTTGGCTGGCCTGCTGATCGATGGCTTTCAGGAGCGCCAGGAGGAGATGCTGGAGCGTTGGCGCAACCCCACACCAGCACAACTGGTCGCCGCCAAGGAGGATGCCTGGAGCGATTATACCGACAAGCTGGATATGTCTCGGCTTCAGTCCTGGGAAGCGGCGTGGCAGAGTGAGATGCGCGACTTCGACAAGAATCGCATTGCGCCCCTGGCGCGTGCTCATGTCAGTTGGATGCAGAGCGATCCACTCCATCGGCAACTGGACGCTGGGCATGATGACCAAGATATCGAATCCGGCGTCGCGTTCGTCAATGCCATGCTTATATGCATTCAGGATACCCAGCAGTATGCGCCCTGCGCGAATCTGTATTATCGCTGGCTCTCCGCATCGAACCTTGACCACCGTAACCTGGCGCTGCGGGCGCTGGGCTACAACCAGAAAATCATATTGGAGCGGTGGGAAGGGCACGTCAGCGGCGGCTTACAGCCTGACTCCCTGCGCGGTCTACCATGGGATGGCTTGATCGGTGGCTATGAAAACGCACTTAAGGCTCTTCAGGACGGTAGCCAGAACGCCGTAGTCCGGCTGACGGCCGCTTTGGGCGGGCCTTTCGCTAAGGTAGCGGCCAAGGCGGTCGATGGTGTCGTCGGCCCTGCGCTAGTCGGTATGGGCGTCATTGCACGTTCGCCTGTCATCCTGGCTGACGTGACGATGAGCAAGAAAGCCGCGATTGCGGAACTGGTCTCTAGAATGGCGGCCATCAACCCTGAGATCGGCAATCTGGAAGACCTGAATCGTGCCATCGACATCCAGATGCGCAAGGCACGCATCTATGGTGTGCCGGTCGAAGGGACCGGAAGATTTCGCTACTTGATCCTGGCCAATCCCAAAGTCATCGAGGATTTTCCCGGCCTGAACGCTCAAGGTGGTGCAAGGCAACTGGCGGAATCGGCAGTCCTGACCCAGGCAGATCGGCGCGCGATGACGCAGCTCAGGTGGCGGCAACTGCTGCCTACCGAGGCTGGGCTTGGCGTGGTCACAGGTATTCTACAGGTTATGGCGCTGTTCAAACTGTCCGATGATCTGGACAGCAGCATGGCCTACGAGCGAGGCGAGAACCGGCGGCGCTTCTGGACGGGGACGGCTGGGTTGGTAGGTACAGTCGCGGAAACGGTCGGTAAATGGTCTGAGAGTGCCACGAAAGCCGGTAGTCGATTGGGACAAGCCATCGAGCGTTATGTCGGACGCTTTATAAGATTCGCTGGCCGGGGGCTAGGTGTCGGGGCTGCTATCGTTATGGCCGCTTGGGATGTCATTCGTGGATGGCAAGAGATCCAAGAGGGTAATGCGTTAGTGGGAGGATTGCTGTTCGTCTCAGCAGGGTTCAGTGTCGCAGCCATGGGTATGTTTGCTGGTTGGTTTGGGGCAACTGTGTTTGGTCTGTCTGCTACGGGTGTTGGAATTGTCCTGGTGGCTTTGATACTTACCATCGCAATAGTGATCGAGTACTTCAAGGACAATAAAATACAAGATTGGCTTGAACGGTGTTACTTTGGGAAGTTTGCTCCATCTGAGCGGTACGCTGAACCACAGCAAGAGGTCGATGAGCTAAAGCTTGCACTGAATAGCATGGGAGGATGATTTTGGACTATACAGGCTTTGGTAAAAGGGGTAGATATCCCAAAGGTTATCGCATAACTGAGAGCGACGTCGGTGTGCGATATAGGCAGCGTGACTCGGTTGATGCACCGGCAATGGATTTCTTGTCGGTTATAAAGATAAATAGCAACTATATTGAACTGGTGGATCGGTGGTATCCCATCAGGGGCTTTTGGGCCTGGCTGTCGGTTGTTCTTGGATTAGGGTCTGTGTTAGCGGGGGGGGCGTTGGTTTATGCTAGCTTTTTTCCGCTGGATGATCCTTTAGTTTCAGGGGCGGGAGAAAAATTTTTCCTAGTTGTTGTGTCTCTAATGTTTTTTTTGCTTGCTTGGTTCGGTGCTTGGTATGCTTTCAAGGAGGAGTGTCTGGGATATACCCATTATCCCATGCGCCTGAATCGTAAGAATCGTCAAGTCTATTTTTTTCGCCAGGATGGCACAGTCTTGACCGTGCCGTGGGAATCATTGTTTCTGACATTGGGTGAATCGAAAAGCCCCTTGGCTGGAACAACTTATGACTTGCGTGCTCATGTGCTCGACGATGATGGCGAAACGGTTCGCGAGTCTTTTTCGCTTGGTTACCCTTCCCCACTAGGTAATGCGCAGTCGATTGATAAATTTTGGGCCTTTCTGCAACCCTATATGGAAGCGGAAGATGGCGTGGAGAGAACCTGGCACCACCTCAAGGAAAATACGGGATATTTGGTGCCAGTCGATAATCGCAGAGAAGGCTGGCGCTGGAGCATTGCCCGTAGTTTTATGCTGGGAGCCCATTGGCCTTACCTTCAGCTTCTGTTTTCGCCCTTCCTTGGACTGAATGCACTAGGCCGTATGTTGGCAATGAGCACCAGCAAAATACCGCAATGGCCGGAAGAGGTGGAACGAGCCAACCCAGAGGAGCCGGACGACCCTTACCGACTGACCTGGCGCGATAATGGCCCGCTGGGCTGGTGGGAGCTTTACTGGCCCCTTCTATGTACCGTTATTGGCGTGGGTGCTTTTATCGGGATTTTAGGCTGGGTGATTTCCGGCCTATGGCGATAATGATTGAACATTATTCGTCAACAGCCGTCGACCAGTGACGAGCTGGCAGTGTGGAAGCTCATAGCAACCTGCTATGGGCTTTGCTGTTGCATTCTAACTGCTGTCCAGTGTCACGAAAATTCGTCTTGCATTTACTAAATGCGGCTTAGCTGAGTGGCAGGTTGCTTCACTGTCAGTGCCCCCACTTTCTGCGTGTTCAGATTTGCCCAATACTGATCGCATAAGGGTGTATGATCATTATTATCCGAAGTCCGAGATGTGAGAGCGTGACTTGGGATGGACAGGTGAACTAGGTGAATTAAGATGGATTATGCTGGGCTGGATTATCGGAATGTTCGCTTCCCTGTTGACCGAGCCTTGACAGAGACTGAACGCGCTTCGCGTTACAATCAAGGGCAGCGAGGAAGGGCTACACCGATGGATTTTCTATCGGTTGCGAAGGTTAATTCAGAATATATGGATCTTGTTGACAGATGGTACCCAATAAAGGGTTTTAATGTGTGGCTGGGAGGGGGCGTCTTACTAACTTCCATAGGCATGCTATTTGCAATATATGGAGGTGTTTTCTTTTCTGGTCGTACTGCCCCAGTGGAAGTGGTGGACTGGATTGGTATTGTTGGGCTGACGCCACTTTTCTGTGCTTGGCATGGGCTGGTTGGTGGCTAATCCGCACCGAATGTGGGCGATACACTCATTACCCGATTCGCCTGAATCGCAAAAGCCGTCAAGTCTATTTTTTTCGCCAAAATGGTACGGTGTTGACAGCGCCATGGGAGTCATTGTTTCTGACATTGGGTGAATCGAAAAGCCCCTTGGCTGGAACGACTTATGACCTGCGTGCTCACGTGCTCGACGATGATGGCGAAACGGTTCGCGAGTCTTTTTCGCTTGGTTACCCTTCCCCACTAGGTAATGCGCAGTCGATTGATAAATTTTGGGCCTTTCTGCAACCCTATATGGAAGCGGAAGATGGTGTGGAGAGAACCTGGCACCACCTCAAGGAAAATACGGGATATTTGGTGCCAGTCGATAATCGCAGGGAAGGCTGGCGCTGGAGCATTGCCCGTAGCTTTATGCTGGGAGCCCACTGGCCTTACCTTCAGCTTCTGTTTTCGCCCTTCCTTGGACTGAATGCACTAGGCCGTATGTTGGCAATGCGCACCAGCAAAATACCGCAATGGCCGGAAGAGGTGGAACGAGCCAACCCAGAGGAGCCGGACGACCCTTACCGACTGACCTGGCGCGATAATGGCCCGCTGGGCTGGTGGGAGCTTTACTGGCCCCTGCTGTGTACTGTGATTGGCGTGGGGGCTTTCGTCGGTGCTCTTGGCTGGATCGTCTCCGGTTTATGGCGCTAGTGGCCAGACTTCTTTGCTAGCAGAACCACTCATTGATTGGTCGTGGTTTGTAGGGTCTAGGGCGCCCTTGTTAGAGGGTTCTGCCTCAGGGGCTATCTTTGATATATCGAGCAGAGCGGCATGGCGGCCAGTGATGGCAACTTCAACGGGCGGGGCAAGATCCCCGCTATCTTATCCTGGGAAGAATGATTGCTGGTTATTCGTGGACGGTCTATCGCAACGAAGCTGCGTTCACCGGCCGGATCTACAACGGCGAGCCGTCCCCCAACTGGCACAGCCATGGCCTGCTCTTCGCGTGCCACGAATGGGTCTTCGATGGCGCCACTCCACCTCTGGCGCCACTCCACCTCTGGCGCGAGTCGTATCTTGAGCGCTAGCGGTGTCCTCAAACGCTCTCCCGCTCCACCAGCCTCACCCCCAGATCCAGGCGCTTCTCCGCCTCCGGGAGTTCGCTGGCGAGACTGGTCAGCAGCAGCCGGGCGGTGTGCTGGCCGATCTCCCGGCGTGGCGGTTCGATGGTGGTGAGCGGGGGTACGGTGCTGGTGGTGAAGTCCAGGTTGCCGAAGCCGGCAAGGGCGATGCGGCCGGGAACGTCCCACGCCTGTCGCTGGCATTCGCACAGCACGCCGAGCGCCACCATGTCGTTGGAACAGGCAATGGCTTCGATCTCCGGATGATCCTGCATCAGCGCGTGAGTCAGCCGTCCGGTCTCCTCGGCGTGGCTGCGTCCGCTCAGCTCCCGCAGTTCGACCGTCCCGCCGGTGGCCTCCACCGTGTCCCGAAAGCCGTGGTAGCGATCCCGCGCACGCACGTCGCGCTGGAAGTTGGTGCTGACGAACGCCATCCGGCGGCGCCCCTGCCGCAGCATGTGCTCGGCCACCAGGCGGCCGCAGGCGTGGTGAGAGAAGCCCACCACCATGTCCAGCCCCGGCTGGCCGTAGTCCCACATCTCGACGATGGGCGTATCGTTGTTGGCCAGCACCGATAGCGACTTGCGGGTGTGCAGGAAGCCGGTCAGCACCAGGCCGGCGGGGTTCCAGCTCAGAATCGAGCGAATCAGCTCCTCCTCCCGCGCATCGTCGAATTCGGTGTTGCCGATCAGCAGTTGATAACCGGCGCTTCGCAGATGGCGCTCGAGGGTTTCCAGCGTCTCCGAGAAGAACGAGTTGGTGATGGTGGGCACCAGCACGCCGATCACGTTGGAGCGCGACGACGCCAGCCCGCCGGCCATGGTGTTGGGCAGATAGCCCAGCCGGTCGATGGCCGCCTGGATCTTCTCGGCGCGCCCAGGGGAGACCTCGTCCGGACGACGCAGATAGAGTGACACCGTGCTCGGCGACACGTTTGCCAGTCTGGCGACTTCTCCCATGGTGACGCGCTGCGAACCGCGTCGTCGTCGTTTGGCCAAGATTCCGTTACCTCGTTCCCGACCCCGCGCTCGGGTCGGATAAGCAGATGAAGTTTTTTTCGTTCCCCTTTGGGTCCCGCGCGCTAGGCACTGTCGGAAAACTGCCTGCGCTCGCCCATACGGCGTTAAAAATCGGCTCAAGATGCTCATTTACACCGCGTAAACTCCGCTCTTTCATCGATTTTTGCCTTGTCTAGCCTTCGCTCGTCGACTTTTCAGACAGCGCCTAGTGTAACGGGTCTGGCGCGGCGCTTCGTGAGGGGAGAAGCACCGCGCTCGGACCGCGACCTGGGTCGGGGTCTACGACGAATGGACGATAACGACGCGTTGTTCGTGTCTATTCGTAGCGCTACGATTTTAGGCCATGTCGAGGAAGAATTCTCCTGAACGGGCTCGAAAGAGGCCAAATATCTGACGACAGCGCTGGTTTCGCTTGTTTCGCAGCGCTACGAAATGGAGCCAACCATGAAGTCACTGCGCTATTCCCTGGCCACCCTGGCCCTGATCGGCACCACCCACGCGGCCGTGGCTGCCGACAACCTGGAGATCATCGTGCCGTTCGCGGCAGGTGGTGCGACCGACATCGTCGCCCGCAGCTTCGAGCCGACTTTCTCGCAACAGCTCGGCGTCACTTCGGTGGTGAGAAACGTCGCCGGAGCCAGTGCCACCGTGGGCACGGCGGAAGTCGCCAACAGTGAAGGCAATCCGAATATCATCGGCTATGAACCGGCCGGCGCGCTGACGATTCAGCCGTCGCTGAAGAAATTGCCCTATGGTCCGGACAGCTTCACCTATATCTGCCGCACCGTGTCCAATCCGATGTTCCTGATGGTCTCGAAGGCTTCCGACATCACCTCGTTCAAGCAACTGGTCGAGGAGTCCCAGGATCAGCCGTTTCTCTACGGCTCCTCCGGTCCGGGAACGCTGCCGCATCTCGCCATGGCGGCGACCGTGGTCAATAGCGACCTGAAAGCCGAGCACATTCCCTACAGTGGCTCGGGGCCGGCGATGAACGCGTTGGCTGGCAACGAGATCCAGATCATGGCGGATACCGAAACCATTCTCGAGAACTATGACCTGCGCCCGCTGGCGGTGTTCGCCGATCATCGCGTCGAGGGCTACGACGACGTGCCGACGGTCGAGGAGCTCGGCTTGCCGGCGCTGGATTTCGCGGTCTGGCAGGGCGTCGTCGCGCCCAAGGGGATCTCTGACGAGCGTGCCCGGCAGTACGCCGAAGCGTGCAAGGCGACGGTCGAATCGGACAAGTTCCAGAGCTTCGCCGACAAGGCCAAGGCGGGGATCGCCTACCTCGGGCCGGATGACTTCAAGGCGTTCGTCCAGAAGCGCTTCGAGGCCAACAAGCAGGTGTTGAAGGATGCGGGCCTGGCGCCGTAATCCGCTCTTTCACTCTCTTTGTTTTCTCGATCTCCCAGGAGCCGCGATTCATGTTCGCTTCCTTGATCCACCCTCGGGTATTGACCGCGCTGGCGCTGTTGCTGGCCGGTAGCGGTCTTTCGGTCACCGCCTGGCAGGGGCCGGCGAGCGCCATGCTGGTGCCCCGTATCGTGCTGACGATCTGGTGTGCGATGGCCTTGGCGGTATTGATCGGCGAGCTGATTCGCCGCGTGCCGGTGAAAAACGTGACGCTGACGCCGCTACCGTTGCTGATGGCGGTGGTACTGATCGCCGCGATTGCCACGGCGAGTCTCGGTTTTCTGCTTCCGGCGCTGCCGCTGGTGGCGTTGACACTATGGCTATTTCGTATCCGACGGCCGCTACCGTTGGTGCTGGGAACGATCGTGATCGGCGGCGGGCTGTGGTTCCTGTTCCATCACGTGCTGATGATCCGGTTGCCGGCACTGCTCACGAATGGAGTGATCTGAGATGGACGTGATTCTGGCGGCGGTCGGCGACGCCTTCACCTGGCAGGCGCTGCTCGCCATCGTGATCGGCACCTGGGCGGGCATCATCATCGGCGGGCTGCCCGGGTTGGGCTCGGTGGTGGGCTTGACGATCTTCCTGCCGTTTACCTTCGGCATGGATGTCATCACCAGCATGGCGCTACTGATCGGTGTCTATTGCGGCTCGGTCTACGGCGGCTCGATCACCGCGATTCTGATCAACACGCCGGGCACGCCGCAGTCGGCTGCCACGGTCTTCGACGGCTATCCGATGACCCAGCAGGGGCGGGTCGACGAAGCGCTGGGCTGGGCGACCTTCGCCTCGTTCTTCGGCGGCGTGCTCTCCTGCGTGTTGCTGATCTTCTGCGCCCCGCAGTTGGCCAAGTTCGCCGTCAACTTCGGTTCGATCGAGGTCTTCGCGCTGGTCTGCCTGGCGATGCTGTGCATCGTCGGGATCTCCCGCGGCAGCCTGCTCAAGGGCCTGGTGTGCGGGATGATGGGTTTCTTCTTCTCGATGGTCGGCAGTGACCCGATCACCGGCGCCGACCGTTTCACCTTCGGTACCTATGCGCTCAGTTCGGGGCTGGACCTGATTCCTGTAGTGGTGGGGGCGTTCGCGCTATCCGAAGTCTTCGTTCGCTTCTCGGCGCGTGACGAGGAAGCGACCACCATCCCCGAGGCACGGCTGCGATTCCCCAGTTTGCGCGAGATCGGCCGACGTCTGGTCGAACTGCTGCGCGGTTCCTTTATCGGCAGTTTCGTCGGTGCCTTGCCGGGCACCGGTGCGGCCGCGGCGGCCTTCATCAGCTATGCGGCGGCGCAGAAACTGTCACCGCGCCGGGCCAATCTGGGCAAGGGCGAGCCGGACGGCATCATCGCCTCGGAATCCTCCAACAACGCGGTGACCGGCAGCGCCTTCATCCCCACTCTGGCACTGGGCATCCCCGGCGACGTGGTCACGGCGATGATGATGGGCGCCATGGTGATTCACGGCATCACGCCGGGTGTACGGCTGATGGCCGATCAGGCGCAGACGGTTTACACGCTGTTCGTGGTGCTGATCATCGTCAATGTCGCCATGCTGATTCTCAGCAAGCCCTCCATCGGTCTGTTCCGCTACCTGTTCAAGTTGCCGCTGGGCTTCGTGATGGGTGGGATCGTGATGTTCAGCTTCATCGGGGCGGTGTCGGTACGTGGCAACCCGCTCGATCTGGTGGTCGCGGCATTGACCGGGATTCTCGCCTACGTGCTGCGTCGCGGTGGCTACCCGCTGGCGCCGCTGGTCATCGGCATGGTGCTGGGGCCGGCGCTGGAGAGTTCGCTACGCCGAGGCCTGCTGATCTCGCGCGGTGATTTCCTCTCGTTCTTCACTCACAGCGGTATCGCCACCACGCTGTTCGTTCTGATCGGCCTGTTCCTGATCTGGACGATCGTGGGTGGCGTGATCGAGTGGCGAGCGAAAGTCATCCGTACTCGCCGCGAGGCCTCCTCCGCTCAACCCGCTTCCGAACAAGGGATCATGCATGATCATCACTGAACTCAAGACCCATGTGCTGGCCGCACCGCTGGAGCAGCCGTTTTCCTTCTCCCAGGGCTGGGTGCATCAGCGCACCGCCATGCTGGTCGAAATTCATACCGAAGAGGGGCTGGTGGGTTGGGGCGAGTGCGTCAACCACGGCCTGCAGCCGCCGCAGGTCGCCCAGGCGATGGTCGAACATGCGCTCAAGCCGCTGGTGATCGGGCGTTCGGTCTTCGAGCGCGAAGTACTGTGGGAGACGATGTACAACCATACCCGTCCCTACGGTCAGAAGGGCGTGGCGCTGTTCGGCATCGCGGCGATCGATATCGCGCTGTGGGATCTGGCCGGCAAGGCGCTGAACCAGCCCATTCACCGGCTGATGGGCGGCGCATTCCGCAACGAGATTCGCCCCTACGCCACCGGCTTCTATCGCCGCGAGGGCGGGAACTATCCCGAGGAAGTGGTCGACGAGGCGCTGCGCCATCAGGCCAACGGCTACCGCGCGATGAAGATCAAGACCGGCTTCGGGATCGAGGCGGACATCCGCGACATGCGCGCGGTGCGCGAGGCGGTGGGCGACGACATCGCGCTGATGATGGATGCCAACTGCGCCTACAGCGTGCCGGCGGCGCGGCGGATCCTGATGGAGCTCGAAGAGACGCGGGTGCATCTGTTCGAGGAGCCGTTGAGCCCGGAAAACCGCCACGGCTATCGCGAGCTCAAGGGCGTTTCGCGCACCTGGATCGCGGCCGGCGAAAACGAGTATTCCAAGATCGGCTATCGCGACTGGATCAGCGAAGGCGCGCTGGACGTAATCCAGCCGGATATCGGCGCCGCCGGCGGGTTGACCGAGTGCCGCAAGATCGCCGCGCTGGCCCAGGCCTTTCATGTGCCGATGATCCCCCATGTCTGGGGCACCGGCGTCGGCCTGGCGGCCGCGGTTCAACTGATCGCCACCTTGCCGCCGCAGCCGCTTTCACTCACGCCCGACGAGCCCATGCTCGAGTACGACCAGTCGGCGCATCCGTTCCGTCAGGAGTTGATTGGCGGCGAGTTCCAGCTCAACCCCAACGGCTGCGTGGAGGTGCTCGACAAGCCGGGGCTGGGGATCGAGATCGATCGGGGAATCATCGATCGATACCGGATTGCCTGAACATCGACCCGCAGCCATTGGAGCCTGACATGAGCGATGCCAAGAAAATTCTGCTGCTGGGCGTGGATGGATTGATCCCCGAGCTGGTCGAGCGTTTCTGCGCCGAGGGCGTATTGCCGAACATCCAGCGCCTGCGCGACGAGGGCGGCTCGACGCGGCTGCTGCCCTATATCTCGACCTGGGGCGACACCAATTTCGTCACCTTCCTCACCGGTCAGGCGCCCGGTACCAGCTGGGTCGGCCAGCGCATGCCGCCTAGCGGCACCGGACACCTGCTGGAACTGATGCGCGACGCCGGCAAGCGCGCCGCGCTGGTTCACTTCCCCGAGAGTCTGGTGCCCGCTGGCGAGCGCGATCTCTGCTTTGCGCCGTTCTACAGCGGCAGCGGCCCCGCGCCGATGGAGTTGGCGCCGGCTTGCCTGCACAGCACCCATCTCGAACAGTGGACCCCGACACCGTCGACCGAAGCCCTGGGCTGGCCGCCGACCGGCACGCTGGCCCATCACCAGAAGCACAATCGCTTCACCATCGAGCGCACGGGTGAGGATTTCATCGCGCTGATTCCGGCCCATCGGGGCGAGCCGGTGCCGGTAACGCTGCGCGCCGATGGCGAACGCCTCCACCTTCAGGTAGCGCAGGGCGAGGCCAGCCTGAGCGAGGGCGAATGGAGCGATTGGCTGCCGCTGGCGGACGAGAACGCCATTGAGGGCAAGCCGGCGGCGGTCCGTTTCAAGCTGCTCGATCTCGACGTTGCCAGCGGCAGGATCGACCTGCTGCAGTCCCAGATCACCGCACCGGAAGGCAGCAGCGGCCGGCCGGGCCTGGCACGCCGCCTGATCGAACGTCACGGCCCGTTCGTCTCCAAGTGGGCGGTCTCCGCCGACCCGGACACCCGCTACTTCGAGACCAGTTTCGAAGAGGGGCGCTATCAGCTCGACTGGCTGGTCAACACAGCGCTGACCCTGCTCAACGACGAAGGCTTCTCGCTCTTTGCCACCGTCTTCCGGCTCAACGACGAGACCCATCACACCTGCCTCGCCCAGTGCGATCCCGAATCCAAGTTCTACACAGCCAGCGATCACCAGCGTTATCTCGAGGTGATTCGGCGCTCGTACCGCATTCTCGACGACGCCGTGGGCCGGGCGCTGGCCGGCTGCGACGACGACACCACGCTGGTGCTCGCCTCCGATCATGGCGACGTGCCCAATAGCCATCTCTGTGATATCCACAGGCGGTTGGCCGAATTCCACCTGTGCACGATCGACGGCGAGGGCAAGCCCGACGTCGCCGCGAGCCAGGCGTGGCTCAAGGACGAGCGCGGCGGGCTGGAGATCTTCGTCAATCGCGACCGGGTAGCCGCTGCCGAGATCGAGCGCGTACAGACGCGAATCCTCAAGGCGCTGACCACCTGGTACGTCGAGACGGAGACCGGCGAGCGCAACGTGGTCGCGCTGGCACTGAAGAAGCAGGACGCCAGTCCGCTCGGTTACTGGGGCGAGCGCATGGGCGACGTGCTGTTCGCCTACGCCCCCGGCTTCGTCTGGGGCACCAACCAGCGCGGCGATACCGTCGCCGAACTCCTCTCGCCGGGCGCCAACCACGGCCCGCAGGTGCCTACCGCCAGCACCGGGTTCGCCTCCAACCACGGCGTGGCGTTTTTCCACGGTGGCGGGGTTCGTCCCGGCATCGAGCTGGCGTTCGATACCGCCCGCGGAATCCAGCGCATGGACAGTGCCGGCGCCACTGTTGCGCGGTTGCTCGGGCTCTCCACCGATTCGTTGGACGGGAAGGTGCTGGAGGGGTTGCTGGAGAAGGCATGCCGATAGGCACTGCCCTCCCTACCGATCCCCAGCGGTTCATGCCGTCAAGTAATCTCCTGGTAGCCGTTCTGCCAGGAAATCCATGAACAGTCTGGCGCGCTGGGAGAGGGCGGTCTGGCGGTAGTAGACGACGCTGAGCCGTTGGGTCTGGAGCTGCGTCTGATTCGGTAGCACATCGACGAGCCGGCCTTGCCGACGCGGCGCGATCGTCATGTAGTCGGCGAGGCAGGCGATGCCCTCGCCTGCGAGGACGAGCTCCAGCAGGGTCGGGCCGCTGGAGGCGGAGAGTGCCGGTTTGACGTGAAGCGGCTGGCCGTATCCGTCGAGCAGCGGCCAGCGGTTGAGGTGATCCAGCTGGCTGAAGCCGAGCAGGCTATGCTGGTCGAGATCGCTGACGCTTTGCGGTGCGCCATGGCGTGTCAGGTATTCCGGACTTGCCAGTAGCCGCAAGGGGCTGCTGCCCAGCGGGCGAGCATGCAGCGAGGAGTCCTCCAGTTCGCCGATACGGATCGCGAGATCCACGCGCTGTTCGAGCAGGTCGATGAAGCGGTCGTGAGTGTCGAGTTCCAGTGTGATACCGGGGTAGCGACGGCGGAATTCGCCAATCACCGGCACGATCACGAGTTGCATGAAGCTCGGCGCGGCGTTGACGCGCAGCCGTCCCTGAGGTTGATCCTGATGCCGGGCAATGGCCTCTTCGGCGCTGTCGACGGCGGCAAGGATCGAGCGCACGTGGCCGAGAAACGTCTCGCCTTCCTCGGTCAACTCCAGTCGGCGGGTCGTCCGGCGCAGAAGCGTCGTGCCCAGTTTGCGCTCGAGCCGATTGAGCGCGCGGCTGACCCCTGACACCGTCATCTCGAGCCGTTCGGCGGCGGCGGTGATGGAGCCGCAGTCGACCACGGCGACGAACGCCAGCTGCTCCTCGAGCGTGCTTTTCATGAGGGTTGCTCCGTGAACAGACTGTTTTGTTGATTTTAAATCAAAAGTGACTTGTCGTTAGCGTGGTTTATCCACCGTCATTTGTCTTCACAATGGCTGCCATCGCACTGCGCCTGGAAGTTCTGGCGCAGCATTCACTATCGTGACGGGAACCCTTCAACGATGAAGATTCTATTGATCAATGGCGGCAAGCCATTTGCCCATTCAGGCGGCGAACTCAACAATACGTTTCATGCGGTGGCCGTCGAGGCGTTGACCGAGCGGGATCACCGGATCCACGAGACCGTGATCGAGCAAGGTTACGACGTCGACGCCGAGGTTCAGAAATTTCTCTGGGCGGATGTGATCGTCTATCAGATGCCCGGCTGGTGGATGGGCACCCCGTGGAGCGTGAAGCGCTATATCGATGAAGTCTTCACCGCCGGTCACGGTTCGCTATACGCCAACGATGGCCGTTCGCGCCACGATCCGAGCAAGCAGTATGGCAGCGGCGGCTTGCTGCAGGGGCGACGCTACATGCTGTCGCTGACCTGGAACGCCCCGCGAGAAGCGTTCGACGAGGCAGACAATTTCTTCGAAGGTCGTGGTGTCGACGGCGTCTATTTTCCGTTCCACAAATCCCAACAGTTCGTCGGTCTGGAGGGCTTGCCGACCTTCATCGCCAACGATGTGATGAAGATGCCGGACGTCGAGCGCCATACCGCAGAATACCGTGAGCATCTGGACCGGGTGTTCGGCCAGGCGGAAACGCCGGTTGCCGAAGCACGGGGTTCGCTGACCGTCTAAAAACATTGTTCGTGACACAAAGGCAGCGCTGGCTGCCTTTATCTGTTTAGAGTCTCGGATCGGGATCGAATGGCAGTGTCTCGGCCATCGCGACGACCTGCTCAAACAGCGGATGTTCAGGATTGAGCATGTAGTTGAGCTCTCGTGGTACCACGATGCTGGGCAGCGCCAGCGCCAGGCTTTGACCGGAGGTCAGCCAGCCGTCGCCCAGCTCGGCCGTCTCCGCCGGCGCCGGCGTCTCTCTCCAGTTTTCCGGTAGATCGTCCATACCGACGCGCAGAATGCTGTCGGCAGGCAGCGTCAGGCGTACCAGCGTATAGGCATTAAGCAGTCGGTAATTTTCCAGATGCACCATGATCTCGAGCAGCGCCAGTGACTCGGAACCCGCAACATACACACAGGCTCTGCCCGGACTGTTCCAGCGCCCCCCGAAGAGTCGTGCGCCTTCGCCATCGAATGCACTGTCCTGATACTTCCGTTTGACCAACCGATAGGCAGTGATCTCGTTCACGCAGAGACCCCGTGCTCCAGTCGGCCGATCAGGTTCAGTACCGTTTGGTATTCGGCCGATGTCGCGCTCATCTCGACGGGTCTGCGTCCGCCCAGCCCGATATTGGGGGCGAGCAGCCAGGCGCGTGCGCCATCGGCATCGCCTTCAAAAAGATCCAATGCCGCCTTGAAGAGCTCGGCAAAGCGATACAGCCGGTCGCTTTCCGCCATCTTGAACCGGCCCGATTTTGCACGGCGGCTCAGCGTGGCGGAAGGGATATCGACGTAGCGTGCCAGGCTCTTCTGCTCTATGCCCGACATCTTGGCCAGCTTGGGGTAGACCCGATACTCCACTCCCTCGTGAAGGAGCTCATGCAGACGGCGCCCGCGAGCGGGCAGGCCGATCTGCTGCCAGAAACCAGCTGCTGACGCTTTCGATGGCCGGTATTGGGTGAAGTGGCTGTTCATGATGAATTCTCATTTGGTGATTTTCGAGTATATCAATTGGTATACTCGGTGTTGTCGCAACCGTCAAGTGACGCACAGGGCATGAAAAAGCATCTATCGAATTGGCACTGCCTTGAGCCCTTGAATCGCCCCGAAGCGGAAACGCTCCGGGGGCTGATCGCCGAGCTCGAACCGATCCTGGGTGATCGCATTACCACTGCGGCGGGGATTCGCGAGCAGCACGGCCACGACGAGTCCTGGCACCATCCGGCCGCGCCGGACGCGGTCTGCTTTCCGCACTCCACCGAGGAAGTCGCCGCCGTGGTCCGCGCTTGCGCGGCGCATCGGGTGCCGGTGATCCCCTATGGCGTCGGCACCTCCATCGAAGGCCAGATCATCGCAGAACATGATGGCATCAGCGTCGATCTTTCCGCCATGAATACGATTCTCGACGTCCGACCGGAAGACATGGATGCCACGGTTCAGCCCGGCGTGACGCGCACGCAGTTGAATACCCATCTGCGCGCGACGGGGCTGTTCTTCTCAGTCGACCCCGGCGCGGACGCCAGCATGGGCGGCATGGCATCGACTCGCGCCAGTGGCACCAACACCGTGCGCTACGGCACCATCCGCGAGAACGTGCTGTCGATGACGGTGGTGATGGCCGACGGCAGCATCGTCAAGACCGGCACACGGGCGCGCTGGCGGCGTTCAACCAGCGCCTGATCGAGCGCGCGCTGGCCGCCGGCGGCACCTGTACCGGCGAACACGGCATCGGCACCGGCAAGCGCGCCTACATGGAAGCCGAGCACGGCGGAGGCTGGGCGGTGATGCGCGCGATCAAGACCGCCCTCGACCCGCTCGGCATCATGAATCCGGGCAAGCTGGTGTGACATGGCCGCTCACCGCCCGTTTCTGTCAGGCGTTGGTGGAACGGGCCTCGGGCTCCAGCACTTGCGTATGCAGCGTCTTGCCGTCGCTGTCCTTGAGCGTGACCGTCAACGTCTCGCTCTCGGCGTCCAGATCGGCCTGACCGAAGAACTGATAGCCCGCCGAGGGCGGCAGGTTCGACTGGCCCTCGGGTGGCGCCTTGAAGAACGTCACTTCCGGGCCGAAGGTCGCGTCCATCTCGCTGGGGCCGAAGGTGCCGGCGTGGAGCGGCCCGCTGACGAACTCCCAGAATGGCTTGAATGCCTTGAAACTGGCGCGCTCCGGCGCGTAGTGATGCGCGGCCGTGTAGTGCACGTCTGCGGTGAACCAGACCACGTTGCTGATATCGTCATCGCGGATCGCCTGTAGCAGCCTGGCGATCTCGAGCTCGCGACCGAGGGGCTGACCGTCGTCGGCGTTGGCGATCGCCTCGAACCGATCGCCATCCGGCACCACCATGCCGATCGGCATGTCCGCGGCAATGATCTTCCAGGTTGCGGTGGAGCCGTTCAGCGCTTGGCGCAGCCAGTGGAACTGGTTTTCGCCCAGGAATGCGGTGGCCGATGATTCCTCGTCTTGCAGATTGGCGCTGTTGGAACCGCGATAGCTGCGCATGTCGAGCATGAACACTTCCATCCCCGGCCCGTAGGAGAAACGCCGATAGATCCGCTGCGGGGCAGAAGCGGGCAGGCGAATCGGCATGTATTCCAGAAAAGCCTGACGCCCCCGAGCGGAGAGCAGCGCGACGTTCTTTTCCGTATAGAGATCGTTGTCGAGGATCTCCTGTGGATACCAGTTATTGGTTGTTTCGTGGTCGTCCCATTGCGCCAGCATCGGCACTTCGGCGGCGAAGCGGCGGAAGTTGGCGTCGAGATGGTTGTAAGAATGCTGACCACGATACTCTGCGAGCGTTTCGGCGACCTTCTGCTTGGCGGGCGTGACGATATTGCGCCAGATGCCGCCATCGGGTAGCGCCACTTCCGCTTCCAATGGTCCGTCCGCGTAGACCGTGTCGCCGGAGTGGATGAAGAAATCCGGCCGGAGCTGGCGCATGGTTTCCCAGGTGCGCATGCCGCCACGGGATTCGTCGATGCCCCAGCCCTGGCCGACGACGTCCCCCGACCACACGAAACGCAGATTGCGGGGGGTGGATGGTGGCAAGCGCAGTTGCCCGACCACCGCCTCGCTCACTGCCCGCGGGTCGCCCAGTGCGGCGAAACGCACCCGATAGTGAACGTTACCCATCCCCTGCAGGCCGGTCGCATCGATCTTGCCGATCAGGTCGGTGCCGGGTAGCACATCTAACCAGGGCAGCTGGCGGGCGCCGCGAAACTCCGGATTGTCCGCCACTTCGACCAGCATCCGCGATGGCATGCTCGCTCTTCCCCACAGCATGGCGCGGTCGGGCATCACGTCGCCGCTCATCACGCCACCTTCGACGGTCGGCCGTCGACCTTCCGCCATGATGATCGCCGGTGCACCCAGCAGCCCGGCGCCGGCCAATCCGAGGCCGATGCCGAGACGGCCGCTGATCGTCAGAAAGTCACGCCTGGAAAAATGCTTTCGATCCGTCGTCATGGTCGGTCCCCGTTCGGTCGCTGTCGATAGTGCCAGTGACGATAGATTAGGGGGCGCTAATGACGAAGATGTGAAGATCCAACGAGCGTATGTGGGCCGGCCGAGGAAGGGAATCGCGCTATGCTGAATCTGCCAGTAACGAGGAGAACCGGCCATGATCAAACGCATTGGCGATACCGACATCCAGCCCCGTCATCGGTTGAGCTGCCACTGTGGGGCAGTGGTACTGGCGCTCGAATTACCCGATGGTGTGGTCGACCCGCATCGCTGCAACTGCTCGATGTGCCGACGCAAAGGGGCAATCACCTCCGGCGTTCCACTGAACGCGCTGCACGTGATCGCCGGTGAAGACGTGCTGCGCTGCTATCAGTTCAATACGATGACCGCGAAACACTATTTCTGTGGCAACTGCGGGATCTACACGCATCATCAGCGCCGCTCGAATCCGGATCAGTACGGCTTCAACGTCGGCTGTCTGGAAGGCGTCAATCCTTACGATCTGGGTGAGGTCGAGGCCACCGACGGCGTGAATCACCCGGCCGATCGGTGACGCCAAGCGCGAAGCCGCCCGCTTGATCATGCAGCGGGCGGCCTCCGGTGGCAGTCACGTTAGCGGCATCGGGTCGGCTCAGGCTTGCCGAGCCGTCCGCGCCGCATGCAGTTTCTTGTAGCTCTCGAGCAGGCGCTGGTGGCGATCCAGGCCTTCCAGTTGCACGTTGGTCGGTGTCAGACCGGCGAAGCGAACCGAGCCCTCTACGGAACCGACGACGGCCGCCATCGTTTCCTCGCCGAACATGCGCTTGAAGTTGTAGAGATAGTCGTCGAGCTCGAGTTCCTCGTCGAGCGCGATCTGCAGCACTGCGACAATGGCCTGGTAGAACAACCCACGTTCGACGGTGTTGTCGTTGAATTGCAGGAACATCTCGACCTGATCCAGTGCGTCCTCGAGTCGGCCGAGCGCCAGGTTGATCAGCAGTTTCAGCTCGAGGATCGTGAGCTGGCCCCAGACCGTATTTTCGTCGAACTCGATGCCGATCAGGGTGATGATCTTCATTTGCTCGTCGAGCTCGCTTTCGTCCAGCCGCTCGAGCAGATCGGTTAGTTGCGGCTCATTCAGCGCGTGCAGGTCGAGGATGTCCTCGCGGAAGGCCAGCGCCATGTTGGTGTTGTCCCACACCAGATCTTCCACCGGGTAGACCTCGGAGTAGCCGGGTACCAGAATGCGGCAGACCGGCGCGCCCAGATCCTCATGGATCGCGACATAAGCCTCCAGACCTTCTTCTTCGAGGATGCCGAACAGGCTGGCGGTCTCTTCATCATTCGAACCCGAGAAGTCCCACTCAACGAACTCCACATCCGCCCGGGCGCTGAAGAAGCGCCAGGAGACCACGCCGGAAGAGTCGATGAAGTGCTCGACGAAGTTGTTCGGCTCGGACACCGCCTGCGAATTGAACGTGGGCGGCGGCAGGTCGTTCATGCCCTCGAAGCTGCGGCCCTGCAGCAGCTCGGTGAGACTGCGTTCGATAGCGACCTGCAGGCTGGGATGCGCGCCGAAGGAGGCGAAGACGCCGCCGGTGCGCGGGTTCATCAGCGTGACGCAGGCGACCGGATAGCGGCCGCCGAGGGAAGCGTCCTTCACCAGCACCGGAAAGCCCTGTGCCTCCAGCGCTTCGATGCCCTCGACGATACCAGGATATTTCGCCAGCACGGCTTTGGGCACGTCCGGCAGCACGAGCTCCTGCTCGATGATCTGCTTCTTCACCGCGCGCTCGAAGATCTCCGACAGGCACTGCACCTGCGCTTCGGCGATGGTGTTGCCCGCGCTCATGCCGTTGCTCAGGTACAGGTTCTCGATCAGGTTGGAGGGAAACCACACCGTCTTGCCATCCGAGTGGCGCTTGAACGGCAGCGAGACGATGCCGCGATCCGTCCGACCGGAGTTGGTATCGAAAAGATGCGAGCCGCGCAGTTCGCCCTCGGGGTCGAAGATCGCCCGACAGTGGTCGTCGAGAATTTCTGCCGGCAGTTCGTCGTTCGGCCCCGGCTGGAACCAGCGCTCAGAGGGATAATGGACAAAAGCGCTGTCCGCGATCTCCGGGCCGAAGAACTGATCGTTGTAGAAGAAGTTGCAGGAAAGGCGCTCGATGAACTCGCCCAGCGCGGAGCAGAGCGCGGCTTCCTTGGTCGCGCCCTTGCCGTTGGTAAAGCACATTGGCGAGGCGGCGTCGCGAATGTGCAGCGACCAGACGTTGGGCACGATGTTGCGCCAGGAGGCGATCTCGATCTTCATGCCGAGATCCGAGAGGATCTTCGTCATGTTGGCGATGGTCTGCTCCAGCGGCAGGTCCTTGCCCTCGATCCAGGTCGATTCGCCTTCGCCGTCTTTGACATGAGTCCCCGACATCAGCAGCGCCTGGGCGTCTTCGTCGATGCTCTTGACCGTCTCGATCTGGAATTCCGGGTTGTTCTGGATCACCCGCTTGACCGAACAGCGCTCGACGGAGCGCAGGATGCCGATGCGATCCTTCTCGGAGATATCGTCCGGCAGCTCGACCTGGATCTTGAAGATCTGGTTGTAGCGGTTTTCCGGGTCGACGATGTTGTTCTGCGAAAGCCGGATGTTCTCGGTCGGGATCTCGCGCGCGTTGCAGTAGACCCGCACGAAATAGGCCGCGCATAGCGCCGAGGACGCCAGGAAGTAGTCGAACGGCCCCGGTGCGGAGCCATCACCCTTGTAGCGGATCGGCTGGTCGGTGATGACGGTGAAGTCATCGAACAGCGCTTCCTGACGCAGGTTGTCGAGATAGTTGACCTTGATTTCCATGGAGAAGGACCGCGTTGGTAAGTGGCTGCGCCTCGACGTCTGGGCCGCGACGGATAGCGGCCATTATCCGGATTTGAACGCGCTGCGTCTTGGGGGTGTTTTGTCGGAGTGGCGTTTCGGCTCGAAGGCGTGCCGTTTCGACCGGATGACAAAAGACCCGACCCCCATCAAATGGGGATCGGGCCTGCTCTGTTGCGGACGAGGCGCGGAACAGCCGCCCTGCCATCTCGCAGGGCGCGACGGTCGCTAGGAGGCGACCTGAAACGCCATGGTGGCCTGAATGGCGCGCTTCCAACCGCCGTACAGCTCGTTGCGTCGATCGTTGCCCATCACAGGCTCAAAGCGACGCTCGACCGCCCATTGCTCGGCGATCTGCTCGCGTGACTCCCAGAAACCGAGCGCGAGACCGGCCAGGTAAGCGGCGCCCAGCGCCGTCGTTTCGTTGATTTCGCTACGCAACACGTCGACGTTGAGAATGTCCGCCTGGAACTGGGCCAGGAAGTTGTTGGCGATGGCGCCACCGTCGGCACGCAATTCGGTCAGGTCAATTCCCGAATCGGACTGCATCGCCTCGAGGACGTCCGCGGTCTGATAGGCCATGGACTCGATGGCGGCGCGAATGAACTGCTCCTTGCTGGTACCCCGCGACAAGCCGAACATCGCACCACGCACGTTCGAATTCCAGTAGGGCGCCCCGAGGCCGGTGAAGGCCGGTACCAGATAGACGCCGTCGTTGCTTCCGGCGCGTTCGGCATAGGCTTCGGAGTCAGAGGCCTTGCCCAGCATGCGCAGCCCATCGCGCAGCCACTGCACCACGGAGCCGGCGACGAAGATGGCCCCCTCCAGGGCGTATTCGACCTCGCCGTCGATCTCCCAGGCGATGGTCGTCAACAGGCCGTTGTCCGACTTCGTGGCCTCGGTGCCGGTGTTCATCAGCGTGAAGCAGCCGGTGCCGTAGGTGTTCTTGGCCATACCGGGCTTGAAGCAGGCCTGACCGAACAGGGCGGCCTGCTGATCGCCGGCGATACCCGCGATCGGCAGCTTTGTGCCGAAGAAGAACTTCGGCAGCACGTGCCCGTAGATTTCGCTGGAAGACTTGACCGCCGGCAGCATCGACTCCGGCACGCCGAGCATCTCGAGCAGTTCCGGATCCCATTTGCGATCGCGGATGTTGAACATCAGTGTGCGCGAGGCGTTGGTCACGTCGGTGACGTGCTCGGCGCCGCCGGTGAGGTTCCAGATCAGCCAGGAGTCCATGGTGCCGAACAGCAGATCGCCTTTTTCGGCCTTCTCCTTGACGCCATCGACGTTGTCGAAGATCCACTTGATCTTGGTGCCCGAGAAATAGGCGTCGATCACCAGGCCGGTCTTGTCGCGGACCATGTCGGCGTGACCCGCTTCGCGCAGCTCGTCACAGATCTCGGCGGAGTGCCGCGACTGCCAGACGATCGCGTTGTAGACCGGCTGGCCGGTGTGCTTGTCCCAGATGACGGTCGTTTCACGCTGATTGGTGATACCGATGCCGGCGATCTCCTCGACATCCACCTGGGTGTTGTTGATCACTTCGGTCAACGTGGTCAGCACGCTGGTCATGATGTCGCGGGGATTGTGCTCGACCCAGCCCGGCCGCGGGAAAATCTGCTCGAACTCTCGCTGGGCCACGCCAGCGATCTTGCCGTCGTGATCGAACAGCATGGCGCGCGAGCTGGTGGTGCCTTGGTCGATGGCCAGAACGTACTTTTTCTTGTCACTCATGAGAAATCTATCCTTCTGAATGTGGAGTCGTGAATGAGGAGTCGACGTGTCTCTGAATAGTCCGTTACGGCTCAGTAGATCGTTGCCGCAAGCGCGGCGAGGCTGCTGCCAATGATCGGGCCAACGAAGGGAACCCATGCGTAGCCCCAGTCGTTGGAGCCCTTGTTCCTGATCGGCAGCATCGCATGGGCAAGCCGTGGCCCCATGTCGCGCGCCGGGTTGATCGCATAGCCAGTAGGCCCGCCAAGCGATGCGCCGATCGCCACCACCAGCAATGCGACGGCCAGCGGACCGAGCCCGTTGGGTGTATGACCGAACATGATGATGACGAACACCAGCACGAATGTCCCGATCGCCTCGGTGACGCAGTTCCAGAAACGCGACCGGATCGTCGGTATGGTCGAGAATGTCGCCAATATCGTAGTGGCATCCTCTGTGTCGTCGTATTGCTTCTTGTAGGCAAGGTAGCAGAGCACCGCGCCCAGCCACGCACCGCTGAATTCGCCAGCGAAGTAGGCCAGCGTATTGTCCAGGGTAATAGGAATACCCTTTGCGTACTCTGTCGCCGGGCCCAGCCATAGCGCGAGCGTAATGGTCGGATTGAGATGAGCACCGGTATCGAATGCAATCCATACGCCGCAATAGACCGCGAGCCCCCAACCGAAGAAGATCAGCAACGGGCCGCCATTGTGACCGCCGGTCTTCTTGAGCAGCACGTTGGCCACCACGCCGCAGCCAAGAAGCGTCATGCAGGCCGTGCCGGCGATTTCATGAACCAGTATCGTTTCTATAACACCCATTAAAACCTTGCCTTAGTTGACGTGATGGCCGGGTGAGGCCTGGTGTGCATGCGCCACAATGGCGATGCGGCTAACTGCCGAGTCCCGGGCTTCCTTGTGCCCTGTGGTGCCACCTGAAACGTGGGTTGCCGAAATCACCGGAGGGACGCTGACATTTCCATTGGCGTTGCAAACGATTGCGCCAGATGATCGCCGAGCCGACGCTTTTCGCTGTCGTCGAGGCGCAGACCGAGCTTCGATCGTCGCCAGAGGATGTCCTCTGCGGTACGTGCCCATTCGTGCTCGCGCAGATAATCGACTTCTGCGGCATAAAGGTCGGCGCCGAAGTGCTCGCCGAGATCGGTAAGGCTCCGTGCGTCGCCGACGATCGTCATCGCCCGCGTGCCGTAATTGAAGACCCATCGGGTTGCCAGGCTGGGTGGAATGAAGGCGTGGCTGGCCCGCAACGATGCCACCAGATCATCGGGGTTGGGGTTCTCACCGCCGGGCAGCGGATGGTCGTTGCCGGTCCAGGCGTTCTGTCGATTACCCAGTTCGGGGGCCAGCTTGTCGACGGCATCCTCGGCCAGGCGCCGATAGGTCGTCAGCTTGCCGCCGAAGACGTTGAGCAGCGGGGCGCCGCCGGCGGTGTCGAGCTGAATGCGATAATCGCGGGTGATTTCACTGGCGTTATCCTCGCGGTCATCGAGCAGGGGCCGCACGCCGGAATAGCTCCAGACGACGTCATCAGGACCGATCGAACGCTCGAAATAGCGATTGGCGGATTCGCACAGATAGCGGACCTCGTCTTCCTCGATGGTCACCTTGCCCGGTGCGCCCTCATGCTCGACGTCGGTCGTCCCGATCAGCGTGAAATCGCGCTCGTAGGGAATGGCGAACACGATGCGGCCATCGGGCTGTTGGAAGATATAGGCATGGTCGTGGTCGAACAGCTGGTTCACCACGATATGGCTGCCCTTGATCAGGCGCAGCGAATACGGATGCTTCTGCGAAGCGACCTCGTCGAGGAAACGCACTGCCCAGGGCCCGGCCGCATTGGCCAGCCCGCGCGCGCGAACCTCGCTCGTCTCGCCGTCCATCGTCTTGAGGGTGACCTGCCAACCGTCGGCGTTGCGCACCGCCGTTTCCGCGCTGGTACGCGTCATGATGCGCGCGCCACGGCTGGCCGCATCCATGCAGTTCAACACCACCAGTCGGGCATCCTGAACCCAGGCATCCGAGTAGGCGAACCCCTTCTGAAACTCTGACTTCAGTGGCATCCCGGCTGGATGATCGGCGAACGTGACGCCATGCGAACCCGCGAGCGTCTGTCGTCCACCGAGGTGGTCATACAGGAAAAGGCCGGTTCGGATCATCCATGCCGGACGCAGATGCTTCTGGTGAGGCAGGATGAAACGCATCGGCCAGATAATGTGCGGCGCCGCCTTGAGGAGTACTTCACGCTCTGAAAGGGCCTTGGCCACGAGTTTGAATTCGTACTGCTCCAGGTAACGCAGGCCACCGTGAATCAGCTTGGTCGAGGCCGACGAGGTCTGGCTGGCAAGGTCATCCGCTTCGACGAGTAGTACCGACAGGCCGCGGCCTGCGGCATCACGAGCGATACCCGCACCGTTGATGCCGCCACCGATGACAATCAGATCGTAGCTTTCGTTAACCATGTTCGGATTTGCTCGCCAATGTTCGATTGAGATCATTGTGGCGCGAAATCGAACATTTTGAAGTAGGCAAAAAGTATTAGAAGCCTTCGTATTTTAAGGCCGGGCCGGTCTGCTACATGGCGAGAAAATCTCCTGAAAAGCCACCGGGGAGGTTTCTACCGAGTCCCCGACGAACTTTTCACCTGTGGAAAATGCAACAATATTTACGATTTGTATCATGGTGTTGCATCCGGAAGGAGAGTGACCGGCGGTCTGAAGACGCCGGTATACGGCACCATAGCAACTTTTTTTGCGCCTATTTCGTCGCAGTGACGAGCCAGTGGAGAGTGCTGAAGTTATTTTCGCTAGTGAACATTTGGGTTTGCTTGTCGTCGGGCTCGATTTTCATTTCGATATCCGACAAGCGTTAGTTATTCAGGCGACGCCTTCGGCTTTGCCATCTGCCTGACTCTCCTGCCGGCAGGGATTGCTTCTGTTTTCCTCGGCGCAGCAGCCGCTATCAGCGGGTCGCTTCCGTACAGCATATAANNTTATATGCTGTACGGCGTTATTCTCTCTTGAAGCTAAAAGAGGGTCGGGCGTGATCACAAGCTTCAAGGAGAAACAGGCCGAGACCATCGCTGCAGGTAAAGTCTCTCGGAAGCTACCGCAGGATATGCAACGCTCTGCCTTGAAGAAATTGCGCCAATTGGATGCTGCCGCCGACCTCGATGACCTGCGCATTCCTCCGGGAAACCGGCTGGAAGCATTACATGGCGACCGAGAAGGGCAGTACAGTATTCGCATCAATGACCAGTGGCGGATCTGCTTTCGGTTCGAGGGCGGTAACGCCCACGATGTCGAGATCGTCGATTACCACTGAGGGAGGCAAATCATGACTGAAGAACGACTTCCCAATATTCATCCCGGCGAGATTCTGCTGGAAGAATTTATCGAGGCCATGGGCCTCACCAAGAATGCCTTGGCGACCTCTATTGGCGTGCCGGCCACGCGTATCGGTGAAATCACGCGAGGCACGCGATCAATCACGGCGGATACGGATCTGCGTCTGTCGATCTACTTCGGTACTAGCCAAGGTTATTGGCTGCGGCTGCAGAATGCCTATGATCTGGAAGAGGCTAGACGCCACGGTCACTACGACGAAATTCGCCCTCGCGTGGCGTGATCAAGCCAAGGTATCAAGAAGGCGGCATTGATGTCGTCCCGGACTAAAGCGTTGTATCCGCTTTTTACCCCACCTACTGCAATGATTATTAGCGTTCGCCTTGATGTATGTCGGCTTACGTCAGCTTCTGCAACTCCGCATACAACGACGCCGGAATCGTCACGCCATTGGCGAGACTGCGCTCCCGTGCTTCATAACGGCGCTGTGACGGTAGCCTGGCGCCCTGGCCGAGGATGCGTTCGAACAGCACTTCCGCGTGGGCGAGATGCGCGTCGGCACGCTCGCCCAGGAAGGTGGCAGGGGAGAGGGCGAGAATGATCTCGCCGTGGTAGGGCTTGCCGGTCCCGGCATCGTTGGCGGGTTGGGTTTCGTGGCTGAGCACGTCACCGATCAACGGGCCGGCGAGCAGTTCGATCATGGTCGACAGTGCCGAGCCCTTGTGACCACCGAAGGCGAGCATGGCGCCACCGAGCGCGGCTGCCGGATCGGTGGTCGCGTGGCCATTGTCATCCAGCGCCCAGTTTTCGGGGATCGAGTCGCCGGCGCGCCTGTGCAGTTCGATCTCGCCACGGGCGACGACACTGGTGGCGAAGTCGAAGGTATACGGGTGCCTGCCCGGTCTCGGCCAGGAAAACGCGATGGGGTTGGTCCCCAGCAGCGGGCGATTGCCGCCCGCGGGGGCGACGAAGGCGTGGGTCGGGTTCATCGCCAGGCCGACCAGGCCCATCTCAGCGAGCGCTTCGACCTCGGGCCAGAGTGCGGAAAAGTGGAAGCAGTTGTTGATCGCAAGCGCGGCGATCCCGTTGCGTTCGGCTTTTTCCTTGAGCTGCGACTTGCCCCGCTCGAAAGAGAGCAGCGAGTTACCCCGATGGGCATCGATCCTCACGATGCCGGGCGCCTGGTCGATGACCTCCGGCTCGGCTTGGGTATCGACGCCACCCTTCATGGCCGTCTCCACGCAGCCGATGAGGCGATACAGGCCGTGGGAATGGCATTCGTCACGCTGGGCGGCGACGACACTTCGGGTGATGGCCTCGGCATGGGCGAGACTGAACCCTGCCTTTTTCAGAATGCGTAGACTCAAGGCTTCGGCGTCTTGAAGGGGGAGGATGCGGTCTTTTTCCATGATCGGGCTCTGGCGGGTACGTATGGCAAGGGCATGCAAAGACACCAGGTGATCGGCCCCGAATGATCTTTGTCATACAAAGTAAGATCCAGCATAAACGTCTAGCTGGCCGTCGCCTGTTAGACGAAAGTTGTAGTTTTCGCACGGCATCATGCGTCTGCCGCCATGGTGGTAATCTCTTCCGATATCCGGATACTCATAACGCTGAGTTTTGGTTTTGAATAATAAACAGGAATACAGAATTATGAGAAAAATCTTCTCCCCGTTCGCCGTGATGGCGCTCTTCACGCTGGCGGTTACCGCACAGGCCTACGCCGCCCCGGCCCACGCGCAGGAAAAGTCGCTGGTCATCGGCACCAACAACTGGGCGGAAAACATCGCCGTCGCCAATCTGTGGAAGCTGGTGCTGGACGACCATGGCTACGACGTCGAGCTATCGGATATCGGCAAGAGCGCGCTGTTCGCAGGGATGGCCGCCAACGATATCGACCTCTCGCTGGAGTTGTGGCTGCCCTACACCGACAAGGCGTTCCTCGCGCCCTACAAGGACACGCTCGAGGTCCACGAAGCCTGGTACGACAAGACCGGACTGGGCCTGGTGGTACCGAGCTACGTCGATATCGATACCATCCCGGAGCTGGCGAAGCGCGCCAACGAGTTCGCGTATCAGGGCAGTCCAACGATCCTGGGCATCGATCCGGGCTCCGCTATCGCCGGAATGACCGACGACGCCATCGAGACTTACGATCTGCCGCTCGACCAGGTGAACAGCTCCGAGCCGGCGATGATGTCCGCGCTCGATAGAGCGTACAAGAATGGAAAGCCGATCGTGGTGACGCTATGGAATCCGCACTGGGCATTTGCCGACTATGATCTGAAATATCTCGAGGATCCGGACAAGGTCTACGGCGATGGCGATACCATCTACTGGTTCTCTCGTCAGGGCTTTTCCAAGGACGATCCGTGGCTGACGGCGGTGCTCGACGCCTGGCACATGAGCGATGAAAGCCTTGGCAAACTGATGTCGGAGATCGAGTCCCAGGACGATCCGGTGGCGGGTGCGCGGGCCTGGCTCGGGGAAAATCGGGATCAGGTCGATGGCTGGCTGGCTGCAGGCGAGCGGATTCAACAGTAGCGATATCGGCGGCCTTGCGTGGCGGGCCGGGCCTCTTGGCGGTCTTCTAGACTGAACGATCATTCAGTGCAACTACCCGTTCTCACGCTATCGGCCAATTGATTAAACGCTACTTCACGCTCTAGTCTGTGCCGACTGCTGGCCGCCTGACCGGCCGGTAATACAATGACAATCGGCCCCGAGCCGACACCACAATAACAGCGTGCTGCTGTGCAGGAGATTGATAATGAAGAAGACGCTGCTTGCGGCTGGCATCGCCGCCATGATGCTGGGCGCGACCCCGGTCATGGCCAAGACGCTGGTCTACTGCTCCGAAGGTTCTCCGGAAGGCTTCGATCCCTCGCTCTACACGGCGGGCACGACCTTCGACGCGTCCAGCAAGACGATCTACAACCGTCTGGTTCAGTTCAAGCCGGGCACCACCGAAGTCGAGCCGGCCCTCGCCAAGAGCTGGGAAGTCTCGGATGACGGCCTGGAAGTGACATTCCACCTGCGCGATGACGTCAAGTTCCAGACCACCGACTTCTTCACGCCGAGCCGACTGCTCAACGCCGACGACGTCATCTGGACGTTCGAGCGTCAGATGGACAAGGAAAACCCGTACTACAAGCTCGCCAACGGCAGCTTCGAATATTTCAACTCGATGTCGATGGGCGAGTTGATCAAGTCGATCGACAAGGTCGACGACCACACCGTGAAGTTCGTGCTCACCCAGCCCAATGCGCCGTTCGTGGCCAACCTGGCGATGGATTTCGCGTCGATCCACTCCAAGGAATACGAGCAGCAGCTGCTCGACGAGGGCAAGCCGGAACTGGCCAACCAGCAGCCGGTCGGCACCGGTCCGTTCCAGTTCGTCAACTATCGTGAAGATGCGGCCATTCGCTATCAGGCGAACCCGGACTATTTCCGCGGCAAGCAGCCGATCGACAATCTGGTCTTTGCGATCACCTCCGATGCTCAGGTGCGCTATCAGAAGCTGATGGCGGGCGAGTGTCAGGTGATGCCGTTCCCGAATCCGTCCGATGTCGAAGCGATGCAGCAGAACGGCGACATCAACGTGCTCGAGGAAGCCGGTCTGAACGTGGCCTATCTGGCCTACAACACCCAGCAGGCGCCGTTCGACAAGCCCGAAGTGCGCAAGGCACTCAACATGGCGATCAACAAGCAGGCGATCATCGATGCGGTGTTCCAGGGTGCCGGCCAGGTGGCCAAGAACCCGATTCCACCGTCCATGTGGGGCTACAACGACGCCATCCAGGACGATCGGTACGATCCCGAGAAGGCCAAGCAGATGTTGGAGGATGCTGGCGTCGAGAACCTGAAGATGAACATCTGGGCAATGCCGGTACAGCGTCCTTACATGCCCAACGCGCGGCGTACCGCCGAGCTGATGCAGTCGGATCTGTCCAAGGTTGGCGTCGATGCAGAGATCGTTACCTACGAGTGGGGCGAGTACCTGAAGCGCTCTTCGGATACCAAGCGTGACGGTGCGGTCATCCTCGGCTGGACCGGCGACAACGGCGATCCGGACAACTTCATGGGCGTGCTGCTCGGTTGTGACGGCGTCGGTGGTGCCAACCGTTCACAGTGGTGCTACAAGCCGTTCGACGATCTGATCCAGAAAGCACGCACCCTGGATAGCCAGGAAGATCGCGCCAAGCTTTACGAGCAGGCGCAGGAGATCTTCAAGGAGCAGGCACCGTGGGACACCCTGGCCCACTCCACGGTCTTCATGCCGCTGCGCAAGGAAGTGACCGGCTACAAGATCGATCCGCTCGGCGGCCACAGCTTCGAAGGCGTCGACATCGAGTGATTCTCTCCTAGCGGAGACGCGGGGCGGCCCTGACAGCCGCCCCGCGTCTTGACGCGTGACTAGCAGTACTCCAAACATGTTCAAATTCTTTCTGGTCAAACTGGCGCAGCTGGTGCCGACGTTCATTGGCGTCACCATCGTTGCGTTCTCTTTCATTCGCCTGCTGCCGGGCGATCCGATTCTGCTGATGGCGGGAGAGCGCGGCATATCCGCCGAGCGCTACGCCGAGCTCAAATCCCAGCTGGGCTTCGATCGTTCGCTGATCGTTCAGTATTTCGATTTCCTCAAGGGGTTGCTGCATGGCGACCTCGGCAATTCGCTGGTGACCCACGCCCCGGTGATGGACGAGTTCATGAGCCGCTTTCCGGCGACGCTCGAACTCTCGCTGTTCGCGCTGGCGTTCGCCGTGATCATCGGCCTGCCGGCCGGGGTACTGGCCGCGGTCAAACGCGGCAAGACGCTCGATCACACCGTCATGGGCATCAGCCTGACGGGCTATTCGATGCCGATCTTCTGGTGGGGCCTGCTGCTGATCATGCTGTTCTCCAGCACGCTGGGCTGGACCCCGGTCTCCGGGCGCATCTCTTACATGTACTTCATCGAGCCGGTGACCGGCTTCATGACCATCGACAGCCTGATCGCCGGCGACTGGGGCGCGTTTCTCTCCTCGCTCCACTATCTGATCCTGCCGTCGATCGTGCTGGGGACGATCCCGCTGGCGGTCATCGCTCGCCAGACCCGCTCTTCGATGCTCGAGGTGCTGGGCGAGGACTACGTGCGTACCGCGCGAGCCAAGGGGTTGTCGAACTTCCGCGTGATCATGGTGCACACCTTGCGCAATGCGCTGATTTCCGTGGTGACGGTGATCGGTCTTCAGGTCGGCCTGCTGCTGGCGGGGGCCATTCTGACCGAGACGATCTTCTCGTGGCCGGGCATCGGCAAATGGATGATCGATGCGATCTCGCGACGCGACTACCCCTCGGTGCAGGGTGGTCTGGTGCTGATCGCGTTCATCGTGATGATCGTCAATCTGCTGGTTGATCTCGCCTATGGCGTCATCAACCCACGCATTCGCCACTGAGGGGTCCAAAATGGCTGCACTCGACAATACGGCGTTGGCCTCAGTCTCAGAATGCTCATTTACAACTCGTAAACTCCGCGTCTTCGACCGAGCCCGCCTTGTCTTGTCTTCGTTCGCGCATTCTGGAGTCATTTCGGGAGCCAAGACATGTCCCAACTGATACTTTCGAAAAAAAGCTCTCAGCCCGCGCCCGGTACCTTTCGCTACCAGCTGGCGTCTTTCTGGAGCGACTTCAGTGCCAGCCGCGGCGCGCTGGTCGGCCTGATCTTCATCGTCTTCATTCTGCTGGTCGCGCTGTTCGCGCCATGGGTCGCGCCACACGATCCGGCGATGCAGGATCGCTCGGCGCTGCTGGTGCCGCCGGTGTGGCATGCCGAGGGCAGCTGGAACTACCTGCTCGGCACAGACGCCGTGGGCCGCGACGTGCTTTCGCGACTGATCTACGGCGCGCGTTATTCGCTCTCGATCAGCGCCATGGTGGTCGTGATCTCGATGGGCGTGGGTATCTTCCTCGGCCTGTTGGCCGGGTACTTCCGGGGCTGGGTCGAGACCGTCATCACCCGCGTGATGGATGTGGTGCTGGCGTTCCCCAGCCTGCTGCTGGCGTTGGGTCTGGTCGCCATCCTGAGCCCGGGTCTGACCAGCGCGATGATCGCCATCGCGATGGTCCAGCTGCCCTATTTCGTACGTCTGACGCGAGCCGCGGTGATCGGCGAGAAGAGTCGCGAATATGTCATCGCCAGCCGGCTCTCCGGTGCCGGGCACCTGCGGTTGATGTTCAACACGCTGCTGCCCAACTGCATGGCGCCGCTGATCGTGCAGGCGACGCTCTCGTTCTCCACCGCGATTCTCGATATCGCGGCACTGGGCTTTCTCGGCATGGGCGTACAGCCGCCGACGCCGGAGTGGGGCGCGATGCTGGCCAATGCGCGCGAGTTCATGGGCAGCGCCTACTGGGCGGTCACGTTCCCGGGGCTGATCATTCTGCTCACGGTGTTGATGATCAATCTGATGGGTGACGGCCTGCGCGATGCGCTGGATCCCAAGATGAAACGCTCTTAACGCCGGAGGTTCTGACTTATGGCATTACTCGATATTGAAGGCCTCAGCGTTCGCTTCAAGACCAGTAGCGGCCTGTTTGCCGCTGTGGAAAACGTCGACATCAACGTCGACCGCGGCGAAGTGTGGTCGATCGTGGGCGAGTCCGGGTCCGGCAAGTCCGTTTCGATGCTCGCCACCATGGGCCTGTTGCCGTGGACGGCGCAGGTCACCGCCGACAAGATGGCCTTCGACGGCCAGGATCTGCAGCAGCTGAGCTCGCGCCAGCGTCGCCGCATCGTCGGCGGCGAGATGTCGATGATCTTTCAGGAGCCGATGAGCAGTCTCAACCCCTGCTTCACCGTCGGCACCCAGATCGACGAGATGATCAAGCAGCACCTGGGCGGCTCACGCAAGGAGCGCCACGAGCGGGCGCTGGATCTGCTGGCGCAGGTCGGTATCCCCGATCCGGCGCGTCGGATCAAGGCTTACCCGCATCAGCTCTCCGGCGGCATGAGCCAGCGCGTGATGATCGCCATGGCGATCTCCTGCAACCCGCGGCTGCTGATCGCCGACGAGCCAACCACGGCACTCGACGTCACCATCCAGGCGCAGATTCTCGAGCTGCTGCTCAAGCTGCAGGAAGATACCGGCATGGCGCTGATTCTGATCACCCACGACATGGGTGTGGTCGCGGAGACCGCCAAGCACGTAGTGGTGCAGTACGCCGGCCGCCAGGTCGAGAAGCAGGACGTGAAGTCGCTGTTCGCCCATCCGCGTCATCCGTATACCGAGGCGCTGCTGTCGGCGCTGCCGGAGCGTGCCGGCGATCAGGACCGACTGCCGACCATTCCCGGTGTCGTTCCCGGGCAGCACGATCGCCCCAGCGGTTGTCTGTTCAATCCGCGCTGCCAGTATGCGACCGAACACTGCCGCGAGGTCGAGCCGGTCGCCGCGCCGGACGATCCGGCCAGTACGCTGTGCCATTATCCGCTCGATCACCCGGCAGCCGGCACGCCGCCCTCGGCGACGCCGCAGGATCCGCTGGCCTCGAATCCGTCTTCCCACAATCCGTCGCGACCGGAGGTGCGCCCATGAGCCGCGATGCCGTATTGAGCGCCGTCAATCTCACCCGTCACTATCAGATCAAGGGTAGCCCGTTCTCCAAGCCGGCGACGGTCAAGGCGCTGAACGAGGCCACCTTCGAGCTCTATCCCGGCCAGACGCTGGCGGTGGTCGGCGAGTCCGGTTGCGGCAAGTCGACGCTGGCTCGTGTACTGACGATGATCGAGCCGCCTACCAGCGGCCAGCTGACCATCAGCGGGCACCAGGTGTCGCTCAAGGAGGGGCAACGCCCGCCGGCCGCGCTGCGTCGCGAGGTGCAGATCATCTTCCAGAACCCGTATGGTTCGCTCAACCCGCGCAAGACCGTGGCGACCATGCTGGAAGAGCCGCTCAAGCTCAACCGCAAGGAGATGAGCGCGGCCGAGCGCCGCCAGGCGGCGCTGGAGATGATCGCCAAGGTCGGGCTGCGCCCCGAACATGCCGATCGCTATCCGCACATGTTCTCCGGCGGCCAGCGGCAGCGCATCGCCATTGCGCGGGCGCTGATGCTCAACCCCAAGATCCTGGTGCTGGACGAGCCGGTCTCGGCGCTGGACCTGTCGATTCAGGCCCAGGTCCTCAACCTGCTGGCAGATCTGCAGGAGGAGTTCGGCCTGGCCTACGTGTTCATCTCGCATGATCTGTCGGTGGTGCGACGCATCGCCGATGACGTGATCGTGATGTACTTCGGCCAGCCGGTGGAGACCGGGCCAGCGGAGGAGGTGTTCACCACCCCGCGCCATCCCTATACCCAGGCGTTGTTCTCGGCCACGCCGGTGGCGGACCCCAACCGCCGCCGCGAGCGCGTCCATCTCAAGGGCGAGCCGCCATCGCCGCTGGCGCCGCCGCCGGGCTGCCCGTTCGCACCACGCTGCCATCTGGCGACCGAGGAGTGTACCCAGCTCGATCCGCCGCTGGATCCCGTCAATGAGCGGGTCGCGGTAGCCTGTATCCATGTCGATCAGGCCGCCGCCAGATACGCCGTGGCGGGCTGACGCGACGCGGGATGCGAGAGCGTGGATCTGCGCCGGTCGGTGAGCGAAAAGATCAAATGGCGAAGAGGGATGGCAGCGGCGTCAGCCTTGCCGCATGGTCGAGGCGGCGATCCTGGTCGTCGAACAGGTGCAGCGGGCCGTCGACGGCCAGCCGGATCGCGCCCTGCTGTCGAATGCCGGATGCGGCGAGCGCCGTCATCGGCAGCCGGGCTGTCAGCGGCTCGTGATGTTCCGGCAGCCGGCAGTGAACCAGGGCATCCACGCCCAGCGGTTCGATCATCTCCACCGTGCCTGCCAGCTCTCCCTGCGGGTCGAGTCTCAAGTGCTCCGGGCGCAGGCCGAGCGTGGCCGCCCGCGCGGTCGCCTCAGGGTCGCCGGAGAGCTGGAGCCTTGCACACAGGTGGGCACCGTCGCGAGCCCGTTTGACGGGTATCAGGTTCATCGCCGGCGAGCCGATGAAGCGGGCCACGAAGCAGCTGGCGGGGGCCTCGAACAGGCTCATCGGTGTACCGATCTGCTCGATGCGGCCTTCGCGCATCACCACCAGGCGATCGGCCAGCGTCATCGCCTCCACCTGGTCGTGAGTGACATAGAGCATGCTCGCGCCCAGCCGCTGCTGCAGGCGTCGGATCTCCTGACGCATCTGCACCCGCAGCGCGGCGTCGAGGTTGGAGAGCGGCTCGTCGAACAAAAACAGGGCTGGCTCGCGCACGATGGCGCGCCCCATCGCGACGCGCTGGCGCTGTCCACCGGAGAGGTGGCGGGGACGACGCTCGAGCAGGGCATCGATACCCAGCAGTGTCGCTGCCTCGTGCACCCGACGTTCGATCTCCGCGCGGGGGCGCCGCTGCAGCTTGAGCGCGTAGGCCATGTTGTCGAACACGCTCATGTGCGGATAGAGCGCGTAGTTCTGGAACACCATCGCGACCCCGCGCCGGGCCGGCTCCAGGGCATTGGCGACGGTCCCGTCGATGATCAACTGGCCACCACTGATGGCTTCGAGACCCGCCACCATGCGCAGTAGCGTGGACTTCCCGCAGCCCGACGGGCCCACCACGACCATTAGCTCGCCCGCCTCCAGGGTCAGGTCCAGCGCCTCGACGGCTCGATGGTCGCCCGGGTAGGTCTTGGACAACTGGCGGCAGGTCAATGTGGCCATGGTGGCTCTCCACGGTTGGAAATCATTTCTCGGTATCGGTCAGGCCGCGCACGAAGAAGCGCTGCATGGCAATGATGACCGCCACCGGCGGCAGCACGGTCATCACTGCCATGGCGGTGGCCAGTTGCCAGGGCGGCAGGGTGTCGGTGGACTGGACGAGATTCTTCAGACTGATCACGGCGGTGGCGTGTTCCGGCGAGTTGGCCGCCAGCAGCGGCCACAGGTACTGGTTCCAGCCGTAGAGGAACATGATCACGAACAGCGCCGCCAGGTTGGTCTTCGACAGCGGCAGCACGAAGTCCTTCAGGAAGCGCAGCGGCCCGGCGCCGTCGAGCCGGGCGGCCTCGAACAGCTCCTGGGGCAGGCTCATGAAGCTCTGGCGGAGCAGAAAGGTGGCGGTGGCGGAGGCGATCAGCGGCAGGATCATGCCGGCATAGGTATCGATCAATCCGAAGCGCGCCACCACGCCATAGGTCGGCACGATACGCACCTCCACCGGCAGCATCAGGGTGACGAAAATCAGCCAGAAGCAGAGCGTGCGGCAGGGAAAACGGAAGAAAACGATGGCATAGGCGGCCAGTAGCGAGATGGCGATCTTGCCGATCGCAATGCCGAGCGCCATCACCAGTGAGTTGGCGAGCAGCCGCAGGGCGCTGACACCGAGCCCCGCGATCGGCTGTGACAGCAATTGCCAGTAGTTGGCCAGCCCCTCGCCGCCGAACCACAGCGGGGCGATGCCGCTCTGCAGCGCTCCGGCGCTGTGGGTGGAGGCGGTGAGCGCCAGCCACAGCGGCAGTCCGAACACGATCACGCCGAGGATCAGCAGCAGATGGGTCAGCCGGTCGAGGAGGGGGCGATCGTAGCGCATCAATACTGCACCCGGCGTTCGAGGTAACGGAACTGGACGAAGGTGAGTGCGCCGACCAGCACCATCAACAGCACCGACTGTGCACTCGAGCTGCCGAGGTCGCGCGCCACGAATCCATCCTCGTAGAGTTTGTAGACCAGCGTGCGGGTGGCGCCGCCCGGGCCACCGAGGGTGGTGTTGTCGATGGTGGCGAAGGTCTCGAACAGCACGTAGACGCTGTTCATGACCAGCAGGAAGAAGGCGGTCGGCGAGAGCAGCGGCAGCGTGATGCCAATGAAGCGGCGGAAGGGACCGGCGCCGTCGATGGCCGCGGCCTCCAGCAACGAGGTCGGGATCATCTGCAGGCCGGCGAGAAAGAACACGAAGTTGTAACTCATCTGCTGCCAGATCGAGGCGATCACCACCAGCGCCAGCGCCTGCCCGGGATGCAACTGCGCGTCCCAGTGCACGCCGAAGCCGGCCAGGACGTGGGTCAGCACGCCGAGCACCGGGTCGAACATGAACAGCCACAAAAGCCCTGCCACCGCCGGTGCCACCGCATAGGGCCAGGTGAGCAGGACGCGATAGAGCCTGGCGCCATGGAACACGCGATCGGCGAGTACCGCCAGCAGCAGCGCCAGCAGCATGGCGCCGCCGGCCACCAGTACGCTGAAAAGCACCGTCACGCCCATGGCTTGCCAGTATCCCGACGAGGCCATGACCCGCTGGAAGTTCGCCAGGCCCACGAATCGTTCGCCGAGCCCGAAGGCATCCTGGACATAGAATGCCTGGCGCAGAGAGTCCGCGGCCGGCCAGAAAAAGAAGACGGCCACGATGGCGAGCTGGGGCGCCAGCAGCAGCCAGGGTGTGAAACGATAGCGCTCGAAGGTGGTCATCGGTGATTCGGCGGGCGGCTTGCGCCATCCGCCGCTAGCGGAGAGAAAACGAGAATCGGCGCCAACGTCAGCGCGCCACGCTCTGCTGGAACTGCGCCAGCTCCTGGTTGCCACGCCGGGCGGCCTCGTGCAGCGCTGCGGCGGCCGGCTCGTCACCGTTGAAGGCTTTCTCCAGCTGCTCGGCGATGATGTTGCGGATCTGCGGCATGTTGCCGAGGCGCACGCCACGGCCGTTGTCATTCGGCGTCCCGCGGGTCAGCTGGTCGATCGCCACGCTGGCCCCCGGGTTGTCCGCGTAAAAGCCCTGGGATTTCAGGCGCTGGTAGGCGGCGGTGGTGATCGGCACGTAGCCCGTGAAGCTTGCCCAGTCGGCCTGAATGGCGGGAGACGAGAGGAAGTTCAGAAACCTGGCCACGCCGCGGTAGACCGCCTCCGACTGGCCCCGCATGACCCACAGCGAGGCGCCGCCGATGATCGAGTTCCTGGGCTGGTTCACCGCCTTGGCGTCATAGGGCAGCGGGGCGATGCCGAAGGTGAACTTGCCCTCGGCGGCCTCCTGGATGCCGGCCCGCGAGGCGGAGGAGGTGGTCAGCATGGCGCAGCGGCCCGACTGGAAGCGCTTGGTGCCGCTGTCGGCGCGGCCGCCATATTCGAAGGCGTGGCTCTTCTGCCACTCGGCCAGGTCCTGAATGTGGGCCACGGTCGCCTCCTGCTTGTCGAACACCAGGCGAGCGTCGGTGCCATCGAAGCCGTTGGCATGGGTGGCGAAGGGCAGGTCATCGATGGCGCTGAAGTTCTCGAGTTGCGTCCAGCTTGGCCAGGCGGTGGTCAGCCCGCATTCTGAGGCGCCGCTTTCGACCAGCTTGTGGGCGTCCTTGCCGACCTCGGCCCAGGTCTTGGGCGGTGTCTCGATGCCGGCCTTGGCGAAGGCGTCCTTGTTGTAATAGAGCACCGGGGTGGAGGAGTTGAACGGCATCGACAGCATTTGCCCGTCGCTCGAGGTGTAGTAGCTCTTGACCGCGGGCAGGAAGGCGTCGGGGTCGAATGGCGTGTCGGTTTCCTCCATCAATTGATGGATCGGATAGATAGCGCCCGCCGCGTTCATCATCGTCGCGGTGCCCACCTCGAAGACCTGCGTGATGGCCGGGGCCTGATTGGCGCGGAATGCAGCGATGGTCGCGGTGAGATTGTCGCTGTAGCTGCCTTTATAAACGGGCTTGACCACATACTCGTCCTGCGAGGCGTTGAACTCGTCGGCGATCTCGTTGACCTTCTCGCCGAGCACGCCCTCCATGGCATGCCACCAGGTGATGGTGGTCGCCGCCTGGGCCGAGGAGGAGAATGAGAGGGTCGCCAGAGCGGCGCAGCAGAACAGGTGATGAAATCGCACGGCAATGTCTCCGGGCAAGTCGAGCGGGGGGAGCGGGGTACTGGTGGTGTACCTTAAAAGAGAAAGATGTCAGTCCGATGGCCGTGCTGTGACGGTGCTGCATCCCTGCGCAGGGCCGAGGCGGGCATCCACCTGCCCCTGCGACCTTTTGCGCCCTTTCCCACGGCGCTGAATTGGCTACGCTGAGCGAGAGCCCGGTGTCTTGCCCGTCTGGCGAAACACCGGCGTCTACCGCGACCGACGTTGCGCGGTCTTCGAGTGACCCGCGAATCGATCGCCAACCAGGGGGAGCGACCATGTCTCAACGGATTCTGGTACCGATCGACGGTTCCACCAGTGCGCGCAAGGCGCTGGAGCACGCATGTCTCATCCAGTGCGCGACCCAGGCCCGGATTCACCTGCTGCATGTTCCCGAGGTACCGGTCGCCAAGGATGCGTTGGGCGCCATGGTCGGTGCGTCGCCGGCCGACTACACGCCGGAGAAGGGGCGTCTGACAGGCGAGCGCCTGCTCGCGGAAGCCTGGCTGGCCGTCGGTGGCGGCTCCGACGAAGTGACCTATCACGTCGAGGAAGGGCGACCGGCGCACGTCATCGTGCAGCTGGCGACCGATCTTGGCGTCGACATGATCGTCATGGGCAGTCGCGGCCAGAGCAATCTCAAGAGCCTGGTGGTGGGCAGCGTGTCGCACAAGGTATCGCACGTTGCCCCTTGTCCGGTGATCACGCTGCATGTTCCTGACTAGGCACTGTCTGAAAAGTACTGCGCTCGTCCACTTTTCAGACAGCACCTAAGGGGCGTGCACGAGCTACCGCTCTCTGGTGACGAGGTCGGACGACGCCGGCGGTTCGAACACCGTCCGGCTTTCGTCGATCACGGCTTCGAAGGTGCGCAGGCGTTTGGCGATCGAGAGAAGCTCGATGATCGTCGACCATGAATTGACCAGGTACTGGAACGATTCTCGGACCTGACCGAAGACATTGAGGATTTGCTGCAGCAACCCCAGTGTCAGCTTGCCGGCGACGATCGATGGCGTCAGCACCGCGAACGCGAAGATCGTGTCCGCCTGCAGATAGAAGATCCGCGCGATATTGAAGTAGGCGTAATGCCAGTAGAGCCGGAAGTAGTTGTGGCGCACGCGCGAGAAAAGCGTGCTCACGGCGACCGGCCCGGCGCGCGATGCGTGGTCCTCGCCGTAGACCAGCTCCTTGCGATAGGCCGCCTCCACTCGCTGGTTGTTGAATTCGAGCCCCGGCAGCTTGATCCCTACCAGGGCGAGAAGCAGAGTGCCGAACACCGACCACACGATCGCTGCCCACACCAGCGCGTCGGACACATGGCCGATGAAGGGCAACTCGGTGATGTTCTTCGACATCGTCACCAGCAATGGCAGGAAAGCGATCAGCGTCAGCACGGCCTTGAGCAGATTGACGCCGAGGCCTTCCAGCGTGGTGGAAAAGCGCATGGTGTCTTCCTGCACGCGCTGAGCCGCGCCTTCCACTGACCGCAGCCGTGACCAATGGCTCATGTAGTAGTCGTTCATCGCTGTGCGCCAGCGAAAGATGTAGTGGCTGACGAAGAATAGATTGAACACACCGACCGTCACCGCGACGAAGGCGATACCGGCGAAAGTGAGCATCTCTTGGTAGAGATCCAGGGCGGTCACGTCGCTGCCACCGGCGAGCGCTTGCTGCACCATGTCCCAGAACGGGCCATACCAGGCGTTGACCGCGACGCTGGTCTGCACGGAAAAATAGGTCAGGAAGATGATCAGCGCGCCGCCCAGAATGGACCAGCGCTGCCAGCGGTGGGGTTCGACACGCCCCCACACGGCGGCGAACAGCCCGGTGCAAGAGATGTAATAGAGGTAGAACCACAGAAACGATGGCGACCAGAAGCGGGAGACACCGACCGGCAGGGCGACATCCCCGGCCAGCGGCGGCAAGCCGATGAATTCGCCCCAGGTGCTGGCAGTGGTTCCCCATAGGGTGATGGCGAGAAGCGCCCAGATCAGGGCGCTGGAAAAAAAGAGTGGTGGTCTGGGAAAGAACGATCGGAACACGGTGGCGCCCCCGCAGCTGAGATGGGTGCCGGGGCGCTGGCGTTAATGACGGTTTGCATGACGACAGACATGACTAGCATGCTTATCACGGCGCCGCCCTGGCCATTCATCGACCTCGGAACGACCGTTACGTTCCCTTACGTTGGCGCCGAGCGCTCGCAATCGTTGTTGTGACCCAGCCAGCCTTTCGGGACGAGCCCCGGCTCAGGTGATATCGACCTGATAGCGGAAGGTATCGGCAGGGCCGCGTGAGCGCCGATATTCCAGCGGCGTGCGATCGTAGCCGAACGCGAGTCGTTCGATCATGACCACCGGCTGCTCGGTGTCGATCTCCAGAATGTCGGCCAGCTTCTGATCGGCGGTCTCGACGGTGAGCGTCTCCCGAGCCGAGCCGATCAACTGCCCACACTGTGCCTCGTAGAACGGATAGAGCAGATTGCCGAAATCGTCGGTATCGATCTGCATCAAGGCCTCGAAACAGGAAGCCGGTAGCCAGATGTCTTCATGCAGGAGGGTCACCCCGTCGATCTGGCGAATCCTTTCCAGCCGAATGACCTTTTCCAAGGGGGCGAGTTCCAGCGCATCCGCGACGTATCGAGCGGGGGATTCCAGCTGACGGTCGAGGATACGGCTAATGGGGATCCGGCGATCGCCGCGGGCATCCACCTGGCGGAAGAAGCGAAACAGCGACCCTTCGAAATTGGGTCGCAGGATAAAAGTGCCGCGCCCCTGACTGCGCTTCATCAGCCCGTCCTGCACCAGCGTGTCCACAGCCTTTCTCAGCGTTCCGACGGCGACCCCGTAGTGCTTGGTCAGCTCGGCTTCCGTCGGTATCGCGCCACCAGGTGTCCATTCTCCAGCGGAGATCTTGGACAGCATATCGTCACGTAGCCGCTGATAGAGCGGCAGACGTTCGTCTGTCATGGAGCTTGTCCCCTTCATGAATGTACCCCTCGTGTTGTTTCAAACGAATGTATCATCTTTGTTGTCACCTTTAGTCGTAAGCCCATAAAAATACGACTAAATAGAGGTATGCTTGGGCTAGATGAATTCAACTATATGAATAGATCTATACCTGGGCCGAACATTTCGTTCGCCGTCACGTGCTTATGCCATCCATCAAGGGCCATTCATGACGCAACTCGCTACCGTCACGCTGACCGGGGTCGATTCCCATGCGCATATCTTCCATCAGGGCCTGAGACTGGCCGACAGCCGCCGCTACAGCCCGGACTACGACGCGACCGTCGAGCAGTATCTCGGCCATCTCGACGATTGTGGTCTTTCCCATGGCGTGCTGGTGCAGCCGAGCTTTCTGGGCACCGATAACAGTCACATGGTCGCGGCGCTACGCCGTTTCCCGCATCGCCTGCGCGGCACAGCGGTGGTGGAACGGGACGCGGCCGACGAATCGCTCGACGAACTGGCCGAGGCCGGCGTCGTCGGCATTCGACTCAATCTGATCGGCCAGCCGTTGGAAGATTATCGTAGTGCGCCGTGGCGCACGCTATTCGCCAAAGTGGCGCAGCGAGGCTGGTCGGTGGAGATTCAGCGCGGCATGGAAGATCTCGACGTGGTCGTACCGCAGATCCTGAAGTCGGGTGTCGCGGTGGTGATCGATCATTTCGGTTTGCCCAATGGCGAGATCGATCCGGTCAATTCGCACCATCAGGCGCTGTTGTCGCTGCTTTCAAGCGAAAACATCTGGGTCAAACTGTCAGCGACCTATCGTAGCCGCTCGAATCTGGATCAGGCGCGCTGCTCCATCGATCGCTTGCGTGATGCCTACGGTCATAGCGAGCGATTGCTGTGGGGCAGCGACTGGCCTCACACGAGGTTCGAGTCCCAGACCGATTACGAGGCGCAGTTCGCCCTGATGCAGACACTGCTGCCGAATGCGGCTGAACGTCAGCGGATTCTGGCCGATAACCCGGCCACGCTGTTCAAGATCGGACCTGCGAACTGAAGGCCGACGGACGACACGACAAGCACGCATGAAGAGTGCATGACAAGTACGCAAGGGGAACAGAATTATGATGAGTCTTCTGGTGGTGGGAGCGATCGTCGTTTCCATCGTTTTGGGTTATCGCACCAAAATCAATATCGGGCTGTTCGCGATCGCCTTCGCGTATCTGATCGGTTGCTTCGGGCTGGGCTTGAGCCCCAAGGAAGTGATCGCCATGTGGCCGCTGAAGATATTTTTCATCATCTTCTCGGTCTGTCTCTTCTACAGTTTCGCCATCGTCAACGGCACGCTGGAGAAGCTGGCCGAGCATCTGATGTACCGCTGCCGCCATTTTCCACATCTGCTGCCATTCGCCATCTTCCTGGCGGCGGTGGTGATCTCCGCACTCGGTGCCGGCTATTACACGGTGCTGGCCTTCATGGCGCCGATCACGCTGCTGCTGTGCAGCCGCACCGGGCTGAACCTGATCGTCGGCGCCATGGCGGTCAACTATGGTGCATTGGCAGGCGCCAACTTCGTTTCCAGTCAGAGCGGCATCATCTTCCGCACGCTGATGACCAATTCGGGCATCTCCGACAATCAGGCCTTCATCAACAGTTTCGGCATCTTCGCCAGCACCATGATCGTACCGATCGTGGTGCTGGCCGGTCTGATTCTGTTCAGCCGCAAGCGAGGCACGGCGATGGTATCGATGGCGCATGTCGATCGCCCGAGCCCGCTGAGTGCTGACCAGCGTTCCACCCTGATTCTGACCCTGGTGATGATGGCGACCGTGCTGCTGCCGCCGATCGCCAGTCTGATTCTGCCCGACAATACCGCTGTAGCATTCGTCAATTCCAAGGTGGATATCGGCCTGATCGCCAGCGTGTTCTCGGTCATCGCGCTACTGATGAAACTGGGCGACGAGCGCAAGGCGATCGCTTCGCTGCCGTGGGGCACGATCATCATGATCTGCGGCGTCGGTATGCTGATCTCGGTGGCGATCAAGGCGGGCACCATCGATCTGCTCGGCTCCTGGATCGGTACCAACATCCCGCCGGTGCTGATCCCCGTCGCGTTCGGCGTCGTTGCTGCGTTCATGTCGCTGTTCGCCAGTACCCTGGGCGTGGTCACGCCGGCACTGTTCCCGCTGGTGCCGTCGCTGGCCGGCACGCTGTCGATCGATCCGATGATCATCTTCATCGCCATCGTGGTCGGCGCGCAGGCCACCTCGATCTCGCCGTTCTCCTCCGGTGGCAGCCTGATTCTCGGCTCCTGCCCGACGGACGAAGCGCGTTCGGGGCTTCTGCCCAAGCTGCTGTTCCGCGCCGCGCCGCTGGGTTTCATTGCCGCACTGGTGTTCAACCTGCTGCTGACGTTCGTGTTCTGAACGGGGTGGGTGACAAATGGTCATCGTCGTCGTAGCGTGACCCTCACCGCATGACCCGGAGCGGCGCCTTTATCGGAAAGGGCGCCGCTTCTTCGTTGTGCTTTCGAAACCGTCCTGCGAGGAGTGTCGTCGTGATCCTGTTCGAGAAACACTACCCCGCGACGCTCGATCTGCTCGTCGCCGAATCCACCGGACGAAGACTGGAAACCTGGACGTTCGATGACCAGTCCACGCGGCGGGCGGCCGAGGCCACGCTGGCGCGTCGAGGCATCACGGCGCGCTGTCGTTCGGCCTACAAGCCTTTGGTCTGCGCTTTTCGCGAGGAGATCGCGACCCAAGGTCTGGTCAGCGTCGAGATCGTCTATCCGATTCATCCGGCCGCCCAACCGGCACGCTTTCTGCTCGAGAGCTACCCGCTGTCGGCACTCTATCCGGCGGTCGATTTTCGGTTCGAGGCCGGCGAGATCAGCGAAGCAGTCCCGACTTACCGCCTGCGACTGCGCTACGCCGACGGTCGCGATGAAACGCTGGACGTGCTGGCACCCAACCGATCCCACCGCGATTTCGCCGACGAGGAGGCGCTGTCACCCTGCGGCTGGCAGATCGTCGAGGGTGCCGCGAGCAAGCTGACGACCGTTTACGAGCAGCTGTTCATGGAGGCGACAAGTGCGATCAGGGACGGCGAGTGGGGCGACGAGCCCTGTTTCGAAGCGCCCTATTTCGAAGCGCCCTATTTCGAAGAGCCCTATTTCGAAGAACTCAACATCACCGCGACGCTACCGATCGCCGATGAGCCTCTCGGCTACGCCGACGAGGTGATGTCGCTGCGGGAGGCGCTGCACGAGGATTTCTATTTCTCGCTGCTGGAACTATTCCAGCGTCGTTCCGGACGGCCGTTGGGCGATCGTCATCTGCAGCCGGGCCAGATCGTGCCGGAGATCCGGTTCGGTATGGAGTATTCGGTCAAGGTGGAAACGCGGGGCTATGACCGTGAGTCGATCACGACTCACCACGAGCCGCTGGATGCCGTCACCCGGCCGTTGTCGACACGTCAGATAGGCGAGGAGCTGGCCAGGCTCGGCGGTATCGCGTTTCACGCGATCTCCGTGGCGGGGCGTCGCCTCGAGGGGCGTTACTTCGCGGGCCCGGATCGGGCCATGATCATCTCGGCGGGCCAGCACGCCAACGAGACCAGCTCGCCGGCCGGCACGCTGCAGGCGGCGCAGCTGCTGGCATCCCGCGACGGGGCTCACTTCACGTTATGCCCGCTGGAGAACCCGGACGGCTATGCGCTGCATCAGCGTCTGATCGCCGATAACCCCCGGCATATGCATCATGCCGCGCGCTACACGGCGCTCGGTGATGATCTGGAATACCGTGAAGACGATCGCCATGAGACGGCCATTCGGCTCGAGGCGGAACGGCTCAGCGAGGCAAGGCTGCATCTCAACCTGCATGGCTATCCGGCGCATGAATGGACGCGGCCGCTGTCGGGGTACATTCCACGTGGGTTCGAAATGTGGACGTTGCCCAAGGGATTCTTTCTGATCCTGCGCCATGCGCCTGGCTGGGCCGAGGCGTCACGCTGGCTGATCGAGCGGGTAACGCTGAGCCTTGATGAGGTGTCTGGCTTGCGCGCGTTCAATGATCGCCAGATCGCCCTGTTCGAAAGATATGCCGGCGAAACCGGCTTCGAGATGATCAACGGTTTCCCGTGTCTGATAATGGAGGACGACCGCCATCGCGTGCCGATGACATTGATCACCGAATACCCGGACGAGATGGTCTACGCTGCCGACTTCCAGGCTGGCGTCGCGGCACAGCGGGCCACGGTACTGGCGGCCTACGACGCGCTGCAGGCGCTACCCGATGAGCGCCTGGCTTCCTGACCGGCGGTCGGTCGTGGTCACACGCCAAGCGCCGGCGGCAGGATCGCCAGATCGCCACCGACCGTTTCGAAGGCGCGCGCCAGTTGTAGTACGCCCCAGTCGTCGCGGGGCTTGCCGATCAGCTGGAAACCCATGGGCAGGCCGGCATCACTCGATCTGGTTGGCAGGCTGATCGCCGGGGCGCCGAGCATCGAGGCGGGAATCACCACTTCCATCCAGCGGTGGTAGCTATCCATCGTTCGCCCGGCGATCTCGTGAGGCCAATGTGTCTCCACATCGAAGGGGAAGACCTGGGCGCTGGGCATGGCCAGATAGTCGAAGCGTTCGAACAGGGCGCTCCAGGCGCGGTAGGCGTCGCCACGCTGTACGTTGGCAACGTGGATGGCCTGCGCCGAGAGTCGCAGACCGCGTTCGATCTCCCACCTGGCTTCCGGTTTCAACAGGGCGCGGCTGGCGGGGTCGGCGTAGTGCGCGCCGAGGTTACCGGCGACGGCCCAGTGGCGCAGCGTCGTCCAGCTGTCCCACAGCGTCTCGGGATCGAAGGGCAGATCGACGGTTTCCACTTCGCAACCGAGGTCGGTAAAGCGCGCCAGCGCCGTTTCGCACAGCGGAAGAATGCCCGTCTCCATCGCCAGGTAGCCGCGCCAGTCGCCCATCCAGCCAATCTTCAATCCACCAACGTCGCGTTCAAGAGCAGTCGCAATATCGCCGCCTGCGGGGACCAGCGGCTCTCCCAGCGAAAGCGGAACGCGCGAATCGAAACCGGACTGCGTCTCGAGGAGTCGCGCCACGTCTTCGACGGTTCGCCCCATCGGACCGTTGGTGGCAAGCTGCTGACCGAACGGGTCGGCGGCGAGACCGGGCACGCGCCCGAACGAAGGACGAAAGCCGATCACGTGATTGAAGGCGGCAGGGTTTCGCAACGAGCCCATCATGTCGCTGCCATCGGCGACCGGCAGCATCCGCATCGCGAGTGCCGCCGCCGCGCCACCGCTGGACCCGCCGGCGGTGCGCGAAGGATCGAAGGCGTTACGGGTGGCGCCGAATACCGGGTTGTAGGACTGCGAGCCGAGGCCGAATTCCGGTGTGTTGGTCTTGCCGATGATGATGGCGCCGGCCGCACGCATGCGCTCGGCCATCAGGCTGTCCTGGCCGGTAATCTGACCGACGAGCAACGGTGAGCCTTGGGTGGTCGGCAGGCCTTTGGCGTCGGAGAGATCCTTGATGGCCTGGGGGAAGCCGTGCATCCACCGCGAGACTGCCTGACGGCGAGTTCGCGATCGGCGATCTCGGCCTCGGCGAGCAGCGGAGCGCGTTCGCGACGGGAGACGATGGCGTTGACCACAGGGTTCACGACGTCGATATGCTCGAGGTAGGCGGTCATGACCTCGCGGCACGAGACCGATCGGTCGTGAATGCGCTGCGATAGCGTGGTCGCCTCCCAGCTAACGATCTCGTTCAGTGGCGGTCGGACTGGCATGCGGTCGGAAGCGTTGGACATCGGCAGGATTCCGGCAAAAGTGGGTATCGGCAGCATACCGCAGTGGCGTGGCCGGCACGCCACTGCAGCTTTCTGGCTCGTGCCCGTTCGACTCATCTGGTCCGATTCAGCCCTGATAAAACAGCTCGGCGTAGGCGCTGAGCGCCGGTGCGCCGCCGAGGTGGGCGTAGAGCACCTTCGAACCCGCCGGGAACTCGCCCAGGCGTACCTTCTCGATCATGCCGTGCATCGATTTCCCCTCGTAGACCGGGTCGGTGAGCACGCCTTCGAGCCGACCGCAGAGCCGAATCGCTGCCATCGTGCCGTCATTGGGCAGGCCGTATTCCGGATAGCCGAAGCGGGTATCGAGCATCACGTCGTCGGCGGTGATCGGTTGGCCGAGCTCGACCAGCTCGGCGGTGTTCTGGGCGATGCGCAGTATCTGGGCGTGGGTCTGCTCCGGCTTGGCCGAGGCGTCGATACCGATCACCTGACGGGCGCGGCCGTCTGCGGCAAAGCCCACCACCATTCCGGCCTGGGTGCTGCCGGTGACCGAACAGACGACGATGTAATCGAAGCGGAAACCCAGCTCGCGCTCCTGCTGACGGACTTCCTCGGCGAAGCCGACGAAACCCAGCCCTCCGTAGGGGTGCTCGGAGCATCCGGCAGGAATCGGATACGGTTTGCCGCCTTTCGCGCGTACGCTTTCCATGGCGCGTTCCCAGCTCTCGCGGATGCCGATATCGAAGCCGGCGGGATCGAGACGGACATCGGCACCCATGATGCGTGACAGCTCGATATTGCCGACCTTGTCGTAACTGGCATCGTGATAGTTGACCCAGTTCTCCTGCACCAGCACGCACTCGAGACCCAGATGTGCGGCGACCGCGGCGACCTGGCGGGTCTGATTGGATTGAATACCGCCGATCGAAACCAGCGTGTCGTAGCCGCCTTCGAGCACCTCGGGGATCAGATACTCGAGCTTGCGCGTCTTGTTGCCCCCGAAGGCAAGCCCGCTGTTGCAGTCTTCACGCTTGGCATAGAGTTCGACGTCGCCACCGAGATGCTGGCTCAGACGCTTCAGCGGCGTAATGGGGGAGGGACCGAAGGTCAACGGGTAACGAGAAAACTTGTCGAGTTTCATGGCGGGACCGGTTGTTGTTGTGAAGTGGACCCGGTCTATCCTAGAGCGAAACGGTAAAGTTGGGGTTGCAAAATCAGGATCGTATTCGGAAATTAAAATCGGATTGTTCTATTTTATAGACTTTTTATTTTATGATTTATCGATACAAGGCAATTAAATTAAGCGAAGCAGGTGCAAGATCATGTCGGAAGTCGGTTACCACACGGGGTCGTCGCTGGATCGCATCGATCGTCAGATTCTCGAGCAGCTTCAGCGCGATGCCTCGATCTCCAATGTCGCCCTGGCCGAGCGCGTCAGCCTGAGCCCGCCGGCGTGCCTGCGCCGTGTGGAACGGCTCAAGCAGACAGGGGTGATCAAGGGCGTGGTTGCGCTGCTGGACGCCGAGCGACTCAATGTCGGAATGGTAGTGTTGATCGGTGTCGTGCTGGATCGCTCGACGCCGCAGTCGTTTGCCGATTTCGAAGCGGCCGCCCAGCATATCTCCGGCTGCATGGAGTGCCATGTGGTCACCGGCGAGTTCGACTATTTCCTGCTGATCCGTACCCGCGACAACCAGAGCTTCAACCGGCTGCATGCCGAGCAGCTGATCTATTTGCCCGGGGTGCGCCAGATCCGCTCGTTCATGGGGTTGCGCGAAGTGCTATCGACAACGCAGTTACCTTTCGGTCGCTGAAGCGTCGGTGAGCGTGCCGGATCGGGGAATTCATCTAAGGTCTAACGGCAATCTAGTATGATGTATGACAACATGCCCACAGAATATCACTCTTTCGTTTTCTGCCCTTGGCGGGGCGCAGCGGCCAAGTGATGGAATGCTGGTTTACGTTAACCCACGATGAGGGGAATCAAGGTGAATTTTTCCAAAGAAGCGGTTGTTGCCTCGATCACCGATGGTCTGCTGTCTTTCCCGGTGACCGATTTCGATGCCGACGGCAAGTTCGACGTCGAGAGCTATCGCCGCCGTCTGCTGTGGCTCAAGGAGTATGAGGTTTCCGCCCTTTTCGTGGCAGGCGGTACCGGTGAATTCTTCAACATGACGATCGAAGAGTATCGCGAGATCGTCAAAGTCGCCGTGGAGACCATCGGCGGGCATGTGCCGATCATCGCCAGCGCCGGTCAGAGCGCCGAACTTGCCAAGGCCCATGCCAAGGCCGCGCAGGAAGCGGGCGCCGACGGCATTCTGCTGATGCCGCCGTATCTGACAGAATGCCCGCAGTCCGGCATCGTCGAGTACGCCGCCAGCGTCTGCGATTCCACCGATCTCAGCGTGATCTACTACAACCGCGCCAATGGCTATCTCACCGTCGATGGCGTTCAGGCGCTGGCGGATCGTTGTCCGAACCTGGTCGGCCTGAAGGATGGCAAGGGCGACATGCAGGCGCTCAACATCATCATCAAGACGCTGGGCGATCGCCTCGCGTACGTGGGTGGCGTGCCCACGGCCGAAATCATCGCCGAAGCCTATCTGGCCATCGGCGTCAGCACCTACTCTTCCGCGGTTTTCAATTTCGTGCCGGAGATGGCGGTGAAGTTCTATCAGGAACTGCGCAAGGGCAACCGCGAGTTCGTTCGTCAGGCGACACGCGAGTTCTTCATCCCGTTCGTCACCATGCGCGATACCCAGAAAGGCTATGCCGTCAGCCTGATCAAGGCCGGTGCCGATCTGGTCGGTTATCCGGGTGGCGACGTGCGTGCGCCGCTGACCATGCCCAACGAGAAAGAGCGGGCCACGCTCAAGCAGTTGATCGAAAAAGCCCGCGCGCTCTGATCGAGGTTCGGGATCATCGGGGCGACACGATGTCGCCCCGCGATTTTTATTGTGAACCGCTTCCGCTGCGAACGACTTTCAATGTGGATCAATGGTTCGGTGGTGCTTCACTGGCAGTGAGCCCACGCCGTGCCGTCCGATAGCTGGAGAACCCCCCTTATGTCGAGCCACGCTACGCCCACTATCAGGGATATGAAGGTCATTCCGGTTGCCGGCCGGGACAGTATGCTGCTCAACATCGGTGGGGCGCACTCTCCCTATTTCACTCGCAATCTGGTCATTCTCGAGGATAGCGCTGGTCATGTGGGTGTTGGCGAGGCACCGGGCGGCGAGACGATCCAGCAGTCGCTGGAACAGGCGCGCCCGCTGGTCGTGGGTCAGCCCATCGGTAAGCTGAGGTCGATGGTGGCATCGTTGCATTCCGCCGGTCGCGGTGCCGATTTCGAGGACTTCGGCAAGGGCTCCTGGACCTTCGAGCTGCGGGTCAATGCGGTCGCGGCGCTCGAGGCGGCACTGCTCGATCTGTTCGGCAAGTTCCTCGACGTGCCCGTTGCCGAACTGCTGGGCGACGGCAAGCAGCGCGATAGTGTCGAGGTGCTGGGCTATCTGTTCTTCATCGGCGATGGTCACGCCACGCCGCTTGGCTATCGTCGCCAAACCGAGGGTGCCAGTCACGACTGGTACCGTCTGCGCGACGAGGCGGCGATGACGCCACAGCGAATCGTCGAGCTGGCCGAAGCGGTACACGATCGCTACGGGTTCAGGGATTTCAAGCTCAAGGGCGGCGCCCTGCCGGGCGAGCAGGAGATCGAAGCCGTTACTGCGCTGCACAAGGCTTTCCCAGAGGCACGTACGACCATCGATCCCAACGGCGCCTGGTCGCTCGACGAGGCGATTCGGCTATGCCGGAATCTGCACGACGTCATCGCCTACGCCGAGGATCCCTGCGGCGCCGAGCAGGGGTTCTCGGGTCGCGAGATTCTGGCCGAGTTTCGCCATGCCACCGGGCTGCCGGTAGCCACTAATATGGTGGCGACCAACTGGCGCGAAATGGCCCATGCGCTGATGCTGCGCTCGGTCGACATTCCGCTGGCCGATCCGCACTTCTGGACGCTGTCCGGCGCGGTGCGAGTGTCCCAGCTGTGTCAGGATCACGGCATGACCTGGGGCTCACACTCCAACAATCATTTCGATATCTCGCTTTCGATGTTTGCCCAGGTCGGTGCCGCCGCCGTCGGTCGCACTACTGCGCTGGACACGCACTGGATCTGGCAGGAGGGCGATGCCCGCCTGACCCGCAATCCGCCGCAGATCGTCGATGGCAAGGTCGCAGTGACAGACGCCCCGGGACTGGGGATCGAGATCGACATGGAGCGCATCGAGCAGGCCAATGCGCTCTATCGCAGCCTGCCCGCCGGGGGGCGTAACGATGCCATGGCGATGCAGTATCTGATCGACGGCTGGCAATTCGATCCCAAGCGTCCGGCCCTCGTGCGTTGAAACGACCGTGCCGTGGACCCATGTAGTCAGGATCGCCCGGCGGAGACGAATCCGCTCGGTAACGGTTTCAAGACACTATGCTATGGCAGGTACAAGATAAGTTGCATCCGGCTCAATGCCGGTAGATGAACGAGTATCCACCATCACTGCAGGAGGCAACATGAATCTGACAGGTGAAATGCTAATCGGTCAGCAGGCCGTCAAGGGAAGTCGCGATCCGATCCAGGGGATCAATCCGGCAACCAACGAACGCCTCGATCCGAGCTACCCCGGTGGCACTCAGACTGAGGTCGATCGCGCTTGTGAACTGGCGTGGAACGCGTTCGACAGCTATCGCGAAACCTCGCTCGAGGATCGCGCCAAGTTTCTGGAAACCGTTGCCGATGAGATCGAAGCGATCGGTGATCCGCTGATCGAGCGCGCCGTGGCCGAATCCGGCCTGCCCCAGGGTCGTATCCAGGGCGAGCGTGGCCGCACATGTGGCCAGCTGCGACTGTTCGCCAAGACCGTGCGTGCCGGCGAGTGGCTGGACGTGCGTATCGATCCGGCGCTGCCGGACCGTCAGCCGATGCCGCGGGTCGACCTGCGCCAGCGCCATATCGCGCTGGGCCCGGTGGTGGTGTTCGGTGCCAGCAACTTCCCGCTGGCGTTCTCCGTCGCCGGTGGCGACACCGCTTCTGCACTGGCGGCGGGCTGTCCGGTGATCGTCAAGGCACATGGTGCGCATCCCGGTACCAGCGAGCTGGTGGGTCGTGCCATCCAGGCCGCGGTCAAGAAGTGCGGCCTGCCGGAAGGCGTGTTCTCGCTGATGTACGGCTCCGGTCGCGAAGTCGGCACGGCGCTGGTCACCGATCCGCGCATCAAGGCGGCCGGCTTCACCGGTTCGCGCAGCGGTGGTCTGGCATTGTGGAAGGCGGCGCAGTCGCGTCCCGAGCCGATCCCGTTCTATGCCGAAATGAGCTCCATCAACCCGGTCTTCCCGCTGCCGGCGGCGCTGAAGGCGCGTGGTGAAGAGATGGGCAAGGCGTTCGTGGGTTCGCTCAATATGGGCGCCGGGCAGTTCTGCACCAATCCTGGTCTGGTGATCGCGATCAAGGGGCCGGAACTGGACGCCTTCGTCAACGCCGCCAGCGAGGCAGTCAAGGGCAGTGCCGCCCAGACCATGCTCACGCCGGGCATCTTCGATGCCTACGAGAATGGCGTCAGTACGCTGGCCGGTAGCGGCAAGGCGAAGGAAGTCGCGCGCGGCCAGAAAGGCGAAGGCCCCAACCAGTGCCAGACCGGTCTGTTCGTGGCCACGGCTCAGGATTTTCTGGGCAGCGACGCGTTGCAGGAAGAGGTGTTCGGCTCCACGTCGCTGGTGGTCGAATGTGCCGATGCCGCCGAGCTCAAGCAGGTGGCCGAGCACCTGGAAGGTCAGTTGACCGCTACGCTGCAGATGGACGACGCCGATCTTGAGGCCGCCAAGGCACTGCTGCCGATCCTCGAGCGCAAGGCGGGTCGCGTGATGGTCAACGGCTGGCCGACCGGGGTGGAAGTGTGCGATGCCATGGTTCACGGTGGCCCGTTCCCGGCGACCTCCGACTCGCGCACCACCTCCGTGGGCACCGCGGCGATCTTCCGTTTCCTGCGTCCGGTCTGCTACCAGGATCTGCCGGACGCGCTGCGACCGGAAGCGATCAAGCAGGACAACCCGCTGAAGCTGCGTCGTCTGGTCGACGGCAAACGCGAAGCGTGAGTCTCTGCCGCCCGGGCTGCCGATCGGCGACCGGGCGGATGGCGTAGAGATTCTCGACCGTTCGAAGATTTTCTAGCGTCCGAAGATTCTCGATCGTCCAGAGCCGAGACCTCCACCCTCAGGGTGGAGGTCTTTGCGTTTTCAGGCAGCGTTTTTTCGTATTGACCGGTATGGGACCAAGGTCGCCCATCGGTAGCTCTCTCTTCCACGAACGCCTAGAATAAGCGCCGAGTCAAAAGACCCAATATGAATTCGACAAGTAAAGGAAAGCCCGTGAATCCGGTTCAGACCACGTTCCAGTACGGTTCGAGTACCGTCACCCTAGAAACCGGGCGCGTCGCGCGCCAAGCCACCGGCGCTGTGCTGGTCACCATGGACGACACCGTGGTGCTGTGTACCGTCGTCGGTCGCAAGAACCTCAAGCCCGGCCAGGATTTCTTCCCGCTCTCCGTGCACTACCAGGAGAAGACCTACGCCGTGGGCAAGATCCCCGGTGGCTTCTTCAAGCGCGAAGGGCGTCCCACCGAGAAAGAGACGCTGACCTCGCGCCTGATCGACCGTCCGATTCGTCCGCTGTTCCCGAAAGGGTTCATGAACGAAGTGCAGGTCATCTGCACCGTGCTCTCCGCCAATCGCAACCAGGATCCTGACATCGCCGCGATGATCGGGACTTCCGCGGCGCTGGCGATCTCCGGCCTGCCGTTCAGCGGCCCCATCGGTGCGGCGCGCGTCGGCTTTACCGAGTCACGTGGCTACTTCCTCAACCCGACGGTCGAAGAGCTCGCTACCTCCGAGCTCAACATGGTCGTGGCCGGAACCGACAAGGCCGTGCTGATGGTCGAGTCGGAAGCGCAGGAACTGACCGAAGACGAGATGCTGGGCGGGGTGCTCTACGCCCACCAGGAAATGCAGGTTGCGGTCGACGCGATCAAGTCTCTGGTCGGCGAAGCGGGCAAACCGAAGTGGGATTGGCAGCCGGCCGCCGTCAATGGCGAGCTCAAGGAAGCCATTGCCGCCAGCTTCGAGTCCGCCGTGGGCGAGGCCTATCGCATCACCGACAAGATGGCGCGTCAGGATGCGCTGGCCGAGATCAAAAACAAGGCGATCGAGCAGCTGGCCAGCGGTGATGCGCCGCAGTACAGCGTCGATGAGGTCAGCGGCGCGCTGGCCAGCCTCGAGAAGCACACCGTGCGTCGTCGTGTCGTCGCCGGTGAGCCGCGCATCGATGGCCGTGACCACAAGACCGTGCGCCCGCTGGACATCAGTGTCGGCGTGCTGCCGCGCACCCACGGTTCGGCCCTGTTCACCCGTGGCGAGACTCAGGCGGTGGTCATCGCCACCCTGGGCACGCTGCGCGACGCTCAGCTGATCGAATCACTGGAAGGCGAGCGCAAGGATCGCTTCCTGATGCACTACAACTTCCCTCCGTACAGCGTGGGCGAAGCCGGCTTCATGGGTGGCCCCAAGCGTCGCGAGATCGGTCATGGTCGTCTGGCCCGCCGCGGTATCCAGGCGATGCTGCCGAGCGAGGCGGATTTCCCCTACACCATTCGCGTCGTCTCCGAGATCACCGAATCCAACGGTTCCAGCTCGATGGCCTCCGTGTGCGGCTCCTCGCTGGCGCTGATGGATGCCGGCGTGCCGATCAAGGCGCCGGTGGCGGGTATCGCCATGGGGCTGGTCAAGAATGACGATGGCTACGCCGTGCTGACCGACATCCTGGGCGACGAGGATCATCTCGGCGACATGGACTTCAAGGTGGCCGGTTCCGCCAACGGCGTGACCGCGCTGCAGATGGACATCAAGATCGAAGGCATCAACGAAGAGATCATGGAGACCGCGCTGCAGCAGGCGCATCAGGCTCGCATCGAGATTCTCGACCAGATGAATGCCGTGATCGGCCAGAGCCGCACCGAGGTCTCCGACCACGCCCCGGCGATGCAGACGATCAAGATCTCTCCGGACAAGATTCGTGATGTCATCGGCAAGGGCGGCGCGACCATTCGCAGCATCTGCGAAGAGACCGGCGCCTCGATCGACATCGACGACGACGGCACCGTGCGGATCTACGCCGAGGATCGCTCCGCCGCCAAGCGGGCCATCGATACCGTGCTCGGGATCACTGCCGAAGCCGAAATCGGCAAGCTCTACCGCGGCAAGGTCGTGCGTCTGGCCGACTTCGGCGCCTTCGTCAACTTCATGCCGGGTACCGATGGCCTCGTGCACATCTCGCAGATCGTGCCGGAGCGCGTCAACGACGTGAAGGAATATCTGAACGAAGGCCAGGAAGTGACCGTCAAGGTGCTCGATATCGACAACCGCAATCGCGTGAAGCTGTCGATCAAGGAGATCACTCCGGAAGAGAAAGCCGCTTTCGAAGCGACGCTCGTCACCGAAGAGTAATTCTTCGGCGGTGACCGACGACGCCCGGCCTGCATCCTGCAGGCCGGGCGTTTTTCATGGGCGTCTCATGCCGTGACAGCTCGAGGGCGCGGCATCGGCAGATGGCGCTTGAGCTGTCGCGAGAACTTCTTCTCCACGAACTCGAAGCTGAGCCACGAGCAGACCGCGATGATCGGCAGGCAGATCGCCAGCGCCAGGTAAGGACTCAGACCGAACTGCTCGGTCAGCACGTAGTTTCCCGACCACAGCACGATCACGTGGAGCAGGTAGGTGGAGTAGGACCAATCCCCCATCGCCTTGAACACGCGATTGTCGCCGATACGCGACTCCAGTCCGATGAACGCGATGACCAGTAGCGCACTGGGCAGGCCCCAGGCAAAAAAGCGCTTGGCTCCCGAGGGATCGTCGAAGCACAGAATGGTCGCGGTGCTGGCAACTGCCAGTGCCAAGGGCCACCAGCGGCCCCCGGGAATGCCGCAGCGGGTGTAGACGGCACCGATCCCCAGGCCGAGCAGGAACTGGAAGATGATCGGATCGGTATAGAAGTTGCTGATGAACGGTTGATGCGCGAATAGCGTGTTGATGACCACGATGGTCAGTACCACGGCCCACAGCCGCCACTCGCGTTTGAGCATCAGCGAAGCGGCGAAGACGAGATAGAACAGCATCTCGAAGTTGAGGGTCCAGCCGACCGGCAAGATCGGATAGTAGCCGTAGCCGGCCGGGTTTTCGGTGGGAATGAAGAACAGCGACAGGATCAACGGCTTCAGGCCCAGGCCGTACTCGGGCATGACGTCGCTGGCAAAATAGATGACCAGCGCGGTGATGGCGGTGTAGAGCCAGTAGGCGGGAACGATTCTGACGACGCGATGCAGCAGAAACTGTGGCGTCGTCAGCCGCTTGCCACGACTCGAAACCGTGATGACGAAGCCGCTGATGACGAAGAAGATATCCACACCCACCTGGCCACGGGTGGAAAACAGATATTCGACCCAATTATCCGCCTTGAAACCGAAAAATACCTGCATGAAGTGATGAAAGACGACGATCCACGCCGCCAGGGCTCGTAGCGCCTGTACTGAAATCAGCATCCTTACTTATCCTGCCCATGAACTCCCAAGACGCTCTATGGGAAGGGCAGCAAGCGAAAAAGTTCGGTGGTTTTACACAAAATGACAAAACGGTGTTTCTGAATCGGCCGCTCCGCAAGGTTGGTGAGCGCCTCGGTTAGCGTTCGGTCGCGATCACAGCTTGCGTAACGCGACCTGTTCCACCAGGTGGTCACGGCCCTTGCGCAGGATCAGATCGGCACGAGGGCGGGTGGGCAGAATGTTCTCGCGCAGGTTGCGTCGATTGATATCCCGCCATAGCCCTTCGGCGATCTCCACGGCCTCGCTTTCGCCGATCTGAGCATAGCGATGGAAGAACGAATCGGCGTTCTGGAAGGCGGTCTGTCGCAGCAGCTTGAAGCGTTCCAGATACCACTCGTGAATATGATTCTCCTCGGCATCGATGTAGATCGAGAAGTCGAAGAAATCCGACACGAACGGCACCATCTTGCCGTCTTCCGGCAGGTCGCGGACCTGTAGCACGTTGATGCCTTCGACGATCAGGATGTCGGGGCGATCGACGGTCTGGTATTCATGTTCGCGCACGTCGTAGGTCAGGTGCGAATAGAGCGGCGCCTGAACGTTGCGCGCTCCGGCCTTGATCCAGGACAAGAAGCGCAGCAGGGCGCCGATATCGTAACTCTCCGGAAAGCCCTTGCGAGCCATCAGGTCCCTGTCGCGTAACGTGGCATTGGGGTAGAGAAAGCCATCGGTCGTGACCAGGTCGACCTTGGGGCTGGAAGGCCAGCGTGCCAGCAGCTCCTTGAGAATGCGTGACGTGGTCGATTTTCCCACGGCGACGGAACCGGCGATGCCGATGATGAACGGCGTCTTCTGGGTGTCGTCGATATCCAGGAACCGCTTGCGCTGGGCGTAAAGCCGCTGGCTCGCTTCGACATAGGACGAGAGCAGGCGCGACAGCGACAGGTAGATCCGCCGTACCTCGCCCAGATCGATCGGATCGTTGAGCGAACGCAGCCGCTGCAACTCCTCGGCGGAGAGGGTCTGCGGCGTGTCGGCTCGAAATTCGGCCCACTGCTCGGCCGTGTAGAACTGATACGGGGAGAAGGGGTCCGGTCTCAATTGGTTCATCGTGTCTCTTCTACTGTCGAGCCGGCGGCGTCACCACGACGCGGCAGAGGCTAGAGGTCTGCACTGTCGCCATTGATGGCAAATTGTCTCAGCTGCATCGGCTGAATGCCACGCGTGTCGATCGCGCCTTGGTTGACGAAGCCCAATCGCCGATAGAGATCGATCGCTGGCTGGTTGTCGGCGAAGACATTGAGCGTGATGCGCTCGGCGCGACGCTGACGCGCCTCCGCCAGCAATCGTCGGCACAGCACCTCGCCCAGCCCCCTTCGCCTTTGCGCCGGGGAGACGATGATCCGGGCCAGATGATAGTGGCGTTCACCCTTGATGACGAGCTGGCCGAAGGCGGCCGGCCGGGACTCGGATTCGAGACAGAATGAAATCGAGTTCGGATTGGGTCCATCGATTTCCCGCCACAGCGTGTTGCCATCCGTCGGCCACGAGAGGCCTGGTCCGGCCCAGCGTTCCAGCGCCGCTGGCGTCTCGATCCATCCTGCGATAGGTGTCAGGTCCGTCGGCAGCGCCGGGCGCCAGCGAGCATCAGCCATGGCGGGTGCCGGCGTCAGGAGAGCGAAACGTGACGGCGAGATTGTCGATCAAGCGCGTCGACCCGAGATAGACCGCGCCCAGCAGGCGGCCTTCGCGATGCTTCGCGGCATCGAATGGCGCCAGCAATGGTCCGCGGAGTTCCAGATAGTCGAGTCGAAAGCCGGCTTCCTGCAGCGCCTGCGTGGCATCCGCCAGCGCGGTGCCGGGCGACTGGCCGCTGGACAGCGCATCGCGGCAGCGCGATAGCATCAGGTGGAAGGTGGGCGCCAGCGCACGGTCGCTCGCGGTGAGATAGCCGTTGCGCGAAGAGAGCGCAAGACCGTCTTCGGCTCGAACGGTGGGCACGCCGACGATCTCGATCGGGAAGTGAAGGTCGGCGACCAGCTTGCGTATGACGGCCAGCTGCTGGAAGTCCTTCTCGCCAAAACAGGCGATGTCCGGCTGGATGAGATGAAACAGCAGCGACACCACTGTGGCGACGCCATCGAAGTGGCCGACGCGAGTTCCCCCGCAAAGCCCCTCGGAAACGTCCGGCACGTGGATCGTCGTCTGTGACTCGAGGCCACCGGGATAGAGCGTCTCGACACTGGGGACGAACAGCACATCGCAGCCGCGTGTCGCCAGCTGCTCGCGATCGTCATCGAGCGTGCGCGGGTACTGGCCAAAATCCTCGCCTGCGCCGAACTGCAGCGGATTGACGAACAGCGTGGCAACGACCACATCGGCCAACGCTCGGGCGCGATCGACAAGGCTCAGGTGGCCCTCGTGCAGGTTGCCCATGGTCGGAACCAGCGCGATGCGCCGGCCGGCGATCCGGTGCTCACGCAGGGTTTCACGCAGTGGCGCGATCTCGTGCAACGTCTGCATCAGAAGCAGTGCTCCTCGGCTGGGAAGCGGCGGGATTTGACTGCCTCGTCGTAGGCGCCAAACGCCGCTTCGATGCTCTCCTGGCCTTTCAGGAAATTCTGCACGAAACGGGGCACGTAGCCGCTGCTCAGGCCCAGCGTGTCGTGCATGACCAAAATCTGTCCATCCACGTCCGGCCCGGCGCCGATCCCGATGACAGGAGCGTCGACGGCCTCACGCACGGCCCGGCCGACGACTCGAGGCACGCACTCGAGCAGGATCACTGACGCGCCGGCCTCGACCAGCAGCCGGGCGTCCTGGACGATGCGCTCTGCATCGTCGGCGGCCTTGCCCTGGACCTTGAAGCCTCCCAACTGGTGGACACTTTGCGGGGTCAAGCCGAGGTGTGCGCAGACCGGCACGCCGCGACGCGAGAGTTCGCGAATGCCGTCGGCCATCCACGCCTCGCCCTCGATCTTGATCAGCTCGGCACCGGCGCGCATCAATTCGCCGGCGTCGCGCAGCAGCTGGCCGGTATCGGCGTTGCTCATGAACGGCAGATCGACCATCAGCAGGCTTCGCTGCTTGCCACGCGCCACGCACTTCGTGTGATAACGGATGTCTTCCAGCGTGACCGGCAGGGTGCTGGCGTGGCCCTGCAGCACCATGCCCAGCGAATCGCCGACCAGCAGCACATCGATTCCGGCCGAATCGGCACAGCGCGCCAGGGTGGCGTCGTAGGCGGTCAGGCAACTGAAAGCTTCTCCGCGCGCCTTGCAGTCGCGCAGCGTATTGAGGGTGACACGCTTCATGCTTTCTCTCCCATGGATGGCGAGACCGCCGGCCGACATCGGCTGCCTCGCCCGATGCCGCCGCGTAGGGCTACGAGTTAACGCATCCTGAGGCGGGTGCGGAGCCGAGTGCGAGCGGCTGTCGAGCAGGGAGTGTAATGGGTTGTCGACAAGACGCAACACGACGTTGGCGGCATGGGGGCTTCATGGATCGGCACACCCGATTCATGGTGTCAGCCGAGTCAGCGTCTGGTCCGAGAGCCTGGCGGCAAGAGTCAGCGGCGATTGGCCATCGATGGAGAGCGTCGGGGCAATTTCAGCCAGCGGTTCGAGCACGAATCGGCGATGGCGCATCTGCGGGTGGGGCAGCGTCAGGCGGGGCGAGTGTCGCTCGAGGCCCGCATACCACAACAGATCCAGATCCAGCGTGCGCGGCCCCCAGTGGCGATTGCGCACCCGGCGATGGCGCTGCTCGAGCGCCTGGAGCTGATCGAGTAGCGCCAGCGGCGAGAGCCGGGTGCGGATCGCGGCGACGGCGTTGATGAAGTCGGGCTGATCCTGCGGGCCGACGGGAGCACTGGTATAGAGCGACGAGCGTGCGACGCACTCGCTCAGAGGCAGCGACCCCAGGGCCGAAAGCGCTCGTTCCAACTGATCCCGTGGCGCTTCCAGATTGCTGCCGAGGCCAATGTAGGCCAAGCGCTGGCGTTCAGTCATCCAGCGTCGGAGGGGTCGGCTTGTTGGTCGGACGCCGGCGCTTGCGCGGGCGGCGTCGGCGCGGCTTGGAACCAGGCCCGGCAGCGGGGGTGGCAGCGTTGCCGCCACCGGTAGTTGCCATCAGCTCCCGCTGGCCCTCTTCGTCGGCCTGCTGGAACTGGGTCCACCATTCGCCGAGCCCGGGGGATATCTCGCCAGCTTCCTCACGCAGCAGCAGGAAGTCATAGGCAGCCCGAAAACGCGGATGTTCCAGTGTCTGGAATACCCGACGCCCGCGGCGGCGCGGGAGCTGCTGCTGCAGATCCCAGATGTCGCGCATCGGCATGCTGAAGCGCTTGGGAATCGAGGTATGCTGCAGCTGCCGAGTGATGACCTGTTGCGCCGCGGCCTGTTGTGCCGGGATGTCCGGCAGGTCCTGCTCGTGGGCGACACGCAGCGTGCGTTGCTGTACGCAGGGCCATAGCAGGGCACCAAACAGAAACGCGGGCGTAACCGGCCGATCCTGGGCAATCCGCGCATCGGTATTGGCCAGCGCCTGTTCGACGAGCGCGACCGCCCAGGGCTGCTGGTCGAGCACTTCATCGCTTTCCGGAAACAGCATGGCGAACAGCCCGCGTTCACGCAGTACGCGAAAGCTCTGCAGGGCGTGGCCTGACAGAAACAGCTTGAGCACTTCCTCGAACAGTCTTGCCGGGGGAATCTGCAGCAACAGCGGGGCCAGTTCGCGGATCGGTGCCTCGGTCTCCTCGGCGATCCGAAAATCGAGCTTGGCGGCGAAACGGGCCGCTCGCAGCATGCGTACTGGATCTTCGCGATAGCGGGTTTCCGGATCACCGATCATGCGCAGAACGCGGTCCTCGAGATCCTGAAGGCCGCCAGTCCAATCGTGGATCGCGAAATCGGTGACGCTGTAATAAAGCGCGTTGACGGTGAAGTCGCGGCGGATCGCGTCCTCTTCGACGCTGCCCCAGACATTGTCGCGGAGCAGCAAGCCTTCGTCCGACTGCTGGCTGTGATTGCCGGCGTGTTCTTCGCCGTGGCGGCCACGGAAAGTCGTGACTTCGATGACCTCGCGGCCGAAACGTACGTGAACGATCCGAAATCGACGGCCGATGATGCGGGAGTTGCGAAATAGCTGACGCACCTCGTCCGGCGTCGCATTGGTCGCGACGTCGAAATCCTTGGGTCGATTGCCGAGTAGCGAGTCGCGAATACAGCCGCCGACCAGATAGGCATCGTAGCCGGCACCATTGAGCCGGTACAGCACCTTGAGCGCGCTCTCGCTGAGGTTCTGGCGCGAGACATTATGTTCGTCGCGAGGCAGGACTTGTCGGGTAGGCGTTGTGTCTTCGGCAGCTGACGCGGATTCCGGGCCGAAGAAAGTCTTCAAACGTTCACCGGGACGTTGGAGAAAGCGGGAAAATCCTTTGAACATGCGGCGAAATCGACTCGCGAGGTAGCAAAACTCCAGTGTAGCGGAGCCCAGCAGGCTTGCAAAGGCAAGCGGGCGCTACCGGGTGGCTGAAAAAGTTTCGGAACAGGTCGATTGACGGGGGATGGAGGGGATAAGTCACAGCGGGAAGACGGTAGCGAACCATCCGTTTAATACCGGCATCGTTGACGGACGCCGCTTGGCGTCATTGGCCGGCAGGGCCGACAGTGCGGGCGGAAGTGATGTCGTTAATCGGCAGGCTAAGTTGTCATCAGGTTAACCAATATCAGGTTAACTAATGCCAGGTTAACTAATCATCGGGTTAACTAATAAGCGGGCTCGCTCACTAGCGTGGCTAGTAATCAGTTTGCTGAGCAAGTCAGTGCGTTCGGTAGGTTAAGTGCGCTCAGTAAAAAGGGAGACCCGGCGGGTCTCCCTTCGTAAGCATGCTTCGCAACGTCCATGCCGCTTCTTCTTGTTCGTGATGGCGCATCGCCTTGAATACGCACCACAGTCGCTGAACGATAGTGCAGTCACTGGCTTGTCGTTGTCAGCTTTGCTGTGTAGCGACCACCTCGTATTCAAAACAATAATCCAACCACGACAGGCAATGCCCTCTCTCGGTTCTTGTCGTTGTTCCGAGAAGTCTTCGGGTCACCGGGAGGCTTGTTGTTGTTGCCCGTTGATGAAGATCGTCGCGTCCTGATTTTGCGTCGGCTCGAGAACGATTGTTGTTGTTCGTGTTCTCGTTCGCATGCTGCCCATGTTGTCGTTATTGGGTCAGTGGCGATCTGCCTTCCTAGGTTGAGTGCCGTCTTGTTGTTGTTGTTGTGGGCTTTTGGGGACTTCCGATCAAAGATTGTTGTTGGGTTGGATCGGCACCCGCTGTTGTTTTTCTTGTCTTAGATACTGCACTTGCCGTGCCACTCCATATTTTTTTCATATAAAACATGTAGTTAATGGCTTTCTGTTACATCAGTTCGTTTTGCGATCCGATTCCCGTATGACTCAGATGATTCATGAGGGGGCATCTGGGGGGCGCAGTGCCTGCTTGTGGTGCATCCCTCGGCGCAATGGCGACAGGGTGGCGCAAAACGACGCGAGTTTCGCTTAGACAATAGTCTTCAATCGAAAGAGGGAGCCGGTTTTGGCCTGCCTCGAGAGCGTTGGCGTAGGGGAAAACCGCTGAAACACGGATGGGCGATCAGTGAAGATCGCGGGTGGGTGTCGCCGTCAATGCCTCGGGCGCCCAGTGTCGGCTGGCATGCGCGAGTTGCATGGCGACAGGCGCCTCGCGCAGTTCGGGCGGTGGTTGCTGGTCGAGCAGCTGCAGTGCGTGGTAGAGCAGCGGTCGAGCCTTTACGGGGTCGTCGGGGATGGCGGTCGCGAGATTCTGTTTGGATAGCTTCTGGCCGTCGCTGCCCAGAATCAATGGCATGTGCAGATAGCGCGGCTCGGGGTAATCCAGCGCCGACTGGAGTTGTCGCTGCCAGGGTGTGTTGTCGAGCAGATCGTAACCGCGAACGATATCGGTGACGCCCTGGTCCGCATCATCGACCACCACGGCCAGTTGGTAGGCCCATAGGCCATCCTTGCGCTTGATGACCACGTCGCCCTGACCGGAAGGATCGAGACATTGGCGGCCAAACAGCCGATCCTGCCAGATTATCGGTTGCACGCCCTTGTCGGTGCGCAGACGCCAGGCCTGCTTGCGTTCGGGATGCCGCGAGCCGTGACGGCACCAACCCGGATAGTGATCATGCTGCTGCCATTCCCGCCGCGAACAGCCGCAGGGATAGGCCATGCCGTCGACGATCAGCCGGTCCAGCGCTGCCTGATAGGCTGCCCCGCGATCGCTCTGATAACGGATCTCGCCATCCCAGGTCAGACCGAAGGCTTCCAGTTGGCGCCGAATGACGTCGTCGGCGCCGGATGGGCATCGCGGCGGATCGATATCCTCGAGGCGCAGCAGCCAGCGCCCCTCGACGGCACGCGCATCGAGCCAGCTACCCAGTGCCGCGACCAGCGAACCCAGGTGCAGCGGCCCTGAGGGCGTGGGAGCGAAGCGTCCAGTGTAGCGCTTGGCAGAGGTCATCAGGATTCCAGCGGCGATCGATATCGAACAACGGAAAACAAGACGGGCACCGATCAAGGTGCCCGTCGTATCCGACAGTGTCCCGCACTGCGATCAGCCGCCGAGCTGCTTCTCCTTGAGCTCGGCCAGCGTCTTGCAGTCGACACACAGCGTGGCGGTAGGACGCGCTTCGAGGCGGCGAATGCCGATCTCGACGCCGCAGGCCTCGCAGAAACCGTAATCGTCTTCGTCGATCTTCTCGATCGTTTCGTTGATTTTCTTGAGCAGTTTGCGCTCGCGATCCCGCGTTCGCAGTTCCAGGCTGAACCCTTCCTCCTGCGTGGCGCGATCGGCAGGATCGGCGAAGTTATTGGCCTCTTCCTGCAAGTGGCGAACCGTACGGTCGACTTCTTCCATCAGATCCTGCTTCCAGCCCAGAAGGATCTCACGGAAATGCGCAAGTTGTTTTTCATTCATATACTCTTCACCCGGCGCCGGCTGGTACGGGGTGAATTGGCTAGGCGCTTCCGCTTTCTTTTCCGCTACTGGCATGGGGGCTGCCTCGTTACGCAAGTGTCGTGACGCGTTCAATCTGGCCGAGGATCGGCCGGGGCAGCGTCTGCCACTGCCCGAAGCCATGCTTATTTAGCGAAAAAGTTGCCGGTTTGCAACCGAATGGGCGCTTTATTTTTCTCATCCCCGGGGCGTGAAACCGGGGAATCGAGCTGTCATCCGCCGGGCAGGCGCCGGCAGCGACGGTTTGGCCTTCCAACCGATTCCTTCGAATCCAATGCTTTCTGGATCCGCACTGCATGAATTATCCCGCTCTCGTCCCCGGCGTGCTGTTACGACGCTACAAACGCTTCCTGGCCGATATCGAACTCGACGATGGCCGCCAGGTCATCGCGCACTGTCCAAATACGGGCTCGATGCGTGCCGTCAATGTTCCCGGCTGTCGGGTATGGCTCTCCGAGAGCACGAATCCGGCACGCAAGCTGGGCTGGACCTGGGAGCTGATCGAATTGCCCGATGGGAAGGGCGGGGTCGATCTCGTCTCGGTACACACCGGACGCGCCAATGCGCTGGTGGAGGCAGCGCTACGGGGCAGTCTCGTTCCCGAACTGGCCGGCTTCAGCGAGCTCAAGCGCGAGGTCAGCGTCGAGGGCGCCAGGCTCGATTTCCGGTTGAGAGAGGCGGAAGCGGGCGACATCTATGTCGAGGTCAAGCAGGTCACGCTGAAGGAAAGCGACGGCCACGGCTATTTTCCCGATTCGGTCAGCGAGCGTGGCCGGCGCCATCTCGAGGTGCTCGCCGAGCTGGTCGATCAGGGCCATCGAGGCGTGCTGCTGTTCTGCGTGGCGCACACCGGCATCGAGGACGTGGCTCCGGCTGCGCACCTCGATCCGGTCTATGCGCGAACGCTGGCTGCGGTGGCTGATCGCGGTGTGGAGGTCCTGGCCTATGGCTGCCGGGTGACATGGGAGCACGGGCGTCCCGGCGCAATGATGCTGGATCGCCGGCTGCCCGTGGATCTCGAACGTCGCGGGTTCGCGGCCGAGATGGCGCCTGGCTAGCGACCGCGCCGGACACGGAAGATTGCCGTTTCGCCAAACAGATTGGGCCAGAGCCGCGATGTCCAGTGCCCTTCGTGATCGGCACTGCCGACCGCTTCGTCGACGATGGTGATGCCCTTGTCGCGACACAGGCCGGCGAAGTCCTGAAACGTCGACAGGTGGATGTTGGGCGTGTCGTACCAGGCGTGCGGCAGCGAACGCGAGACCGGCATGCGACCGCGAAAGGTCAGATGCAGGCGATGCTTCCAGTAGGCGAAGTTGGGGAAGGCGATGATGCACTCCGGCGCGACCCGGAGCATTTCGTCGAGCATGGTATCCGGGCGGCGTAGTGCCTGCAGCGCCTGGGTCATGATCACCAGATCGCAGGCATCATCGACGAAATTGCCCAGGCCATCGTCGAGATTCTGTTCGAGCACGTTGACGCCCTTGCCGAGGCAGGCTGCGATCCCGTCGGCGTCGATCTCGAGGCCGTAGCCGGTGACGTTCTTGTGACGTGCCAGCGCTGCCAGCAGGGTGCCGTCGCCGCAGCCGAGGTCGAGAATGCGAGCGTTGTCGGGTACCCAGTCGTAGATCAGTTCGAGATCTGCGCGCATCAGGCTGTCTCCCCGGAGATATCGGCGTGGATGCGCCGCATGTAGCTGCCGAAAACGGCTTCATATTGATCGTTGGGCAGCAGAAAGGCGTCGTGACCGTGGGGCGAATCGACGTTGATGTAGCTGACTGCCTTGCCGGCTCGCAGTAGCGCGCTGACCAGTTCCCGTGAGCGGGCCGGAGCGAAGCGCCAGTCGGTGGTGAAGCTGATGACCAGAAAGGGGCACGCCGCTGGCGACAGTGCCGCCGCCAGGTCGCCGTCGTGCTGGCCGGCGGGATCGAAGTAATCCAGCGCCTTGGTCATCAGCAGATAGGTATTGGCATCGAAGCGGGTCGAGAAGGTATCGCCCTGATGGCGCAGATAGGACTCGACCTGAAATTCGACATCGTAGCCGAAGTTCAGTTGATCGCTACGCAGGTCGCGACCGAACCGCGACCCCATCGAATGCTCCGACAGATAGGTGATGTGGCCGATCATCCTGGCCAGTTTCAAGCCGAGCTTGGGGATGGCATCGTGATCGGCGTACCAGCCATCGTGGAAATCCGGATCCGAGCGTATGGCCTGGCGGGCCACCTCGTTGAAGGCGATGTTCTGCGCCGACAGGCGCGGAGTGGCGGCGATCACGGCGACGTTGGCGACACGCTCGGGGTAGGCCATCGTCCACTGCATCGCCTGCATGCCGCCCAGACTGCCGCCGACCACGGCGGCGAAACGCTCGATGCCGAGCCGATCTGCCAGGCGCGCCTGACTGTGGACCCAGTCCGCCACCGTCATCACGGGAAACGTGGGCCCCCACTGGTGTCCGGTCTGCGGATCGATGCTGGCGGGGCCGGTACTGCCGTGACAGCCGCCCAGGTTGTTGAGGGAAACGACGAAGAAGCGATCGGTATCGATCACCTTGCCGGGCCCGATGTAGGCGTCCCACCATCCGGGCTTGTGCTCATCGACGGTATGGTAGCCCGCCGCGTGATGGTGGCCGGAAAGCGCATGACAGATCAGCACCGCGTTGGTGTGCTCGGCATTGAGCGTGCCGTAGGTCTCGTAGACCAGGTCGAAACGTTCGAGCGTCTTGCCGCAGGCCAGTGCCAGCGGGGACTCGAATGTCGCGGTCTGCGGCGTGACCAGACCGACGGAGTCGGATGGAAAGGAAGCGGACATGAAACGGGGTAGTCTCCAGGTTCAGCGAGGACACACGATTGATGCACATCGATGTGTGCCCGAGCGCCGCCAGGCGCTATCCGGTAGCGGCCCGAAACCGGATGCGGGCCATTCTCGAGTCGTAGATTGCTGGCGGCGGTGACGACAGCTCAGTCCTAGAAGCCGACCAATGCCCCCGGCAGGCCGGCCGCACGGGCCAGCGAGCCGACGACGACGCTGTCGAGCAGATTGATGGCGATGAACACCACGATCGGCGACAGATCGATCATGCCCAGCGGCGGAATCACGCGGCGTACCGGTGCCATGATCGGTTCGACGATCTGCATCACCAGCAGCGCGCCGGGATGACTGGCTCGCGGCGCCACCCAGCTCAGAATGATCATGATGATCAGCGCGAAGAAGTAGATCTTGAGAATCGCATTGAGCACGCCGGCGATGCCCGCCAGCAGCAGGCCCTGGAGCGGGGGCATGCCGAAACCGGCGATCTGGAAGATAGCGGTGATCACGATGATCTTGAGCAGAAAACCCACGAACAGCGTGGCGATATCGATCCGGCCGAGCGGGCGCAGAATCTTCTGCACCGGGGCAACCACTGGCTGCGTTGCCTTGACGATCCCCTGGCTCAAGGGGTTGTAGTAGTCCGCCTGCGAGAATTGCAGCAAAAAGCGCAGCATCAGCACAAACAGATAGATGTTGACCAGTGTGTTGACCAGCATCAGGCCGGCGCTTCCCAGATTACTGCCCATTACGTTCTCCTAGTGATTCGGCGGATTCCATTTCGTCTCGGTTCAATCCCGATCTGACTTACTTCGACAACTCGCGCGACAGCTCGCGGGCGCGTTCGGCGCAGGCCTGAGTCGCGCGCCCCACGATATCCGCCAGACCTGCCTCCTCGAACGTTTGGATCGCGCGCTCGGTAGTGCCGTTGGGGGAGGTGACACGCCGACGCAGCTCGGCGGGGTCGAATTCGCTTTCCCGCGCCATCTTGGCGGCGCCGAACGCGGTCTGCAATGCCAGGCGGCGAGCGCTCTCGGTGGACAGGCCCAGTTCGACGCCGGCCGCCTCCAGTGACTCCATGAACAGAAAGAAGTAGGCCGGGCCGCTACCCGAAATCGCCGTGACAGCCTCGATCTGCGCTTCCTGCTCGACCCACTCGACCAGCCCCACCGATGTCAGCAGCTCGGCGACGAGTTGGCGCTGAGCATCGCTGACGCGGGCGTTGGCGTAAAGACCACTGGCGCCGGCGCCGACCAGCGAGGGCGTGTTGGGCATGCAGCGAATCACGGCCAGATCGCCTCCCAGCCAGTTGTCCAGGGTCGCGGCGTCGAGCCCGGCCGCCACCGAAACGATGAGTGGACGACGTGCCTGAACGGACTCGCGTAGCGACAGACAGAGATCGCGCATCATCTGCGGCTTGACCGCCAGAACCACGACATCGGCCTGCTGTACCGCGGCCAGATTGTCCTGCATCGTGCGGATGCCGTAGCGCTGGCTGATGTCGTCGCGTTTTTCCTGACTTCGCGACGTGGCGACGATCGCCTCGGCGGGGTATCCGCTGTCGAGCATGCCACCAAAGATGGCGCTGGCCATGTTGCCGGCACCGATGAAGGCGATCCGGCTGGGCTGTGGCGAGTCGTTCATGGCAGAGTCCTTTGAAAATGCTTTTGGATAATTCTGTTGGAAGCGGCTTGGGAAAGTCTGTGAGAGAGGCCGTGACGTCATGAGCGTGCAAGGGCGACGGCGCGCTCACTCTCCTGACGGCGGTCGGCTGCCGAAAATGGCGGTCCCCAGGCGAACGATCGTGGCGCCTTCCGCGATGGCCGCTTCCAGATCGCCGCTCATGCCCATCGAGAGCGTGTCCAGTCGGGCCTCGGGGAAGCGCTCTTGCAGTTCGGCGAATGCGGTTGCGAGCTGACGGAAAGCGTGACGCTGCTGCCGGAAATCGTCACTGGGCGCAGGCAGTGCCATCAGCCCGCGCAGCCGAATCCCGGGGAGCGACAGCAGCGTCTCGGCGAGTGCCGGCAGGTCAGCGAGCGCAACCCCCGACTTGCTGGATTCGCCGCTGATATTGAGCTGCAGGCAGACGTTGATCGCTTCGAGTTCGACCGGGCGCTGCTCGGAAAGCCGCCGGGCGATCTTCTCTCGGTCGACGCCATGCACCCAGTCGAAATGTTCGGCCACGTCGCGGGTCTTGTTCGACTGCAGCGCGCCAATGAAATGCCATTCGATGTCGTCGAGATCGGCGAGCGCCTGCCGCTTTTCCAGCGCTTCCTGCAGGTAGTTCTCGCCGAAGGCGCGTTGACCGGCGAGATAGGCCTGACGCAGCATGTCTGCTGGTTTGGTCTTGCTGACGGCAAGCAGGCGCGCGGCATCATCCGGGCGACCGGCCGCGGACAGCGCCGCCTGAAGACGCTCACGGGCGCTTGAGAGGGATTTGGACACCGACGCTTCTGGCATACTGTATGTCGACCTTACGCAGGGGATCGAATAAAAACCCATGGATATTACCGAACTGCTGGCGTTCTCGGCAAAGCACGACGCCTCCGACCTGCATCTTTCGGCTGGATTGCCGCCCATGATACGGGTAGATGGCGACATGCGCCGTCTCAACGTGCCGGCACTCGACGACAGTCAGGTGCGCCGGCTCATCTACGATGTCATGAATGATCGTCAGCGCCGCGACTTCGAGGCCGTTCTCGAGACCGATTTTTCGTTCGAGGTCACCGGTGTCTCGCGGTTTCGCGTCAACGCGTTTACGCAGGCGCGCGGGGCCGGCGCGGTCTTCCGAACCATCCCCAGCAACGTGCTGACACTCGACGATCTCGGGCTAGGTGACGTCTTCCGCCGCCTGGCGATGTTGCCACGAGGCCTGGTGCTGGTCACCGGGCCGACCGGCAGTGGCAAGTCGACGACGCTGGCGGCGATGATCGACTACATCAACAGCAATCGGCAGGAGCACATCCTCACTATCGAGGATCCGATCGAATTCGTGCACGAAAGCAAGCGCTGTCTGGTCAATCAGCGGGAAGTGCATCGCGATACCAAGGGCTTTGCGCCCGCGTTGCGGTCGGCCTTGCGCGAAGACCCGGACGTGATTCTGGTAGGCGAGCTGCGGGACCTGGAGACCATCCGTCTGGCATTGACGGCGGCCGAGACCGGACATCTGGTATTCGGTACCCTGCACACCACCTCGGCGGCCAAGACCATCGATCGGATCATCGACGTGTTCCCGGGAGACGAGAAGGGTATGGTGCGCTCGATGTTGTCCGAATCGTTGCAGGCCGTGATTTCGCAGACGTTGCTCAAGCGCGAGGGCGGTGGCCGTGTCGCGGCCCATGAAATTCTCGTGGCCACCGCGGCGATTCGCAATCTGGTTCGGGAAGGCAAGGTCGCGCAGATGTACTCGGCGATTCAGACCGGCGGCAGTTTGGGGATGCAGACGCTGGACGCGGCGCTATCCCAACTGGTGGCCGATGGCGTGGTGACGCGCCAGGAAGCCCATGCCAAATCGCGCGCCGGACTCGATCAATGAGTTCGTCCCGGATTCAGCTACCAGGAATGACATGACACCCTCTCAATGGTTTGAGCAACTCCTCGACATCATGCTGGCCAAGCAGGCCTCGGATCTGCTGATCTCGACCGGTGCACCACCCTGTCTGAAGCTGGATGGCAAGCTGATGGCGCTGGGCGACGTGCCGTTGCAACCGGATCAGGTTCGCGAGCTGGTGGCTGTCGCCCTGCCCCAGGGGCGCCGGGAGGCGTTCGAGGCCGAACACGAAGCCAATTTCGCCTTGAGCCTGAGCGGCAAGGGGCGCTTTCGGATCAGCGCGTTCTTTCAGCGTAGCCAGCCGGCCATGGTCGTGCGGCGGATCGCCTTCGATATCCCCGATCTCGAGTCGTTGGGGTTGCCGGAAGTGACGGCAACGCTGGCCTCGATCCGGCGCGGGCTGGTGCTGGTGGTCGGCGGTACCGGCAGCGGCAAGTCGACGACGTTGGCGTCGATGATCCAGCATCGCAACCGCACGGTCGGCGGCCATATCATCTGTATCGAAGACCCGATCGAGTACATGCATCCGCACCAGCGCGGCATCATCAATCAGCGGGAAGTGGGCATCGATACCGAATCCTACGAAGTCGCATTGAAGAATGCTCTGCGTCAGGCCCCCGATGTGATCATGATCGGCGAGATTCGAAGCCGCGATACCATGGAACTGGCGCTCAGTTTTGCAGAAACCGGGCATCTGTGTCTGGCCACGCTTCACGCCAACAGCGCCGACCAGGCGATCGAGCGCATTCTCAGTCTGTTTCCGCCATCGCGGCAGGAACAGGTATGGATGGATCTGTCGCTCAACCTGCGCGCCGTGGTTGCCCAGCGTCTTCTGCCGCGACAGGATGGGACCGGACGCTGCGTCGCGACCGAGGTTCTGCTCAAGTCGCCGCTGATCAGCGAGTTGATCCGGCGTGGCGAAGTGGCTGAACTGAAGGATCTGATGCGGCGTTCCCGCGAGCAGGGCATGCAGACCTTCGATCAGTCGCTCCATGAGCTGTTCCGGCGCGGGGATATCAGTGAAGACCTGGCACTGGCTCACGCCGATTCGGCCAACGATCTACGCATGCTGATCAAATTCGATGAGCGCCGACAGCCCGGTGAGAGAGATGACGACGGCGCGCGGTTTTCGCTGATCGACGACGAGTAATCCGGCCCCATGCCTGATTCGGGTGCCTTACGGGCAGAGGTCGGATCGGGTTGAGTGCCAATCATCAGGGCGCGTAGATGCCACCCAGAACGCGAGGGCCGCTGGCGCCGGTGACCTCCGGCAGATTGCCGGGCATTCGATGAATGCGGCGCCAGGCCAGCCAGGCGAAGGCCCCGGCTTCCAGCCAGTCGGCCGACCAGCCGAAGGCTTCACACCCCAGTACCGAGACTCCCGGGAGATGCGCCGCCAGACGCTGCATCAGATGGCCGTTGCGTGCGCCACCGCCGCAGACGATCAGATCCGTATTGAGGGACTCGACGAACCCGCGCGCAGCCTGTGCCACGCTCACTGCCGTCAATTCCACCAGCGTGGCCTGGACGTCGACGGCGGCTTCGTTGCCGCGCAGTCGATTTTCCACCCAGCCAAGATGAAACTGCTCCCGCCCCGTGCTCTTGGGTGGCGTGAGGTCGAAGTATGGCTCCTCCAACAGGCGTTCGAGCAGGGCTTCATCGATCCTGCCGCTGGCGGCCCAGCGTCCGTCCTCGTCGATCGGACCTTGTCGATGTCGGACGTGCCAGGCATCGATCAGCAGGTTCGCCGGGCCGGTGTCGAAGCCGATGACCGGCAGCGATGACCCGATGGGACCAAGGCGGGTCAGATTGGCGATGCCGCCAAGGTTCAGGATCAGTCGAGTACGCGTCGTATCGGTAAACAGGGCCTGGTGAAAGATCGGCGCCAGTGGCGCGGCCTGACCGCCGGCCGCCATGTCACGACGACGGAAATCGGCGACGACCTGACAGCCGGTCAGTTCGGCCAGACGGCTCGGGTTGTCGAGTTGATAGGTGAAAGGCGCATCGGCATAGGGGGCGTGCTCGATGGTTTGCCCGTGACTGCCGATGGCAGCGATCGCCTCGGGAGGCAGATCGTGGCGGCACAGTAACTGGCGTACGGCTTCGGCCTGGTGGTCACAGAATGCACTCTCGGTCGCACCCAGCGCGGCGAAGCTCACCTGCGATGCCTGCGTCAGTTCGAGCAGCGCCTTTCGCAGCTCGATGCCCAGCGGGAGACACAGGGCATCGATCAGCCGCGGGCGTTTAGCCGCTTCGTCTGCGATCTCTACCAGTGCCGCATCGATGCCATCCAGGCTGGTGCCGGACATCAATCCCACGAACAGTGCCATGAATCTCTCCTTCGTCGTTGTGAACCCATGATATGAATCGATGACATCGTGCAGCGGCCCGGGCGGGCGGTGTCTCAACGGTCCTCGAAGACTCATGTTAAGATTGCCGCCTTTCAAGCCCGATAGCGTTGGTAATGGAGACGGATACGATGGCCGAGGTCGATGAAGCGCTGGCGTTGATCAAGCGCGGCACGCAGGAGATTCTGATCGAAGATGAGCTGGTGAAAAAGCTCGAATCCGGTCGCAAGCTCCGCATCAAGGCAGGCTTCGACCCCACGGCCCCCGATCTGCACCTGGGGCACAGTGTACTGCTGACCAAGATGCGCCAGTTCCAGGAGCTAGGTCATGAGGTGATCTTCCTGATCGGCGATTTCACCGGCCGGATCGGAGATCCCACCGGCAAGAACGTGACGCGCAAGCCGCTCACCGAAGAAGAGGTCAAGGCCAACGCCCAGACCTATCGCGAGCAGGTCTTCAAGATTCTCGATCCCGACAAGACCGAAGTTCGCTTCAACGCCGAATGGTTCGGCGAGATGTCCGCGGCGGACATGATCGAGCTCTCCGCGCAATCCACCGTGGCTCGCATGCTGGAGCGCGACGACTTCGAGAAACGTTATCGTGCCGGCCAGTCGATCTCGATTCACGAGTTTCTGTACCCCTTGGTGCAGGGTTACGACTCCGTCGCGTTGAAGGCGGACATCGAACTCGGGGGGACCGACCAGAAGTTCAACCTGCTGATGGGGCGCGAAATCCAGAAGCATTTCGGGCAGGAACCGCAGGTCGTCATCACCATGCCGTTGCTGGAAGGACTGGACGGCGTGCAGAAGATGTCCAAGTCGCTGAACAACTATATCGGTGTCGACGACACGCCGGGTGTCATGTTCAACAAGCTGGTGTCGATGCCGGACAGCCTGATCTGGCGCTACTTCGAATTGTTGTCGTTGAAATCCAACGAAGAGATCGAAGCGATTCGTCAGGAAATTGATGGAGGCGCCAACCCTCGTGATATCAAGATGGCCTTGGCCAGAGAGTTGATCACGCGTTATCACGGAGCAGAAGCGGCAGCTAATGCGCACCGTTCCGCAGGTAATCAGTTGGCGGAGGGAGAGCTGCCGGACGATCTGCCGGAAGTGACGGTCGACTTCGAAGGCGCGGCGCAAGCGCCGATCGCGGCGGTGCTCAATCGCGCCAACCTGGCTAATAACAGCGCCCAGGCCAAGGACATGCTCAGCAACGGTCGGGTCAAGGTCGATGGTGAAGTCGCCGCCAAGGACACCATGCTCGAGACGGGCAAGAGTTATGTGATCCAGGCGGGCAAGAAACGCTATGCCCGTGTCTCGCTTGGTTGAGTCAATAGTTGAATACGCTGAAACGCCCGCCCCGCGCGGGCGTCGTCG
>NZ_PZJR01000009.1:0-192766 GCF_003206035.1 Salinicola sp. CPA57
CCGTGGCCGTGGCTTCAGGGCTGGTATTGCCGCTGGCATCGGTTGCGGTGGCGTTGATTTCGGTCCCGTCGGGTAGCGGCTCGTCTGGCGTGAATGACCAGCTACCGTCGTCGGGATCGGCGTCGACGCTGCCGATCGGGGTGCCGTCTCCGTCGGTCAACGTGACCGTGCTGCCAGGTTCGGCGGTACCGGTGATCTCGTCTCCATTGGTCGGTTCGATCGTCGGTGCCGCAGGTGCCGTCGTGTCGAACGTCAGCGTAAACGTCGGGCTGGTGGCGGAAACGTTGCCTGCGATATCGGTGGCGGTGGCAGTGAAGACGGTTTCACCGCCAAACAACTGATCCGCCTCATCGGTCGCGAACTGCCAGTTGCCTTCCGCGTCGGCCGTGGTGGTGCCCAGGTCTCGACCGTCGGCGTAGACGGTCACGATGGCATTGGCCTCGGCGCTGCCGATCAGCGTCGGTGTCACGTCGTTGGTGGCATCGCCATCGTCAATCGGTCCGGCGGGAGGAACGTCGTCTTCGGCGCCTTCAATCACTGGGGCTTCCGGGGCGGTCAGATCGACCGTCACGACACCGAGGTTGGCCGTCTCGCCGGTGTTGCCCGCGGCATCGGTCTGACGCACCTGCACGGCGTCGGCGGCATAGTCGCCTTCCGGCAGTTCGAAGCTGGCACCCATGCCGGTCGTCCAGCTATCGCCGCCATCGGTGGAATATTCCCACGTTGCCCCGCCTTCGAGGCCACCGACGTTGATGGTGGCGTCGCTGGTGATGCCGTCACCGTCGATGGCGGTATCGTCGGCCAGCGTTGCGGTCGGGGCATCGGGCGCAGCCGTATCGAGCGTGGTGGTATCGGTGACCGTGCCGGTGTTGCCGGCGGCATCGGTCACGGAGAGGGTGGCTGTCAGTTCGCCGTCGACGAGACCCGACAGGTCCACGCCGCTGACCGTCAAGTTACCGTCGGCATCGACGGCGATATTCCCGAGCGGGACCTCGACGCTGCCACCGGTCCCATCGCTGATCGTCAAGTCGGTAATGGAAGCGCCGCTTTCGATGCGCCCGCTCAAGGTGACGTTGCCGGCTTCGTCGACGTTCAGGAAGCCGTCGCCAGCGTCGTTGATCACGATGCCGTTATCACCCGCGTCTGGCGCCGTTTCGTCCAGCGTCAACGTGAAGCTCGGACTGTCCGGAGAGACGTTGCCGGCCGCATCGGTTGCTGTGGCAGTAAAGGTGACATCGCCTTCACCGAGAGTTTCCGGTATGTACGACCAGTTGCCGTCACCGTCCGCGGTGACGCTGCCGAGTACCGTGCCGTTGGCCGAGATCGTCACCGTGGCGTTGGCTTCGGCGGTGCCGGTCAGCGCCGGGGTAGTGTCATTGGTGCTATCACCATCGCCTAGCGTGCCAGTCGGATCGACATCGTCCGTAGCGCTGTCGATCGTCGGCTCGTCCGGTGGCGTCGTGTCGATGACGACGGCGTAGGGTGAACTGGCCTCCGATGTCTGACCGGCCGGATCGATCGACCTCGCCATGAAGGTCGTATTGCCTTCCGCCAGACGGCTGAAGATTCTGAAGCTCCAATTACCGAAGCCGTCGGCTTGAGTCGTGCCGAGCATCTGCATTCCATCGCCGGCGTCGGCCCAGATCTGGACGGTATTGGTCGCTTCGGCGGTGCCTACTAGCGTCGGGTTGGCATCATTGGTCGTATCGCCATCATCGACGCTTCCCGTTCCCGGCTCTATCTCATCGATCGAGGTAATGATGACGGGCTCGGAAGGCGGCAGCGTATCTTCCAGATCGGCGTCGACAACGGCACTGCCTGGCTCGCTGACGTTACCGGCGGCGTCTGTGGCAATCGCGGTAAAGGTGCTGTCGTCTGGCAGCGGCGTATCCGGGGCGAATGACCAGTTGCCATTGATATCCGATGTTACCGTAGCGATGGTGTCGCCCTCTTCATCGGTGAGGGTGACGCTACTGCCCGCCTCGGCACTGCCAGTCAGAATTTCGCCATTCGTAGGATCGACAATCGGCGTGGCAGGGGGCTGGGTGTCGATGGTCAAGGTGAAGGGGGCACTTTCGTCCGACACATTACCGGCGCTATCGGTGGCTGTGACGGTAAAGCTGTACTCGCCATCGTCGAGCGCGTCAGGCGTATAGGACCAGTTGCCGTCATCGTCGGCGATGACGGTGCTCAGCTCGTCGTCCCCGGAATAGATCGTCACGACGCTGCGCGCTTCGGCACGACCGCTCAATGTCGGTGTGGCGTCATTGGTGCTGTCGCCATCATCGAGTTGGCCGGTCTGGGGGGCAACGTCGTCGCTGGCCGCCGCGATGGTCGGCGTGACCGGCGACGTGTCATCGTCGAGATCGCCATCGACGGTGGTCGTCGCGGGTTCGCTGACGTTGCCGGCGGCGTCTGTCGCGGTTGCGGTCACATCCGTGCCGTCATCCAGCGGTTGCTCGGGCTGGAACGACCAGTTGCCGTTGTCGTCGGTGATCGCGGAACCGATCGGATTGCCGTCCCCGCCGGTCAGGGTGACGGTGCTTCCCGGCTCGGCGGTGCCGGTCAGGAGGGTGCCATCGGTTGGGGAAAGCGTCGGCGCATTCGGTGCCATCGTATCGATGCCGAGCGTGAACGGGGCGCTGGCATTCGACACATTGCCGGCACCGTCGGTGGCGGTCACCGTGAAGGTGGTATCGCCATCGTCGAGGTTGGCGGTCGTGAACGACCAGTTACCCTGGGCGTTGGCCGTGGTTGTCCCGATCTCTTCGCCGTCGGCGAAGATCGTCACCTTACTGCCGGCTTCAGCGCGGCCGGTCAGGCGGGGTGTGGGATCATTGGTGCTGTCGCCATCATCGAGTTGGCCGGTCTCGGGGGTAACATCATCGGTGACCGACGTGATGGTCGGCGTGACCGGCGGCGTGTCATCGTCGAGATCGCCATCGACGGTGGTCGTCGCGGGTTCGCTGACGTTGCCGGCGGCATCGGTCGCGGTTGCGGTCACATCCGTGCCGTCATCCAGCGGTTGCTCGGGCTGGAACGACCAGTTGCCGTTGGCGTTGGTGATCGCGGAACCGATCGGATCGCCGTCTCCGCCGGTCAGGGTGACGGTGCTTCCTGGCTCGGCGGTGCCGGTCAAGAGGGTGCCATCGGTGGGATCGATAGCGGGGGCATCGGGTGCCAGCGCGTCGATGGTCGTGGTAACCGGCTGGCTCTCGTTACCGGCGGCGTCTGTGGCGGTTGCGGAAACTTCCGTACCATCGGGTAGCGGCTCGCTCGGCGTGAATGACCAGTTACCCTCTCCGTTCGCGGTGGTATCACCAATGGCGTTGCCATCTCCGTCGGTCAGGGTGACGGTGCTTCCCGGCTCGGCGGTGCCGGTCAGCGTTTCCCCATTCGAGAGATCGATGGTGGGGGCGTCCGGCGCGGAGGCATCGATGGTGCCAGTCGTTGGCTGGCTGGTATTGCCGGCGGGGTCCTGGGCGACGACGTCGATGTCGGTGCCGTCGGGCAGCGGTTCCTCGGGTGTGAACGTCCAGTTGCCGTCTTCGCCGGTAATGGTCTCGCCGACGGGATTGCCGTCGCCGTCGGTAATGATGATGGTGCTGCCAGGTTCGGCTTCACCGCTGATGGTTTCGCCGTTGGAAGGATTTATCGCGGGCGCGTCGGGTGGCGTCGCATCGTCCTCGTTATCGCTGTCATCGGCATCCTCCGGTGGGGTATCGTCGTCATCGTCGCTACCGCCGCCACCACCGCCTCCAGCGGCGACGGCACCAGCGGCCAGCGCACCACCGCCGATGGCAGCCCAGCCCAACGGCGTGACCCCGAGGCCCTCTCCACCTTCCCCGGCAGCGGTAACCGGCTCGAATACGCCGAACTCATTTTGTGGAATGTAGTCGGCGGCAATGAAACCGTCGCTACTGGCTGGGCCGAGGTCAGCCCAGATCAGTTCCTGATCTTCGCCGGTCAAATAGAGTTGGCTCTCCAGGTTCCCGTCCGCACCGTAGAAATTTTCGATGCGAATGACCTGTCCATCAGTCGTTCTGACCAGGAGATCATCGCCATCTCGCTGCAGTGTCTGCACGTCGTCGGGAGAAAGACTCAGCAGCACTTTCCTGGGCTGCTCCAGGGCAATCGTACCGTCAGTCCCAACGGCGGAAGCAGGTGCTGCGGCAACGTCTTCGTTAAGCGCGCTGACTTTTGCGGAAATGGCCATGAGTCTCTCCCTGCCTGAACGTTCTATCGCTAGAACCAGGACGTTGTACGCGTATGGGTGTTTAAAGGTGATTATTGTGGTGTTTACGTATGAATAGGAGAGAAGGTTATTGATTGCAAATCGTTAACGCTGTTGACAATTGAAATTATTTTATTTTTCTAAAATAATCATGAATATCAAGGGTTTAATTTATTTACATGATTGCATTGTTAGACTTTTTGTCTATCACCCTAAGTGCATTTAGTATCCTTAAGTTAATCCTGGACAACTTTTAACAATACTGAAGATAGGGTCTGTGAATTAAATATATAAATGTCTAGGTGCATGAATGGCGCACCTCAACCTTGCCTAGTTCCGCATTCAGGCGTTGCCTAATTCCGGTTCGAGCCGCCGTGACTGGGGAGGGTCGTACCGCCGGACGCATGGCCCTCCTCCCACGGGCGAATCAGGCCGGCACCGGTTGGAATCGATCCGCGGTGCCGCAATAATGAGGCTCTCATCCGAAGGAGCCGCTCATGGATCGCAAGATTGCGCCGGTCAATCGCTTCGATGCCAAAGATGTCGATCGAATCGAAGATCAGCAGCTGTACTCAGGATTCTTCGATCTGGAGAAGCGCCGGCTGCGTCATCGGCAGTTCAACGGCGAGTGGAGCGAGCCTGTCGATCGCGAGGTTCACGTTCGCCGGAATGCGGTGGGGGTACTACTCTATGACCCGTCTCTGGATCGGGTCGCGCTGGTCGAGCAGATTCGCGCAGGCGCCCTCGAAGACCCGATATCGCCGTGGAAGCTGGAGCCCGTTGCCGGCCTGGTGGAACCCGGCGAAACCCCAGCGGACGTGGCACGTCGCGAGGCGTTGGAAGAAGCGGGGTGTGAAATCGGGGAGTTGATCGAGCTTCATCGCTACTATCCCAGCCCTGGTGCCTGTACCGAGCAGGTCACGCTGTTCTGTGGTTTGATCGACAGCACGGGACTCGGCGGCATACACGGTGTGGAAGATGAAAACGAAGATATTCTGGTTCACGTCATGTCGTATCCCGAAGCGTGGGATCGATTGATGGCGGGACAATTGGACAATGCCATGGCGTTGATCGGCTTTCACTGGCTGGCGCGAGAGCGTGCCACGCTGAGAGCCAGGGCCTGACACGAGAGGGCGGCAGTACCGTTGTTGTCGCAGGTCGTCGGTCATCAAGAGCGGCGGTTGCCCCCCCGATACTCGAGCTAGACTAGAGGCCGTCATGCGCCAGGAGAACTGCATGAGAAAGACTGCTTACGTTACGGATCTCAAGACGCTCCAGGCAGAATGCAGCAGTAACTATCTGCGGCTTTGCCGTCTGGTCATGGACATGGAGCCTGGTGAAATCAAGGAAGTGCCGCTCGCCGGTGAGCATGCGCGCTTCGGCACGCTGTGGTTCGAGGTCCTCGAGCAGGCGCCTTACACCACGGTCGCACGGGTTTCCCAGACTGGCGTGCTGGACAGTTTCGTCGATTCACCGCGAATGACGGTGCATCTGTACCATGATGCGGATATGGCGGAAGTGACCGATTTTCAACGCCAGCGCCATTTTCAGGGGCGTTATCGTTATCCCAACCCGCAAATGCACCAGCCAGACGAGAAACTGCAGATCAACCGTTTCCTGGGGGAGTGGCTACAGCATGGGCTGGCGCACGGCCATGCCGCCAACGTGCCGGAAACGCCCTGATGCGACTGGTTCAGATTACGGATTGTCATCTGCTGGCAGACCCTGAAGGAACGTCGCGCAAGGGAACGCCGCTACGCCAGCTGCATGCCATCGTCGATCGTGCAAAAGCGATTCGGCCGGACATCGTGCTGGTGACCGGCGACATTGCCCAGGACGAGACGCCCGCCGCCTATCGGCATGCCAGGCGGGCCTTTGCGACATTGGGGTGTCCGTGGTTCTGGATCCCCGGCAATCATGATCAGCCCGAGCTCATGGCAGAGTGTCATCCCTTCCATGAAGACCTCGACCTTGGCGATTGGCGGGTGTTGCTACTCAATTCTCGCATCAGCGGTCAGCCGGGAGGGGAGCTGGGGCAGGACCAGTTGCAGCGATTGGCATGGCAGTTGGAGGCGGATGAACGGCCAACGCTGATTGCGCTGCACCATCCGCCGCTGGAAGTCGGCTCTGTATGGATGGATGCCATCGGGTTGAAGGATCGCGATGCGCTGTGGCAGACGTTGGCCCCCTATCCGCAGGTCAGGGCATTGTTTTGTGGCCACATTCATCAGGCGTTCGCTGCCTGGCAGGGTCTCGTGGCCGTTTATGGGTGCCCGTCGACTTCGGACCAGTTTCTGCCGAGAAGCCACGAATTCGCCACCGACGAGGCGTCCCGGCCCGGTTTGCGGGTCGTCGATCTACGCGGGAAGACTCTGGCGACCTGGGTCGAGCGGGTCGATCTCTAGCCGGTTATAACTAAAAACGCTTTTTGGATCATTTTTGATTCTTTGACGTTATTACCAATGTCTCGCTAGGGTTTGCCTTCAAAGAAGCCCATATTCTGTTCTGCCATCTGATTTCAGAGGGCGACCGTGAGACATCGATCATGACAGCTCCTATCGTCAGCGCTCAGCGCCAGACTCATCTCAAGCAGCTCGAGGCCGAGTCCATCCATATCATCCGCGAGGTCGCCGCCGAGTTCGGCAACCCGGTGATGCTGTACTCCATCGGCAAGGACTCCTCGGTGATGCTGCACCTGGCGCGCAAGGCGTTCTATCCCGGTCCACCGCCGTTTCCGCTGATGCACGTCAACACCACCTGGAAGTTCAAGGAGATGATCGAGTTCCGCGATCGGATGGCCGCGGACGTCGGGATGGAACTGATCGAGCATATCAACGAGGAAGGGCGCGCCGCCGGCATCAATCCGTTCGATCACGGTAGCGCCAAGTACACCGATATCATGAAGACCCAGTCGCTCAAGCAGGCGCTGGACAAGTATGGCTTCGATGCGGCTTTCGGCGGTGCCCGGCGCGATGAAGAAGCTTCCCGTGCCAAGGAGCGCGTCTACTCGTTCCGTGACAAGCATCACCGCTGGGATCCCAAGAACCAGCGTCCGGAGCTGTGGAATCTCTACAATGGAAAGGTCAACAAGGGCGAGTCGATCCGCGTGTTCCCGCTCTCCAACTGGACCGAGCTGGATATCTGGCAATACATCTATCTCGAATCGATTCCCATCGTTCCGCTCTACTACTCCGCACCGCGTCCGGTGGTCGAGCGCGACGGCATGCAGATCATGGTCGACGACGACCGGCTGCCGCTGGAACCCGGCGAGGTTCCCGAAGAGAAGTGGGTGCGCTTCCGCACGCTGGGCTGCTACCCGTTGACCGGCGCGGTGGAATCCAGAGCCGCCACGTTGCCCGAAATCATTCAGGAGATGTTGCTGACGCGCACCTCCGAGCGCTCCGGACGTGCCATCGATCGTGATCAGGTGGGTTCGATGGAGAAGAAAAAACGCGAGGGGTACTTCTAGATGTCTCATCAATCCACGCTGATCGCCGACAACATCGGACAGTATCTCAAAGAGCACGAGCAGAAAGATCTGCTGCGCTTCATCACCTGCGGCAGTGTCGATGACGGCAAGTCGACCCTGATCGGGCGACTGCTGCACGATTCCAAGATGATCTACGAAGATCAGCTGGCCGCGATTACGCAGGCTTCCAAGACCAGCGGTACCACCGGTGACAAGGTCGATCTGGCGCTGCTGGTGGATGGTCTGCAGTCGGAGCGCGAACAGGGCATCACCATCGATGTCGCCTACCGTTTCTTCTCCACCGACAAGCGCAAGTTCATCATCGCCGACACCCCGGGCCACGAGCAGTACACCCGTAACATGGCCACCGGCGCCTCGACTGCGAGCCTGGCGGTGATCCTGATCGACGCCCGCTACGGCGTGCAGGTACAGACCCGGCGTCACAGCTTCATTGCCGATCTGCTGGGAATTCAGCATCTGGTGATCGCGGTCAACAAGATGGACCTGGTCGATTACTCGCAGGCACGCTTCGACGAGATCGTCGCCGATTATCGTGAGTTTGCCGAGAAGCTGGACGCCAGAGACATCCGTTTCGTGCCGATGTCGGCGCTGGACGGCGACAACGTCGTCAACCGTAGCGAGCATATGCCCTGGTATCGCGTCGATGGTGCGCCGGGTCCCGCGATGCTCGAGCTGCTCGAGAGCGTCGAGGTCGTGCACGACAGCAACCTTTCCGATCTGCGGCTGCCGGTGCAGTACGTCAATCGGCCCAATCTCGATTTCCGAGGCTACTGCGGCACGCTGGAAGCCGGCATCCTGCGCCCCGGCCAGGCGGTGAAAGTGCTGCCATCGGGCAAGCTCTCCACCATCGATCGTATCGTGACTTTCGATGGTGATCTGGAGGAAGCCTACCCCGGCCAGGCGATCACGGTCACCTTGCAGGACGAGATCGATATCTCCCGGGGTGACTGGCTGGTGGCGGCCGATGCCGAGGTCGCGCAGTCCAGCGCGCTGGCAGCCGATATCGTCTGGATGCACGATAACGCTCTCGAACCGGGTCGCCTCTACGACTTCAAGATCGGCACCCAGGAGATCGCCGGCCGGATCGCCGCGATCGATTACCAGATCGACGTCAATACGCTCGAGCATCACCAAAGTGACAGCTTGCCGCTCAACGCCATCGGTCGCTGCCGAGTCGAGCTGACCGCCAGCGTACCGCTGGATGACTACCGCAAGAGCCCCGGTACCGGCAGCTTCGTGGTGATCGATCGGCTGACCAATATCACGGTGGGAGCAGGTCTGATTCGGGGGGCGATCGAAGGCGCCTCGTCCACTGAGGAAGTCGACTGGCAGGCATTCGAGATCGAATTCAATGCATTGATTCGAAAGCACTTCCCGCATTGGGAAGCGAAGGACATGGGCGAATTGCTGAAAGGCGTCACCCGCAAGGCCCGATAGGGGATAAACAGGAGAAAGTGGCGGTATCGGCGCGATGCGCGGCTGACGTTTGGCCCAGCCACCACCGGGTGTATCATGTCGCTCCGGCCCGACGCTTGCGTCAGCGATTGAAAGGAATTCCCCATGCAGCACGTCAACTGGCAGCTCGACGGTATCGTGTCCCAGCTACGCGCCACTCGCGAACAGTGGCGCGCCCAGAACGGTCGGGAAAAAGAGAAGGGCTGTCGTGAGCTGCCGTCGCGGCATCGCATTCGGGAAACCCTGGAGTGCCTGAGCGGGGCGATCTTTCCGATGCGGCTCGGTCCTTCCGATCTGCGCAAGGAGAGCGAAGACTTTTACGTCGGCCACACCCTGGACCGGGCGCTCAATGCGCTGCACGAGGAAGTGCTGCTCGAACTGCGCTACATGTCGCGGCTCGACGGCAGCCCGGATTCCGACCATCAGGCGGTGGCAACGCAGATCATTCAGGGCTTCGCAGACGGCCTGCCGAGTCTGCGCCGTCGTCTCGACGGCGATGTCATGGCGGCGTTCTACGGCGATCCTGCGGCACGCAGTGTCGACGAGGTGTTGCTCTGCTACCCCGGCGTCCACGCGGTGATCTATCACCGCATTGCCCACTATTTCTATCAGGCGGGGGCCGGGCTGGTGGCACGAATCATCGCCGAGTTGGCCCACTCCGATACCGGTATCGATATTCATCCCGGTGCCCAGATCGGCGAGGGCTTTTTCATCGATCACGGTACCGGCGTTGTGATCGGCGAAACCGCGATCATCGGCAATCGCGTACGGCTCTATCAGGCGGTCACGCTTGGTGCCAAACGCTTTCCGGCGGACGAGAAAGGGCATCTCGAGAAAGGCCTGCCGCGTCATCCCATCGTCGAGGACGACGTGGTCATCTACGCGGGCGCCACGATTCTGGGGCGTATCACGGTGGGCAAGGGATCGATCATCGGCGGCAATGTGTGGCTGATCTGCAGCGTGCCTGAAAATAGCAACATCACCCAGGCCAATATTCAGTCAGGGCCCTGCCCGTGACGCACACGTTTTTTCGGCGCCAGTACTTTGGTGTACATCGCTGTATATAGAACGTTTGCGCTGATCGTTTGATATTGATCGGGTTAAAGAATCGGCCGGCATTGCACTGCCGGCCGTTTCCGTTGGGATCGTGAAAATCAACAAGTCGCCGTGATCAGCGCTGGGGTTTGCGGGCGATCAGCGTCGCCCTGCGAGGCGCGGGGTAGCCCTCGATCGTTTTCGTACGATCGTGCGGATCCAGAAACTCCGCCAGCGAGTGGAACGTCATCCACTCGGTCGAGCGCTGCTCGTCGAGGGTGGTGACCGTTTCGTCGACGCAACGGACCGATTCGAAGCCGCAGCGTTCGAGCCAGTGAGCCAGCGCTTTCGACGAGGGCAGAAAGTAGACGTTGGGCATGCTGGCATAACGTTCGCCGGGCATGAAGACCGTTTGTGCATCGCCCTCGACCACCAGGGTTTCCAGTACCAGCTCGCCGCCGGGCGCCAGCGCATCTTTCAGCTGCAGCAGGTGCTCCAGCGGCGACGGGCGGTGATAAAGCACGCCCATTGAAAATACGGTATCAAAAGCAGCGAGTTTCTCCGGTACGTCCTCGATCCCCACCGGCAGAAAATGGGTTCGGTAGGCATCGGCGTCACCCACGAAGTGTCGCACGGCGTGGAACTGATAATAGAAACGCGGGGAGGGATCGATCACCAGCACGAAGGCGGCGCCTGCACCGGCCATGCGCCAGGCGTGATAGCCGTTGCCGCCGCCGACGTCGAGAACCCTGCGCCCGGCCAGCGGTGAAAGGTGCGGCGCGACGCGCTGCCACTTCCAGTCCGAGTGCCATTCGGTGTCGATGGCAATGTCGCCGAGTCGATAGGGGCCTTTGCGCCACGGCATCAGAATTTTCAGCAGGTTCTCGCAGCGTCGGCGATCGGCATCATCGAGTTCGAGTTGCACCGTGACGCTGTCGTCTTGCAGATCCACCGCACGCGTCGTCGGCAGCGCCGGCAATTTGGTCACGGCCTTTTCCCACGCCGGCAGATCGCCATGGCGGCGACGATCGAGCCCGCGCGACAGCTGTTCGGGAAGGCGCGCCAGCCAAGGGGTCAGCTCGTATTCCAGGAACGCGAGGTAGAGTCGGCGTTCGGCGTCCTTGAGCGTATCGGTCGGGGTATCAGCCATCCTTGATCGCGGCCTCGTCTCTGGGCGTGGCCTTGTCCTTGAACGCAATCAGGGAGGCGAAGTTGAGGTACTGGAACCAGGTCGTAACTCGTGAAAAGCCGGCCTGCGCCAGGCGCTGGTGATGCGCCGTCAGGGTATCCGGCACCAGCACGTTCTCCAGCGCGGTGCGCTTCTGGCTGATCTCCATGTCGCTGTAGCCGTTGGCGCGCTTGAAATCGTGGTAACGCTCGACCAGCCAGGCATTTTCCTGTTCGTCCGGGGCGACGATCTTCTCCGAGAGCACCAGGATGCCGCCGGGCTCGAGTGCTGCGTACAGTCTGGCGATCAAGGCATCGCGATCCGCCGGCGGCAGGAACTGGAGCGTGAAGTTGAGCACGATCATGCCGCTGGGGTGGTAGTCCAACTGGCGGATATCGCCCTCGACGAAGCTTATCCTGTGGTCGGGGCTTTCCGACGCGGCGATTTCGCGGGCCCGCGCGATCATCGTCGGCGAGAGGTCGACCCCGGTCAGTTCGAAAGTCTCGGCAGGCAGGCGTCCGGCCAGCGCCAGGCCCACGGCGCCCAGCGAGCAGCCGAGATCATAGACATGGGCGCCATGGCGCAGATGGCGCTCGGCGAGGACGCCGAACATGCCGAGGATCTGGCCGTAGCCGGGAATCGAGCGCCGGACCATATCCGGAAAGCAGGCCACGACCCGTTCATCGAACGAGAAACTCGCTACGCGATCGAGGGGTGTCGAAAAGATGGCGTCACGGTAAGATGCGTCAATCATTGCCGGAAGATATTCTTAATTGGGAGAGCGTGAAGCGAGCGGAACGCCTTTGATACGCCCGCTGCGACCATAGTGTACGTTTTGCGCCTCTTCGCTGCACGTGACAAGGAGAGCCATAGATGTCGATTCGTGAGACCCAGGCATGGAAAGCGCTCGAGCAGCAGCTCGATGGGGGCATGCGGGATGTGCATCTGAAGACCCTGTTCCAGCAATCGCCGCGCTTCGAGACGTTCTACCTGGAAGCCGCCGGCATCCAGATGGATCTGTCCAAGCAGCGCTGGACGACAGAGGTGCGGGAGCAGCTGTTCTCGCTGGCACGGGAGGCTGACGTGCCGGCCGCCATTCAGCGGCTGCTGTCCGGCGAGCGGGTCAACCGCACCGAAGATCGCCCGGCGCTGCATACGGCGCTGCGTCTCCCCCGTGATGCCCAGCTCGACGTCGAGGGCGTCGACGTGGTCAGCGAAGTGCACGCCACGCTCGACAAGATGGAAACGCTGGTCAACAAGCTGCTGAACGGGCAATGGCGTGGCGCCACCGGCAAGCCGATCACGGATGTGGTCAATCTCGGTGTCGGCGGTTCCGACCTGGGGCCCTTGATGGTGACGTCGGCGTTGACCGATTTCGAGCCCGATGACGTCTTCGAGGTGTCGACCCATTTTGCCTCCACCATGGACGGCTCGCAGCTGGCGGACTTCCTGAGCTGGCTCAATCCCGAAACCACGATGTTCATCCTGTCGTCGAAGTCGTTCGGCACCATCGACACGCTGTCGAATGCCTCCACGGCACTGGATTGGATCGCGACCCGTCTGGGCGTTGACGAGGCGCTGATCAAGCGCTTCCATTTCGTCGGTGTTTCCACCAAGCCCGAGAAGATGACCGAGTGGGGCATCGATCCGGGTAACCAGCTGCTGTTCTGGGACTGGGTTGGCGGGCGCTACTCGCTGTGGAGTGCGATCGGGTTGCCGATCGCCATCCGTGTCGGCATGGAAAACTTCCGTCAGCTGCTGGCCGGCGCCCACGCCATGGACGAACACTTCCGTACCGCCGATCTGGCGGAGAATCTGCCGGTGCAGCTGGGGTTGATCGGTATCTGGAATGCCAATTTTCTCGATATCCGCTCGCACGCGGTGCTGCCCTACGATGGTCGCCTCAAGCACCTGCCGGGCTACTTCCAGCAGCTGGAAATGGAGTCCAACGGCAAGTCGGTCACCAACGACGACACCGTGGTCGACTACTCCACCTGCCCTGTGATCTGGGGCGAGATCGGGCCCAACGGTCAGCATGCGTTTTATCAGCTGCTGCATCAGGGCACGCAGCCGGTCGCCTGTGATTTCATCGCACCGGTGAATCGTTACAATGATGTCGAAGACGAACGTTTCCGGGACGACCTGATGGCCCAGCATCGGCTGGCATTGGCCAACTGCTTCGCGCAATCCAGGGTGCTGATGCTGGGCGACGATGCCGTGAAGTCCGAAGAGACGCCGCCCAGCTACATGCGCTACCGTGGCAATCAGCCCTCGTCCACATTGATGTTCGACAGCCTCAATCCGGCCACGCTGGGCGCTCTGATCGCGCTCTACGAGCACAAGGTGTTCGTTCAGGGCGTGATCTGGGACATCGACTCGTTCGATCAGTGGGGCGTGGAGCTGGGCAAGAAGATCGCCACCGAGACCGAGGAGATCATCGCCACGCAGAACGGACTGGACTCGCTGGACGACTCCAGCCGCGGATTGATCGAGGCGATCTGGAAAGGCCAGCAGTCCAGGTGAACGTCAGGGGTATCGGGAGGCGGCAATGTTGAACGAGCCGGCGTCTCTCCGGCCCGCCAGGGCGCTGCTGTATCTGCACGGTTTCAACAGCAGCAGCGCCTCCCCCAAGGCGCGCCTGGTCAAGGCGGCCTGCGAGACGCTGGCCCGACATGAGGGGCGGCCGTTCACGTGCCTGACGCCGGATCTGTCGTATCGTCCAGACGTGGCGTATCAGCAAGCCGAAGCGGCACTCGAAACGCTGGGGCGGGAAGAGACGCTACTGGTGGGCAGCTCCATGGGCGGCTTTCTGGCCACGCTGCTGGCGGAACGCCATGGCCTTCGTGCCGTATTGATCAATCCGGCGGTCCAGCCATCCCGCTTCGTGGGGCAATATCTGGGGCAAACGTTGCTCAACGACGCTTCCGGCGAGCATTTCACGATCGACAACAGTTATTTCGATCAATTGGCCGCGCTGCAATGGGACCGCATCGTGTATCCGTCACGCTATCTGCTGCTGCTCGGCAGCGCGGACGAAACGCTGGACTGTCGCGACGCGCTGCGAGCCTACGCGGGCAGCCGCATGCTGATCCACCCTGGTGGCGATCACGGTTTCGATGTTCTGCCCGAGTATCTGCCGACGCTTTTTGCGCACGGTGGCTGGCGGGTTCCCGCGTCGCTCGTGTTGCCTTGACGTCATCGCGGCGACGTCGGGTGGCGAAGCGATACTGTAGATTTGACCAGTAAAGTGTATCATCGGAACCCATTCTGCACGCGGTGGAGATGTCGCGATGTCGGGTCTTGTCTCATGCGACGACGTAGCGATCTCGACCCTGCGACTTTGACCATGCAACTTTGACCCTGTAACCACGGCGAGACCCTGCATGACGCAATACAGTGCCAGTTCCATCGAGGTACTTTCCGGCCTCGATCCGGTCCGCAAGCGGCCGGGAATGTACACCGACACGACCCGTCCCAACCATCTGGTGCAGGAAGTCATCGACAATAGCGTCGATGAAGCGCTGGCAGGACACGCCAACGAGATTCGCGTCGTGCTGCTCGACGACGGCGGGATCGAGGTTTCCGACGACGGCCGCGGCATGCCGATCGACGTGCATCCCGAGCACGGCGTGACCGGGGTGGAACTGATCCTCACGCGACTGCACGCCGGCGGCAAATTCTCCCAGTCGAGCTATCGGTTTTCCGGTGGTCTGCACGGGGTTGGCGTATCGGTGGTCAACGCGCTGTCGACCCGCCTCGAGGTCGAAGTGTGCCGCGAGGGCAATCGCTACGGTATCGCGTTCGAGAAGGGCGAGAAGGTCGAGGAGCTCTCGGTCATCGGCAGTTGCGCCAAACGTGCTACCGGCACCGTCGTGCGGTTCTGGCCGGAAGTGGAGTACTTCGACAGCCCCAGGCTGTCACTGCCGAAGCTGAAACACTTGATGCGCGCCAAGGCGGTGCTCTGTCCCGGCCTCAAGGTGGTGCTCAAGGAAACCGACGGCGCGGAAAGCGTCTGGCAGTACGAAGATGGTCTGCGCGATTACCTGGCTCAGGCGATCGATGGTTTCGAAGTGCTGCCGGCATCACCGTTCACGGGCCATTTCGAGGATGAGGAACAGGGCGTCGACTGGGCCATTCAGTGGTTGCCGGAAGGCGGCGAGCCGGTGCTCGAGTCCTACGTCAACCTGATCCCGACGCCACTCGGGGGCACTCACGTCAACGGCTTTCGCAGCGGTCTGCTCGAGGCGGTACGCGAGTTCTGCGAGTATCGCAGTCTGCTGCCGCGGGGCGTCAAGCTGTCACCGGAGGATCTGTGGGAGAAGGTGTCGTTCGTCCTCTCGATCAAGATGCTCGATCCGCAGTTCGCTGGTCAGACCAAGGAGCGGCTGTCGTCACGCACGGTGGCGGGTTTCGTCTCCGGCGTGGTCAAGGATGCCTTCTCGCTGTGGCTCAACCACCATGTCGACCAGGCCGAGCAGTTGGCCGAGCTGGTGATCAACGCCGCCCAGCGACGCCAGAAGAGCGCCAAGAAGGTGGCGCGCAAGAAGATCACTTCAGGGCCCGCCTTGCCCGGCAAGCTGGCCGACTGCTCCGGCCAGGATCCCGTCTCGAGCGAACTGTTTCTGGTCGAGGGTGACTCCGCCGGGGGCAGTGCCAAGCAGGCGCGCAATCGCGAGACGCAGGCGATCCTGCCGCTGCGCGGCAAGATTCTCAACACCTGGGAAGTCGAATCCGCCGACATCTACAGCTCGCAGGAAGTCCACGACATCGCCGTGGCAATCGGCCTCGATCCGGGCAGCGACGATCTCTCCAAGCTGCGCTACCACAAGGTCTGCATTCTCGCCGATGCCGATTCCGACGGTCTGCACATCGCCACGCTGCTGTGCGCGCTGTTCGTGCGACATTTTCCGGCGCTGGTCGATGCCGGCCACGCTTTCGTCGCCATGCCGCCGCTCTACCGCATCGACCTGGGCAAGGAGGTCTTCTACGCGCTCGACGAAAGCGAAAAGGCGGCAACGCTGAAACGTCTCGAAGGCAAGCGGGGAACACCCAACGTTCAGCGCTTCAAGGGTTTGGGCGAGATGAGTCCGCTACAGCTGCGCGAGACCACCATGGCCACGGATACGCGACGACTGGTCCAGCTGACCCGTGAGCGCGACGACGGCACGCTGGAAATGATGGACATGCTGCTGGCGCGCAAGCGGGCGGGCGACAGAAAGAGCTGGCTGGAAGATTACGGCAACATGGCCGACATCGAGGTTTGAAATGACCATGGATATTCAGGTGGCGGAGGGCGACGTCGAACGCCTTTCGCTCAAGGAGTACACCGAGAAGGCGTATCTCGATTATTCGATGTACGTGATTCTCGACCGCGCGTTGCCGCATATCGGCGACGGCATGAAGCCGGTTCAGCGACGCATCGTCTATGCCATGCGCGAACTGGCGTTGACCGCCAACGCCAAGTACAAGAAGTCGGCGCGTACCGTCGGCGACGTGCTGGGCAAGTTCCATCCCCATGGCGACAGCGCCTGCTACGAAGCGATGGTGCTGATGGCGCAGCCGTTCAGCTATCGCTATCCGCTGGTCGACGGTCAGGGCAACTGGGGTAGCCCGGACGATCCCAAGTCGTTCGCGGCGATGCGCTATACCGAGGCGCGGCTGTCACGGTTCTCCGAGACGCTGCTGGCGGAGCTGGGGCAGGGCACTGTCGACTGGACGCCCAACTTCGATGGCACCATGAACGAGCCGGCGGTGCTGCCGTCGCGGCTGCCGCACGTGCTGCTCAACGGCGGCACCGGTATCGCCGTCGGCATGGCCACCGATATTCCGCCCCACAATGTGGTGGAAGTGGTCGAAGCCACCTGCCATCTGTTGCGCCATCCCGACGCCAGCGTCGCGGATCTGATGCAGTACCTGCCGGCGCCGGATTTTCCCACCGACGCCGAAATCATTTCGCCGCCGGCCGATCTGCGCAAGCTCTACGAGACCGGTCGCGGTTCGGTCAAGCTGCGCGCGCGCTACGAGCGCGAAGACAGCAATATCGTGATCACCGCGGTGCCGTATCAGGTCAGCGGAGCCAAGGTGCTCGAACAGATCGCGGCCCAGATGCAGGCCAAGAAGCTGCCGATGGTCGCGGACCTGCGTGACGAGTCGACCCACGAGACGCCGACGCGGCTGGTGATCGAGCCGCGCTCCAACCGAATCGACGCCGATGGACTGATGGCGCACCTGTTCGCCACCACCGATCTCGAGAAGAGCGTCCGCGTCAATCTCAACGTGATCGCGCTCGATGGCCGGCCGCGAGTGCTGGCGCTGAACGACATGCTCGGTGAGTGGCTGACGTTCCGCCGCACCACCGTGCGTCGACGCCTGGAGCATCGTCTCGGCAAGGTCGAGGATCGTCTGCATCTGCTCGAAGGGTTGCTGATCGCCTATCTGAACATCGATGAAGTGATCCGCATCATCCGCGAGGAGGACGAGCCCAAGCCGGCGCTGATGAGCGCGTTCGGTATCACCGAGCGGCAGGCGGAAGCGATTCTGGAGCTGCGGCTGCGCCATCTCGCCAAGCTCGAGGAGATGAGGATTCGCGGCGAGCAGGACGAGCTCGAGGCCGAACGCAAACGTCTCAACAAGCTGCTGGGTTCCGAGGCGGCGATGACCGACCTGGTCGAGAAGGAGCTGCGGGAAGCGGCCGAGGCCTACGGCGATCCCCGCCGCTCGCCGCTGGTCGAACGCAGCGAAGCCAGGGCCCTCTCAGAGGTCGAACTGGTGGGCGCCGATCCGGTCACAGTGGTGCTGTCCGAGAAGGGCTGGATTCGCGCGGCGCGCGGTCACGACATCGACCCCGCCGGGCTCTCCTACAAGGCGGGTGACAGCTTCCAGTTGGCGGCGCGCGGCAAGACCAATCAGCCGCTGGTGCTGCTCGACGATAGCGGTCGCAGCTATACGCTGACTGCCCACAACCTGCCTTCGGCACGCGGCCAGGGTGAGCCGGTGACCGGGAGAATCAATCCGCCGGCCGGCTCGAGCATGGTCGGGCTGATGCTCGACGTGCCCAGCGCGCACTATCTGCTGGCCTCCGATGGCGGCTATGGCTTCGTTGCCAGGCTCGAAGATCTGCTCGGCAAGAACAAGGCCGGCAAGTCGGTGCTCTCGGTACCCAAGGGATGTAACGTGCTGCCACCCAAGGCGATACCGACGGGTGACGGCGTGCGGGTGGCGGCGGTTTCCAACGAAGGGCGTCTGTTGGTTTTCGCGCTGTCGCAGTTACCCGAGATGTCGAAAGGCAAGGGCAACAAGATGATCGACATTCCGGGGGCCAAGGCCGCAAGCCGGGAAGAGTTCGTCCGCGATCTGGTGCTGCTGCCGGAAGGCGCATCGCTGGTCGTGCATGCCGGCAAGCGCAAACAGACGCTGAAGACGGCGGATCTCGAGTACTACACCGGTGAACGCGGTCGCCGTGGCAGCAAGCTGGCACGTGGGTTCCAGAAGGTCGATCGGCTCGAGGTCGAGTGCTGATCGACACTGAATGGCTGCCGGCTCAATCGATAAAGAGAGAGGGCGCATCGCTGCGCCCCGTGGGGAAATGATGTCACAACGTTTTGTGGTGCGTGCCACCGGACCCGCACGGCCCGGTCAGACGGCAGCACTGGGTACGGCGCTGGTCAGCGCCAATTGTCGTCTGCTGGACTTGAGCCAGCACGTCGCTTTCGGTGAAGTGACGCTGGAGGCGCTGGTAGAGACGGCAGACGATCTCGGGGCCTTGCTGCCGACTGCCGGCGACGTGTTCGGGCTGGATTGCCGGGTCGAGAAAGTGGCCGCCGAAAGCGAGGCACTGTGGGCGGACGTCGACAAGGATGCCCGCTGGATACTGACCTTGATGGCGCCTGCACTGTCTGCAGAGGTGATGGCGGAAGTCGGGGCGCTGACGGCAGAACAGGGCTTGACCATCCAGCAGGTAAAGCGGCTTTCCGCCAAGGGCCAGCTCGATGTGGTCTCGCCGACTGACGCCGGGGCCTGCCTCGAATGGCGGCTCAGTGGCGCGGTACACGACTCGACATCGCTGCGCGAGAAGATCCTCGCGCTGAGCGAACGCTTCCACGTCGATGTGGCCCTGCAGCCAGCGAATCTATGGCAGCGTCATCGCCGGCTGATCTGCTTCGATATGGATTCGACGCTGATCCAGGCGGAAGTCATCGATGAATTGGCCCGACGTCACGGCGTCTACGACGAGGTGGCGGCGGTGACCGAGCGCGCCATGCGCGGCGAGCTCGATTTCCAGCAGAGCTTCCGCGAGCGCATGAGCAAGCTCGAGGGTCTGGATGAGTCGGTATTGGCGGAGATCGCCGATTCGCTGTCGCTGATGCCGGGGCTCGAGCGATTGATGCGCTATCTCAAGCGACTGGGTTACCGGACGGCAATTCTCTCTGGCGGATTCACCTACTTCGCCCGCTATCTGCAGGAGCGGCTTGGCTTCGACGAGGTCCATGCCAACGAACTGGTGATCCGCGACGGCAAGGTGACCGGTGAGGTTCAGGCGCCGATCATCGACGCCGAGCGCAAGGCAACGATACTCAGGCAGATCGCCGAACGGGAAGGTTGGCAGCTGGCCCAGACCGTAGCCGTTGGCGACGGCGCCAATGATCTCAAGATGCTGTCGACGGCTGGCATGGGCATCGCCTTTCATGCCAAGCCTCTGGTTCGTCGCGAGGCACAGCAATCCGTGTCCGTCACCGGTCTGGACGGGTTGCTCTACTTGCTGGGGTATTCGGAAGCGGAGCTGACGGCCTTGTCGGCAGGGGAGTGAGAGATAGCGGGCTGGATCGTCGGGCTGGATCGGTCTGGGGATGTCTACCAGACCGGCGTCAGCGATGAACGGATGGAAATGAAGGCCAACAAGGGTTAAGTTCGCTTTGTGCGGGTCGATAACGAAAAGTTACATGGGGTGGGTGCCGGGTCGTGAACCGGTATTTTATTTCAGCCCCTTGTCACCCGCTCATTTTCCTAGCGTCTAACTTCAGCCTTGCGCCATGCGTTATCGGAATCTCCATGCCCGACACTGCTTCCACGGATGTCTTTCACGCCAAAGCCATATGGGAATGGCTCGAGCCATTATGCCTGCAGGGCGGCGTCAATCTCGAGTTCAAGCCTGCGGGCAGCACGTCATGGCCGGTACTGCTGGATGACGCCATTGTCGATCAGGCGTTGATCGTCGATGTATCGGCAGTGCCGACGCTCGAGGAGCCTCTCGCCCGGGGCGATCAGTTTCATCTCATCGGTCATGTCATGGGAGCCCTGGTTCGCACCGCACCGTTGACGGTGATCGAACGCCTGGCCGATGACCGGCGAATACAGTTTCGCTGCAGCTATCCCGAGTACATCAGCACCATTCACCGACGTGGCACTTTTCGGGCTCCCTTTCGCGCCGAAATGGGAGTCACGAGCCGGCTCACGCCAACCGCGAATGGTCCTGCCGTCGACACCGAGATCCGCAATCTCTCGCTGGGCGGCTGCCTGCTCGCCATGCGGTTGGTAGACGCTGTCTCGCTGACGCCCGATCAGCCGATCGACGCTCTCGAATTGTGCTTTCCCAATCAGCAACGGCTCGAACTCAAGGGGCGCGTCCGGCATATACGCACCAATGACGACTGGACTCTGGCATTGGTCGGCCTCGAGTTCGATGAGCTGCCGATCGATAGCGAGCGATTGCTGTGGTACTGCGTCAAGGAGATCGAGCGCGAGGGCGCGCGTAGCGCGCTGACCAGTGACAAGCCGCTCGAACCGTCGTTGCTGTTCCTGCTGCCTCAGGGACGCCGGCCGCACCCGGTCAGCTCGATAACCAGCACGGCAACGCCCGCCACGGGGAGTGATAACGCGATCGCCCGGCGGCTCCGGAAAATTGCCGATTACCTCAACGCGCAGAGCCTGCAGCTCCAGAATGGTGGCTTGATGGCGTCGTCGTTGCTGTCTCGGCACGCGGATACGCTGGTCTCGCTCGGGGCCCAAAGTCGGGAGTCGCTGCTCTATGCTCTGGGGTATCTTGAATCCGAACCGGTCGGCGTACAGCATGCGCTGGCCGTGGCAGTCCGTGCCGTCGATCTGGCGCGCTGGCAAGGTCATGACAACGAGACTTTGAAGGCGATGGCTGCCAGCGCACTCGTGCACGATCTCGGCAAGGCGTCGCTACCGGCGGCACTGCTCGAGAGCCGAGTGCCGCTGAGCGAGGCCCAGCGAGCGCTGCTGCCGGCACATGTCCAGCGGGTCAGCGAGCGGCTGGCGGACTGCCGCTGGTTGTCGCCGGAGATCTCCACGTCGGTCCTGGAACAGGTCAATGAACGACTCGATGGCAGCGGTTACCCTCGTGGGCTTCGCGCCGAGGCGATCGGCGATCTGGGCCGGATGGTCGCGGTGGTCGACGTGATCGATGCGCTGACGCGCGCGCGCGCGGATCGCGAGGCCTGGGCGCTGGTCGATGCCTACCGTCATGTGCTGGGTCACGCCGACGTTTTCGATAATGTCTGGGCGCAACGCTATGTTCGTCTGTTCGGCGTCATTCCGGTGGGCTCGCTGGTGAAGTATGCCAGTGGCGCCCTGGCCTGGGTTCAACGTCTGGATGCGCAAGGTCGGCCGTCGCAGGTCCACATGGTGCTCAACGCCAACAGCCGTCAGCGGCGTCTCGATTTGGTGCTGGCGCAGCGCGGCCTTGATCAGCTGGGGCGGTTGGAGGGCGTGGTCGAACCTCGCGAATACGGTCTGTCGTTGAGCGGCAGCGCGTCGCGTGCCTCAGCCTAAGGTTCGTTCCCGATAACCGATGCCGGGCGCTAACGCCTACGCTCTCTGGCTTGGCGGGGGGTGATGCCAAAGACGCGACGGAACGCGGTGGCGAAATTGGTGGCGTCATTGTAGCCCGCGAGTTCCGCGGCGGCGTTGACGCTGATTTGATCGTTCCGCAGCGCCCGGTTTGCGGCGTCCAGACGCCGCTTTCGCAGATGACGCTGCAGCGGCATGCCATAGCAGATTTGGCTGAGTCGCTGCAACGTGCTCACGCTCATGCCCAAGTGCTTGGCTATCTCCGTGAGCGTTGCGATATCGCCCTTTCCCGTGTCGATGAATTCCCACAATCGCCGCTGTTGACGCGTTTCCATGCTGCTCTCGTCGGTCCGTCGCAACAGCGGCGCCAAGCCTTCTCCCGCCATCGTCAACGCCAGCCCCTCGCGCTGCAGACGTGCAGCCAGTCCGACGCCAGCCGCTACCGTCAATGAGCGAGCCATGGCCAGCAAGCCCGCGCCAGGTTGCCACTGGCGTAGCGCCAGATGGGGAAGCTCCTCGAGCAGACGCGCGGTCTCCGGAACTGCCTGCAGCCAGTCCGGCGATAAAGTCAGGGTCAGGCTCGATTCTCGTGTCCCGGCTTCGGCCACTCGCTCGAACGCCGTTTCTTCTCGCAGGTTGACCAGTAGCGCGGTCGGCGCTGCCGGCGCCATCGGCAGACGCATCCCGCCGAAGCGCACGTCGACGGCTCCCTCCATGACCAGAATCAGCTTGAGTCCAGGGGTCATTTCGGCGTGATTGCGCATTCCGTGGCGATTTTGAACCGCCGCGTAGCGTAGGGTCATGCCTTCATCGATGACATCGACGCCAAAGCGACCCTCGAGCAGCCTATCGTCCGCGACGCTATCGACACGGTAGCGCCGGCTCACATGAATGGCGTGACGTTTCAAGGCGTCGTGGCCCAACACCTCAGGGGAGTCGAGGGTCGTGGAATGAGAAGAGATCACGTTTGGATACTAGGCACAGGTATTTGAGGGTTTCGCACAGGTCGCCGGATGGCGCTTCTGAAATAATGCGTGTCGCCAATCTCGTTTGCAACTCATTCTCATTATCATAAGCGCTCGACACGCTGCGGCCACGGGCGCATGAGCAAGGAACGACACCATGATTCGCCATCCGCATTGCTTCCGCTACTGCGTACCGGTCGCTGTTGGTCTGAGTCTTTCCGCACCTTGGGCCTCTTTGCAGGCGCAGGAAACCCAGAGGGCCGACAATCCCGCTCTAAAGACGCTGACCGTCAAAGGCAATCGCCTCTACGAGATGCTGCCGTCCGAAGTGACCGGCGGATATGCGGTGGATGCGGCCACGGTGGGCACCAAGACGCCCGCCGCACTGCGGGACATTCCGCAGTCGATCAGTGTGGTGACCCGCGAGGCGATCGAGGCGCAGAACTTCGACACACTCGATGAGATGGCCAGACGGACCCCGGGGATGCGTGTACTGCCCAACGACAGTGGCCGCTCTTCGATCTACGCCCGTGGTTACGAGTACGACGAGTACAACGTCGATGGCCTGCCGGCGCCGATGGCCAGCATCGTCGGCACCGTGCCCAATCTGGCTGCGTTCGACCGCGTCGAGGTCATGCGCGGGCCATCGGGATTGTTCAACAGCACCAGCGAGATGGGCGGCATCATCAATCTGGTGCGCAAGCGACCGACCGAGGATTTCCAGGGCCACGTGATCGGTCGCTACGGCAGCTGGGACCAGAACTATCTCGAGACCGATATCTCGGGACCGATCGATGCCACTGGTCGCGTTCGCGGGCGCATGGTGATCAGCAACGACGATACCAACGGCTACGTCGACGACAACGAGAATACCAACCAGACCTTCTACGGTGCGCTCGATATCGATCTCGACGAGGACACCCTGCTGTCGCTCGCCTATCTGCGTCAGCATCGGGATCTGGTACCCAACAACGGGCTGCCGACCGATGCCAATGGCAATCTGCTCGATGTCACCCGTTCTACCTTTGCCGGGGCGGATTGGAATAGTTTCGAGATGCAGAGCAATGATTACATCGCCGAGTTGACCCACCGGTTCGACAATGGTGGCTACGGTCGCATCGCCGCTCGCTATTCAACCCGTAATGCGGATTTCAATTATGCCTACGGCATTACGGGTGTTGCGGAGGATGGCACTTTCACGGCGCGAGGCCTTGGCGGCGACGTCGATCAGCAATCGCTCTCGATGGATGCCAGCTACAGTCAGCCATTCGCAGCCCTGGGCAACGTCAGCGAGTTCGTCGTGGGAACGGACTACAAGCGTTACGAGACCGAGACCTTTCAGGCCGTCTCGGTGCTGGGCAGCACGACTCTGGACCAGATCAATGACATCGCTTACGTCGATGTCTCCGACGTGGGTACGGTCAGCACGGACGATCGCGAGGCGCTCGAGGAGTATGGTCTCTACTCCAAGCTGACTTTCCGACCGATCCAGCCGCTGGCGCTGATTGCCGGTGGTCGCGTCAGCTCCTATCAGGCTCGTGTCACTGACCATACTGATGATGACGCCGTTGCCAGCCGCAGCGATGACAGCAAGTTCACGCCCTATGCGGGGGCCGTACTCGATCTTGACGATCGTCATTCGCTGTATGCCAGCTACTCCGAAGTCTTCAATCCCCAGACTTACACTGATGCCAACGGCAAGCTGCTTGAACCCCGTGAAGGCAAACAGTATGAAATCGGGATCAAGGGCAGCTATTTCCATGGCGACCTGAATGCACGTGTATCTGCATTCCGCTTGTACGACGATAATCGAGCCGCCCCGTTAGTGGAAAACGGCGCAACCGTCAGCGGCGTCTACGCCTCCGTGGGTAAAACACGCACACAAGGCGCTGAGCTCGAACTGACGGGCACTCCCTTGCCCAACTGGGACATTATCGTTGGTTATACCTATCTCGATATCGATATCAGAAGTGAGGGATCGGAGGATACGGCCTTCGTACTGATGCCGAAGAATCAGCTCAATGTGTGGACTCAGTATGGCTTCGAAGGTGGCATCCTCGATGGCTTCCACATCGGCGGCGGGGTCACTGCACTGAGTGATTTTCAGACGGCCACCTCGGCAAGAGCGCCCATCAGTATCGAGGCGCCGGGCTATGCGGTAGTGGATGCCATGGTCGGTTACGACTTCACGTCCAACCTCAAAGGCCAGCTCAATTTCAATAATATCTTCGACAAGACTTACTATGAGCGGGTCGGGTCGATGGGGACTTTCAATATGTACGGGGCGCCGTCCAATGTGGTTGCGTCACTGCGCTATGACTTCTAATGCGTTACGTCTTTGGATCTTCGGCTGCCTGTCATGGGCGGCCGTTTTCATTCTGCCCGCTGCCGTCGCTCAGGAGCCAACCATGACCGCCGATTCTGCGACGCAGCCCGCTGATACACGGCCCGCCGGTACACAACCCGTCATGTTGCCTGATACGCAGCAATGGGAGCTGCATGGCGAGGCCACCGGGCGCGACTATCTCATTCAGGTTTCCCTGCCCGATGCGCCGCCACCGGCCGGAGGCTATCCGGTGCTCTACGTCCTCGATGGCAATGCACGCTTTCCGCTGGCGATGGTAGGGCGCGACAGCCTGACGCTGCGAGGCCCCGACGGTGGCACCAGCCCATGGCTGATCGTAGGAATCGGTTATCCCGATACCCGTCGTTTCGACAGCAGTGCGCGCAGCGAAGACTATACGCCGGCCGTATCGAGCATGCCGGCGATCGACTCGCGTGGCCGCCCGGTCGGCGGCGCGGATCGTTTTCAGAGTTTTCTCCAGGATCAGCTGCTGCCGCAGGTCGCCGTACGATTCGATGTCGATGCTTCTCGACGCGCGCTGCTCGGGCACTCCTACGGCGGCCTGTTCGCGCTGTACACCGCATTGACCCGACCCAACCTCTTCAGCGACTACATCGCCATCAGCCCGTCGCTCTGGTGGGGAGACGGCTTCCTGTACGAGTTGCCGCCAGTCTCGGGTAACGTAAACGCCCGGGTGCTATTGGGTGCAGGCAACCAGGAACGGGGGCGCAAGCCGGCATTCGCAACGAATGCCGCCAGGCAAGGCGACGCCTCGCCGGCGATGTGCGACAACGTCGCCTGCTTCGCACGATGGCTGGAATCTCATCATCCCCAATGGACCATCGAGCACCAGTCATTCGTCGGCTCAAATCACGGCAACGTCATGTGGCCGGCGATGCAGGCGGCCTGGCGCTTCCTGGATGCGACCTCGTCCATCTCACGTTGACGAAAGGCGAAATTGCAGTGTTTGAGCCACACTAAGCGTGACCCCAATGCATCGCAGGAGACGATCGAATGGCTCCATGTCGCGACAGAGAGGCTTTCGCCAGATTCATGCCGCCCCATGTTCTCGAGCGCATCATGTCGCATGGCAGCGCGCGGCTACAGCGATGCGCGCGCATGACGCTGCAGGCCGACGCCCAGTTCCGGTTGCGCAATGCGTCTGCGCCGGCTGCGCGGCCCGCGGATAGCAGCCGACCCGGAGAAGTGGCGCGCTACATCTATACGGCGGGTAATCAGGAGGCGCTGCCCGGCAATCTGGTTCGTGAAGAGGGCGAACCGGATAGCGGTGATATCGCCGTCGATGAAGCGTATCGGTGGCTGGGCGCCACCCATCTTTTCTATTGGCAGATCCTCCAGCGTGATTCCATCGATGGCGAGGGGATGGCATTGCTCGGAACCGTTCACTACGGCGAAGACTACGACAACGCGTTCTGGAACGGTGCCCAGATGGTCTTCGGTGACGGGGACGGGGAGTTGTTCAATCGGTTCACCGTGGCGCTGGACGTCGTTGCTCATGAATTGACGCACGGCGTCATCGAACGCGAGGCCGGTCTCGTCTACGCCGATCAGTCCGGCGCGCTCAACGAGTCGCTGGCGGATGTCTTCGGCGCCCTGGTCAAGCAGCACCATTTCGAGCAGAACGTCGAGGAGGCCGACTGGCTGATCGGTGAAGGACTGCTGACCGATCGCGTCAACGGTCTCGCCCTGCGCTCCATGGCCAATCCGGGTAGCGCTTACGACGATCCGGTGCTCGGCAAGGATCCCCAGCCGGGTCACATGGACGATTTCGTGCGCACCTCCTCGGACAACGGGGGCGTGCACATCAATTCCGGTATTCCCAACCGCGCATTCTATCTTGCGGCAACTGGCCTCGGCGGCTTCGCCTGGGAAAAGGCGGGGCCGGTCTGGTTCGATGCGCTCACCGATCCACGTCTCGAGCGTGACGGTGATTTCGCCCAGTTCGCCCGACTCACGGTCGATTGCGCAGCCAAGCGCTTCGGCGCCGACAGCGAGGTGATGCAGGTCGTCAATCAGGCCTGGATCCAGGTGGGCGTTCTGTCATGAGCCACAACGGCAGGTTCGAGCTCGATTCCACCAGCGTCATTCTGGTCACCCGTGAGGGCGGGTTCGTGGTCACGCCGGGTTTGGCGGCGCCGCGGCGGATCGACTGCCGGGAGTTGAGCGCGCACCAGCGATTACGGTTGCAGACGGTGCTCGAGGAACTCGATCGCCAGCGGGGGGGCTTGCGCTCGGAGGGCGCTGACCGGCGATCCTTCCGGGTGACATTGCAGGTCCCGTCGGGGCGACCCGAAAGGGAGTGGGAGCTGGATGAGAGCGCTGCGCCTAGATCATTGATTGGGCTCTGGAAACACGGGGCCCAGGGGCTTGATGAAAGTGACGGCTAACCGGGGAGGCGTGACGAGAGCGAGTTTTTTTGTATTTGTGAGGAACTCTACCGAGGCATCGTACTCTGACCTAGTAGCCCAGGATGGGCGCACAGCGTAGGCCGGGCCTGAATTGGGTCCGGCTTCTTTTTGCCCGTCGTTTCTCCAATACCCGCCTCTCTTCTCGACTCTCACTGTCCCCGAATGCGATCCATTCTGGATGGACCCCGTCAGTGCGGGTGCTTCACGTGGGTCACACGCGGCGCCTGGCGTATCATGCGAGGGAAGCGGCGCCGATTTAACGGGTCGACGATTCGCGAACATCCCTTCACGGTAACGAAAGAAATGTCACAACGCTTCATCAAGACGCTACGTCGACCGGTCGTGGTGACACTGCTGGCCTTGGTGGTCGTCGCCCCTCTCATCACCAGACTGGCGGGCGGCTGGCTGGAGGTTGGGGGTGGCTCACCCTCGACACAACGCGTGTCCGGTTTCTCGCAGAATTCCGTGACGCAGGCAGAGGCCGCAGAAAGACTGGAGCGCGCCTTCGATACGCATGAAGAGGGATTCTGGATCGAGGCAGCCGGGCGAGTCGTTCGCGTGCTGCCGGATGATCGACAAGGCAGTCGTCATCAGCGAATCATCGTTGCACTGGAGACTGGCCAGACACTGCTGATCGCGCACAACATCGATCTCGCGCCGCGCATCGAAAACGTCGAACCCGGCGACCGTCTGCGCTTTCGAGGGGAGTATGTCTGGAACGCCCAGGGTGGGGTCATTCACTGGACCCACCACGACCCTGATGGTTCTGGCGCCGGGGGGTGGCTTGAGCATCGGGGCCGGCGTTATCGGTAAGACAGGTCGTGGAGGTGTCAGTCAAAGTGTAGGCACTGTCTGAAAAGTACTGCGCTTGCCCATGCGGCGTTAACAATCGGCTGGTGCGCCAGCCCGGTCAAGATGCTCATTTACATCCCGTAAACTGGTACGCCAGCCCGGTCCGTCTTCGGCGATTTTTGCCTTGGCTACGCGCCCCGGCCTTGCCTTCGCTCGTCGACTTTTCAGAGAGCACCTAGCGAGCGTAGCCGCGCACACGCCGTTTGCTCGATACGCGCTGCACATGCCAGCGACGGGACAGCCACCACATGCCCAGCCAGTCCCGGGCGTGCGCCGTGAGGCGGGCGGGAAGATACCAGGGCGAGAACCGGGACGACCGGGCCGCCTGACGCAGATTGACCCGATAACTGCCGATGCGGCCGCCGCCGCGTCGAATCAGTAGCGGCAGGAAACGATGCAGGCTTTCGACGGATGGCAAGGCAACCAGCACGTCGCGACGAATCAGGCGCAGGCCAGCCCTCTCGCTACCCGCCAGCTCGATCCCCAACTTCCTGGCACCGCGAAAAATGGCACGTTTCCAACGACAGCGAGGGTCGAGAGGAATGCCTTCGACCAGTGCCAGACCCTGATGCTGCGCCTGGCAGAGCATGTCGGGAATATCGTGAGGATCGTCTCGGCCTTCGGCATCGAGCGTGGCGACCCAGACGCCCCGCGCCAGATTGCCGGCCTGCCAGAATGCCGCGTCGGTGCCGATCGGCGTGGCTTGACGGTAGAGCCGAATCCGATTGTCGCCGGCGGCCAGCCGCGCCAGCTCCCCCTCGTCGTTCTCGCCCGAGGCATCGTCGATGACGATGAATTCCAGCTTCGCCGCGTGCCGCAGTGCGCTGGACGCTTCGGCCACGACGCGACCCACCTGGTGAAAGGTATCGTGGACGGTGACGACCAGTGATAGTTTGGGTAGTTCGAGCATCATGAAATCCCGTTGGTTTTCAAAGTGTCGACTTTGCTCGTCCTGTCGGAAGCACCACTATGACAGCCTATTCTTAACATCGGCTTAGTGACTGGTTTAATGATTGGCTCGGTGAGCGGCAAAGTGACGTGAGGTTCAGGCCACCATTCGTGCCGTCATTATCCGGTCAGGTCGTGACAACGGCATGGCAGCGGAGCGGGAACCAACGCTGCAGTGGCGTGGTATGGATAGGGTAGAAAATTTGAAAGCCGAGTTTCGCCAACGCCGGCGAGCGTAGGAACGATGGCGACCTTTAAGAGAGCGTGTCACAAGAGAGAGTGCCATGAGGGTAATGCTGGTTGAGGACGATCCGTTGCTGGGAGAAGGGGTCGTCGACGTGCTGCGGCGCGAGCAGATGGTGCCTGAGTGGCTCATGGAGGGCCGCGGTGTCTGCGAGGCGCTCGAAGGCTCCACCTTCGACGCCCTGATTCTGGACCTGGGGCTGCCGGACATCGACGGCTTCGAGGTGTTGAAACAGCTGCGAGAGGCGCAGAGTCAAATACCCGTGCTGGTGCTGACGGCGCGAGACGATGTCGTCAATCGGATTCGCGGGCTCGACAGTGGCGCCGACGACTATCTGATCAAACCGTTCGATAACGGCGAACTGCTGGCGCGCCTGCGGGCGCTGGTACGACGCAGCGCGGGCCGGGCTTCGCCGCAGGTCAGCTGTGGCCGGCTGACGCTGGATCCGGCAGCGCACGAGATACGCTTCGATCAGACGGTGGTGGCGCTGGGGCGTCGCGAGCACGATCTGCTGGCGTATCTGATGACGCACCCCGGACAGGTGTTCACCCGCGACCAACTGGTCGAAGTGCTTTACGGCTGGGATGCTGAAGTCGAGAGCAACGTCATCGAGGTTCACGTCCATCATCTGCGGCGCAAGTTCGGCAGCGAGGTCGTGACGACCGTGCGGAACGTCGGCTACCGGCTGGGAGTGGCGGGTTGATCTCGATCCGTCGCTATCTCAGGCGCGTTCTGCTGATTTCGGTGACGCTGATCACCTCGATCGCGGCGCTATGGAGCTATCACGACACGCGCGACCAGATCAACGAGCTGTTCGATGCGGAACTGGCCCAGACCACGCGGACGATGATCGCGCTCTACTTCGAGTATCGCGGCGACCAGGGCCGCGACCCCGAGCAGATGATCCGCGATCTGCAGATCGAGCCGGTCATGGTGCCGGATAACCCGACCGATGCGCCGACGCCATTGGGGCACCCTTATGAAAAGAAGCTTGGGTTTCAGATATGGGATGATGATGGCCACGCCCTGCTGGGCATGAGAACGCCAGGGGTGCTGGAGACGATGATTCCGGCGCCGGGCTATGCGCAGGCCGAAGGTGGCGGTCACGACTGGCGGACGTTCACGCTTTATGACGAGGTTCACGGCGTCTGGGCCAGCGCCGCGCAGCGCGATGACGTGCGCGACGAGCTGACCTGGCAGATTGCACTGCGCAATCTGATGCCGCCGGTGATTGGCGTTCTGCTGATTGCGTTGGTGATCCCCTTTGTCGTCGCACGGGGCTTTTCCCCGCTGCTGCGAATCAGCCGCCAGATCACCGCGCGTCGGCCGAGCTATCTGGAGCCCATCGATGGCAGTCAGGCGCCGGATGAAATTCGCGGCATGGTCGTCGCGCTCAATGGCCTGTTCGGGCGTCTGGCCGAAACGCTGGAAAAGGAGCGTCGCTTCACCGCCAATGCCGCCCATGAGCTGCGTACGCCGCTGGCGGCGATCAAGGTCCATGCCCAGAATCTGTTGGGTGATACCACCGAAGCGCGCTCCCAGCGCGGCGCCCGCTCGATCATCGACGGTGTCGATCGAATGACCCGCGTCGTCGAGCAGCTGCTGACGCTTTCCCGCCTCGAAAGTGGCGAGGGCCGGAACCGCCAGACAGTGGATCTGACCCGGCTGGGTCGCGAGTTGCTGCGGGACATGCAGCCGCTGGTCGATCGCCGAGACATTCGGTTCACCCAGCAGATACCGGCCGCTTCGAGCATTCTCAGCGATGAAAACGGCCTTTACGTGCTGCTGCGCAATCTGCTGGACAATGCGCTTCGTTACACCCCGGAAGGGGGCGAGGTCTGCTTGCAAATGTCGTCTGTCGAGGGAAGGCTGCAGATCGAGATCGCCGACAGCGGCCCGGGGATTCCGATCGCCGAACGGGAGCGGGTCTTCGAGCGCTTCGTGCGTCTGGCGGGGCAGCGTACCAGCGGGTCGGGCCTCGGGTTGTCGATCGTCCAGGAACTGGTCGAAAGACTGGGAGGCGACATTCGGCTCGAGGAGACGTCGCTGCCGGTCGCCAGCGGGTTGAGCGTTCATGTGAAGCTGCCACTCACGGGATGAGTGCCCTCTCCCATTTACCGAACTATCAAAGGGGATTGTCGATGCTGCGTTTTCTCGTGCCATTCGTGACGCTGATCGTCTTCATGGGATACACCATCTTCGCGATAGCGACCAGTGATCAGACGCTGGGCCAGTTCGCCGGTGATCTGATGCGTCGGCCGACCACCGCGCTGGTAGTGTTCGATGTCTATCTGGCGCTGCTCATGATCGCGACCTGGATGTTCTTCGATGCGCGCCGGCGTGGTCATGGTATCGGTTACCTGCTGGTGTTCTATGTCATCACCTTCTGTTTTGGCTCCGCCGGTCCGTTGGCGTATCTGACCCTTCGCGGCTGGCGAGACTATCGTCGGATGCGGGTCGGCAGCCGCGCGTCTGACACGACAACCTGAGGGGAGCCGAGCGAGGGCTGGATGGCGAACAAGTGTCACAGCGGGGTCTTGCTCTGCTCGCCGGGGACTTCGCGCACCAGCCGGGGCATCAGGAAACCGGCGAGACGCTGCCGCAATGTCTCCACCAACCGGCGCGCCTCGGCGTCGGGCACGTCGAAATGGGCGGCGCCCGATACCGGGTCGAGCACGTGCAGGTAATAGGGCAGGATACCCGCTTCGAACAGGCGCTCTGAAAGCGCCGCCAGTGTCTTTGCGTCGTCGTTGACCCCACGTAGCAGCACGCTCTGATTGAGCAGGGTGACACCTGCGGTCTTGAGTCGCGCGCACGCCGTGACCACGGCCTCGTCGATTTCCTGAGCATGATTGATGTGCAGGACGACCACTGTCTGCAACCGCGTGCCCTCGAGCCATTCGAGCAGCGCGTCGTCGACTCGATCCGGGATCACCACCGGCAGGCGAGTGTGAATGCGCAGCCGCTTGAGGTGGGGGATCGCGTCCAGCCGTTCGACGAGTACCGCCAATCGGCGGTCCGGCGAGGCGAGAGGGTCGCCGCCGGAGAGGATCGCTTCCTGGATCGACGTGTCTTCGCGCAGATAATCCAGCGTTCGATCCCATTCGCGCATCGACGGGGCATTGTCGGCGTAAGGGAAGTGCCGGCGGAAGCAGTAGCGGCAATTGATCGCGCAGGTGGGGCTGGCAATCAGCAGTGCTCGCCCCGGATACTTGTGAATCAGTCCCGGCTTCGGCGTGTGGTCGCGCTCTTCCAGCGGATCGTCGATGAAGCCCTGCACGGCGTGGCCCTCGGCGCGCAGGGGTAGCACCTGACGCAGCAGAGGGTCGTCGGGGTCACCGCGTCGAATACGCGAGAGATAGGCCAGCGGCACGCGCACGGGGAACAGTTCATGGCCGCGTGTGGCCGCCGACACTCGCTCGGGATCCAGTCCCAGGTGACGGCAGAGCGCGGCGGGGTCGCGGATCACCTCGCGCAGTTGCTGCTGCCAGTCGCCCGGCGGGGTATCGAATCCCGGCGCTTCGGGGACGGCCTCTTCGCAATGCACAGCGATCGGGGTTCGGGTTATCATGCTGGCCACTCGACATCAGAGCGCATGCTGTCAGGCATCGCGCGGAAATGGGGTTTTTCGTCGCGGACGGCCCGCGAACGGTTACTAGTGAGGAATCATGGCGAACTATTCTACCAACGAATTCAAGGGCGGCCTGAAAGTCATGCTGGATGGCGACCCGTGCAACATTCTCGAGAACGAATTCGTCAAGCCGGGTAAAGGCCAGGCTTTCAGTCGCGTCAAGTTGCGCAACCTGAACACCGGCCGGGTCTGGGAGCGCACGTTCAAGTCCGGCGAGTCGCTGGAAGGCGCCGACGTGATGGATCTGGACATGGAATATGTCTATACCGACGGTGACATGTGGCACTTCATGAAGACCGATGGCTCCTTCGAGCAGTATGCGGTCGACAAGAAGGCCATTGGCGATGTCGAGAAGTGGCTCAAGGAACAGGCGGTCTACACGGTAACGCTCTGGAACGATAACGCCATCTCCGTGTCACCGCCCAACTTCCTCGAGCTCGAAGTGATCGAGACCGATCCGGGCCTCAAGGGCGACACCGCCCAGGGTGGCTCCAAGCCGGCGACGCTCTCCTCGGGCGCTGTGGTGCGCGTGCCCTTGTTCATCAACCGCGGCGAGATTCTGAAGGTGGATACACGCTCCGGCGAGTACGTCTCCCGAGCTTGAGAGGTTCTTCCTGCGAGCGCTCGGAGAGAACACGGCGTTCGCGGAAGAACCTCGATATTGCTTCTTCGAAAGCCACGCCCGCGCGTGGCTTTCTTCGTTAAAGTGACCTTTCTTCGTTAAAGTAACGGTCCGAGATGGCCGGGACGACATCGACTGCCGTTCGCCGATCGCATTATGTTTGCTAGATCGTTTTCTGGATGGTTTGCCGGATCGTGAACGGGAGGCAGGGAATGGCCAGATTGACGGGGCGCAAGGCGTTGGTCACCGGCGGTGCCAGCGGCATCGGATTGGCGACGGTCGCGCGTTTTCTCGCGGAAGGCGCCGATGTCGTGATGCTGGACCGCGATGCGGAGGGGCTGGCGCGCGAGTCGACAAGGCTCGATGCGCGGTTCGAGACGCGCTGTTTCGGAGTCGAAGCCGATGTGGCCGATGCCGTCAGCGTCGCTTCTGCCGTCGAGCAGGCGCTCGCCATGGCCGGACGTATCGATATCCTGGTCAACTCGGCCGGCGTCAACGTGTTCGGCGATCCACTGTCGTTGCCGGAATCGGATTGGCGGCGCTGCCTGGCGATCAATCTGGAGGGCGCGTGGCACATGATCCAGGCCCTGTTGCCCGGCATGTTGACGGCCGGATATGGCCATATCGTCAATATCGCCTCGGTTCATGGCCACAAGATCATTCCCGGCGCTTTTCCCTATCCCATTGCCAAGCACGGCCTGATCGGGCTGACACGCTCGCTCGGCATCGAGTACGCGGATCGCGGCATCCGGGTCAACTCGGTATCGCCGGGGCTGATTCGCACGCCCGCTGCCGAGGCCTGGCTGGCGCAGTGCGACGAGCGGGAGCGCCAGCGGCAGATCGAGCTGCTGCCCTGCAAGCGGCTGGGTGACGCCGACGAAGTCGCCAATACCGCGCTGTTCCTGGCCAGTGACGAAGCGCGATTCATCAACGCCACCGATATCCTGATCGACGGTGGCCGCAGCCAGGTCTATCACTCGTGACGAATACGCCTCGGCCAGACCACTGGCCGCCCGCCGCGACGATCGAGACGCTGCGCCAGCGGGCGCGGCTGCTGGCGACGATTCGCGCCTTCTTCACGGCCCGAGACGTGCTCGAGGTGGAGACGCCGGTTCTCGGCCACGCCGGCAGCACCGATCCGCATCTCGATTCGCTCTCGCTCGAGGCGACGACGTCAGCGGGTCGCGAACGCCTGTGGTTGCAGACATCGCCCGAATTCCACATGAAGCGGCTGCTGGCGGCGGGCAGCGGGCCGATCTTCCAGCTCGCCCGCAGCTTCCGTGACGGCGAGGTGGGGCGGCGCCATAATGTCGAATTCACCATGCTCGAGTGGTACCGCCCCGGCTTTTCGCTGGCCGAGCTGATCGAGGAGTGCGAGGCGCTGATCCGAACGGTGCTGCCCGGCGATCCCGGTCCGCTGCGTCGGCGCCGCTATCGGGACCTCATGCGTGATCATCTCGATGTCGATCCTTTTCAATCGCCGCTGTCGGACTTGCGCCGACGCGCCGGTGAGATCGGCGCGCTGTCGATGGACGATGCCGACCGCGACGGCTGCCTCGACCTGCTGATGAGTCTGGTCATCGAGCCGACGCTGGGAGGCGAGGGCATCGATGTGGTGATCGACTATCCCGCCTCCCAGGCGGCGCTGGCACGCAAGCGGATCGACCCCGAGGATGGGGTCGAAGTCGCCGCGCGCTTCGAGGTCTATCTCCACGGCCTCGAACTCGCCAACGGCTACGACGAGCTGACCGATGCCGCGGAACAGGCCTCGCGGTTCGCCGCGGACAACCGGCAACGTACCGCCCTGGGCAAGCCGGCCGTCGATGTCGACCGCCGGCTGGTTGCCGCGCTCGAGCACGGCCTGCCCGCCGGCAGCGGGGTGGCGCTGGGTGTCGACCGCCTGATCCAGCTGGCGCTGGGCAAGGAATTCCTTGCCGAGGTCATGGCGTTCCCGACGCCGCGGTGTTGACCGGCCGTCTCGCTGCTGCTACTCCACCCGTCGTCGTTCACCGAAGGGCCAAAGCGTCACGATCTCTCTTAGCAGCTGCTTGGCTGCCGGCGAGAGCGGCCGCTGGCGGCGCACGATGACGTGGGACTCGGCCTCCCGGAACACCGGATGATCGATTTCCAGCGCCACCAGTTGGCCGCGTCGCAATTCGTGCAATAGCGCCACACTGCCGATGAAGGTCACGCCGTTGCCGGAACTGACGTACTGCTTCAGTGTCGCCAGGGAGTTGCTGACCAGGCTGGCATGGAAATGGCGCTTGCTCAGGACCTCCACGGCATCGATCAGTTGCCGGATACCGTAGCCGTGACCCACCAGGCCCAGGGGCCATTCGAGTATGGCGTCCAGAGCGAGCGGCTGGGGCAACCGGGTGAGCGGATGCTGGGGGTGAACGATGGCGCAGAGCGGCTGACGGACGGCGGCGACCGATTCGATACCGGCAATCAGCCGGGGCGCATAGGCAATGCCGATGTGTGCCTGGCTCTCGTAGACCTGGCGCACCACGTCGTTGACGCTGGCCAGGTTCATTTCGATGGTCAACTGCGGATGGCGGGCGCAGAAGTCGTTCATCACGCCGCTCATCAGTCGGTCGCTGTACCCCTCGCTAATCGACAGGCTGATATGGCCGCGCTGAAGGCCGTCCAGCTCGGCTAGCTGTCCGAACAGCGTCTGCTCGGCGACGTCTCGTTCCCGGTAGAAGTCGAGCAGAATGTCGCCGGCCTCGGTGGCGCGCACACCGCGACCGTGACGCTCGACCAACGTCAGGCCGAGCGCCTGTTCGAGCTGCCGGATCTGGCGGCTGATGACGGAAGGTTCGACATCCAGACGGTCCGATGCCGTGCGAATCGAGCCTGCGTCGAGCGCCTGCGAAAGGTAATAGAGCCAGCGGCTGTTCAGGTGTGTCGGGAACTTGTCGTTGTCATTGGCCACGGAGACGATTCCGAAAGGTCAGAGTGACAAAGCATGCTTTGAGTGTTGCTTTTCAAGCAACACAAACCTGTCGACGAAAGTATTGTTTTCCTCCCTAAGGGATCTACTCTCGGAGAGGAGCGACATGGGTCGGGCGATCCTGCTAGTGGAGTAACAACAACAAACGCGTCCGACCGTATCGCCAACGACAATCATAAGATCGACAACGAGGTTTCTCATGGCGACTCCCTTATCGCGTCGTTTCTCCATGGCGCGCAGCCGTCTTCTGGGTGGCATAGCGATGATGGCACTCCTCTCCACTTGCGGTGCGATCTCGTCGCTGGCTGCGGCTCCAGCGGAGGCCAGTACCCTTCGGGCTGTCATGCATTCAGGCCTGCGGGTGCTCGATCCCATCACTACTACCGCGCATATCACCCGCGATCACGGCTACATGATCTGGGATACGCTGCTGGGCATGGACGACCAGTTCCAGCCACAGCCGCAGATGGCGGACTGGTCGGTCTCCGACGATGGCATGACCTACACCTTTACCCTGCGCGATGGCTTGAAGTGGCATGACGGCGGGGAAGTGACCGCCAGCGACGCGGTGGCCTCGTTCAAGCGCTGGGCCGCGCGGGATGGCGGCGGCCAGATGCTGATGGACCATGTCGCCAGCGTCGAGGCCACCGATCCACAGACCATGACGCTGACGCTATCGTCGCCGTTTGCCTATGTGCTCGAGCTGATGGCGAAGCCTTCGTCGGTGCCGCTGTTCGTGATGCCGGCGCGTATCGCGAGCAAATCTCCCGACGAGACGCTGACGGTGGAAGATCAGGTCGGCTCGGGGCCGTTCAAGTTCGTTGCCGACGAGTACGATCCCGGTAACCGGGTCGTCTATGAGAAATTCGAAGACTACGTGCCACGTAAGGAGCCGGCCAGCTGGACCGCCGGCGGCAAGGTGGTCAACGTCGATCGAGTCGAATGGATCAACATGAGTGACGCGCAGACCGCGCTCAATGCCCTCAACTCCGGCGAGATCGACTTCCTCGAATCGCCCTCCGTCGATCTGCTGCCAGTGCTGCAGGCCAATCCTGATCTGACTATCGAGAAGATCAACGAGCTGGGTAGCCAGACCATCGGTCGCTTCAATTTCCTCTACCCTCCCTTCGACGATCCCAAGATCCGGCAAGCGGCGCTGATGGCCATGGATCAGGAAGACGTCCTGGCTTCGCTGGTCGGCAATCCGGAGTTCTATTCCACCTGTGACTCGATGTATGGCTGTCAGACGCCGCTGGCGACCGATGCCGGCGCGCCGGATTCGCTGGCGACCGGTGGCGGGACCGAGGCGGCCAAGAAGCTGCTGGAGGAGGCTGGCTACGACGGTACGCCTGTCGTGATGATGCAGCCGACCGATGCGCCCACGGTCAGCCCGCAGCCGGTGATCGCCGCGCAGTTGCTGCGCCAGGCCGGGTTCACGGTCGATCTGCAGCCGATGGACTGGCAGACGCTGGTGACGCGTCGCGCCAGCCAGCAGCCACCGTCGGAAGGCGGCTGGAACATGTTCTTTACCAACTGGTATATCCCCGAGGTATGGAATCCGCTGGTCAACCCGATGCTCAACGGTCGCGGCAAGGACGGCGGCTGGTTCGGCTGGCCGGACGACGCCGAACTCGAGTCGATGCGCAACGAGTTCGCCAAGGCCACCAGTGACGATGACCGCAAGGCGATTGCCGAGCGCATTCAGCAGCATGCCTTCGAACAGGTGACCTATATCCCGCTGGGCGAGTACTCGATCCCCGCAGCCTGGAATAACGATCTCTCCGGCATTCTGCATTCGCCGGTGCCGGTGTTCTGGAACATCACCAAGTCCGAGTGATCGAGGAGGGGCGCGACTGTCGTCGCGTCCCGTTCCTGCTGCGAACTGCAACGGAGTACGCTCATGTTCAGCTACTGTCTGCGTCGGACATTGGCGGCAGTACCGGTGATGGTGGTGGTCGCGCTGTTCGTCTTTCTGCTGCTGCGACTCTCGCCGGGTGACCCCGCTGCGATCATTGCCGGCGATATGGCTACGCCGGAGCAACTGGATCGCATCCGCGAAACCCTGGGGCTGAATCAGCCCATCTATATTCAGTTTTTCCACTGGTCCGGCGAGCTGCTGCGCGGCGATTTCGGCACGTCGTTGATGTCGAATCTTCCGGTGACGCAATTGATGGCGCAGCGTCTCGAGCCGACCGTCAGCCTGGCGCTATTGAGCATCGCGCTGTCGGTAGTCGTGGCAGTGCCGATGGGCGTCATCGCGGCCTGGAAACACGGCAGCCTGATCGATAACGCGATCATGTCCCTGTCGGTGCTGGGGTTCTCGGTACCGGTGTTCGTGACCGGCTACATCCTGATCAAGATCTTCGCCATCGATCTCGGCTGGTTGCCGGTCCAGGGCTTCAAGCGAATTTCTCAGGATGGCTTCGGACCTTTCATCCAGCATGCGATTCTCCCGGCGCTGATGCTGTCGACGATCTATATCGCGCTGATTGCGCGCATGACCCGCGCCAGCATGCTCGACGTGCTGGGTGAAGACTATGTCCGTACTGCGCACGCCAAGGGCGCCAGCGAGAAGCGGGTCCTGTTCAAGCACGCGCTGCGCAACGCCGGCGTGCCGATTCTGGAGGTGATCGGTACCGGTTTCGCGTTGATGATCACCGGCGTGGTGGTGACCGAGAGCGTGTTCAACATTCCGGGACTGGGGCGGTTGACTGTCGATGCAATCCTGTCGCGTGACTATCCAGTGATTCAGGGACTGATCCTGGTGACGAGCGGGGTCTACGTGCTGATCAACCTGGCCATCGACCTCTCCTATGCGCTGCTTGACCCGAGGATTCGCTACCAATGAACCTGTCATCCCCCGACTCCCCCGCAGCGATATCGCCACAGCGTCGATGGCGATTATGGCCAGGCCATCATCGTCCAGGATGGGCGGTGATCGTCGCTGCCATCTGCCTGGCGTCGATCGTGATCATCGCCATTCTGGCACCCTGGCTGGCGCCTCACGATCCGCTCGACATGTCACCGGCCGATCGTCTGAAGCCACCCAGCGATACCTACTGGCTGGGCAGCGATGCCTATGGCCGGGATCTGCTGTCGAGAGTGCTCTATGGTGCCAGGATTTCCTTGATCGTGGGTATCGGCAGCGCGCTGATCAGCGTCGTCGTCGGCCTGCCGCTCGGCATACTCGCGGGTTTCTTCCGCGGCCTGGATGCGGTGATCATGCGAGTCATGGATGGTCTGATGGCGATTCCGAGCGTGCTGCTGGCAATCGCCATCGTCTCCCTGATCAGCGCCAACCTGTGGACGGTCATGGCCGCGATCACCATTCCGGAAATTCCCCGGATCGTGCGTCTGGTCCGTTCGGTGGTGCTGTCGGCGCGGGAAGAACCCTACGTCGAGGCAGCCGTATCGCTGGGAAGCAGCCTTCCCACGGTCATGTGGCGACATCTGATGCCCAATACGCTGGCCCCGTTGATCGTCATGAGCACCTACATCTGCGCCTCGGCCATTCTGACCGAAGCCATTCTCTCCTTCCTGGGCGCCGGCCTCGGTACCGAAACGCCGACCTGGGGCAACATCATGGCGGAGGGCCGAACCTACTTCCTGATCAAGCCATCGTTGATCTTCTGGCCGGGTATCGTGTTGTCGATCTGCATTCTCTCGATCAATCTGCTTGGCGATGCCGCGCGTGACCGTCTCGACCCCAGGCTGCAGAAGCGAGGAGCTGCGCAATGAGCGACGACGTCATTCATTCAGGATCCGCATCAGCGCTGGTGCTGGATATCCGAGGGCTCCAGGTCGCGACGCAGTCGTCGCCTGCCAAGCCCATCCTCAAGGGTATCGATTTCGCGATCGCGCCGGGCGAGACGCTCTGCCTGGTGGGGGAGTCCGGCTCCGGCAAATCGGTGACTTCGCTGGCGGTGATGGGCTTGCTGCCCAAAGGCAGCTTGAAAGCGACCGGCGGGCGCATCGAACTGGAGGGCGATTCGCTGCTCGAGGTTTCCTCGACGCGGCTGCGGGACCTGCGGGCCAGCCGCATGGCGATGATCTTCCAGGAGCCGATGACCGCGCTCAATCCGTTGATGCGGGTCGGGGAACAGATCGAAGAGGTGCTGATCATGCACCAGAAAGGTCTCTCTTCGGCGCAGCGGCGCGAACGCGTGCTCGAGATGCTCGACCAGGTCCAGTTGCCGGATATCGAACGTGTCTTCGACAGCTGGCCACACCAACTCTCCGGCGGCCAGCGTCAGCGCATCATGATCGCCATGGCCTTGATTCTCGAACCCAAGCTGCTGATTGCCGACGAGCCCACGACGGCCCTGGACGTCACTACGCAGAAGCAGATTCTCAAGCTGATCAAGGCATTGCAGGAGCGCCATGGCACCTCGGTGCTGTTCATCACGCACGACATGGGGGTCGTGGCCGATATCGCGGACCGTGTCTGCGTGATGCGCCATGGCGAGGTCGTGGAGACGCAACCCATCGAAGAGCTGTTGCGACGGCCCAGGACGGATTATACCCGCCAGCTACTGACGGCGGTGCCGAGTCTGCGGCCGAGAGCGGCACGCGCCGTGACCGACCGCGAAATCGTGCTGGAGGCGATCGAACTCGAGAAACGTTATGGCGAGCGCTCGGCCTGGGCGCGCTGGACCGGCAAGGCGACGTCGCAGACGCTCGCGGCCAGCGATATCAACTTCGCCCTGACGCGCGGGCGGACGCTGGGCATCGTTGGCGAGAGCGGCTCCGGCAAGTCCACCGTCGCACGTTGCGTGATGCGCATGATCGAGCCGACCGGCGGGGGCGTGAGGGTCATGGGCAAGGATATTGCCAGCCTGGGGAGAGCAGCGCTGAAGCCCCATCGCAAGCGTATCCAGATGATCTTCCAGGATCCCTTCCGCTCGCTCAACCCGCGTCTGAAGATTGCCACCAGTCTGGTCGAAGGTCCGGTCAATTACGGTACGTCTCGGGAAGAGGCGCTGGCGAAAGCCGCCGAACTGCTGGCGCTGGTGGGGTTGCCGAAAGATGCACTGGACCGCTACCCCCATCAGTTTTCCGGCGGACAGCGTCAGCGTATCGCCATTGCGCGGGCGCTGGCGATGGAGCCCGACGTGCTGGTCGCCGACGAAGCGGTCTCGGCGCTGGATGTCTCGGTCCAGGCCCAGGTGCTCGAGCTGCTCGACGACCTTCAGCGCCGGCTCGGCATCGCCGTGCTGTTCATTACCCACGATCTACGTGTCGCCGCCCAGATCTGTGACGAGGTGATGGTGATGCAGAAAGGCGTGGTCGTGGAATATGGCCCGGCCGAGCGCGTGCTGGGCTCGCCGGAACATCCCTACACGCGCTCGCTGATGCTGGCGGCGCCCGGACGGCACTGGGACTTTTCGGAATTCCGGCCTCTCGATCGCGTCTTCGAAGAGACCTCGACGGCCACATCGACCGCCATCATCTATCAGTGACTGGCCGGGTGCCACATGGCGAAGTCGCCGATTCTTCACGACTTATTGGACTCAAGGAACTGTTCATGTCACAGCCCCGGATTGCCGTCGGCGGTTTTCTCCACGAAACCAACACTTTTGCGCCCAGCCCGGCGACCTACGAGGACTTCTTGCGCGGTGGGGGCGCGCCCCCGCTGAGCGAAGGCGAAGCGATCTTCGACGCGGTGGCGAATAGCAATATTGGCCTTTGCGGTTTCATCGATGCCCCCGAAGCCCGGACATGGAGTCTGATCCCTACGCTCTGGACGGCGGCGAGTCCGTCGGCTCACGTCACGCAGGATGCCTTCGAGCGTATCGCGGCGCGTCTGCTGGCGGCCATCGATAGAGCCATGCCGCTCGACGGCGTCTATCTCGATCTGCACGGCGCCATGATCACCCAACACTTCGATGACGGCGAAGGCGAGTTGCTGCGTCGCGTCAGGGCCCTTGTGGGTGAAGAGGTTCCGATCGTCGCCACGCTGGATCTGCACGGCAACGTCACGCCGACGATGGTCGAGCAGGCCGATATGCTGATCGCTTACCGTACCTATCCGCACATCGACATGGCGGCAACCGGCGCCCGCTGCGCCACTGCCATGGCGAGGCTGCTATCGGGCAAAAGCCGCCCGGCGAAGGCGTTTCGTCAGCTCGATTTTCTGATGCCGATCGCCTGGCAGTGCACAGCGCAGGAGCCGTGCCGCTCGCTCTATGCCGAGGTGGCGGCAATGGAGAGCGAGTCCTTGCCTTCGATCTCGTTCCTGACCGGCTTCCCGGCCGCCGATTTCGCCGACTGCGGCCCTTGCGTCGTGGTGTACGGAACCGATCCTGAGAGTGCGGATCAGGCCGCCGGTCGGCTGGCGGCGAGGATAGCGGCGCAGGAGCCGGCGTTCGCGGGGCGAGTGTTCGAGCCGGAAGCGGGCGTGCGTGAGGCGATGCGGCTGGCGGAAAGCGCGGCAAGGCCAGTGGTGATCGCCGATACCCAGGACAACCCCGGCGCGGGTGGCGACTCCGACACCATGGGCATGCTGAAAGCGCTCATCGCTTGCGGGGCGGAGCGCGCTGCGATCGGCAACGTGTTCGATCCTGCCGCGGCCAGGGCCGCACACGAGGCGGGCGTCGGCGCGGTGATCCGGCTGGCGCTCGGCGGGCATTCCGGCGTGGAAGGGGATTCGCCGCTGGAGGCTGAGTTCACGGTCGAAGCGCTCTCGGACGGTCGCTTTGTCGCGCCCGGCCCCTATTACGGCGGTGGGCGTCTCGACATGGGCCCATCCGCCTGCCTGCGAATCGGCGACGTACGTGTCGTGGTGGTCAGCCGCAAGGCGCAGATGGCGGACCAGGCGATGTATCGTTCTGTGGGCATCGAACCCTTGGAGCAGGCCATTCTGGTCAACAAGAGTTCGGTGCATTTCCGGGCCGATTTCGCGCCGATTGCGGAGACGATTCTGGTCTGCGCCGCGCCCGGACCGATGGCCGTCGATCCGGCCGATCTGCCGTGGCAACGCCTTCGCCCAGGCATCCGGACGTCGCCTCTCGGCAGGCCCTTCGTCCCTGTCGTCGAACCCGCCTGAGCGCGACTTTCGCCAATGCCGATGTTTCCCCTACCGAGGAGTTCTCATGACCACGTTGCCCCGTATCGATGGCTTTACCGACGAACTGATCGAGATTCGTCACGACATTCACGCCCATCCGGAAATCGGTTTCGAAGAGCAGCGTACCTCCGCGATCGTCGCCGCCTATCTGCAAGCGCTGGGACTCGAGGTTCACACCGGCATCGGCAAGACCGGCGTCATCGGCCTGATCGACGGCCAGCGAGGGCCGGGCAGGACGCTCGGGCTGCGTGCCGACATGGACGCGTTGCCGATGAATGAGGAAACGGAGCTGCCGTTCGCCTCGAAGCACCCCGGTCGTTTTCATGGCTGTGGTCATGACGGTCATACCACGATGCTGCTGGGCGCAGCACGCTACCTTGCCGAGACCCGGGACTTCGCCGGGCGCGTGATGTTGGTCTTCCAGCCGGCGGAGGAGGGGCTGGGCGGCGCGCGGGCGATGATCGCCGAAAAGCTGTTCGAGCGTTTTCCCTGTGACGAAATCTATGCGCTGCACAATGCGCCGCACCTCGATCATGGACAGGTCCGCGTGATGTCCGGCAAGGCGATGGCGGGCGCCGAGTTCTTCGATATTGCCATTCGCGGTCGGGGCAGTCATGGCGCGCAGCCTAACAACGCCCGCGATCCGATCGTGGTGGCGACGCAGCTCTCCCAGGCCATGCAGAGCATCGTCAGCCGCAACGTCAATCCCCTGGACGCAGCGGTGGTGTCGGTCACCCAGTTGCACTCGGGCTCCGCCTACAACGTGATTCCGCAGTCGGCTACGCTCTCCGGCACCATTCGCACCTTCGATGACACCGTCGCCGCGCTGATCCACGGACGCATCCGTGAGCTGGCCACCGGGCTTGCGGACGCCTACGGGGTCGAGATCGATGTCGATATCCGCAACATCTTCTCGGTACTGGAGAATCATCCCGAGCAGACCGAGGCGCTGGCGGCCGCGGCCAGGGATATCGTCGGTGATGCCAACGTGGCCGATCTCGTCCGACCGGCGATGGGCAGCGAGGATTTCGCCGATATGCTGAAAATGGTGCCGGGTTCCTACTGCTGGGTTGGCCATGCCGGCGATATTCCGGTGCACAATCCGGCGTTCGTGCTCGACGATGGAATCCTGCCGATCGGGGCAAGCCTGCTGGCGCGGATCGCTGAACGTCGTCTCAACGAACGGGTGGAGATGAGCGCTACCCAGGCGATGAGCGCATGAGTCTCGCCGCCACCCTCGAGTTCGATATCGATGAGATGCTGGCCGGGCTACAGCGCTGGGTCGAATGCGAGAGTCCGACCTTCGATATCGCTGCCGTCAATCGCATGATGACGCTGGCCTCGGACGATCTCGTGGCGATGGGGGCTAACGTCGAACGCGTTTCCGGGCCTGCGGGGCTGGGCGACTGTCTCAAGGCGAGCTTTCCGCATCTCAGGCAGGCCGAAGGCGGCATCCTGATCATGGCGCATCTGGATACCGTCCATCCGGTCGGCACGCTGGAGACATTGCCGTTTCGGCGCGACGGTGATCGCTGTTATGGCCCTGGAATCTGTGACATGAAGGGCGGCACCTATGCGGCGCTTCGCGCCGTGGTTGCGCTCCAGCAGGCGGGTGTCGACATGGCGCTGCCGATCCATGTGCTGCTGACCTGCGACGAGGAGATCGGCAGCCCCGGTACCCGCGAACTGATCGAGCGCGAGGCGGCGAGGCATCGTTACATCCTGGTTCCGGAACCGGCGCGTGCGGGCAATGGTGTGATCACCGGGCGCTATGCGATCGCGCGTTTCGAGCTGCTCGCTCACGGTCGGCCGAGCCATGCCGGGGCGGCGCTGGCGGATGGCCATTCCGCGATTCGTGAGATGGTTGCACGAATTCCCGAGATCGAGTCGATGACCAATGATGACTGCACCTTCAGTGTTGGCGTGGTACAGGGCGGTCAATGGGTCAACTGTGTCTCTACGAACTGCCGTGGCGAGGCGCTGAGCATGGCCAAGCGTCAGGCCGACCTGGATCGCGGTATCGAACGCATGCTGGCGCTCACCCAGCGCGATGCCGACGGGATCGGCTTCGAGGTCAAGCTCGGTGTGGTTCGGCCGGTATGGGAAGCGGGCCAGGCGACGCTATCGCTCTACGCCCAGGCCAGTAGGGTTGCCGATGAGCTGAAGATGCCGCTGCCGCACGCCAGCAGCGGTGGCGGCTCCGACGGCAATTTCACCGGCGCGATGGGACTGCCGACGCTCGACGGATTAGGCGTGCGCGGTGCAGGAATCCACACGCTGGACGAGCATATCGAGGTCGACAGTCTGGTCGAGCGCGCTCGGTTGATGGCGGGATTGATGACGGCGCTGCGCTGATCGCTAGCGTGTGGAATTGTCGCTCGATCTAGTCATCGACGCGTCCGCGAAGGCGCTTTTTCTGCCCTTGACGGGTCTTGCTGTCGACGCGCTTGCGTTTGGCGCTGCGGCTCGGCTTGGTGGCCTGCCGCGGCTTGTCGCCGTAGATCACGGGTTTGATCAGCTGTTTCAGACGAACGAGTGCCGCTTCCCGGTTGAACTCCTGGGTGCGGTGCTCCTGCGACTTGATCACGACGACGCCGTCGCGGGTGATGCGTTTGTCACTCAGGGCCAGCAGCTTCTCCTTGAACCCGGGGTGCAGACTGGAGGCGCGGATGTCGAAGCGCAGGTGGATCGCCGAGGAGACCTTGTTGACGTTCTGGCCACCGGCGCCCTGGGCGCGTACGGCAATCAGTTCGATCTCGTTGTCGGGGATCGACACGTTGCGGGAGATTTCCAGTGGCATCGGCTGCTCCCTGAGTGTTCGAAAATGAAGGTAATGCCTCGCTTAGTCGACGCGATAGATACGCCAGCCTTCGGGGCAGGGCCTATCCTGCCACAGGCTGAGCATGGCGTCGCTGGCCGGAAACAGCGGCGTGGGGAGCTCCTTTTGCGGAAACCACGTCCAGCGATCGAATACATCCGGCTCGGTTACGCGGGGCTCGGCGATTTCTTCGCCGAGTGAAATCAGCGCCGCGCCGGTGATCGCGGTGCGGTCGCTGTCCAGTTGTTGCAGGAAGGCGAATATCTCGACCGGCTGTCGAGTGATGATGCCGGTCTCTTCGTGCAGCTCCCGCAGTGCCGCGGCCTCGAAGGTCTCCCCGGGCTCGACGTGTCCACCGGGAAGACACCAGGTGGGCGTTTCGCCGGCCTTGATACGATAGCCGAGCAGCAGGTCGCCGCCGGGGCGGGTGACGATGACACCGACACCCACGCGGGAAAGGGGGACAGCCATCAGAGCGGTTTCTCCTGTAGCGACGCTTCCGACAAGGTCGACAGCACTGCACTGGCCGCATAGTGGCCGCTGATGAAGGCGGCCACGATGCCCCGGAACAGCCCGCAGGCGTCGCCGACCACCCAGGTCGGTTGTCCGGGCAGACGCAGTTGGCCGTCGACGCCGGGATACCAGCCGACGCCCTCGAGGGTCGGGCCGATCAGGCGCGTCGCTTCATGTTCGATCCGGGGAAAGCTGTCGACGAGCTGGCGCAGCCCCTGCAGCATCGCACACGCCACGGCGTCGCCATAGAGGCGCCGCATCCGGGCCGTGGTCTCTGGGTCCTCTTCCAGCCATGCTGACAGGGGAATCTCGAAGTAGGCGTCCCGCTCGGCCATGGCGTCCTGTAATGCCGAAATCGCCTCCCGCGCCATCGACTCGTCGAGAATGCGCGTATTGAAACCGACATTGGAGCGCGCCGTGGGAGGGCCGTCCGAGTGTCCCGATACCGTCCACAGGCCTTGCGTTCGGGTCAGCACGGTCGTGCCGTTGCGGCAGGCGCAGAAAGTGCGCCATTCGATACCGTCTTCGGCCGTCTGCAGTGTCAGCTTGGGATCGAGATTGGAGAATGTCTGGAAGAAAGCCTGTTCGCTGGGCTGGTCGATACGGAAGCCGACTTCCAGGCGGCGGAAGACCTTTTCGATGTTGCCCATGTCCAGCGCACCGAAACGCCCTGTGGCCCAGATCAGTGTCCTGCTGACAAGCGCGCCGAGCGCTGGGTCGGGACCCTCCAATTGCAGGTGATGGCGCTGCTCGTTGGCGTCGTAGCGGTGGGAGATCACGCAGGTTCCGGTTAGGATGTCGATATCGACGCCATTGACCAGGCCGAAGACCATCTCTTCCCGCGCCTGCAGCGGCAGGTAGCGGGAGGGGTAGTCCTTGAGGTTCCAGCGGCCTTCCTCCGGCGAGTAGACGTCGGTTCTGTCCGGGAACGGTGGCGTCTGCATGCCATAGGATTCGAGCAGATCGCAGGTCCAGGCGTAGGCGCGATGCAAGGCCTCGCGTTCCGGCAATTGCCATATCCGCGTTGCGGATGGGAAGAACGAGAACTTGCCGTCCGAGTAGAGGCCGGCTCCGCCTTGGCCTTGGGTCAGATCGGCTTCGTCGTTTCTGTTGCGCCTCGAGATATCCGGACCCCGGTCGATGAGAAGCACCCGGCGTCCCTGACCAGAGAGTCTTTGGGCGGCGGCCAGCCCGGCGGGACCGGCTCCGACGATGGTGACGTCATAACTCTCCATCATAACTCTCCATGATGAGGCTCGAGCAGCAATGCTTGTCGAACGACGATGGGATGCCCGTGACATCGGGGTCGGCGGGATCCGAGTCGCGGCGGCGGGTAACAGTTTTTTACTAAAAAATGATACGATACGCTGCGTATCCTATATTATCGTATCTTTCAGGAGCTGTTTTTGACAAGGATGTCTTCCATGCCCGTTGTTTCTCCTGCACGCCCTGGTCGGCCACGCAGCGCCACGGCGTCTGCCGAGGTGATGCGAACAGCCCTGGAACTGGCGCTGGAGGGAGGGATTCACCATGCCACCGTCGAGCGGATAGTCAGCGTCTCGGGCGTGGCCAAGTCGACCATCTATCGACGTTGGCCAAACGCGGTTGCCATCGTCATGGATGCCTTTCTGGAGGCGGTAGGGCCGAGCATCGCCTACGATGACGAACTGCCCGTCGTTGCCAGTTTCCGTCACAGCGTGCTGGCGCTGGCCGAGGTTCTCAACGGCCCTCATGGCCGCTTGCTGCAGTATCTGCTGGGCGCCGCCCAATCCGACCCCGTACTGAGCCGTGCCTTCGTCGAGCGTTGGATAGGACCGCGTCGCCAGATGGGGCGGCAAGCCATCGTCGGTGCCGTCGAGCGAGGCGAGCTTAGCCCGGAGATCGATCCGGACCTGAGCATGGATCTGATCTACGGGGCAGTCTACTACCGGCTGTCGGTCTCCTTTTGCGAGATCGACCAGGATTTCGTCGAAGCGGTCATCGATCGGGCGCTGGGGCCCTACGTACGGGACCGGCCCGACCGATAGCCGGTGCCAGCCGGTTCACGCGGTCCCTGGCAGGGCGCCCATCGTCTGCCCCATGCTGATCGGGCTGCCTGCGGGGTCGAAAGCGCCGAACGCGGTGTCTCGGCCCATGCACATCACCACGGTGGAGCCGAGCTTGAAGCGGCCCATCTCCTGGCCTTTCTCGATCACGATCGGCTCGTCGAAGCGAGTCGTCTGGATGCGGCCGCTCAGCGGCGTGACCTGGCCGGCCCAGGTGGTTTCGATGGCGGCGACGATCATCGCGCCGACCAGTACCATGGCCAGCGGCCCGTGCTCGGTATCGAAGATGCAGACCAGACGCTCGTTGCGCGCGAACAGACCGGGTACGTAGCTGGCGGTGGCCTGATTGACCGAGAAAAGCCGTCCGGGTACGTAGGTCATCTCGCGCAGGGTTCCGGTCATCGGCATGTGAACGCGATGGTAGTCCTTCGGCGACAGGTAGACCGTGGCGAAGCTGCCCTGGCGGAAAGGAGCGGCCCGCGCGACGTCACCGCCGAGCAGGGCGCCCAGCGAATAGGTCTGACCCTTGGCCTGGATCAGAGTGCCGTGCTCGATACGACCGTAGCGCGACAGCACACCGTCGGCTGGCGATACCAGGCCCTCGCCAATGGGACGAGCGTCGGGCTTGAGTGCGCGGGTGAAGAAGTCGTTGAAGCAGGCGTAGGTGTTCGGGTCGGGCTCCCGAGCCTGGGTCATGTCGACGCCGTAGGTGCGTATGAAGCGACGAATGAACTGATCCTTGACCCAGGGAACCCGGCAGTCGGCGACCAGGCCGATCAGACGCGAGATCGCGTGGTGAGGTAGCGGGTACTGAATTCTGGCGAAGAGTTCCTGGCGATCCACGATGACGACCCCGATATTTGGAAAGGCGGACTAACTGAAAGACGGACGAGCGGGAAGGCGGACAAGGTAGCGAGACTACCCGGCCCGCGCAATAGACGGCACGATGTGCGCTACTGGTGTCAGTAGCGCGAGCTATTTCTCGACCGGAGTGTCGTCGCGGTTGCCCCACTCCTTCCAGGAGCCGGGGTAGGCGCGGACGTTGTCGTAGCCGAGCGCCTTGGCGGCAAGCCAGGTCAGGCCGCTGCGGTGATGGGTCTGACAGTGAGTGACGATCTCCTTGTCCTGAGTCAGGCTGCGAGCTTCCAGCTCGGTGACGAGCTCGGCGTAATCGCGAAGCCGCAGGTCGCGACCCTTGTCCATCACCTCCAGCCAGTCGAGATTGACCGCCCCGGGGATGTGGCCGAGTTGGCGGTTGTCGCCCTTGACGCCCCGGTACTCTTCGTCGGAACGGGCATCCCAGATCGCGAGCGCCGGATCATCGAGACGCTCGAGCAGTTCCTCGCGCCGGATCTGGACCTGGGGATTGAGATAGGCCGCCTCGTACTCGCTCGGGGTCGGCGAGGCTGGCGTGGTGGAAAGCGGCTGGCCATCGGCGCGCCAGGCGTGAATGCCCCCGTTGAGATACGAGTAGCGACGATGTCCGATCAGCTCCAGTGTCCACAGCAGCCGCCCGGCCCAGCCACCACCTTCATCGTCATAGGCGACCACGTGGGTTTCCGGCGTCAGCCCGAGTTCGGAAAACAGTGCGCTCAGTGCGGCTTCCGAGGGCACGTCGTTGGGGACTTCGCCCGAGCCTGCCAGCAGGCGCCGGGCGTCGAGAAAGACTGCACCCGGCACGTGGCCCGATTCGTAGCTTTCGGGCTTGAGAGGCACGTCGATGATCAGCAGATGGGGATCCTCGAGGTGTCGGGACAGCGTGGCCGAATCCAGAATCAGCGGCAACTGCGGGATTTCCGAACTCATGAGCGGTGACTCCTGTCGTGATCGTTGCTGCCGTCATCGTCATGCGGCGATGGGGACGATGATGGCACAACGATACTGGGTGAGGGTAGCGGATGGCGTCGCCGAGCGGATTCGCTATACTGCGCGCCGCTCGAGGGTGGCGTCTACCCGTCGTTTCGCCGAGCCCGGACCGGTTTTTTGACCCAATGGCGTCTCGGCACTTTTCACGGGGGCCATCCTCGGCTACAAAATTCACGGACGCGAGCGGCTCGCGTCACCAATAACAATCATGATTGCCAGGAGATTGCTGCGTGCTTGAAAAAATGTTCTCTCTACGTTCGCTGGGAACGACGGTCAAGACCGAAGTGCTGGCGGGCATCGCGACCTTCCTGGCGGCGATGTACATCATCGTGGTCAACCCCTCGATCCTCTCCAGCGCGGGTGTACCGTTTGCCGGCGCGCTGACGGCTACCGTGCTGATCAGTTTCTTCGGCAGCGTGATGATGGGTCTCTACGCGCGCAACCCGATCCTGGTCGCGCCGGGCATGGGGATCAACGCGCTATTCACCTACACCATGGTGCTGGGGGCCGGCATCGAATGGCAGACCGCGCTGGGCTGCGTGTTCTGGTCCGGGGTGCTGTTCGGACTGCTGGCGCTGTTCAACGTGCGTCGCTACGTGGTCGATGCCATTCCGGCGACGCTGCGCCATGCCATTGCCTGCGGTATCGGCCTGTTCATTACCGTGATCGGGCTGGTCAATGCCGGCATGCTGGTCTCCAATCCGGCGACGGTCGTCGGGCTCGGCGAGATGACGCCGACCCTGGTCACGTTTCTGATCGGTCTCGGCATTACCGCGGTATTGGTGGCCAAGCGCATGCAGGGCGCGCTGATCCTGGGGATCATCGTCACCACGCTGCTCGCCATCCCCATCGGCCGTCTGTGGGGCGATGCCAGCGCCATGTCGCCCACCGGTTCGCCGACGCTGGTCAATTTCCACGGCATCTTCGCCTGGCCCGATTTCGGCGCGCTGTGGCAGGTCGACTTCGTCGGTGCGCTGTCGGTGGCCTACTGGCCTTTCATCTTCGTGATTCTGTTCACCACCTTCTTCGACGCGATGTCGACCTTCATCGGCGTGTGCCAGGCGGGCAATCTGCTCGACCAAGATGGCGAGCCGCGCAACATTCGCCGTTCGATGATGGTGGATGCCTTTTCCGCACTGATTTCCGCACCGCTGGGTACCAGCCCGGCCAACGCCTACGTCGAATCCGCGGCCGGTATCAGTCAGGGCGGGCGTTCCGGTCTGGTTGCCGTGGTCGCGGGGCTGCTGTTCCTGCCGTTTCTGTTCCTGTCGCCGTTGCTGTCACTGGTTCCTGCGATTGCCACCGCGCCGGCGCTGATCATGGTCGGGGTGTTCATGCTTTCGCCGATCCGCACCATCGACTGGCAGCAGTACGACGACGCGATCCCGGCCTTCGTGGCGATGCTGCTGATCCCGTTGACCTATTCGATCACCCACGGCGTGGTGTTCGGCTTTCTGACGTTCGTCGTGGTCAAGGTAGGGGTCGGCAAGTCACAGGAAGTGCGCCCGGCGATGTGGGTGCTGTTCTTCCTCTCGATCCTGATGCTGTTCGAGGGCTGATCCAGACGGCCTGCGCTCAGGCCGCTCTTGAGCAATCGCCGCGTCTCAGGGCGCGGCGTTGCATTTCTGAGCCTAGTTGATTTGCTCGAAGTCTCGCACCCTGGACGCCTTCCAGAACGGCGCTGAACGCAGAGCGTCGAGCCGGGTCTCGCATCATGGATGACGAGAGATTGCAGTGGAACTACGACTGCCGAGTCCAATCCAGCCTATGGCTCACCGTGACGAGGGGGCTTAACGCTCGCCCCCTCGTCGCTCCCCCTCTTTTTGCGCCACAAGACGACGAAACCCTGAACGACTTTCCGCTTGCGCCTGGGTCGGCGCACAAGGACATCCCTGTCCAGGCGCGCTTTTTGTGGCATCCATGCCACAAGACCCGGCGCAACGGGAGCCGTTCAGCGTCGTCTCGAAAGGCGCCTGGGGCGGCGGCTTCGATAAACCTTGGTGACTCTCAGGACGCGGCGATGTCGTCTCTGATGCGCTGGAAGCTGGCGAAACGCTGGGAATGGATCTCGCCGCGCTCGACGGCGTCGAGCAGGGCGCAGCCGGGCTCCTGGCGATGGCGGCAGTCGCGGAAGCGGCAGCGGCCGAGATAGGGGCGGAACTCGATGAAACCTTCGGCGAGCTCGCGCTCGTCGAGATGCCAAAGGCCGAATTCCCGGATGCCGGGCGAGTCGATCAGATCGCCGCGTCGCTCTCCGTCGACCGCCGTTTCCAACGGCAGCGGATAGAGACGGGCGGTGGTGGTGGTGTGCTTGCCCTTGCGGGTATCGGTGGACAACGCGCCGATCCGCAAGGTCTCGTCGGGCAGCAGCCGGTCGATCAACGAGGATTTGCCGACCCCGCTCTGGCCAACGAAGACGGAGGTTCGCCCCGCCAGTTGCGTCCATAGCGTTTCCAGCCCCTGCTCGCCACGCGCCGAGGCTTCGATCAGCGGATACCCCAGCTCGCCGTAGCGGGTCAGCATCGCGCGCAATTCCCCGCCTTCTTCCGGCAGCAGGTCGCTCTTGTTGAGCACCAGCACGGGGGGAATCCCGGTGCTTTCGGCGGCGACCAGGTAGCGGTCGATCAGGTTGGGATGCGGTTCCGGCTCGACCGCCACCACGATCAGGATCTGATCGATATTGGCGGCGACCGGGCGCAGTTGACCGTGGACATCAGGACGCTCGAGCACGCTGTGACGCTCGCCGCGGGCGACCACCACGCCGCTGTCATCGTTGGCTTGGCGCCAGATCACCTGATCGCCGGTTACCAGGCCTTCGAGGTTGGCACGCAGATGGCAGCGGTGCAGTCGAATCTGGTCGCCCTCGACGGATTCGACCTCCAGCGAACGGCCGAAGTGGGCAGCGACCCGGCCCGGGCGCTCGGTGCCGTATTCACCGGCATCGAGACGTTCGCTGTCGCGCTCGTCCTTCTTCGACGCTCTTTCGGTGCGTTCGGCCTGAATCTTCTCGACGCGCCAGCGTTGCTGTCGGGTCAGTTTACGGCGGCTCATGGTTGGCGGTGACTCATATCGGGGTTTGCCTACCCGTCATGCCCTGGGGGTAGAATGGCGGGCATTGTAGCCTTTACCGACTTGCCGTGTCCGCCCGCGTCCCCGTGGCCAGCCGACACCGACTCTGGAGTTGTTCATGTCCGACCCATCCGCCTCCGGCGCCCGCAGTGATCTTCTGATCTGGATCGATCTGGAAATGACCGGTCTCGACCCTGATCGGGAACGCATCATCGAAGTGGCGACGCTGATCACCGACGGCGATCTGAACCTGATCGCCGAAGGGCCGGTGCTGGCCGTCCATCAGCCGGATGCGCTGCTCGATGGCATGGACGAGTGGAACCGGAAGACCCATGGCGAGTCCGGCCTGATTCGACGCGTCCGCGAGAGCACCATCGACACCTCGGAAGCGGAGCGGCGCACACTCGAGTTTCTCGGGACCTACGTCACGCCAGGCACGTCACCGGTCTGTGGCAACAGCGTGCATCAGGATCGGCGTTTCATGGAGCGGGAAATGCCGACGCTCAACAACTTCTTCCACTATCGCAACCTGGATGTCTCGACGCTGAAGGAGCTGGCCAAGCGCTGGAATCCGGCGGCGGCAAGCGGCTTCACCAAGCGCAATACCCACCAGGCGCTGGATGACATTCGAGAATCGCTGGCGGAGCTCAAGCATTATCGCGAGACGTTCCTGAAGCTCTCTACCTGAAGCTGTCTTCCCAAAGACAGGATCGGCATGTCGGGTACGAATCGCTTTCGCCAGAATTAGGTGCTGGCGATACGCGCTTCGCGCCTGGTGCGTTGCTCTTCCAGTGCCCAGCGTACGTGTTCGCGAACCAGGTCCGAGGGGTAGGCGAGGCGTGCGCGCAGAGCGCTCTCGACGCGTTCGCTCCAGGGCGCGTTGCCGAGCCCGATAGCGAGGTTGCGCAACCAGCGCTCGTAACCGATGCGCCGGATCGGACTGCCTTCGGTGCGCTTGAGAAATTCGGTCTCGCTCCAGGCGAACAGGTCGATCAGCTCGGCACGGTCCAGATCATGACGCGGGGCGAAATCCGGCTCGGTGCTGGCGCGGGTGAAGCGGGTGAAAGGACAGAATAGCTGGCAGTCGTCGCAACCGTAGACCCGGTTGCCCATGGCCCGGCGAAACTCGGTGGGGATGCTGCCGTGAAGCTCGATGGTCAGATACGAGATGCAGCGCCTGGCATCGATCACCTTGTCGTCGATGATGGCATTGGTGGGGCAGGCGGTCTGGCAGCTCGAGCAGGAACCGCAGTGCTCGCGCTCGAAGGGCGGATCCACCGGCAGCGGGAGATCCGTATAGAGTTCGCCGAGGAAGAACAGCGAGCCGGCCTGAGGATTGAGCAGCATGGCGTTCTTGCCGAACCAGCCAAGCCCCGCTTTCTGGGCCAGCGCTCGCTCCATCACCGGTGCCGAGTCGACAAAGGCACGATAGCCGATCTGGCCGACTTCATCCTCGATCTGGCGGGCCAGCTGATCGAGCCGCTTGCGGATCAGCTTGTGATAGTCGCGGCCCAGCGCGTAGCGTGAAACGTACGCCTTTTCGGGTTGTCCGAGTATTCTGGTGGTCTCGACCTCGGGCGGTAGATAGTCCATGCGCGCGCTGATCACCCGTAGCGTTCCGGGCACGAGTTCCTGTGGCCGCGTGCGTTTGCTGCCGTGCTTGGCCATGTAGTGCATCTCGCCATGGTGCCCGGCTTCCAGCCAGCGTTGCAGATAGCGCTCATGGCTCGACAGATCGGTATCGGTGATACCGATCGCCTGGAAGCCGAGTTCTCGTCCCCACTGCTTGATGCGTGAGGCGAGCGCATTGAGATCGATGCTGGATGGCTGTGACATACCGCCGAAACGCTAACAGGGATAGGGGTGCGCTACCCTACACCACTATTCAGCTTGACGTCAGCCGAACGTCACCGTTACACCCGTGCTGGCGTTCGGCAGCGCCGTTCATCACGGATTGCGTTTACCCATGGCCTCCGGGGTCACCTCCCATTTTCGGAAGACGACAGGAGTCACGATGTCCGCCTCTTTCTCTCAGCGCCCGCTTTATCTCGCCGATCAGGTGCGCGAACTGGATCGCCGAACCATCGAGGCCGAGGGCGACAGCTTCGCGTTGATGCGGCGTGCCGGTGAATCCGCCTACGACACCTTGCGCGCCCGATGGCCGCAGGTACGTCGACTCTGCGTACTCTGCGGCGGCGGCAACAATGGTGGCGATGGTTACGTCATCGCGGCGCTGGCCGCGGCCGATGGCCTGGTGGTCGAACTGGTCGCGCTAAAACCGGCGGCCGAGCTCGAGGGCAGCGCGCGGAAAGCGGCAGCGCTGGCAGCAGAAGCGGGCGTCGAACCGATCGATTGGGCGGACGAGTTGACCCTGGACGGAGAGCTGATCATCGATGCGATGCTCGGCACCGGTGCCCGGGGAGCCCCGCGCCCGCCCTATGCCGCGGCCATCGCCGAGGTCAATGCCAGCGGTCGTCCGGTGGTGGCCATCGACGTGCCGTCCGGCGTCGATGTCGACACCGGCCACGTCGAGGCTGCGGCAGTCCGGGCGACGCTGACGATCACGTTCATCGGTGACAAGTTCGGGCTGCATACCGGTGCGGCGCTCGACGCGGTCGGGGAGATCATCCATGCCACGCTAGGCGTGGATCCGCGGCGTCATGCCGACATCGTGCCGGTGGCCTGGCGCCAGACACGCCAAGACCTGGCGATAGCACTGCCGCCGCGAGCGCCCAACAGCCACAAGGGCAGTCATGGCCACGTGCTGGTGGTGGCCGGTGCGCCGGGCATGGGCGGCGCGGCACTGATGACCAGCGAGATGGTGGCGCGCGTCGGGGCCGGCAAGGTCAGTCTTGCCACCGATGTCGCGCATGTATCGGCCAGCCTGACCCGGTTTCCCGAAATCATGGCACGGGGCGTTCGCGGCGCGCCGGATATCGAGGCGATGGTAGAAACCGCCGATGTCCTGGCCGTCGGCCCCGGGATCGGTACCGGGGCCTGGGGCCAGGCGGCGCTGCAGAGTGTTCTCGCGGCCGGGAAATCCTGCGTGCTGGATGCCGACGCGCTCAATCTGCTGGCGGGGGATGACGGCCAGTCTCGCCGCGACGACTGGATTCTGACACCGCACCCCGGCGAAGCCGGACGACTGCTGGGGCTCTCCACCGGTGAGGTGCAGCGGGATCGACGCCATGCCGTCATTGCCCTGCAGCGGCGCTGGGGCGGCACCATTGTGCTCAAGGGCGCGGGGACGCTGGTCTACGACGGCGAACGGCTCACGCTTTGCCCGTTCGGCAATCCCGGTATGGGCAGCGGTGGCATGGGCGATGCACTGACCGGCATCATCTCAGGGCTCGTCGGCCAGCTCGGATCGCTCGGCGAGGCGGCGAGAATCGGAGTGTTGCTTCACGCACTGGCGGCCGATGCGGCGGCGCTGGATGCCGGCGAGCGTGGTTTGCTGGCGACCGATCTGGCATCCTATGCGCGAACTCTGGCCAACCCTCAATCTGTCTCGACTCATGCCGATCACGCTTAACGACGAAGCCGCCCAGGTAGCTTTCGGGGAATCTCTGGGCCGGGCGCTGGCCGGTCGCGGTCAGATCCACCTGATCGGCGACCTCGGTGCCGGCAAGACCACGCTGGCGCGGGGCATTCTTCGGGCCTACGGCCATGTCGGCGCGGTCAAGAGTCCGACCTACACATTGGTCGAGCCCTATGAGACCGCGTCGGCCCGGATATTTCATTTCGATCTCTATCGTCTGGGTGATCCCGAAGAGCTGGAGTTCCTCGGTGCCCGCGACATGCTGGGCGACGACGCACTCTGTCTGATCGAGTGGCCGAGCCGTGGTGCAGGGTGGCTACCCAGGCCGGATCTCGAGATTCATCTCGCGGTCTGCGCCTCGGGGCGCGTCGCCACGGGCATCGCTCACAGCGAACAGGGAAACACCGTGCTGGCTCAACTGCCGGCTGGATTGCGAGATTCAGTGAGTCACAAGGAAGATGAATGCCGATAGATGTACAAGAGACGCGCCATGACACCACCCAGCCCGGTCGTGAGTCGTTAGCGAAGCCCGTTGTCACCCTGCGTCATGCCACGTCTCTGCTGTTGAGCCTGATGGCGCGCACCTGGCTGCGCATGCACCGATGCAGTGGTCAGCGCCGAATGGCGGGGCTGATCGCAGCCTGTTGCCTTGGCGTCAGCGCGCAGGCTCAGGCCGTCGAGGTGGACAACATGCGGCTGTGGTCGGCGCCGGATCACGTCAGGCTGGTGTTCGACATGTCGGGGCCGGTCAACGCCAACGTCTTCACGCTCGATAACCCCGACCGCGTCGTGATCGACCTTGATAGCACCGATCTGGATTTCGATATCGGCAAGCTCGATCTGGATGACAGCGCCATTTCCAAGGTGCGGACCGGGGTTCGCGAGAGTGGCGGCTTGCGGGTCGTGCTCGACGTCAGCCGCGCCGTCGCGCCCAAGAGTTTCACGCTGCCGCCCAACGATCAGTACAGCGATCGTCTGGTGGTCGATCTCGACTATCCCGGGGCTAGTGCGGTCAAGGACCCCATCGATCCTATCGAAGCGATGATTCGCGACCAGGAGATCGCCGCGCAACGCGCACAGACCGAAGCCGTTGCCGAAGGCAACCCGCGGGAGGCCGAGGCGGTCGCCTCCGCGGTCGAGGCGCAGCCGCATCCCAGGCGCGACATCATCGTCGCCGTCGATCCGGGACACGGTGGCGAAGACCCCGGCGCCTCGGGCCCCGACGGTACGCACGAGAAGGATGTGGTGCTCCAGATCGCGCGCAAGGTGAAGCAGCGCTTCGATCAGACGCCGGGGTTCAAGGCCTTCCTGACCCGCGACGGCGACTACTATATCGGCCTGCGCCAGCGCACGCTGATCGCCCGACAGCAGAAGGCGGACTTCTTCGTCTCGGTCCACGCCGATGCGGTACGCAGCGCCCAGCCTTACGGCAGTTCGGTCTACGCCTTGTCCCAGGGTGGCGCGACCTCGGAAACCGCGCGCTGGCTGGCGGCGAGCGAGAACCAGTCCGACCTGATCGGCGGGGTCGACGGCAATTTGAGCCTCGACGACAAGGATGAGGTGCTTCGCGGCGTGCTGCTCGATCTGACGATGACGGCGACGATGAACGATTCGCTGGCCACCGGCGGTCAGGTGCTCGACCAGCTCGGACGGATCAACAAGCTGCACAAGTCCAGCGTCGAGCAGGCCGGCTTCGTGGTGCTGAAATCACCCGATATTCCGTCACTGCTGGTCGAGACCGGCTTTATCTCCAACCCCCGCGAGGAGGCCCAGCTCAAGTCGCCGGCACACCAGGCCGAGCTCGCCCAGGCGATCTACGAAGGGATCGTGGCGCATTTCCGCCAGCATCCGCCCCCCTCGAGTCTGCTGGCCTGGCAACGTGATCAGGGTCGCGGCAGCGCCAGCAACGAGTATCGGGTGCAGGGCGGGGATACGTTGTCCCAGGTGGCGTCCAGCCATGGCATCAGCATGAAGGTGCTGAAACAGGCCAATGGGCTGGATAGCGATATCCTGCGGGTTGGCCAGGTGCTGACGATCCCATGAAGCCGGGCAACGAACGGGAGTTCACCGATGACTGAATCGTCTCGCATCCGCATTCTCGATCCCCGACTGGCCAACCAGATAGCTGCCGGAGAGGTGGTCGAGCGTCCGGCCTCGGTGGTCAAGGAGATCGTCGAGAACGCCATCGACGCCGGCAGCCAGCGTATCGAGGTCGAACTCGAGGCGGGTGGCTCGCGGTTGATTCGGGTGCGCGACGACGGGATCGGCATCGGCGAGGGTGACCTGCCGCTGGCGCTATCCCGCCACGCCACCAGCAAGATCGCCTCCCTCGACGATCTCGAGGACGTTTCCAGTCTGGGATTTCGGGGCGAGGCGCTGGCATCGATCAGCTCTGTCTCGCGCCTCGAATTGATCTCCAACGCCGCCGACGATCCTTCCGGTGGCTGGCGAGTGGTCGCCGAGGGCCGCCAGATGGAGCCGCGGGTGACGCCTGCGCCGCATCCGCGCGGGACCTCGGTGCTGGTGCGTGATCTGTTCTTCAACACGCCGGCGCGGCGCAAGTTCCTGCGTACCGAGAAGACCGAGTTCGGTCACGTCGAGGAGGCCTTTCGGCGTCTGGCGCTATCCCGTTTCGATATTACCTGGGTGCTGCGTCACAACCAGAAGGTCGTGCATCAGCTGCCCGGCGTGGCCTCGGATCAGGCCGGCCGGGAGCGGCGAATCAGCGAGATGCTGGGCAAGCGTTTCCTGAACGAGGCTTTGCACGTCGAGCTGGAGGTCACCGGGCTCCGGCTGTGGGGGTGGGTCGGGCAGCCGACCTATTCGCGGGCTCAGGCCGATCAGCAGTATTTCTTCGTCAATGGCCGCATCGTCAGGGATCGCCTGGTCGCGCATGCCATTCGTCAGGCCTATCGCGATGTGATGTTTCACGGTCGGCATCCGGTGTTCGTGCTGTATCTGGAGCTCGATCCGCGGGTCGTGGACGTCAATGTGCACCCGACCAAGCATGAAGTGCGCTTTCGCGATGGCCGTCTGGTTCATGATTTCCTGTTCTCGAGCCTGCACCGCGCGCTGGCGTCGGTGAAGCCCAACGAGCCGGCGGCGGAGAGTGCAGAGGCGGGCGAGTCGATCGGCGGTGACATCGAAACGCCGGTTCGGCCAGACCTGGATGACCAGGCATATCCGACCTCGAACGACAGGCCGCCGGATTGGCAGCAGCAGCGCATGCCGCTGGCCGGCCAGCATTCGCCAGGGACAGGGCCGTCCGGGTCGAATCGTCCTGCCGCCCAGCGTATCCGCGAATTCATGGCCGGCTATCATGCGCTGCACCCGGAGCATGAATCGACGCTGCTGACGCCGCGCGAGAACGGTGCAGAAGCGCCGGGCGGCGAAGCGGCCGACACGGCCCTCAAGGAGCGTCCGACTGCCGCGGTGACGACCTTGCCGGCCACCGACGATACGCAGGCGCCACCGCTGGGCTATGCGGTGGCGCAGCTGCACGGCGTCTATATTCTGGCGCAGACCGAACGCGGCATGGTGATCGTCGACATGCATGCCGCCCATGAGCGGATTGTCTACGAACGCATGAAGCAGCAGATTCATGCCGGAGCGCTCGACGCGCAGCCGCTGCTGGTGCCGGTGTCGATGGCGGTCAGTGCCGGCGAGGCCGAAGTCGCAGAGCACGAGCGCGATGCCTTTGCCCGTTTGGGCGTCGTGCTCGATGCCGCCGGCCCGGAGACGCTGCTGATACGGCAGGTGCCGGCGCTGCTGGCGGATGCGGACATCGAACCGCTGATTCGCGACATGCTGGGCGATCTCGAACGTTTCGGACGCTCCGATCGCCTGGAGACCCGTATCAACGAGCTGCTCAGTACGATGGCCTGCCATGGCAGCGTGCGAGCCAATCGACTGCTGACGGTGCCGGAAATGAACGCGCTGCTGCGCGACATGGAGCGCACCGAACGCAGCGGGCAGTGCAATCATGGTCGACCCACCTGGACCGAGATGTCGATGGCCCAGTTGGACAAGCTGTTTCTTCGTGGCCAGTGAACGAGGGCGCCAGTGAACGAAAACGATGATCGCCTGCGCGACGACGATTCTGCGCTGTCACCGTCGGGCTCGCGCCGCGACGACCGTCCGCTGGCGGTCCTTCTGCTCGGGCCCACCGCTTCCGGCAAGACCGACAACGCGATCGCGCTGCACCAGCGTTTCGGCGCCGAGCTGATCAGCGTCGACTCGGCGATGGTCTATCGCGGCATGGACATCGGCACGGCCAAGCCGTCGCCCGACGAGCTGGCGCGGGCACCTCATCGGCTGATCGATATTCGTGATCCGGCCGAAGCCTACACGGCGGCGGAATTTCGCCGCGATGCGTTGCGTGAAATGGAAGCGATCACGGCCTGCGGCAAATTGCCGCTGCTGGTGGGTGGCACGATGATGTACGCCAAGCGTCTCATCGACGGGGTCGCCACCATGCCGGAAGCCGATCCGGCACTGCGCGAAAAACTTCGCCAGCGCGGCGAGCGCGAAGGGTTCGAGGCGCTGCATGCGGAGCTCGCCGGGTTCGATCCCCAGGCGGCCGAGGCGATCCATCCGCGTAACCGCCAGCGTCTGATTCGGGCACTGGAAGTCTATCGATTGAGCGGCGTGGCGCTTTCCGAACACTGGCGACGACAGCAGCGTGAAAACTTTCCGTGGCGGCTGTTGTCCATAGCTCTCGCGCCTGCCGAGCGTCACGTTCTGCATGCGCGTATCGCCCAGCGATTCGATATCATGCTCGCTGGTGGATTCGTGTCGGAAGTGGCTACATTGAAACAGCGGAGCGATCTTCATCCGGACCTGCCATCGATGAAGAGCGTCGGTTACCGGCAGGTGTGGGAGCATCTCGAAGGCGCCTATGATCACGTCGCACTGCGTGAGCGCGGTATCGCCGCCACGCGCCAGCTGGCCAAGCGCCAGCTGACCTGGCTGAGGCGCTGGCCGGACCTTCACTGGGTCGACAGCTGCGCGGCAAATGCTGGTGATCAGATTGCGAAAATCGTGCGTGACCACGGCAGTTAGCGTAAAATGGCGGGCTTCGTCGAGACCTATACTCGCGGCACGCGATGCCGCTGGTGTGATGCCGAGTCAGAACGAATCGCCGCCCAACTAAAACAGCATCACTCATAACAGCATTAGGGAGAGCAACATGTCCAAAGGACAGTCCCTTCAGGATCCGTACCTGAACATTCTGCGCAAGGAGCGCATCCCGGTTTCCATTTTTCTGGTCAACGGCATCAAGTTGCAGGGACAGATCGAATCTTTCGATCAATTCGTCATCCTGCTGCGCAACACCGTCAGTCAGATGGTTTACAAGCATGCCATTTCGACGGTCGTACCGTCCCGCAACGTCCGGTTGCCGCCGCAGGATCCCGCCGCAGCGCCCGGACTCGATAGCTAATCGAGAGGTAGTGATTGTTTTTCGAACGTCCCGACGCCGGCGAAACGGCGATTCTGGTCCATGTGGACTTTCAGGACGAGCAGGAGCGCGAAGATCCGGGTGAACTCCTGGAGCTGGTGCGCTCTGCCGGGGCGGAGTCGGCTACCCTGATTCAGGGCAGTCGGCGCCGTCCCGATCCTCGTTCCTTCATCGGCAGTGGCAAGCTCGAGGAGGTCAAGACCGCCCTCGGCGTCCACGGTGCTGAACTCGTCATTTTCAATCATGCCCTGTCTCCCTCTCAGCAACGCAATCTTGAGCGTGCGCTGGAGTGTCGCGTGCTCGATCGAACGGGGTTGATTCTCGATATCTTCGCGCAGCGCGCGCGGACCCACGAGGGCAAGCTCCAGGTCGAACTGGCACAGCTCGAGTACATGTCCACCCGGCTGGTCCGTGGCTGGACCCACCTCGAGCGACAAAAGGGCGGTATTGGTCTGCGCGGCCCGGGTGAAACCCAGCTCGAGACCGACCGTCGCCTGCTGCGTGGGCGGATCAAGTCGATTCACAAGCGCCTGGAGAAGGTCCGCAAGCAGCGCGATCAGAACCGGCGCGCCAGGGCGAGGGCGGAAATCCCGAGCGTCTCGCTGGTGGGGTATACCAACGCCGGCAAATCGACCTTGTTCAACGCGATCACCTCGGCGGAGGTCTATGCCGCCGATCAGCTATTTGCCACGCTCGATCCCACGCTGCGTCGCCTCGATGTGCCGGACGTCGGCGAGGTCGTGCTGGCAGATACGGTCGGCTTCATTCGGCATCTCCCGCACAAGCTGGTCGAGGCCTTTCGGGCCACGCTGCAGGAGGCCACCGAAGCCAGCCTGATCGTGCACGTGATCGACGCCGCCGATCCGGACCGCGAGCTCAATGTCGCTCAGGTCGATAGTGTGCTGTCTGAGATCGACGCCGACGATGTGCCTCGACTGCTGGTCATGAACAAGATCGATCTGCTGGGCACCTCGCCGCGAATCGAGCGCGACAGTCATGGATTCCCGCAGGTCGTCTGGCTCTCGGCGCGTGACGGCGAAGGCCTCGAACTGCTGCGGGAAGCGCTCGGCGAATGGCTGGCCGAGGATATCCTCGATATCCGCTTGACGCTGACGCCCGAGCAGGGTCGACTACGAGCGGCACTGCACGAATCGCAGGCCGTACAGGAAGAAACGTTCGACGAGGATGGCCGCTCGAATCTGGAGATTCGCTTGCCCCGGCGAGAGTTTATGCAGATGATGGCTCGCTTGGGCGAACGCGCCGACGATTACTTGCCCACCTCCGAAAAAACGCCGGTTGCCGATTGGGAACAGGTTTGAGGTGAGGAAAACGACGCAGGGGAGCTTCGTGGTCCGACGATCGGACCCGAATGATGCAGGGTGGCAGGGATTGGGCCTCGGTCCGATCTAGCCTCGCCCTGTGCACACCGGTGCAACGCCACGGCGGCTCATGCTCCCGATGCCACGCGTAATGCTTTGGCCCGACGCAACGCTTTGACTGCATCTTGGAGACTAGGTATGGCTTGGAATGAGCCTGGTGGTGGCAACAACCAGCAGGACCCCTGGGGCGGTGGAGGAGGAAAGCGCCCGAGTGGTAATGGTGGCAATAACGGTGGTGGCAACAATGGCAGGGGTAATCAGGGGCCACCGGATCTCGACGAAGCGCTGAAGAAGTTTCAGGACAAGATCAGTCGTCTGCTCGGCGGTCGCGGCAAGCGTTCCGGTTCAGGCGGTGGGTCCGGCGGTGACGGCTCCGATGGCAGCAAGCGCAATCCCTTCATATTGCCGACTCTGGTGCTGATCGTTGCGGCCGTGATCTGGGCCGGATCCGGTTTCCACTTGATCGACCAGTCCGAGCGCGGCGTGGTCTTCCGGCTTGGAAAGTACACCGATACCTTGAATCCCGGTCTGCACTGGAATCCGCCGATCATCGATCGTGTGGATAACGTCAACGTGACCAGCATTCGCTCCGCGACCCAGACCGACTCGATGCTGACCAGCGACGAAAACATCGTCCGGGTCAGCGTCTCGGCACAGTATGTGGTCAGCGATTCACATGCATTTCTGGTCAACGTCAACGAGCCGGAAATGACGTTGCAGAATGCGATGGATTCCGCATTGCGCCAGGAAGTCGGCAACATGCATCTGCAGGAGATCCTGACTACCGGCCGTGACCGGTTGGGACAACGGGTCTTCGAGCGCTTGACGGCTTACATGGACGCCTACGGCACCGGCCTGCGCCTGCAGACCGTCAACGTCGAGTCGACCGCGCCACCGGACCAGGTCCAGAACGCCTTCGACGACGTCATCCGGGCCCGGGAAGAGCGGCAGCGCTCGATCAACCAGGCCAATGCCTATAGTCAGGCAGTCGTGCTCGAGGCCAAGGGTCAGCAGCGGCGTCTGATCGAGGAGGCCGACGGTTACAAGGCCGCTTCGGTATCCGATGCTACCGGCCAGACCAATCGTTTCAATTCGTTGCTGGGCGAATATCGCCAGGCGCCGGATGTGACGCGTGAACGCCTCTATCTGGAGACCATGAGCCAGGTGCTGAGCAAGACGCCCAAGGCGCTCGTCGATCTTGGCGACGGCAACGCCGTGACCGTGCTGCCGCTCAATCAGATGCAGTCCGGCGGCAAGAGCAGCCAGAGCGATTCGTCCTCGATGAGCATGCAGCAGCTCGAACAGATTTCAAAGCAGGTAGTGGATCACATGAACAGTGGCTCGCAGCAGCCGACGCGTAGCTCCGGCCTGCGGGAGGGTCGCTAATGTTTAACAATCGCGCCCTGATCGGGGTCATCATTCTGGCGCTGCTGGCCTGGTTCGCCAGCGCCAGTTTCTACGTCGTCAATGAAACCGAACGCGCCATCAAGCTGCGCTTCGGTGAAGTGATCGAAAACGATATCGGCCCCGGCCTGCACTTCAAGCTGCCGGTGTTCAACACCGTGCGGATCTTCGATGTGCGCGTGCAGACGGTCGATTCCAGCGCCACGCGCTATTTGACCGCGGACTCCAAGGCGGTGATCGTCGACTCCTTCGTGAAGTGGAAGATCGCCGATCCCCAGCAGTTCTACGAGGCAACGCGTGGCAATATCCAGGTCGCCGAGAACCTGATCGCGCCGCGGACCGACGAGGCATTGCGCAACAAGTTCGGCCAGACCGAGATGTCCTCCATCATTCAGGAGCGAATCGCGGCCGAGAGCAACGCCAAGGGTCTCCCCGGCAAGGACAAGGGCGCCGACACCGTCGAGGGCGCCCGCGAAGAGCTCATGGTCGAGCCGGTGCAGCAGCTCGATCAGGCGATGCGCGACGAGCTGGGGGTTCATATCCTCGATATCCGCGTCAAGCGAATCGAGCTTCCCCCGGAGGTGACCCAGGCCGTTTACGAGCGCATGAACTCGGAGCGGGAACAGGCGGCCAGAACCTATCGGGCCGAAGGCTCTCAGCAGGCCGAAGCGATTCGTGCCGATGCCGATCGTCAGCGTCAGGAAATTCTGGCCAACGGTCGTCAACAAGCGGAGACCACACGGGGTGAAGGTGACGCGCAGGCAGCGAAAATTTACGCCAGCGCCTATCAGCAGGCACCGGACTTCTTCTCGTTCTATCGTTCGATGCAGGCCTACCGTGACAGCTTCAACGGCGAGGGCAAGGATCTGCTGGTGCTGAGCCCGGATGACAGCGACTTCTTCCGCTATCTGAAAAATCCGACACCGACGGGGTCTTCGGCGCCATGAGGATCGGATCGGTGAATGCTACCGACATCTAGGAAATCGAACCCCCACGGGATTTCCCCGAGGGGGTTTCGTGATACCATCGTTCAGCCGGGTTTCGCCCGGCTTTTTTGTGCGGCCTGTTTATGCGCAATCCCGTTTTGACACGATCCGGTCTTCGCGCAAGGCAGCTGTACCTCGCGGCTCTGCGGCTGCGACTAACATGGGATGGCGAAGCTTTCCTTTGCTCCCGATCATTACCGAATCAACGCTGGGCAGGACAAGCTCATGACGATCGCTGACCGCTGGTTGCTACCCGACGGCATGGATGAAGTGCTGCCGCCGCAGGCAACCCGGATGGAGGAGTTGCGTCGGACGCTGCTCGACCTGTACGACCGCTGGGGTTACGACCTGGTCATGCCGCCGCCGGTCGAATTTCTCGATTCGCTGTTGACCGGCACCGGCACCGACCTGGATTTGCAGACCTTCAAGCTGACCGATCAGTTGACCGGCAGAATGATGGGCGCCAGCGCCGACGTGACTCCGCAGGTCGCGCGCATGGATGCACATTCGCTGAAGCGCCAGGGCCCGGTGCGACTTTGCTACTGCGCCACGGTGCTGCGTGCGCAGGCGGACAAGCATCAGGGCGGCCGAAGCCCGATGCAGGTTGGCGTCGAACTGTTCGGCCACGCGGGGCTGGATGCCGATATCGAAGTGTTGAGGCTGGCGCTGTCCAGTCTCGAGGCGGCGGGGGCCAGGGAGATCCACCTGGCGCTTAGCCACATCGCGATCTATCGCGAACTGATGGGTGCCGTCGTGTGGGAGGATGGCGTCGAGCGTGCACTTTTCGATGCCATCGAGCGCAAGGCCTATATCGTGATCGACGAGCTGGTGACTGCCAATGTCGCGGACCCCGAGCTTGCCCGGATGCTCTGCGGGCTGCCGCGGCTGCATGGCGGGGCGGAGATTCTGGAGCATGCCCGGCTGGCGCTGGCCGGTGCCCCGGACGCGGTGATGGATGCACTCGACCAACTGGTTCGGTTGCATCGTGGCGTCGTGGCCGAGCATCCCGAGGTGTCGTTCTACTTCGATCTGGCCGAACTTCGCGGCTATCAGTACCACACCGGGATGGTGTTTGCGGCCTATGTACCGGGGTACGGTCAGGCGCTGAGCAAGGGTGGTCGCTACGACGACACCGGTCGGGCCTTCGGTCGTGCCCGTCCGGCCACCGGATTTTCCATGGATCTCAAGCAGTTGGCGACTCTGGCCGAGCGAGAGCCGCCAACCAATGGTATCTGGGCGCCGAATCGGGAGAATGCCGCGCTCAACGATGCCATCAATCGCCTGCGGGCGCAGGGAGAGCGCGTGATCCAGGCCTTGCCCGACCAGCAGACCGGTCCGGGCGCACACCGCTGCAATCGCCACCTGGTGCTCCAGGATGGCGAGTGGCGTACCGAGCCGCTGAACTAAGCCGATGACGGTCACGCGCCGACATGGGTACAGCGAACGAATCGCGACGAATGACCGGATCGCGACGGGTTGATCAAGAGACGAGAGCAATGGGCAAGAACGTAGTCGTATTGGGTACTCAGTGGGGCGACGAGGGCAAGGGCAAGGTCGTCGATCTGTTGACCGAGTCCGCCAGTGCCGTGGTGCGATTCCAGGGTGGGCACAATGCCGGCCATACACTGGTGATCGATGGTCACAAGACGGTCCTGCACCTGATCCCTTCCGGCGTGTTGCGTGAAGACAAGATCTGCGTGATCGGCAACGGCGTGGTGTTGTCGCCGGAAGCGCTGATGGAGGAGATCAAGGAGCTGGAAGCCAAGGGCGTGCCGGTGCGCAAGCGCCTGCGTCTGTCGCCCGCCTGTCCGCTGATCCTGCCGTACCATGTTCGCCTCGATCAGGCGCGCGAAAAGGCCCGTGGCATTGCCAAGATCGGGACTACCGGACGGGGCATCGGGCCGGCCTACGAAGACAAGGTCGCACGTCGCGGCCTGCGTCTGGGCGATATTCTGCACCGTGAAAGATTCGCCTCCAAGCTGGGCGAAGTGCTCGACTATCACAACTTCGTGCTGACCCGTTATCACGGCGAACCGGCCGTCGATTTCCAGGAAGTGCTGGATCAGGCGATGGATTTTGCCGAAGAGCTGCGGCCGATGGTCTGCGACACGGTTTCGCTGGTCCACGATATTCGCAAGTCCGGCGAGAACATCCTGTTCGAAGGTGCCCAGGGCTCGTTGCTGGATATCGATCACGGTACCTATCCCTACGTCACCAGCTCCAATACCACGGCCGGTGGCACCGCCACCGGTTCTGGCGTCGGCCCGCTCTATCTCGACTACGTGCTGGGTATCACCAAGGCCTATACCACGCGTGTCGGCTCCGGCCCGTTCCCCACCGAGCTGTTCGATGAGTTCGGCCGGCATCTGGCAGAGAAAGGCCATGAATTCGGTGCCACGACCGGGCGCGCGCGCCGCTGTGGCTGGTTCGATGCGGTGGCATTGCGCCACGCGGTGCAGATCAACTCGGTATCGGGGATCTGCCTGACCAAGCTCGATGTGCTCGACGGTCTCGAGAACATTCGGGTCTGCGTCGGTTATCGCAGCAAGGATGGCGAGACCATCGATAATCCCGTCGACTCCGAAGGCTACGAGGCGATCGAACCGCTCTATCACGATCTGCCGGGCTGGAGCGAATCCACCATCGGGGTGCGAACGATCGATGGTCTGCCGGCCAACGCACGGGCCTATATTGCGTTCCTGGAAGAGGAGGTGGGGACGCCCATCGACATCATCTCCACCGGCCCCGACCGTAACGAGACGATCGTGCTGCGCAATCCGTTCGACTGATCCTGATGGGGTCGTGATCGAAGAGCTCGACCCGCTGCTTCCGGCAGCGGGTCGAGTCGTTTTGGAGAACCGGCCGTCGTGTACTCAGCGCCGACCTGATCGACCGATGCACGATCGCGGGCGGGCATGCCGTTCGCGCCGACGGTTAGGGTTCACAGCGTGTGTAAAGAGGACTAAAATGGTCCTATATGGCAGCTGTCAGGATCGAGAGGGCATCACCGCATGCTGAAGCTATCGAAATTGACGGATTACGCGGCCGTGATCATGGCGCAGATTGCACGGGACCCCGAGCAGGCGCACACCGCGACCGAGTTGGCAGGGCAGGTCAATCTTCCTCACCCCACGGTGGGCAAGACGCTCAAGATGCTGGCCAGGAGTGGGTTGCTGGAATCCCGTCGGGGCTCTCACGGTGGCTATGTGCTGTCCCGGTCTCCGGCGGAGATCACGGCCAGCGACATCATCGCCGCCATCGAAGGGCCGATCGGAATGACCGAGTGCAGCCACGCCGATGGCGAGTGTGACTTGCTGGATACCTGCGGTGTGGCGGACAACTGGCAGCGGGTGTCGCAGGCGGTGCGGACACTGCTCGAGTGCGTCACGCTGGCGCATCTCGCCCAGTCCAGCCCGCTCAAGCTGCCGGTGCAGTTACCGATTCAAAGCGTGACGTTGCCCTCTTCGATCGGGGCAGTGCGCGAACATTAAGAAGGCGTGGCGATGACGGTGGGAGGTGGCGGCTCGTTGCCACCCGCACTCGTCGGGACCGTGTCTTCGTCCTAAGACTCTCGGTGGAGAGGAGAGAAGACCATGGCTAGCGAAGAGATGGAGCAGTTGGTCCGTCGCGAATACAAGCAGGGATTCGTGACCGACATCGAAAGCGAGACCGTGCCGCCTGGGCTTGACGAAAGCACGATCGCCTTCATTTCCCAGAAGAAAGAAGAGCCGCGATGGATGCTCGAGTGGCGTCTGGAGGCCTATCACCAGTGGCTGAAGATGACGCCGCCATCGTGGTCGCATCTGGAGTACCCGCCGATCGACTATCAGGCGATCTCTTACTTCAGCGCGCCGAAGAAACCGGAAGATCGCCCGCAGAGTCTGGACGAGGTCGATCCCAAACTGCTCGAAACCTACGAGAAGTTGGGTATTCCTCTGCATGAGCGGGCTGCGTTGGCCGGTGTTGCTGTCGATGCGGTGTTCGATTCCGTTTCGGTGGCCACGACGTTCAAGGACAAGCTTCACGAGGCTGGCGTGATCTTCTGCTCCATCTCCGAGGCCATCCGGGAATACCCGGAGCTGGTGCGTCAGTATCTGGGCACGGTGGTACCGCAGTCGGATAACTACTTTGCCGCGCTCAACTCGGCAGTCTTTACCGATGGCTCGTTCGTCTACGTGCCGGAGGGCGTGAAATGCCCGATGGAGCTGTCGACCTATTTCCGCATCAACGCCGCCAATACCGGGCAGTTCGAGCGTACGCTGGTCATCTGCGACAAGCGGGCCCAGGTCTCCTATCTCGAGGGTTGTACCGCGCCGATGCGCGATGAGAACCAGCTTCATGCAGCGGTGGTCGAGCTGGTCGCGCTCGAGGATGCCTACATCAAGTATTCCACGGTGCAGAACTGGTATCCGGGGGATGAGAACGGCAAGGGCGGGATCTACAACTTCGTCACCAAGCGCGGCGATTGCCGTGGCGACCGCTCCCGCATCAGCTGGACTCAGGTCGAGACGGGCTCTGCCATCACCTGGAAGTATCCCTCCTGCATGCTGCGCGGCAAGGAGAGTATCGGTGAATTCTATTCCGTTGCCGTGACCAACGGTCGTCAGCAGGCGGACACCGGCACCAAGATGATCCATATCGGCGAGAACACCCGTTCGACCATCGTTGCCAAGGGTATCGCCGCCGGTCGTAGTGACCAGGCTTACCGCGGCCTCGTCAAGATCGGGCCGCGCGCCAAGGGCGCGCGCAACTATACCCAGTGTGATTCGTTGCTGATCGGCGATCAGTGCGGTGCCCACACGTTCCCGTATCAGGAAATCGGCAACAGTACCGCCACTGTCGAGCACGAGGCGACCACCTCCAAGATCGCCGACGATCAGCTCTTCTACTGCCGCGCCCGCGGTATCGATGAAGAGGACGCGGTGAGCATGATCGTCAACGGCTTCTGCAAGGATGTCTTTCAGGAGCTGCCGATGGAGTTCGCGGTCGAAGCGGAAGCGCTGCTCAACGTGACGCTGGAAGGCTCGGTAGGCTGATCCGCCGCCACAGTCGAATTTACACGCCAATCCGGGAGGCTGCGTCGGCGGTCTCTCTCGTTTCAAGGGTGACACATGCTCGAAGTCAAAGATCTTCACGTCACGGTCGAGGACAAGGTGATCCTCAAGGGTCTCAACCTGACCATCAATGCCGGTGAGGTTCACGCCATCATGGGCCCGAACGGCGCCGGCAAGTCGACACTGTCGGCCGTGATCGCCGGGAAAGACGGTTATGAGGTGACTCAGGGCACGATTCTGTTCGAAGGCCAGGATGTGCTCGAGATGGAAATCGAGGAGCGTGCTCGCGCCGGCTTGTTGCTGGGCTTTCAATACCCGATCGAGATCCCCGGGGTCAAGAATATCTATCTGCTCAAGGCCGCCCTCAATGCTCAGCGAGCCGCGCGTGGCGAGGGGGAAATTCCGGCGCCGGAATTCATGAAGCTGGTGCGTGAAAAAAGCGCCGAAATGAAGATGGATCCGAGCTTCCTGCAGCGTGCCGTCAACGAAGGCTTTTCCGGCGGCGAGAAAAAGCGCAACGAGATTCTGCAGATGCTGATTCTGCAGCCGAAGCTGGCGATGCTCGACGAGATCGACTCCGGCCTGGATATCGACGCCATGAAGGTCGTCGCCGATGGGGTCAATTCGCTGCGCAACGCCGACCGCGCGATCCTGCTGGTGACTCACTACCAACGCTTGCTCAATCATATCGTGCCGGATCACGTTCATGTGCTGGTCGACGGCCGTATCGTCAAGAGCGGTGGCAAGGACCTGGCGCTCGAACTCGAAGACCGGGGCTATGACTGGGTGCTGGAGGAGTCTGTCGCATGAGTGCACCGGAACGCTTTCTCGAGCGTCTGACTGCGCGCCGAGGCGGGGATCCCAGTTGGGTAGCGGCACGCCGACAGGCTGGCGCGGCGCGCTTCGAGGCCATGGGCTTCCCGACCCGCCGTGACGAGCAGTGGAAATATACCGACGTGCGCCGTATAGCCGAGGGTGACTTCGCGCTGGCGACCGACGCCGAGTTCGATTCCGCCCGCTTCGACGAGCAGCGTCTGGATATCGATGCCTACCGGCTGGTACTGGTCGACGGTCTGTTCAGCCCGGCATTGTCCGAGCTCGACGGGCTGCCGTCCGGTGTCTCCATCGAGCCGTTATCCCAGGCGATAGTCGCCAATCACGAAGCGGTCGGAGGCTCGCTGGGCCGTCTGGCGGGCGTCGACTTCTCGCCCTTTACCGCCTTGAACACGGCCTTTGCCGACGAAGGTGCCATCGTGCGCCTGGCGTCGGGAACGGTAGTCGACAAGCCGATCTATGTGCTGCTGCTGTCGCGGGCCAACGGACAGCCGGTGATGAGTCATCCGCGGATACTGATCGAGGCGGGCGCACGCGCCGAGGCGACGATCATCGAGCACTACTCGGGTGAGTCCGAGGCGGCCAACTTCACCAACGTGGTGACCGAGGTGCTGCTCGATCGCGGCGCTATCATCGATCACTACAAGTTGCAGGAAGCCGCACTGACGGATCTGCACGTGGCCAGCATTCATGTCGATCAGGGGCGCGATAGCCGCTTCAACTCGTACAACATGAACCTCGGTGGTGCGCTGGTGCGCACGGATCTGGTGACGGATCTCAATGGCGAGGGCGCTGAAGCCGCCTATAACGGGCTGTTCTTCGTTCAGGGGCGTCAGCACGTCGACAACCATACGCTGGTCAATCACAACGCGCCGCGCACGTTCTCCAACGAGAACTACAAGGGCGTTCTCGATGATCGCTCTCGCGGTGTGTTCAACGGCAAGGTCTTCGTCAAGAAGGACGCTCAGCAGATCGAGGCGTATCAGAACAACGCCAACCTGCTGCTGTCCGATCGCGCCGAGATCGATACCAAACCGGAGCTTGTGATCTACGCAGACGACGTCAAGTGCTCTCACGGCGCCACCACGGGCCAGCTGGACGAAGACGCGGTCTATGCGTTGCGCAGTCGCGGTATCGATGAGCCGATGGCCAGGGCATTGCTGACGCTGGCGTTTGTCGGCGAGGTAATGGACAAGGTCCGTCTCAACGTCATCGCCGAGCGAGTCGAAAGAGCTGTCGCCGGTCGTTTGCCGGAGCGCTTCAATCTGGCGGATCTGGTGGAAACCGCCGAGGCGATTCAGGAGGCCTGAGATGACCGCGATTACCGATCTGACGCTGGACCTGGCGGCAGTACGACGGGATTTTCCGATTCTCGATCGGGAAGTCCATGGCCAGCCGCTGATCTATCTCGACAATGCGGCCACCAGCCAGACGCCGGTGGCGGTCATCGATAGCCTCAGCGACTACTATCGCCGCTACAACGCCAACATCCATCGTGGGCTGCATACGCTGGCGGACGAAGCGACGGCCGCCTTCGAGGGTGTGCGGAGCAAGGTGCAACGCCACCTCAATGCGTTCGAGCCGCAGGAGATCGTGTTCACCCGTGGCACCACCGAAGCGATCAATCTGGTGGCCAACAGCTGGGGACGAGCCAATCTGAAGGCCGGCGATGAGGTCGTGGTCTCGCTGATGGAGCATCACTCCAATATCGTGCCTTGGCAGTTGCTCGAGCGTGAGTTGGGTATCGCGATCAATGTCATCCCCGTCGATGCGCGAGGCGTGCTGGATCAGGACGCCTATCGCGGGATGCTGGGCGAGCGGACCAAACTGGTCTGCGTCAACCACATTTCCAACGCCTTGGGCACGATCAACCCCATCGCCGAGATGGCGCGTGACGCGCATGCGTGTGGCGCGCGGATTCTGGTCGACGGTGCCCAGGCGGTGCCGCATCAGGCGGTCGACGTGCAGGCGCTGGATGCCGACTTCTATGCCTTCTCGGGTCACAAGGTCTACGGGCCGATGGGTGCCGGAGCGCTCTATGGCAAGGCATCCCTTCTCGAGTCCATGCCGCCGTGGCAGGGCGGCGGGGAGATGATCTCGAGGGTCTCCTTCGAGCGTGGCACCGAGTTTGCGGCGGTCCCGCACCGTTTCGAGGCCGGGACGCCATCGGTGGCGGACGTCATCGCCATGGGCGCGGCGCTGGACTGGGTCAATGCGCTCGGGATCGAGCGACTGTCGGCCTGGGAGCAGTGGTTACTCGATCATGCCACCCAGAAACTCGAGCAGGTCGACGGGCTGAGGATCATCGGCACGGCACCGCAGAAGGCCGGCGTGATCTCGTTCGTCGTCGACGGCGCACATTCCCAGGATATCGGTCTGCTGATCGATCAGTTGGGCGTGGCGATTCGCACCGGACACCACTGTGCCCAACCCGTGCTGAATCATTTTGGTGTCGAAGCGACCTGTCGCGCGTCGCTGGCGGTCTACAACACGCCGGAGGAAGTCGACGCATTCGTCGAGGCCTTGCGGCGCGTGCTGGGCATGCTGCGCTGAGCCGGTTCCGGCTCCCGGCATGTCCGGGCCGGCAATTCTGTCAGGAGCAATGATGGATCCTCTCAACGAGGTCTACAAGGGCCAGGAAATGCCGCTGCAACGGGATGTCGATGTCATTTCGATCCCGTTCGGCAAGACCATCACGCTGACCGAAGACAGCACGGTGGTGGTGATGCAGGCCAAGGGCAGCTCGATCAGCGTCAGCTACGAAGGACGTCTCTACCTGATCGAGGGGCATGATCTCGACGCACTGGGACTCAAGGCGCTAGAACGTCCGACGCTGGATCCCGATGCGAACGAGGCGGAGATGGAAGCCTTCATCTGGGATCAGCTGCGGACCTGTTTCGACCCGGAGATACCGGTCAATATCGTCGATCTGGGACTGGTCTACGGGTGTCGCATCGAGCGGCTTCTTACTGGCGAGCGGATGGTGACCATTCGCATGACGTTGACGGCCCCCGGTTGTGGCATGGGAGATGTCATCGCCGAAGATGCACGGCGCAAGATTCTCGGGGCCTCGCAGTTCTCCAAGGTTCACGTCGAAATCGTTTTCGACCCGCCCTGGGGGCGTGAGATGATGAGCGAAGAGGCACGCCTTGAGCTGGGGATGTTCTAGGCTTTGTCTGAAAAGTCGACGAGCGAAGGCAAGGCCGGGGCGCGTAGCCAAGGCAAAAATCGGCGCAGACGGACCGGGCTGGCGTACCCGTTTACGCGATGTCAATGAGCATCTTGACCGGGCTGGCGCACCAGCCGATTTTTAACGCCGTCTGGGCAAGCGAAAGCGATATGCAGATCGACACTTCTATTCCGTTTCCTGCTCGCCATTCGATTTCTGGCTGGAGCGTCTCATGCCTACCTTTCCCCCACGCTAACGGTGTCGTCGATTCATGCTTGGGGTTCTGAAAGCGCTGGTCAAGGCGGTGATGGCGGGCCTGTTGCTGCTGGTGATCGGTGTCGCGGCGATCAATCTGTGGATACTTCACAAGACCCAAGATCGCATCGAGCACGAGCTGCCACTGTGCACCACACAGCCGGTGGGCCTGGTCTTCGGCACTGCTCAGTGGCTGCGAGCGGGCGGCACCAATCCTTACTATCAGGCCAGAATGGAAGCCTCGGCAGAACTGCTGCGGCTTCACCGTGTTCGGCATCTGCTGCTTTCCGGCGACAACCGCACGCGCTATTACAACGAGCCCATCAGCATGTGGCGTTCTCTGCGTCATCGCAACGTGGACGATGCTCTGCTGACGCTCGATTATGCCGGCTTCAGTACTTTCGACAGCGTTGTCCGGGCCAAGGAGGTGTTTGGCGCGGATCGACTGATGCTGATTTCTCAGGGCTGGCACCTGCCGCGGGCACTGTTCATCGCCGACGCTCTCGGCGTCGAGGCCACCGGTTGCGCGGTGCCCGATGACGGCGTCGAGGGCGAATGGCGGCTTCGCCTGCGCGAGTGGCTCGCCCGCGCTGCGACCTTCGGCGATCTCTACGTCTGGGGGCGGGAACCCTATTTTCTGGGTCCTCTGGAGCCGATTCGGCTTTCACCGCCGTGAGCGGGTTGCTCCGTTTCCCGGTGATCCAGGGAGTCCGAATTGGCGAGGCTGGCGGGGTAGGGCGGTCCAGTAGACCGTAGTCTGCCGGTCAGCGCTGACGCTGCTGCAGCTTGTTGATCTCGCGAATCAGTGCTCGGCAGTTTTTCCAGCACCGTTCCAGGGTAGGTTCCAGCGCTTCCGGTAGCGGGTGGGTGAAGGCGTTGCCCAGCGCCTGCATCAGCACGCGTTCCTGCTCCAGCAGCTCGCCAAGCAGCACGGCACTGTCGTTACCTACGAAACTCTTGATGCGGCTCCAGAGCCAGAGATAGTCGTCGCGCTCGACGTCGGCATCGCGGGGCAGGATATCGAGGTGCTCGCGGACCAGTTGCTGTAGCTCGCGCATGGCCACCCCACGTTCCTCGTAATGGGGTTTCAGGGCATTACGCAGCGCCGGGCGCAGGCGATCGAGATTGTCCTGAAAGTAATCGAGACTGTCGGCCAGCGCCTCGAGTACGCTGTCCATCGCCACTTGGCGATTGTCGAGAAACATATGCGGCCACCTCCTGAGGTGACACAAATTGTGCGGCCGGAAACACTGTTTTGCTACCCCTGAGTGCAGAAAAATCTAGTATTTCCGGCTATTTGTTCAATTTTTCCTCAAACTAGCCTTTCGGCTTCTGCGGCGCTTTACGCGGAGGGGTGGCGTTTTTCTCCAGATGCTCCACGATCTGACCCGCGATGTCCTTGCCGGTGGCGGATTCGATGCCCTGCAGGCCGGGAGAAGAATTGACCTCCATGATCACCGGACCATGGTTGGAACGCAGCAGATCAACGCCTGCCACGCCAAGCCCCATCGCCTTGGCCGCGCGAATGGCGGTGGAGCGTTCTTCCGGCGTGATACGGATGACGCTGGCGGTGCCGCCTCGATGCAGATTGGAGCGAAATTCGCCTTCGGCAGCCTGGCGTTTCATCGATGCCACGACCTTGTCACCGATGACGAAACAGCGGATATCGGCGCCTTTGGCCTCCTTGATGTACTCCTGGACCATGATGTTCGCCTTCATGCCCATGAATGCCTGGATGACCGATTCGGCCGCCTGGTTGGTTTCTGCCAGTACGACACCGATCCCCTGCGTGCCCTCCAGCAGCTTGATCACCAGAGGTGCGCCCTTTGCCATGGTGATCAGATCGGGAATGTCATCGGGTGAATGAGCGAAGCCAGTGACCGGCAGCCCCAGCCCCTTGCGCGAGAGCAACTGCAGAGAGCGCAATTTATCGCGTGAACGCGTGATCGCGACCGAGTCGTTGAGCACGTAGGTGCTCATCATCTCGAACTGGCGCAGGACCGCGCAGCCGTAGAATGTGACCGAGGCACCGATACGCGGGATGATGGCGTCGAAAGGCTCAAGTTCGGCGCCCTTGTAATGGATCGAGGGGCGATGCGAGGCAATGCTCATGTAGCAGCGCAGCGTGTCGACGACTCTGACACTATGACCACGCTGCTCGGCGGCTTCGATCAAGCGGCGCGTCGAGTAAAGGTTGCGATTGCGTGACAAGATGCCGATATGCATGCGCGGGGAGCTCCGGAGCGTAAGTGAGAAGGCGTGGCGAACAGCGGTCAGGGTTCACCGTGCAGGAATGCGGCACCCGGGGCAACCAGCAGGCGTCGCATGGCGCGCCTTCCCAGCAGCATGGGGTGACGCATGTTACTGCGATCGGTCAGTGTCAGTTCAATGGGAAAATCCAGGCCACCGAGGATGAGGCGCGTACGAATGACGTAGCGCCACTCCTGCTGGCCATTGGAACTTCTCACTCTCCGGCGGTCGTGCAACGGCAGCTGGCATTCGTGGTGGGTGCTCTGTTGACCACTCGAGCGAGTGATGAACCGGATCCACGGATGGCCGTCTTCTTCATAGGGTTCTATCTGTTCTGCATGCAAGGCCGAGGTTCGCGCACCGGTGTCTGCCTTGCAGCACAGCGTGAGGTGTAGATCCGGCAGCGTGATCATCTCGCGCCGGCCGATGACTGCCTTGGCCTGATAGGGTAGTGCTTTCATGGGTTCAAGCGTTCCATTCTCTGACGAGCCGTCCCACGGAAGAGTCCGCCGGTGCCTGACGCAGCATCATCAATATGGGCAGGCGCAGGCGAGGGATCAATGCCAAATCGCGCACCACAGGACGAAAGTTGGCGTCCTTGCAGTTTGCCAGCCGCTCCAGAAACCGTCCGAGTCGAATTTCATGCTCGAGATGTTGCCAGCCGCGCGCAGCGATGGCTGCAAGGCAGTCGGCGGCCATGAGATCATCATCGGCGAGAATATGATCGAGCCACTCGCCGACCTGGGGCGAATCACTGCCCAGCAAGGCTCTCAACAGCGCGCAGAATGCCTCGATGTCCTGGGCCTCGCGAGCGTTGGCCATGGCTTGCCACATGACGGGAAGCAGCTCGACCGGCGTATCGCCATGTTCCATCAGATAGCAGAGCGGCAGCGTCATGGCACGTGGCAGGGTGGTCAGACGGCTCGCCAATGCCTCGATGACGGCCGGCTCTTTGGCGACCACCTGATCGGCCAATCCCTGGAGTCCGAGCATCTGCCAATCTAGCGCGTCGTCACCGATCAGATAGCGGCGCGCCATATCCGAATGCATCGACGGCGGTTGCCCGAAATGACGAGACAGGCGAGCATGCAGCAGCGCTCGTTGATGCAGCTCCGGTTCGAACGCCAGCGGGTTGTCCTGCATCAGATTACGCGTTTCTAGCGAGTCCTGAGTGACATTATTATTCACTGACGGATCGGTGATTGGCGTATCCGAGGTCGGGGTGCTCAACGTCTGCAGCAAGCGATCGAGGAATTCGTCGCGTGCGGCTGGAACCAGCAGACCCTGCTCATCGAGCGGTAGCGACAGAAACCAGATCGCTGGATCCTTGAACGTGGCCGGCCAGCGCAGGGCGCATGCGACCTGCGCCTGACCGTTCCAGGGCATTGGCCACGGCTCGCGCTGCTGTTCGAAAGCGGCGAAGGTGTCCTGACGCATCGGTTCCACGCGCCGGCCCAGGGTCGACAGCGCAAGTTCCGCGCCACTCTGCGTGAAAAAATCGCTCAGCGTTTGCATGATAGGCGGTCGCCGTGTTCCTCGAGGCGCGCACTGTAACTTGCGCCAGTGACGCTGAACAGGGTTTGACCAAAAATTGAACAGTCTTCGCTGAGGTACGGGCTGCGGCGCCCGGGACGAGGTGTCCCAAGTTTATCCACAGGCTCTTTCAGCGTTTCTGTGAGCAACCCTGAAGAGCCGCATCAAGCTATCAACAGGAGAAAGAATGAGTTCGCACGATGAATTGGCTCGTGCCCTGCGCGAGTTGAAAACCACTCTGATCGAAGCCGAGCTTTGGGAGGTGTCGCCACCGGATCCTCAGGCCTTCGACAGTCAGCAGCCGTTTTGCGTCGACACCATGGTGCTGCCGCAGTGGTTGCGTTACGTCTTCATGGCCCGTCTGCAGGCACTGGTCGATGCTCGGGCCACGCTACCTGCCAGCTGTGCCGTTGCACCGGCGATGGAGGTCTGGCTCAAGGACGTGCCTGCTTCCCGCAGAGAGCCGGTGGTGCGCGAGCTGGCGGCTGTCGACCGGATCGTCACCCAAGCATGAGAGAAGGACGCATTCGTCTTGAGTTCGCTGAACCAGGTTTCTCTAAACCACGTCTATTTAAATCAAGCCTCTCTAAACCATAGACACAAAAAACCGGGCCCAGGGGCCCGGTCATGACTACCTGTCGATGTTCGCTTAGAAGCGAGCCGTGACGCCGGCGCCAACGGTGACCGGATCGAGATCCAGGTCGCGGCCGCCACTGATGTCAGCGCTGACATCGGTGTACTGAGCAAAGGCGTTGAAGCCGAAGTTGTCAGTCACGTTCAGATCGACACCCAGTTGGCCAGCGGCGCCCCAGGAGTCATCGATGCTGCCGACGCCGCTCTCGTCAGAGAACGTGGTGTAGTTGACACCGACGCCAGCGTACGGCTGAACGCGCGAATCCATCCCGCCCAGCGGATAGTACTGCGCCATCAGGTTGATCGGCACCTGCTTGAAGTCCCCACCTTCGGCGTGAACCTTGGTTTCGGTCATGGAGCTCAGCTCGACACCGATCTTGTCGTGGACCATGTAGCCCAGACCCAAGTAGGCACCTTTGTCGCTGTCGCCGGCATAACCGTCGTCGGTATCGGTCTTGGCAACACCCAGACGGCCGTAGAAATCACCAGCGCCGTAGGCGAAGGCAGCTTGGGCTCCGAATGCGCAAGTGCCGGCAACTACCATTGCAGAGAACAGTTTGGTCTTGGTCATGATAAGGACTCCTTTTCTTTCATCATGAAGCCGTGTTACCGGTCTTCACATTCTATGAGACAACGTCGTCATGATAGGAAACGCTGTTTTTTATGTCCAGTAAAATTTTGAAACAGCGTTTTTTTATGCCGGGGCAGGGTTTGCGCCTGTTTGTGCGCAACCATCGACGAGCAGCTAGGATTAACCTAGTCGTGATGGCGCCGGTTGCCAATGCAAGTCGGGCCGAAGATCACAATTGCGCAGGAAGTGCTCGTGGATAGTCGTCGAAGGGACTGGATGTTGTCGATCGTGGTACCGGTCATGAACGAGGAGGCTGCCACCGAGCGTTTCCTCGAGGCGGTGGATCGTGCGCTGGGTGACGTCGTGCCAAGGCTGGAAATTCTGTTCGTCGATGACGGCTCCACGGACGAGACGCTCGTCAGGCTGCGGCAGAGGGTATCGCTGGATCCCCGCGTTCGGGTGATCTCGTTGACGCGCAATTTCGGCAAGGAAGCCGCTATGACGGCAGGCCTTGATCATGCTCGAGGCGACGCGGTGGTGCCGATGGACGTCGATCTGCAGGACCCGCCGGAGGTGATTCTGGAATTCATTCGCCTCTGGCAGGATGGCGGTTACGACATGATCTATGGCATTCGCGGGTCGCGGGATGAGGACACCCAGGCGAAACGCACCTCCGCGGGGCTCTTCTATCGTTTCTTCAACCGGTTGGCGGAGACGCATATTCCCAGCAACGCGGGAGACTTCCGGCTGTTGGATCGCCGCGTCGTCGAGGCGATCAAGCGCCTGCCCGAGCGCAACCGCTTCATGAAGGGGCTGTTCAGCTGGCCCGGATACCGTTCGATCGGCGTCTATTATGACCGGCCGGCGAGAGCGAGCGGAGCCAGCAAGTTCAACTTCTGGAAACTCTGGAACTTCGCTATCGACGGTCTGGTCAGTTTCTCGACCTGGCCCCTGCGTATCTGGATGTACTTCGGCGCCGTCATCGCGGGGTTGGCCTTTCTCTACATTCTGCTTCTGGTCGGCAGGGTGATCGTTGTCGGCAACGACGTACCCGGCTACGCGTCGCTGATGACGGCGGTCCTGTTCTTCGGCGGCATGCAGCTGCTGTCGGTCGGCATACTGGGGGAGTACGTGGGAAGATTATTCATCGAAACCAAGCAGCGGCCACTTTATCTGGTGGCCGAGGACAGTCTGGTAGCCGAGGACAGTCTGGTAGCCGAGGACCGTCTGGTGGCGAAAGAGCGTGTGGCCGACGAAGAGTCAGGGGGCGCGGAAGGCCGGAAAAGGGACGGGGATGGCTCGATAGCCACCGCGCCCGACGCTTCATGAAACGGCGACTCAAACGAGAGGCCAAGACCGCGGCGCGGTTTGGACTGGTAGGTGGGGTGGCGACGGCATCTCATCTCGGGGTGGCGGCCATCCTCAGCGCCTCGTGGCCGACCCTGTCGGAATTCGTCGTCAATCTGTGCGGCTTTCTGGTCGCCTTTCAGATATCCCTGATTGGCCACCGGCGGCTGACCTTCCGCCGCCGCGGGCGGGCGAGACGCTTTTTCACGCTGGCAGTGCTGGGGTTTTTGCTCAACAACGGAGTGCTGGCAGTATTGCTGGCCTCCACGAAGATTGCCGGTTTCTGGGCCATCGGTATCGCCACACTCACCGTGCCGCTGATCACCTACGTCGGTTCGCGGGTATGGGCATTTCGCGAACCCAGGCACTCGTGAGCGTCGCGAGCTCCACCGGTAGTCGTATCAGGCTGCGAAAGGATGAATCGGTGGCATCGAAAAGGGCTCCCGAAGGAGCCCTTTTGGCGACGTCGACCGCGTTGAATGCGCTACCTTAACGGGTGATCTGCTTATATTCACCGGCATCGGCAGTCATGCGGCTCACCACCAGAATGGCAACGAAGGAGGCGATGAATCCGGGAATGATCTCGTAGACGCCGGGGCCACCCAGGAACTCGTTGCTCCAGCCCAGCGCAATCCACGCCATGACAGTGAGCGCGCCCACGACCATGCCCGCGATGGCGCCGGCGCCGTTCGTGCGTGACCACATCAGGGACAAGATGATCAGCGGGCCGAATGCCGCGCCGAAGCCTGCCCAGGCGTTACTGACCAGGCCCAGAACCTGAGAGTTCGGATCGGACGCAATGATGGCGGCCACGACGCCGACCAGCACGACGCTGATCCGGCCCACGGCGACCGTTTCCTTCTCCGTGGCCTGCTTGCGCAGGAACAGGCGATAGAAGTCTTCGGTCAGTGACGAAGATGCCACCAGAAGCTGACTGGATATGGTGCTCATGATCGCAGCGAGCAGCGCCGCATAGAGGAAGCCGGTGATTAGCGGATGAAACAGCAGGTTCGCGAGGATGATGAAGATCGTTTCCGGGTCCTGGACCTCCATCCCGTTGCGGATCGCATAGGCGCGGCCGAATATGCCTAGGGAGATCGCGCCGATCAGAGAGATGAGCATCCAGCTCATGCCGATGTTGCGAGCCACGGGAACGTCTTTCAGCGATCGAATTGCCATGAAGCGCACGATGATGTGCGGCTGCCCGAAATAACCCAGTCCCCAGGTCACCGCCGAAAGCCATCCAATGAAGGTCAGGCCGTCCGTCCACGACAGCAGCGTCGGGTCGACTTCATTCAGCGTCTGGGAGGCCTGCGAGAAACCGCCGCCCCCGTCCCCGAAGATGACGACCGCCGGCATGATCACCAGAGCCAGCATCATGATGCAGCCCTGGACAAAGTCGGTCATGCTCACTGCCAGGAAACCGCCGACGACGGTATAGGCCAGCACCACGCCGAGCGTGATGACGACGCCGGCCGCGTAATCGCTCAGACCGCCAAGATTGATGACGCCGGAAAACGCGCTCTCGAAGAGCTTGCCGCCTGCCACCAGCCCCGACGCCGTATAGATCGCGAAAAAGATGACGATGACGATGGCGGAAACCGTCCTCAGCGACATCGCCCGAGAGGGGAACCGGTTAGCCAGGAAGGCAGGAATGGTGATCGCGTTGCCATAGTGCACCGTCTGCTCGCGAAGACGCGGCGCGACCAGCAGCCAGTTGAAGAAGGCACCAACGAACAGGCCGGTACCGATCCATGCCGAGCCCAGACCGGAGACGAACATCGCTCCGGGCAGACCCAGCAGCAGCCAGCCGCTCATGTCCGAGGCGCCTGCTGATAGCGCCGCCACCTGCGGGCTCAGGGTTCGGCCACCCAGCATGTAATCTTCGGACGTGGATGTGGACGTGCGCATGGCATAAAGGCCGATGGCGATCATGAGCGCAAAGTAGGCAAACAGGCTTATCCAGACACCAATAGCCATAAAACGTCTCCTGTCTCTTAATTGTTAGGCCGGACGCGGCGCCGGCGGGTATGGGGGCGCAGGCGGGCCGCAGCGCTGATGTCGAGCATCACGATCAGAGAGCGTTCCCGCGTGCAGCCTGTATTGGCGTTGTTTTCAAACACTGTTTTCAACCACCGTTTTCAACCACTGTTGTCACCATGAGCCGCTTCCTGCGGTTTGCTGTCGCCGGGGACGAGCGGGAATCACTCGTCACCCATGGCGAGCAGCGAGGCGTTCCCTCCCAGCGCCGCCGTGTTGATGGTGCGCGTCTTTTCGGTGGCGAAGCGTAACAGATAGTGCGGTCCGCCTGCCTTCGGGCCAGTACCCGAGAAGCCTTGTCCGCCGAAGGGTTGCACGCCGACGACGGCACCGATGATGTCGCGGTTGACGTAGACATTGCCGACCCGGATGCGACTGGCGACGTGATTGGTGAAGTTCTCGTTGCGGCTGTGAACGCCGAATGTCAGCCCGAACCCCTTGGCATTGATGGCGTCGATGACGGCATCGATCTGATCGGCACGGTAGCGGGCGATGTGCAACAACGGGCCGAACTGCTCGGTCTGCATCGATTCGATGCCGTCGATGCGAAATGCCATGGGAGCGACGAAGGTGCCGTTGCCGGTCTGCTCAGGATTGAGCCGGGCCTCGGCGATCAAGCGGCCCTCGGCTTTCATCGTCTCGACATGCTCGAGTAGACCCTTGCGGGCGTCTTCGTCGATGACCGGACCGACATCGGTGCCCAGATCCCGGGGATCGCCGATCCGCAGCTCCTCCATCGCCCCGCGCAGGATCTCGATGACACGGTCGGCAATGTCTTCCTGCAGATAGAGCACGCGAAGCGCGGAGCAGCGCTGGCCGGCACTCTGGAAGGCAGAGTGAACCACGTCTGCCACCACCTGCTCGGGCAGGGCAGTAGAATCGACGATCATCGCATTCATGCCGCCGGTCTCTGCGATCAGCGTCGGCAGGGCGGCGTTATCCCTGGCGGCCAGGGCCCGGTTGATGATCTGTGCGGTATCGGTGGAGCCGGTGAAGACGACACCGGTAATCCGAGGATCGCTGCTCAGGACGCTGCCCACGGTCGGGCCGTCGCCGGGCAGGAGCTGTACGACATCGCGTGGCATGCCGGCTTCGTGGAGCAACTCGATGACGCGGTTGGCAATCAGCGAAGTCTGTTCGGCGGGCTTGGCCAGCACGGTATTGCCCGCGACGGCGGCCGCGACCAGTTGGCCGGTAAAGATGGCGACGGGGAAGTTCCACGGGCTGATCGCGGCGAAGACCCCCTTGCCGCTCATCATCAGTTCGTTGGACTCGCCGGTCGGCCCGGGCAACGCGGTTGGCTCGGCGAACAGCTCTCTTGCCCGAGCGGCGTAGTAGCGGCAGAAATCCACCGCCTCGCGAATCTCGTCGACACCGTCCGTGAGCAGTTTGCCACCTTCGCGGGAGCAGAGTGTCATTAGCTCCGCCAGATGCGTTTCCATCAGATCGGCATGACGCTCGAGGATGGCCGCGCGCGCTTCGACCGGCGTTTCGCTCCAGCGCGGGAACGCTTGCCAGGCGATGTCCACTGCCTGCTCTGTCTGCTCACGCGTCGTCCACTGTACGCTGCCCACAGCCTGACGACGGTCGTATGGACTGGTGACGCGCTGGCGCTGACTATCGTCGTCGGCGACATCGATGCCCAGCAGCGGCTTGGCGTGGTATTCCCGATCCATGAACGCTGCCATGCGATCGATGAGCGGCTGATATTCACTATTGATGTTCAAGTTGACGCCCTTGGAGTTCTTGCGTGCTGGACCATAGATATCTTGCGGCAATGGAATCCGGGTATTGGCGAAGGTCGGATAGGGCTTGAGCGCCGCGATCGGATGAACGCAGAGCGATTCCACGGGAACGCGCGGATCGACCAGTTGATGAACGAAGGATGAGTTGGCGCCGTTCTCGAGCAGCCGGCGAACCAGGTAAGGCAGAAGATCCTTGTGCGCGCCGACAGGGGCGTAGATGCGACAGTAAGTGCCTTGCGGGGCACGCTTGAGTGCGGCGTCATAGAGCGCCTCGCCCATGCCATGCAGGCGCTGGAATTCGAACGCACGGCCGGCGTTATTGGATAGTTCCAGGATATTGGTAATGGTGTGCGCGTTGTGGGTCGCGAACTGGGGGAAAATGCGGCCGCGGGTGTTCTCGGAGAGCAGAAACCGGGCGCAGGCGAGGTAGGCGACATCCGTGCAGGCCTTTCGGGTATAGACGGGATAGCCGTCGACGCCGAGCTTCTGCGACTCCTTGATCTCGGTATCCCAGTAGGCGCCCTTGACCAGACGCAGCGGAATCTCGTCACCCTGTTGATCGGCCAGTCGATTGATGTAGTGCAGCACCGGCAGGCAGCGCTTGGCGTAAGCCTGCACGACGAGTCCGAAGTGGCCCCAGCCACGGCAGACGTCGCTTTCGAAGACGGCACGAAAGACTTCGAGCGACAGCTCCAGGCGATCGACCTCTTCGGCGTCGATGGTCAGTGCGACCTGGCGCTCGCGGGCCATCTCGACGAGCTGCTTGACGGTGCCAACGAGCTCTTCGAGTACCTGGGTGCGACGACCGAATTCATAGCGCGGATGGAGCGCCGAAAGCTTGATCGACACGGACGGCGCCGGGGTTTTCGCATCCAGCTTCATGCTGGTGTCGCCGACCTGACGAATCGCCGAGGCGTAGTCGTCGAAGTAGCGCTGGGCATCCTGGCGGGTGCGTGCCGCCTCGCCGAGCATGTCGTAGGAGTAGGTGTAGCCCTTGTTGAATAGCGGCTTCGAGCGTTTGAGCGCCTCGTCGATCGTGCGCCCCAGCACGAACTGCTGCCCCATGATCTTCATCGCCTGATACATCGCGCTGCGGATGACCGGCTCGCCCATGCGATTGACCATGCGATTGATGAAGTTGGCCGGCTTGCCTTCTCTCGGCTTGTCCAGCTGGATCACGTTGCCGGTCATCAGCAAGCCCCAGGTCGAGGCATTGACGAACCAGGACTCGCTTTGGCCCAGGTAGCGCTTCCAGTCGGCGACCCCCAGCTTGTCTTCGATCAGTGCATCGGCGGTGGTCTTGTCGGGAATACGCAGCAACGCTTCGGCCAGACACATCAGCAGCACGCCTTCCTGAGTGTCGAGACTGTACTGCTGAAGCAGTTCATCGATGGAATCGACAGCGGTATCCATGGCGCGCACGTCGCGAACCAGCTGCGCGGTGTTGTCGCCAATGCGCGCAAAATCGGCCTCGCCGGCATTCAACAACGTGCAGAGCTCGGTCAGATAGGCGTCTTCGTCGACGATGTAATGATCGCTGACGCGGATGAACAGTTCATCCAGCGAAGTCTGCCAGGTGGCAGCGTCCAGCATTTGGTCGGCTCTTAGCATCGTTCAATCCCTGGGTATTCAGCGTTGGTGTCAGCGTCTGCGCGTGAAACACGCTGATGGCCGGCACCAAATGGAAAGTCTTGGCATCTGACTCTAGCGTGAAACAGCCTGGGGGTTCTTGCCAATTATCCGGGGAGATTTGTCAAAAGACCGGGATGACGGACAGGATAGTGGTTTATTACCGGGATAGTGGTTTATTACCGGGATAGTGGTTTATCAGGAGCGGCTGCTTCTCGGGAAAGACGGCTTATCGGGAGAGACGACGCAGCTGCATCGGCGAGTGGCCATAGTGGCGCCTGAAGGCGTGGCTCAGCGCGCTCTGGTTGGCAAACCCGGTACGTTCCGCGATATCAGCCAGCGGCATGTCGGTGGACGTCGTCAGTTCACGGACTCGAGTCAATCGCAGTCGCATCACGAACTGATAAGGCGTAATTCCCGTCTGATCACGAAAGCGCTCGGCGAAGTGCGCCTCGCTGAGGCAGGCGAGGTTGGCCAGATCGGATACGCTGAGGCGTCGATCCAGCCTCGCGATAACGAACTGCTCGAGTCGTGGAATATCCAGAGACCGACCGGATCGCTTGGTCAGAGTCGGCGGACACAGCGTGGCGCCAAGACGCGCATGTAGCGAACTGAGCAGCGTCGTGACCAGCAGATCCCCTGAGGCGTGATTGGCCCGAGTCATCTCCTGGATCAGAAACTGGAGATAGTGCTGCAGCGACTCGTCCAGCGAAAAATAGCCCGGGCGATCGAACAGGCTTCTCGATCGGCGATGCATGCCGGTCAAGGCACTGGCGTCGTCCGGTAGATCGATGATCAGCTGCCGATTGTCGCCGATCCCTTCGTAATAGTGTTCGATATTGGCCGGTACCAGACAGCCGGAGAGTGGAGCCACGATCCCGCTTTGTCCGGCAATCTCGAATTCCGCATAGCCAGAGAGACCGATCACGATCTGATGATAGTCGTGATGGTGATGCTGAATGGCATTATCGAGCGGCGCCAGCCGAATCGTGTCGGTCATGCGCCCTGCCTCGGCCGACCCGGATCAGGCACGGTATTCGCGCCCTTCGAGCGCCTGATGAGTGGCCAGATGATCACGCAGCGCGGCAATCTCTTCACGGCCGCTGCGGGAAAAGAGCGATCCTCCCTGAGCGGCTTGCCATGGGCGACCGTGGGTTTCCATCAGATACTGGCTCCGCCGACGCAGATTTTCCAGGAAGGCATCGTGGCGGATCGGATAACCGATCAGCGTATTCCAGCGCGCTTCGCTGGCACGGTTATCGAGCACGGCGTCGAAGAGATCCAGTAGATCCTGTGCCTGGGTGCGATAGCGCGGCGTTCGCGACAGCATCAACGCTGCCACGGTGGCCAGGCTGACCAGCAGGCAGACGGCGAAGACCAGAAGAAACAAGGACATTCAGGCGCTCTCTCCAGTGCGCGGCAACCGTGTCAGTCTACCATGGCGGTTGCCGCGTCTCCCAAACGGACGGGAAAGTGGGGCGCTAGCGAAGCATGCCCAGCTCGCTGCCGATCTCCCGGATGTCAGTGATCTGCTGGTCGACGAAACGATCCAGGTCGTCGCCTGATTTGTGGAACGGCAGTAGCCCGCTTTGCGTCATGATCTGCTTCCACTGCGGCGACGTGTAGAGCTCGTCCAGGGTCCGTTTCCACCAGTCGTAACTTTTCTGAGAAGCGCCCGCTGGCGTGTAGAAGCCTCGCCAGTTGGGGGCAACCACATCGATACCTTGCTCTCTCGCGGTCGGGATGTCTGCCAGATTGCCGGGCAGGCGCTCCTCGGCGAAGATCGCCAGAACGCGCAAATCCCCGCTGTCGACGAAACTCTTGGCTTCGCTGAGATCGCCGGTAAACGCATCGATATGCCCGCCCAGCAACTGGCTGATTGCGACCGATCCGGAATCGAAGGCCAGGTACTTGATGTCGCGAATGTGGGTAACGCCCGCTTTACGGGCCGCCATCAGCACCTTGATATGATCGAAGCCGCCGGCGACATCGCCCCCGGAGAACGTCACGCTGCCGGGATCAGCCTTGAGGTCATCCAGAAGCTGCGGCAGTGACTGATAAGGAGAGTCGGCGGGAACGGCGATGACGCCATAGTCAGCGCCCAGGGTCGCCACCCAGCGGACCTGGTCGGCATCGCCATCGGGATAGTTGCCCAATGCCAGTTGTGTGGTCGTGGCGGTCGATGCCGCCACGATCAGGTCATCATCGCCGGACCGCTTCGCCTGTACGTGACTGAAAGCAACGCCGCCGCTGGCGCCGGGCACGTTGATCGTCTGCATTGCGGCAGGAATCATCGATAGCTCCTGCAATGCCCTGGCCACGGAACGGCAAGTGAAGTCCCAGCCACCTCCCGGTTGGGCTGGCGCGATGCAGTCGACCTTGCCCTGAGGGGCGGCGTGCACGGGCGTGACGAGCATGACTGCCAGCAGAGGCATCGTTCGGCAGACCCGTTTGACGAGCTTGGTCAGGGAGATAGAAGTCGTGCAGGCGGAAATGGCAAAAGGGTGCATGGGCAAGGATCCGTACGGTGTCTTCAGCGAAATATCGAATCTTCATCGAGCTATCGATGTCGTTATTCTGGGGCGCCAAATTCGTGGCATCGGCGATCGCGAGACAGTAACGGATTGGTCCCGCGTTCGCCATTGGCCTTTGGCGGGGGCTGACCGTGGGCAGCAACGGGATAGGTCAAAAGAGAGGGAATAGGGCGCTAACGTCCAGACAAAAAAACGCCGCGCAGAGCGCGGCGATAACGATCATTACAGTGAGCTCGAGAAACCGCATAGCAACTGCTGTGTCGAATCTCTTGCTTACTGAGAGCAGCCGGTGCCCGAAAAGTTCCTTGACCATGGAAATCAAGCTTGAAAGTCGGTGCTGGTTCGTGATCGCGTCCTGCTAGGGCAGGGCCCTGATGCCCTCGGCAAACCAGGCATCTTCGGCCCACTGCCTGACACGGCCGGTTTTCGCGACCCAGAATATCGTAATGCCCTGACGCAGGCAGAAGTCTTTCATTCCCGCCATCCGGCGACGAAATTCTGTCGTGTCGGGTAGTGCCAATGAGACCCGAGTCGACCCATCGGGTATTTCGGTGTCCTGGATGAGATAGAAGAATGCCTGCGTAATCTCCATCCAGGGATCGTGGCCCTCGCGATGGCTGTCTTCTCCGCGACAGTCGACGATCAGCCGACGCTGTCCAAATACCGGGGTGGCTTCGAGGTCGATTTGCGAGCGTGTACCCAGGCGGCTGCTGCCGCACTGATAGCCATTGACGCGGAGCCAGTCGGACATGGCGTTTACCACGTGATCATGAGTAATACTGTCGGTTGCCATAAGCCTGTCATAAATTTTTTTGATGTTATGAAATGACGCGGTACGTCTCGATCATGATACGGTCATGTTAAGGTTAACATAGCTCAATATGCCGATAGATGCGTAGTTGGTATAGGGCCGCGTCTATTTTGCATGATGAATGTTTTTTGGCTTTTTTGACTGCCTAGTGACGGTATCGGTGCGGATGTTATCAGATAAATTATTGTTTTTAATGATTTATTTCGAAGGTTTCGAGTTTCGTTCTGCTTGTCGGCTTGATGGGGAGGGCTGAGTTGGCAGCTAACGGTGTCCAATGAGGCCAACCTTGTCTCGTGATATCTTTCATTAGTTAAGATTGTGCTTTTTTAATATTAAATCCAAGGTTTAATACGATCGTTTGTTTGTCAGTGATACCGCAGATCGGCATGGGGTGGGCTGTCGGCCACTGTTCGCCGCCATTTCGTCAGTTCATTTTTCCGGTTTTCCTGTGGCGTCGATTGCCGAGCGCAGAGGGAAAGCGGCCAAAAGAAGTGGTCTCAATGGTTCCATTCGCTGGCGAGGTGTGAATAATGACGACTTTTACGGTATTAGACTAAAGTAGGAGGGTTTCGTGGCCAATGCGTCCGGGTCCACTGCTGCGAAGCCTTCGCGGCGATATGCGTTACTGATCGAGCTGGCGCTGGCCGTGGGTGGGTTCGCCATCGGGGTTGGCGAATTCACCATCATGGGGCTGATGCCCAATGTCGCCGAAGCGCTGAACATTTCGGAGCCGCAGGTCGGTAACGTCATCAGTGCCTATGCGCTGGGTGTGGTAGTCGGCGCACCGTTGATAGCGGTCATGGGATCGCATTTCTACCGGCGTCACCTCCTGCTGATGCTGATGGCATTTTTCGCGTTGGGCAATATTGCCAGCGCTTTCGCCCCTGACTATCACACCTTGATGGTCTTCCGTTTCATCTCGGGGTTACCGCACGGTGCCTATTTCGGCGTGGCCTCTCTGGTCGCGGCGTCGCTCGTTCCTTCGCACAAGCGGGCGCAGGCCGTCAGCCGTGTCATGTCGGGCTTGACCATCGCCATGCTGGTGGGCAATCCCTTCGCCACCTGGTTGAGTCAACTGCTGAGTTGGCGATTGGCCTTCGCGATGGTCGGCGGTATCGCCATTCTGACCGTGATTCTAGTGTTCATTTACCTGCCGTTGAACCGGCAGGAGAAACGCAACAGTCCCGCGCAGGAACTGACGGCGCTCAAGCGTTCTCAGGTCTGGCTGACCTTGGGGGTGGGGGCGATCGGTTTCGCCGGCATGTTCTGCGTGTTCAGCTACCTGGCTCCGGTGCTGATCAACGTGACTCAGGTGTCGCCTTACTGGATACCCGTTGCCCAGGCGGCGTTCGGCGCGGGTGCCATCATCGGCAACATCGTCGGCGGCAAGCTCTATGATCGTATGCAGCTCAAGGGGGTCGGCTGGCTGCTGGTGTGGTGCATTGCGATCTTGCTGCTGTTCCCGCTCGCCGCGCAGTCTCTCTGGTCGGTACTGCTGATCTGCGTGGCGATCGGCACCATGGTGTCACTGTCTCCGGCACTGCAGACGCGCTTGATGGACGTGGCCGCGGATGCGCAGACGCTGGCCGCCGCTTCCAATCACGCGGCCTTCAATGTGGCGAATGCGCTGGGGCCATGGTTGGGCGGAATTGCCATCGGGGCTGGCTTCGGCTGGACCATTACCGGTTATGTGGGGGCGGCCACGGCGGCGGGTGGCCTGATCGTGTTCTTTTTCGCCTATCGCCAACAGCAGCGTCATGGCTGAATCCGATCGCCCGCGTATTGGTCGACTACTGGCGACACCAGCGGGCTCTGACATAACCGACGATACGAAAGGGTGGGTGGCGAACGCTCTCGACGGTCACACCCTGAAGTTGCTCGCCGCTGACGCGCATTCGGCCGGAGGCGAGGTGTTCCAGGTACTGGATCTGCAGCAAGCCTTCGCGCTCCAGTAGATACAAGCCATCCTGCTGGAACCTGTCGCAAGTCGCGATCGCAGCCAAGTCTCCCTCGAACAGAAAATCGAATGACTCGTTCTCTGCCGGCGTCACCAGATGGCAATCCCGAGTCAGCATCTGCAGGGTAGACAGCCCGCCTGTTTCGGTTTCCTGCTGTTCCCAAGGCACGCCAAGGTGCGCCTGAAGACTGAGCACGGCGGTGCTCGACGTCCGAGAAGTGGCCGATATGGCATTCAACGAGTCATCATCGAGCAGCTGTTTGATCGAGCAGTTCAGCGCCGAGGTCAGCGCGACCAGGCGCTCATGACCGATCTGCTTGATGGTGCCTGATTCCCAATAGGAAATCGTGACGTCAGAGACGCCCACCCGTCTTGCAAGCGCGGCCTTGCTCATGCCGGCCTGAAGGCGGAGTTGTTTGATTCGTGGTCCTAACCCGTCCATCCATGAATCTCGCCTGCGTAATTGGTGCAGTGAGGATATCCACTCGCTGCCGAAGTATGTTTCGGGTTACGACCCTGTCGTTCCGAAATCTCGTGGGAAATCGTGTCGTTGAAGAGAATCGAGGTTTTCCGAGTACGTTATCGGACAGACGATCAGCGTCGCTGAGCCGTGGCCGACTGCTTGAGCGTAGTTCGTCATCTGCAGCGACACCACCGAAAAGCCTGGAAGAGAGCTGGTCGGGCGCTGCAGCCCATCGCTTTGGGAGCGTATAATGTGGCGGCTCGTTCATCAACGGAATGGATTACATGACGGTACGCACGCGTATTGCGCCTTCGCCCACCGGCGATCCGCACGTCGGCACGGCTTATATCGCCCTCTTCAATCTCTGCTTTGCTCGTCAGCATGGCGGGCAATTCATCCTGCGCATCGAGGACACGGATCGCCAGCGTTCCACTGCCGAGTCGGAGCAGATGATTCTCGATTCGCTGCGCTGGCTGGGGCTGGATTGGGACGAAGGCCCGGATGTCGGCGGCCCCCACGGTCCCTATCGGCAAAGCGAGCGCGGCGATATCTATGCCGAGCATGCCGATCGTCTGCTCGAACTGGGCCATGCGTTCAAGTGCTATCGCACCAGCGAGGAGCTCGATGCGCTGCGGGATTCACGCAAGGCCGCGGGGCTCCATCTGGCGTTGAAGCCTCAGGATCTGGCGCTGGAACCGGAAGAGCAACAGCGTAGAGAGGCCGAAGGTTTTCCCTATGTCATCCGGATGAATGTACCTTCCGAAGGTGTGTGTGAAGTCGACGACATGCTTCGCGGTCGAATCGAGGTGGACTGGGCACAGGTTGATGCGCAGATCCTGATGAAGTCCGACGGGATGCCGACCTACCATCTGGCGAACGTGGTTGACGACCACCTGATGGGCATCAGTCATGTGCTGAGAGGCGAGGAGTGGATCAACTCCGCACCCAAGCATCAGTTGCTCTACGAATATTTCGGCTGGCCCATGCCGCGACTGTGCCATATGCCGTTGCTTCGCAACCCGGACAAATCGAAGCTTTCCAAGCGCAAGAACCCGACGTCGATCAACTACTACCGTCGCATGGGGTTCCTGCCGCAGGCCGTGACCAACTACCTGGGGCGAATGGGATGGTCGATGCCGGACGAGCGGGAAAAATTCGGGCTCGATGAAATGATGGCGAATTTCGATATCCAGCGGGTCTCGCTGGGCGGCCCGGTATTCGATCTCGACAAGCTGACCTGGCTCAACGGCGTCTACATCCGCGAAGATCTCGATGACGAGGCATTGCTGAAGGCGTTGCGTGACTGGGCTTTCAACGAGGCCTATGTCGGCCAGATTCTGCCGCAAATCCGCCCGCGGATCTCGACGCTGTCGGATGCCATGCCGCTGGCCGGACATTTCTTTGCGGGCCTGCCTGACGTTCGTGAGGCTAGCTTCGCCGATATCAACCTCGAGCGCGATACCCTGCTGGCATTGCTGCAATTCCTGGTCTGGCGCCTGGAGTCCGTGACGCGTTGGGAAAAAGAGGAGCTGCTGGCTCAGGTCAAGCGTCTCGCCGAGCACTTCGAGCTGAAGATGAAGGCTTTTCTCGCGCCGGTATTCGTCGCTGTCACGGGCAGCGCTCATTCGACCTCGGTGCTCGATGCCATGGAAATTCTCGGTTCGGACATGACTCGGGCTCGTCTTCGGCATGCCATCGAAGTGCTGGGCGGTGTGTCCAAGAAGCAGGCCAAGCGGCTGGAAAAGGCGTATCGCGAACTCTGAGGCAGGAGGGCGACGACGCTAGCCCTGCAGTCGCAATTTCTTCGCGTTAAAGCGTTGACTTATCAGTGAGATGACCGTATATTTCGCCCCGTTCTTGGAACGGGGCCTTAGCTCAGCTGGGAGAGCGCAACACTGGCAGTGTTGAGGTCAGCGGTTCGATCCCGCTAGGCTCCACCAAAGAACCGGCTTTCGGGCTGTTTTCAGCGTCCCATTCGTCTAGTGGTCCAGGACACCGCCCTTTCACGGCGGTAACAGGGGTTCGAACCCCCTATGGGACGCCATCTTCTTCCCCTTTATCCCTCTCTGATATCGATATCCACCCACTCGCGTGGTTGTTGATAACCTTTCTGTTCGGTGCTCACGACGCTTGACATTCGTCGCGCTTTTCCACCGCTTGCTTTCTCTTTCCTTGTGATGCTTCTAACTCGCTGAAAAACCGTACGTGTAAAATAAAAACTATGTAAATCAAACATTTAGCATTGGTTAAAAATTAGACAATCTGTTGCCGAGGCGCCTCTGGAGGCGGTTTCGTGACATTATCGAAGGGTTTTTAACAGGCTTATCCACAGGAAGTGTGGAAATCTTCCGCGTCGCTAGTCAGGCACAAAAAAACCGCCGACGGGTGTCGGCGGTTTCGGAGGTCGGCATCGCGCCGGGCAGACCTACTTCTGCGGGTAATCGCGCTTGTCATGGCCTGTATAGAGCTGGCGAGGCCGGCTGATACGGTAGCCGTTGGTGATCATTTCGTTCCAGTGAGAGATCCAGCCGACGGTCCGCGCCATCGCGAAAATGACGGTGAACATGTTGGTCGGGATGCCGATGGCCTTGAGAATGATGCCCGAGTAGAAATCGACGTTGGGGTAGAGCTTGCGTTCGATGAAGTATTCATCCTCCAGCGCGATCTGCTCGAGCCGTTTGGCGATCTGTAGCTGCGGGTCGTTACCCAGGCCCAGTTCACCCAGCACCTCGTCGCAGGTTTCCTTCATCACATTGGCGCGCGGGTCGAAGTTGCGATAGACCCGGTGACCAAAGCCCATCAGCTTGAACGGGTCATCCTTGTCCTTGGCCTTGTCGATGAAGCGCTGAATGTTCTCTTCCGAGTCGTCGCCGATCTCGTCCAGCATCGCCAGTACCGCTTCGTTGGCGCCACCGTGGGCTGGACCCCAGAGGGCGGCGATGCCGGCGCTGATGCAGGCGAAGGGGTTGGCGCCGGTGGAGCCCGCCATGCGTACGGTGGATGTCGACGCGTTCTGTTCGTGGTCGGCATGGAGCATGAAGATTCGATCCATGGCCTTGGCGATGACCGGGTTGACCTCGTAGTTCTCGCACGGATTGCCGAACATCATGTGCAGGAAATTTTCCGAGTAATTGAGGTCATTGCGCGGATACATGAACGGCTGGCCGATATTGTACTTGTGGCACATCGCGGCCAGGGTCGGCATCTTGGCAATCAGGCGGATGGCGCTGACATGGCGTTGATCGGCCTGCGTGATATCGAGATTGTCGTGATAGAAGGCGGCCAGGCCACCGACGACGCCGCAGAGAACGGCCATCGGGTGCGCGTCACGGCGGAAGCCCTTGTAGAAGTTGACGATCTGCTCGTGAACCATGGTGTGGCGAGCAATCGTGCTACTGAATGTCTCGTACTCCTCGTCGGAGGGCAGCTCGCCAAACATCAACAGGTAACAGAGCTCGACGTAGTCGGAGTTTTCCGCCAGTTGATCGATCGGATAGCCGCGGTGAAGCAGCATGCCGGCAGCGCCATCGATATAGGTAATGCCGGACTCGCACGAGGCAGTAGCAACGAAGCCGGGGTCGTAAGTGAACAGGCCTTCTGCGGTCAGGCTGCGGACGTCGATGACGTCGGGGCCAATGGTGCCGGGATAAACCGGTAGCTCAATGGCATTGTCGACACCATCGACCGATAATTTCGCTTTTCTGTCAGCCATGATGGCCTCCTTTATCGTGACATAAGCCTTTGTCTTTACTGCCGTGCGGACAAAAAATAGTTCGCCCACTATAGATTTCCGCAAGGGATTGTCAATTCGCCCAAATCCTCGTGATGCCGTGGCTGCGGCGCTGTTCCCCGTTTGCGAAAGGCTGGTGGCGTCAGGGCTTGCGCGAAAGGGGTACATTGGCCGGCGGGTCGAGTCGTCATCATACCCATTGAGTGGGGCAGGCTGACAGTAACGAAAGAATTTGAATCGACTGTCGACAACCTGGAGGGCGTGCCGGAGAGGGTTTCGCGGCTTTTTGGCCGGTTTCGCGTCGTGAGGCGATTTGTCATACGGTTACCCAAACCCTATAATCTGCTACCGCACGATTTGGCATCGTCAGCCGGTTTGGGCCGCATCGGAACTGCTTTTGCGACCGTGATCCTGCTTCTAAAAACCACCGCCCCTGAACGGGCATAACCCTTCAGGGTTAAGAGAGTGTTTAAGAGCCGTGAATAGCAAACGTCCAGTAAACCTCGACCTATCCACCATCCATTTTCCACTTCCCGCACTCACCTCGATCGCACATCGCATTACCGGCGTCATTCTGTTCGTCGGCCTGATTTTCGGCTTCTGGGCGCTGGACGCATCGCTGTCCTCCCCCGAGGGGTTCGAATCGGTGCGCGACGCGCTGGCGAACAATGTGCTGGCGAAACTGATCGCCTGGGGCCTGCTATCGGCGCTCGGTTTTCATTTTGTCGCGGGAATCAAGCACCTGCTCATGGATACCGGCTACGGTGTCGATCTTGAGGGTGGCAATCGCAAGGCGCAGATCACGGTCGTGATCAGTGCTGTCTTGGTGGTTCTGGCGGGAGTCTGGGTATGGTAACCAATATCACGAATCTGGGTCGCAGCGGGCTTTCAGACTGGCTCATCCAGCGAGTGTCTGCCGTCGTTCTGGCGCTCTACGCGCTGTTCGTCGTGGCCTATCTGTTGTTCCATCCCAACCTGGATTACGCCACCTGGAGTGGTCTGTTCGCGCAGACCTGGATGCGTATCTTCTCCTTGTTGGCCTTCATTTCCATGGCGGCTCACGCCTGGGTCGGCCTGTGGACGGTTTCCACCGACTATCTCAAGCACACCGGCGTTCGCTTCGGCTTTCAGGCCGTCGTGATTCTCGCCATCTTCGTTTTTCTGGTGTGGGGCGTTCAAGTCCTCTGGGGAGCCTGATCCATGTCTACCATGCGTAACCTGACATTCGACGCCATCATCATCGGTGGTGGTGGTTCCGGTCTGCGAGCGGCGCTCGAGCTGGCCAAGTCCGGCAAGAAGACCGCGGTCCTGTCCAAGGTGTTCCCGACCCGTTCACATACGGTTTCCGCGCAGGGCGGCATCACGTGCGCCATCGGCTCGGCCGATCCCGATGACGACTGGCGCTGGCACATGTACGACACCGTCAAGGGCGGCGACTATATCGCCGACCAGGACGCCGCCGAATATCTCTGCTCCGAAGGCCCCAAGGCCGTATTCGAGCTCGAGCACATGGGGCTGCCGTTTTCGCGCTTCGATAACGGCCGTATCTATCAGCGTCCGTTCGGCGGCCAGTCCAAGGATTTCGGCAAGGGCGGCCAGGCGGCTCGCACCTGTGCGGCGGCCGACCGTACCGGCCATGCGCTGCTACACACGCTTTATCAGAACAACCTGAAAAACAACACCGTCTTCCTGGACGAATGGTACGCCATCGACCTGGTGAAAAACGCCAACGGCGACGTCGTAGGGTGCATCGCACTGTGCATCGAAACCGGCGAAGTCGTGCACGTCAAATCCAAGGCGACGGTGCTGGCGACCGGCGGTGCGGGGCGTATCTTTGCCTCGACTACCAACGCCCTGATCAATACCGGTGACGGTATTGGCATGGCGCTGCGCGCCGGCTTCCCGATGCAGGACATGGAAATGTGGCAGTTCCACCCGACCGGGATCTACGGTGCGGGAACCCTGGTGACGGAAGGCTGCCGTGGCGAAGGCGGTTACCTGATCAACAAGGACGGCGAGCGTTTCATGGAGCGCTATGCGCCCAACGCCAAGGATCTCGCGGGTCGCGATGTGGTGGCGCGCTCCATGGTCATGGAAGTGCTGGAGGGGCGTGGCTGCGGCGAGAACGGCGATCACGTCATGTTGAAGCTCGACCATCTGGGTGAAGAGGTGCTGATGAAGCGCCTGCCGGGTATCGTCGAGCTCTCCAAGACCTTCGCTCACGTGGATCCGGTCAAGGAGCCGATTCCGGTCACCCCGACCTGTCATTACATGATGGGCGGGATTCCGACCAATGTGCACGGCCAGGCCATCACCCAGGATGGCGACGGCAACGATCAGATCGTCAACGGTCTGTTCGCCTGTGGCGAAGCCGCCTGCGTCTCGGTGCACGGTGCCAACCGCCTGGGCGGCAACTCGCTGCTCGATCTGGTGGTGTTCGGTCGTGCCGCTGGTATCTATATCGACAAGGCGCTCAGCGAAGGGATCGACTATCTCGACGCCTCCGCCTCGGATATCGATCGGGCCACGAGTCGCCTGGCGCGCTGGAACGAGTCCAGTGGCGGCGAGTCGGTCTCCGAGCTCAAGACGGAGCTTCAGAACACCATGCAGAACGCCTTCGGCGTCTTCCGTCAGGAAGACAACATGCAGGAAGGCGTCAAGAAGCTGGCGGAGCTGCGCGAGCGTATCGGTCAGGCGCACCTGGGCGACAAGTCCGACGTCTTCAACACCGCGCGTGTCGAGGCTCTCGAGCTCGACAATCTGCTGGAAGTGGCCGAAGCCACCGCGGTCGCGGCGCTGGAGCGCAAAGAGAGTCGTGGCGCTCACTCCCGCTACGACTATCCCGATCGCGACGACGTCAACTGGCTCAAGCATTCGCTCTTCCATCCGGGCGACAAGACCGTGACCAAGCGGGAAGTCAACTTCACGCCCAAGACGGTCGATACCTTCGAGCCGAAAATCCGTACCTACTAAGGGGGGTTGTCAACGATGTCCAATCTTCAGGTTTCCGTCTATCGCTACAACCCTGAGACCGATTCCGCGCCGTACATGCAGGAATTTCAGATCGACACTCAAGGTCGCGATCTGATGGTTCTCAACATCCTGACCATGATCAAGGACCAGGACAGTTCGATGGCGTTTCGTCGCAGTTGCCGGGAAGGTGTCTGCGGCTCCGACGGCATGAACATGAACGGTACCAATGGCCTGGCCTGTATTACGCCGCTGTCGGCCGTGGTCAAGGCCAATAAATTGGTGCTGCGGCCGCTGCCGGGCTTGCCCGTCATGCGCGACCTGGTGGTCGACATGGGGCTGTTCTACAAGCAGTACGAGCGCATGCAGCCGTATCTGCAGAACGACTCCGCGGCGCCCGCCATCGAGCGTCTTCAGTCTCCGGAAGAGCGTGACAAGCTGGATGGGCTGTACGAGTGCATTCTTTGCGCCTGCTGTTCGACCTCCTGCCCGTCGTTCTGGTGGAACCCTGACAAGTTCGTCGGTCCCGCCGGCCTGCTGCAGGCTTACCGCTTCCTGGCCGATTCCCGCGACAACGCCACCCAGGCGCGTCTTGCCGAGCTGGAAGACCCGTTCAGTCTGTTCCGGTGCCGCGGCATCATGAACTGCGTCGCGGTCTGCCCCAAGGGGTTGAACCCCACCCGGGCGATCGGAAAAATTCGCGAAATGCTGCTGTCCAACGCGACCTGATCGTCAAAGGCGACATCTACGACTTAAATCGTAGCGCTTGGCTTGTTATCATGTCGCCACGCGATTCGGCTGCGGCGCGATGTCGCAGCCGATCGACGCTCGAGATTTTGGCCGGTGCCTCGTGCACCGGCTTTTAACGATCATGATGACGCCTTGAGTGGCATGGTCGTTGGCCGTCTCGCGACGGTACCGGAGTGACGCCGAGGCGCGCAGCTGCGACCGGCGCCGACAACACCCCATCAGTGTAGGGTGAACCAGAGATGCAAGAAGGCATAATGGAGTTGATGTGGCGCACTTCCCATATGAGCGGCGGCAACGCCCACTATGTGGAAGCGCTCTACGAGCAGTATCTGAATGACCCCGCGACTGTCCCCGATGAATGGCGCCAAGCGTTCGACCAGCTACCGCGCCTGGAAGGCACTCCCTCCCAAGATGTTCCTCTCAGTCCCATTCGGGAACAGTTCTATCAGCTGGCGCGCGAGCGTCGTCCTACCGTATCGGCCGCTACCGGCAGCAGCGAGAACCGCAAGCAGGTCAAGGTTCTTCAGCTGATCAATGCCTATCGGTTCCGAGGCCATCAGCGTGCGGACATCGATCCGCTCGGTCTGCGCAAGCCGGATACGGTCCCGGACCTCGATTTCTCTTTCCACGACCTGACCCAGGCCGACATGAGCACCGTGTTCCAGACCGGCTCGTTCTTTCTGGGCAAGGAAGAGGCACCGCTCAAGGAGATCGTCGAGGCGCTGGAGCAGACTTACTGCCGCTCGATCGGCTGTGAGTTCATGCACATCGTCAACACCGAAGAGAAGCGCTGGCTACAGCAGCGGTTCGAATCGGTGCGCTCCAAGCCGAAATACAGCCAGAGCGAGCGTGAGCATCTGCTCGAGCGATTGACCGCCGCCGAAGGTCTGGAGAGCTACCTCGCGTCGAAGTATCCCGGTACCAAGCGCTTCGGTCTGGAAGGTGGCGAGTCCTTCATCCCGATGATGGACGAAGTGATCCAGCGCAGCGGCAACTACGGCGTCAAGGAAGTGGTGATCGGGATGGCTCACCGCGGGCGTCTCAACCTGCTGGTGAACATTCTTGGCAAGAGCCCGTCGGAGCTGATCGACGAGTTCGACGGCAAGAAGCAGATCAAACAGGGCTCCGGTGACGTCAAGTATCACCAGGGCTTCAGCTCCAATGTGATGACGCCCGGTGGCGAAGTTCACCTGGCGCTGGCGTTCAATCCGTCGCATCTGGAGATCGTGTCGCCGGTGGTCGAAGGGTCCGTTCGTGCCCGTCAGGATCGTCGTCAGGACGACGAGGGCAAGCAGGTCCTGCCGATCGTTGTGCATGGCGATGCGGCCTTTGCCGGCCAGGGCGTGGTGATGGAAACCTTCCAGATGTCGCAGACCCGGGGCTACAAGACCGGCGGTACGCTGCACATCGTGATCAACAATCAGGTCGGTTTCACCACGTCGCGCGCCGATGATGCGCGCTCGACCGAATACTGCACCGACATCGCCAAGATGGTTCAGGCGCCGATTCTTCACGTCAATGGCGACGATCCGGAAGCGGTGCTGCATGCGACCCAGGTCGCCGTCGACTATCGCAAGGAATTCCAGCGCGACGTGGTGATCGACCTGGTCTGCTACCGCCGTCGGGGTCACAACGAAGCCGACGAGCCTTCCGGTACCCAGCCGCTGATGTACGCCAAGATCAAGTCGCACAAGTCGACGCGTACCCTCTATGTAGAGCAGCTGATCAAGGAAGGCGTGCTGACGGAAGATCAGGCCAAGCAGATGGGCGAGCAGTATCGCGATGACCTGCTGGCCGGCAATCACGTCGCCAACGCGCTGGTCAAACAGCCCAACACGGGTCTGTTCGTCGACTGGACACCGTATCTCGGTCATGAATGGAGCGGCGATACCGATACCCGTTGCGAGCTCGAACATCTGACGCAGCTGGCGCAGAAGATGAGCGAGATTCCCAACGGCGTCGAGGTTCAGCGCCAGGTGGCGCGGGTCTATGAAGAGCGTCGCAAGATGCTGGCCGGCAATCAGCCCCTCAACTGGGGCTTCGCCGAGACACTGGCCTACGCCACCCTGGTCGACGCTGGCCATCCGGTGCGCCTGACCGGACAGGACACCGGCCGCGGCACGTTCTCTCATCGTCACGCCGTGGTTCACAACCAGGCCGATGCCTCGACCTACGTGCCGTTGCAGCACATCAAGGACGATCAGCCGGCCTTCGCCATTCACGACTCCTTCCTCTCGGAAGAAGCCGTGCTGGCGTTCGAGTACGGATACGCCACGACGGCGCCCAACTCGCTGATCGTCTGGGAAGCCCAGTTCGGTGACTTCTTCAACGGTGCGCAGGTCGTTGTCGACCAGTTCATCTCTTCCGGTGAGTCGAAGTGGGCGCGGCTGTGCGGCCTGACGTTGCTGTTGCCGCATGGCTACGAAGGGCAGGGTCCGGAGCACTCCTCGGCGCGCCTCGAGCGCTTCCTGCAGCTGTGTGCCGAACACAATATGCAGGTTTGCGTGCCGACGACCCCGGCTCAGATATTCCATCTGCTGCGGCGTCAGGTGATCCGTCCGCTGCGCAAGCCGCTGATCGTGATGTCACCCAAGAGCCTGTTGCGTCACAAGGATGCGACCTCGACCATGGAAGAGCTGGCTGATGGCCGCTTCCAGATGGTCATTCCCGACATTGGCGAGCGGGATCCTCAGCAGGTCAAGCGAGCCGTGCTCTGTTCAGGCAAGGTCTACTACGATCTGGCGACCTATCGCGCCGAAAACGAGCGTGATGACACGGCTGTCATTCGTGTCGAGCAGCTCTATCCTTTTCCCAAGGACGAGCTGTGGGAAGCGCTCAAGACCTATCCGAATCTGGAGCAGGTCGTCTGGTGTCAGGAGGAGCCGCTCAATCAGGGCGCCTGGTATCAGAGTCAGCATCATCTGCGCCTGGTGGCGGGCATGGTGCGCGAGGGATTGGATCACAGCCTCAAGTTCGCTGGCCGTCCGGCATCTGCCGCCCCAGCTGCTGGCTACATGTCTGTCCATGTGGCGCAACAGAGCCAGCTGGTCGACGACGCTTTCAACGCGTAAGGCGCCTTGCCGCTGAGACAGGCGCGAGAGAATAGAGACTAAGGATACGACATGGCTACTGATATCAAAGCGCCGACTTTTCCCGAATCCGTTGCCGAGGGAACGGTCGCCACTTGGCACAAGAAAGTGGGCGACAGCGTCGAGCGCGATGAACTGATCGTCGAGATCGAAACCGACAAGGTCGTCCTCGAAGTGGTGGCACCTGAAGCGGGTACGCTCTCCGAGATCAAGGTCGAGGAAGGCGATACCTGCGAATCCGAGCAGGTGCTGGGTGTTCTCGGGGCTGCCTCCGAAGGTGGCAAGAGCGAAGAGAAGCCGGCCAGCGACGCCAAGAGCGAAGGCAAGTCGGGCAGCGAAGGCGAGTCCGGCGACAAAGAAGACGCTGGTGGCGAAGCTGAATCGGCTGCCAAACCCGCCGCCTCGGGCAAGAGCCATGAGGTCAAGGCGCCGAGCTTCCCGGAATCCGTGCAGGAAGGTACCGTTGCCAGCTGGACCAAGAAAGTCGGCGAAGCGGTCAAGCGCGACGAAGTCCTGGCCGAGATCGAGACCGACAAGGTCGTTCTCGAAGTCGTGGCGCCGGCCGACGGCGCGCTCTCCGAGATCAAGGTCCAGGAAGGCGACGTCGTCGAATCCGAGGCGCTGCTGGCGGTCTTCTCCGAAGGCGCGGGCGGCGAGGGCGACAGCGGTGCCTCCAGCGACTCTGCCGGCGGACAGGACAGCTCGACCGACAGCGAGCAGGATGCCAAGGTCGACGGCAAGATTCTGGCACCCGCCGCGCGCAAGCTGGCCGCCGAGAACGATCTCGACGTCAGCAAGCTCGAAGGCACCGGCAAGGGCGGTCGCGTCCTGAAGGAAGACGTTCAGAAGGCACTCAAGGACGGCACCGCGAAGAAATCCGCCAAACCGGCCGCCGCGGCGCCGAAGGCGGCTTCAGCACCGGCGGTCGAAGGCGAGCGTCCGGAGCAGCGCGTGCCGATGAGCCGTCTGCGACAGACCATCGCCAAGCGTCTGGTCCAGGCCCAGCAGACAGCGGCCATGCTCACGACCTACAACGAAGTGGACATGAGCGCGGTGATGTCCCTGCGTAGCCAGTACAAGGATACTTTCCTCCAGGCGCACGACGTCAAGCTTGGCTTCATGGGCTTCTTCGTCAAGGCGGCGACCGAGGCGCTCAAGCGCTTCCCGGACGTCAACGCCTCCATCGATGGCACCGACATCGTCTACCACGGATACCAGGACATCGGTGTGGCCGTTTCCACGCCGCGCGGGCTGGTCGTCCCGGTACTGCGTGACACCGACAGCATGAAGCTGGCAGACGTCGAGAAGGCGATCGGCGACTTCGGCAAGCGGGGCCGTGACGGCAAGCTCGGCATCGACGACATGCAAGGTGGCACCTTCACCATCACCAACGGCGGCATCTTCGGCTCGTTGATGTCGACGCCGATCCTGAATCCGCCCCAGACCGCGATCCTGGGCATGCACAAGATTCAGGAACGTCCGATGGCGGTGAACGGCAAGGTCGAGATTCGTCCGATGATGTACCTCGCCGTCTCCTACGATCACCGCATGATCGATGGCAAGGATGCGGTCCAGTTCCTGGTGGCCATCAAGTCGCTGCTGGAAGATCCGGCGCGCCTGCTGCTGGACATCTAAGCGCATTCGACTCAACCATCCGACTGTCGATTCGCCGGGCTTGCCCGGCGAATGGCAAACGAAGCGAACAGGAAATTTTTCATGGCCGATAAATTCGATGTGATCGTCATTGGTGCGGGCCCTGGAGGCTATGTTGCCGCCATTCATGCGGCTCAGCTGGGCCTCAAGACCGCCTGCGTCGAGAAGTGGGTCAACAAGGAAGGCAAGACGGTTCACGGCGGCACCTGCCTCAACGTGGGCTGTATCCCCTCCAAGGCGTTGCTGGAAACGTCGCACAAGTTCGTCGAGACCCGCGATCATTATGCCGAGATCGGCATCAACGTCGGCGATGTCTCGACCGACGTGAAGAAGATGATGGAGTTCAAGAACAGCGTCATCGCCAAGAACACCGGCGGTATCAGCATGCTGTTCAAGTCCAACGGCGTCACGGCCCTGGAAGGCACCGGCAAGCTGCTCGACGGCAAGAAAGTCGAAGTGACTGGCCACGATGGCAAGGCTGAAACCTATGAAGCCGACAATGTCATCATCGCCTCCGGCTCGGTGCCGGTGAACATTCCGCCGGCACCGATGACCGACGACATCATCGTCGATTCCGCCGGCGCGCTGGAATTCGCCCAGGCGCCCAAGCGTCTCGGCGTGATCGGCGCCGGCGTCATCGGTCTCGAGCTTGGCAGCGTGTGGAGCCGCCTGGGCAGCGAAGTCACCGTTCTCGAAGCGCTCGATACGTTCCTGCCGATGGTCGATCAGGCGATCGCCAAGGATGCCCAGAAGCTGTTCAAGAAGCAGGGGCTGGATATCAAGATGGGCGCGCGCGTGACCGGGTCCGAGATCAAGGGCAAGGGCGATTCCCGTGAAGTCGTGGTCAAGTACACCGACGGTAACGGTGAACAGGAGCAGACTTTCGACAAGCTGATCGTCTGCGTCGGGCGCAAGCCATATACCGAAAGCCTTCTCGACGACTCGGCCGGGATCAAGCTCGACGAGCGCGGCTTCATCTTCGTCGACGATCAGTGCCGCACCAACGTCTCCGGCGTCTATGCTATCGGTGACGTCGTGCGTGGTCCGATGCTGGCGCACAAGGCGTCCGAAGAGGGCGTGATGGTCGCCGATCTCATCGCCGGCCAGAAGCCGGAGATGAATTACGACGCCATCCCCAGCGTCATCTATACCGCGCCGGAAGTGGCGTGGGTGGGGATCAACGAGCAGCAGGCCAAGGAACAGGGTATCGAAGTCAAGACCGGTGCCTTCCCGTTCTCGGCCAGTGGCCGTGCGCTCGCCAACAACGCGCCGGAGGGGATGGTCAAGGTCATCGCCGATGCCGAAACCGATCGCGTTCTCGGTGTCCATATTCTGGGTCAGCACGCGGGCGAACTGATCGCCCAGGGCGTGATCGCGATGGAATTCGGCTCCAGCGCGGAAGATCTGGCACTGACCTGCTTCGCGCACCCGACGCTGTCGGAAGCCGTGCACGAAGCGGCACTGGCCGTCGATGGACACGCCATTCACATGGCCAACCGCAAGAAGCGCAAGTAAGTCACTCTCTCGCGTTTCCTGCAATAGGTGCCGTTCCCTGGCGGAATGGCACGGGGGTGACGCGCCGATTTTCGGCGCGTTGCCATTCGAGTCACATGCAACCTAATGGCATGAATCGATGAACCTTCACGAGTATCAGGGCAAACAGCTGTTTGCCGATTACGGTCTTCCAGTCTCCAAGGGTTTCGCCGTCGACACGCCGGACGAAGCCGCACAGGCCTGCAAGAAAATCGGTGGCGACAAGTGGGTCGTCAAGGCACAGGTTCACGCAGGTGGCCGCGGCAAGGCCGGCGGCGTCAAGCTGATCGAAAGCCCGGAAGCCGCCAAGGCCTTTGCCGAGCAGTGGCTGGGCAAGAACCTGGTGACCTATCAGACCGACGAGAAAGGTCAGCCGGTTGCCAAGATCCTGGTCGAGAACTGCACCGATATCGCCACCGAGCTGTATCTGGGTGCCGTGGTCGATCGTTCCACACGCCGCGTCGTCTTCATGGCCTCCACCGAAGGTGGTGTCGAGATCGAGAAGGTCGCCGAGGAAACTCCCGAGAAGATCCTCAAGGCCGAAATCGATCCGCTGGTCGGTGCACAGCCGTATCAGGCGCGTGAACTGGCGTTCCAGCTGGGCCTGAACAAGGAACAGATCAAGCAGTTCACCAAGATCTTCCTGGGCCTGTCCAAGCTGTTCCACGACAAGGATCTGGCGCTGCTGGAAATCAACCCGCTGGTGATCACCGACGAAGGCAATCTCCACTGCCTCGACGCCAAGATCAACCTCGACGCCAACGCCATGTATCGTCATCCTGATCTGCAGGCGATGCGCGACCCGTCCCAGGAAGACGAGCGCGAAGCGCACGCTCAGGAGTGGGAACTCAATTACGTCGCGCTCGACGGCAACATCGGCTGCATGGTCAACGGCGCAGGTCTGGCCATGGGCACCATGGACATCGTCAATCTCAACGGCGGCAGCCCGGCCAACTTCCTCGATGTCGGTGGCGGCGCGACCAAGGAACGCGTGGCGGAAGCGTTCAAGATCATCCTCTCCGACACCAACGTCAAAGCCGTGCTGGTCAACATCTTCGGCGGCATCGTGCGTTGCGACATGATCGCCGAGGGCATCATCGGAGCCGTCGAGCAGGTCGGCGTCAACGTGCCGGTCGTGGTGCGTCTGGAAGGTAACAACGCCGAGCTGGGTGCCGAGAAACTGGCTTCCAGCGGACTCAACATCATCGCTGCTACCAGCCTGACTGACGCGGCTCAGCAGGTCGTCAAAGCGGCGGAGGGCAAGTAATGAGTATCCTGATCGACAAGAGCACCAAGGTCATCTGCCAGGGCTTCACCGGTGGCCAGGGGACGTTTCACTCCGAGCAAGCGATTGCTTACGGTACCAACATGGTCGGCGGTGTCACGCCGGGCAAGGGCGGCCAGGAGCATCTGGGCCTGCCGGTGTTCAACACCGTCAAGGAAGCGGTCGAGAAGACCGGCGCGGAAGCGTCAGTCATCTATGTGCCTGCAGCCTTCTGCAAGGACTCGATCCTCGAAGCCGCCAACGCCGGCATCAAGCTGATCGTCTGCATCACCGAAGGCATCCCGACGCTGGACATGCTCGACGTCAAGGTCAAGTGTGACGAGCTGGGCGTCCGCCTGATCGGTCCGAACTGCCCGGGCGTGATCACGCCGGGCGAGACCAAGATCGGCATCATGCCGGGTCATATCCACAAGCCGGGCCGTGTCGGTATCGTGTCGCGCTCCGGCACCCTGACCTATGAAGCGGTCAAGCAGACGACCGATCACGGTTTCGGTCAGTCCACCTGCGTGGGCATCGGCGGCGATCCGATCCCGGGCTCCTCCTTCATCGACATCCTGGAGATGTTCGAGAAGGACCCGCAGACCGAGGCCATCGTGATGATCGGTGAAATCGGTGGTAACGCCGAAGAGGAAGCCGCAGCCTATATCAAGGCCAACGTTTCCAAGCCGGTGGTCTCCTACATCGCCGGTGTCACTGCCCCTCCGGGCAAGCGCATGGGCCATGCGGGTGCGATCATTGCCGGTGGCAAAGGGACCGCGGACGAGAAGTTCAAGGCGCTGGAAGATGCCGGCGTCAAGACCGTGCGTTCGCTCGCCGAGATCGGTGATGCGCTGAAGGCCGCCACTGGCTGGTAAGTCTTCTCGCTGTACCGCTGGAGACGATATGTCTCGCTCATCGCCCCGTCAGGTTCGCCTGACGGGGCGATCTGTTTCCATGTACCTGCCAGTTTTCCGCCTTTCCTTTAAAAATGTTCTGGCTCAGCCTCGACCAGGCCGGTGATTGACGCTGTCTGTCGTTTCGATGTCAGCGTTTGCCCGCGGCCCGCTGCTTGTTCATCATGCGCAGGAAGGCCTTTCCCGCGGTGGCGACGAATATCGGAAATCCGGCCAGCAGATAGAAGTAGTAGGTAACGAAGCGCCAGATCAGCACGGCGGCGGCGGCACTCTGCGCGCCGATCAGCGGCGTTAGCAGAGCGGATGATGTCAGCTCGGCGCCTCCCGCGCCCCCCGGCAGGAAGCTGAGCTGGCCGGCAGCCATCGATACCATCTGCACCAGGAACGTCCACGCCCAGTCGATATGCTGCCCCAGTCCCTGGACGACCAGGTAGAGAATGCTGTAGCGGATCAGCCAGTGAGCGCAGCAGAGCAGGAATACGGCGAGCAGCAACCAGCGCGGTAGCCGCAGGGTTTCGATCAGCGAGTTGCGAAAATGCAGCAGACGACGGGCGAAGCCGAATCGCGAGCGGCGCTTGACGTTGAGCCTGGCCAGCCAGCGCCCCGTGACATGCATGACCCGGGCGTAATGGGTGAGCGTCAGCCATAGCATCACCAGCGCGGTCAGTAGCAGCAGAGTGGGAAGACCCACCAGCCAGCCCAGCTTCAGATCGACGGCCTCGATCAATACGTAGAGAGCCACGCCAATCAAGCCGGACAGGAAGAACAGCAGATCGGTGAGCTGATCGACGGCAAAGATGGCGGACGCCTGAGCCGGCCGGATGCCGCGTCGAGCCAGCAGGCCAAGCAGGGTCAGCGGGCCGCCGGTCCCACCGGGTGTGGCGCAGATGGCGAACTCGGTGGCCATGACGATCGAAAAGGCGCGGGTCTGGGAAAGTTTCCCGGCACGCCCGGCCAGCAACAACCTCAGGCGCAGGGCGTTGAGGTTCCAGCAGACGAGGATCATGCCCATCATCAGCAGCAGCTGGGAAGTGGGGAATCCCCGCAGTTCGGTGACGATGCCACGCCCACCGATCAGAATCGGTATTGCCAGCGCTGCCACCAGGCCCAGCGCCAATAACCACAGGATGCGCTTCATGCCGCGGAGCGATCCTTGTTCGCCCGTTGGGCGAGATTGTCCGAGGCAATATCGGGGGCAGCGTGGTTCAGCCAGCTCTGTTTCGTCACCGGCTGTCGTCCCGACCGCATCAAATGCTCGACCATCTGCAGCCAGTAGTCGTAGGAGGGCTGATAGCGCATATCCACGGGGTGCAATGCCAACCGCAGCATCCCGGCGTGCTGGAAACGGCGATATTGAATGGCGCTGACCACGCGCGACATGCCGCGTCGCCAGGCGCTGCGGGCGCTCCACACGATGCTCGGCGCTTCCAGCGGGGAGAAGGCCGGTAGCCGGTAGAGCTGTTGGGGGTCGCTGGTGTAGGTGAACGGACGCTCTTTCAGTGCCTCACGCGTTCCCTGGCTCATCAGCCAGGCCGGTGCCACGAAGCCGCCATGTGGCCAGCCGCAGGACTCGAACTGAGCCATTCCTTCGTCGAGCAGGGCCCCGGCTCGAGCGCGATCGAGGGAATAGAATTCCCCCTCCCAGGTGTAGATCCGGCGCATGTAGAAATCGCGCAGCGAGCGGGGCGCCGGCGCGTCATCCCGATGGTAATAGCCATGTAGCGTCAACTCGTCGCCCAGCGCCAGACGCGTATCGAGTACCCGGCGCAGAGTATCACTGTCGCGGCATTCGCCACGCCCGTGGAAATTGGGTACGACGAGCCAGGTGATGGGGATGCGCTGACCAAGACGTTCACCGAGACGATCGACGGCTTCGACGAAACCGCGATAATCCGGCCAGGTCTCCGGCGCGATATCGTGGAGCACCAGCGAAAAATGGCGATCATCCATGCTGCGAGCCCTGCTGGGCCTCTCCCGCGCCTTCGGTGGCGCTGGTGAGGCGACGATAGTGTGACAGCAGGCCGTCGATGACGATGTCCCAATCGTGATTGCGCTCCACGTAACGGCGGGCGCGGCGTCCGGCCTGCGCGGCATCGTGGTTGGAGAACAGCTCCCTCACGGCGCGCGCCATGTCCGCCGGCGAGTGCGGCTCGCTGAGCAGCCCGCAGCCCAGCGGCACGTTTTCGGCCAGGGCCCCGGCTCTCGCGGCAATGACGGGAATACCGCTGGCCATCGCTTCGAGCGCGACCAGGCCGAAAGTTTCCTGAGTACCGGCGTGCACCAGCGCGTCACTGGATGCCAGCCAGCTGGCGACCTCTTCGGTTGGCGTGTAGCGATCGATCACGCTGACATTATCGGGAACGTTGCTGGGCATGCTCGGTCCGACCAGCAGCAGATGGTAGCCTTTGCCGAGCAGCCGTGCGGTTTCCAGCAGGTCGTGGAGATTCTTTTCGCGAGAGCCACGCCCGACGAAGATCAGCAGCTTGGTGTCGTCGTCGAGATTGAGCTGTCGACGTAGAGCCGGATTCAGGCGGCTGGGATGAAACGTTTCCAGATCGACGCCCAGCGGCTGAATGGCGACCTGCTCGATGCCGAGGCGGGTCAACCGCTCCGCCATCACCCGGCTTGGCGCCAGCACCTGATCGAAGCGGCGGTAGAGCTGATAGACATATCGCTCTACCAGCTTGTCGGTGCCGCTTCCCATTCTGTTGCTGATCAGCCGTGGCAGATCGGAGTGATAGAAACCGACCACCGGCACGTCGAGCTTGCGACCCGCTTGCAGCGCTGCCCAGCCGGTCACGTAGGGATCGCCGGCTTCGATGATGTCGGGAGCCAGGCGAACGAGCTCCCGCTCCCAGCCGCGGCGACGAAGCGGAAATCGGTATCCCTGGCTGAACGGTAACGGCGGTGACGGAATTTCGTGAATGCCGTTGTGGGAAAACAGCTGCGAGCCAGGAATCAGCAGACTGCAGGTGATGCCCGGCAATTTGGCGAGGCGCCGATGCTTGGCATCGAGGTAAGTACGAACCCCGCCGCTGGCGGGGGCATAGAACATCGTGACGTCGGCAATATGCAACGAGCCGCTCCTCTAAAAGACTTTCCCTGTCAAGACCGTCGCTGTCGATAAAAGCACATTCCCGAGAATGGCGATGACTGACGATATCGATGACCGACTACATTGCAGTATATCGTTTTACTGCCACAGGGCGTTCACACCATAGTGGTAGCCCGGCGGCGCCGTCGTCAGCGCTGCCGGGCCGTTGCGTCGCTCACTCGGCGGGAGTGGCCACCAGCGAGCGTGTCGCTTCACGCGCTTCGACCAGCTTGACGCGCAGGGAGCCACCGAGCTGATAGCGCGGCTCGCCGGCGATCTGGATGCGGCCTTCCTTGTCGTCGATGGCGACCTGAGTGCGGTCGCTGTGGATCAACGGTGCCGGCACGAAAGCGGTCGCCCCGTTGGCGATCAGGCGGACCCGCATGCCACCACGGCGGATATCGATGATATCGGCATCGTACACTTCGCCCTGGTCGAGGGTGGCACCCAGATAGCGCACGTAAAGCCAGTCTTTGACGTCACGTTCGGCCATTCGGTTCAGTCGACGGCGTTCGGTCAGTTGCTCGGTCAGCTGCTGGCTGGCTTCCACAGGGGCCACTTCCGACTTCAAGACCCGCTTGATCAGGCGATGATTGACCATGTCGCCGTACTTGCGGATCGGCGATGTCCAGGTGGCATAGGCCGGCAGTCCCAGGCCGAAGTGAGGCCCGGGGCGGGCCGACATGCTGGTGTAACCCTGGAAGCGACGGAGGCGCACATCCAGCCAGGCGTCTTCGCGAGCGTCCAGCGCCCGGCGGAATTCGCGATAGCGAGAGAGTTCGGAAAGCTGCTCGCGCTCTGCCGGAATCTCCTGTGCGGCCAGGAATTCCAGCGCCTGATCGATCTTTTCCGGTTCGAAGGCGTGGTGCACGTTGAAAATGCCGTGGCCGACTTCCTTGGCTAGCAGGTCGGCGCAGCAGGCATTGGCAACGATCATCGCCTCTTCGATCATGCGCTGGGCAATGCGTCGCTCCTCGACCCGGATGCCCAGCACGTTACCGGCGTCGTCGAGATCGAACGCGTAGTCGGGGCGATCCTTGAACACCAGCGTGTTGGCTTCGCGCCAGGCGGCGCGAGCGCGGGAGAGCTCGGCCAGCGCCGTCAACTGCTCGGCGATCGGTGCCGCCGGCGCCTCGGCGTTCGGTTCGCCGTCGATCCAGTCGGAGACCGCGTCGTAGACCAGCCGTGCCTGGGAGCGAATCGTGGCGGCGAAGAAGCGATATTCCCCCAGCGTGCCGTCGTGGCCCACCTGCAGGCGGCACGCCAGTACCGGACGCTCCACATCCGGCTTCAGCGAGCACAGATCGTCGGCCAGCGCTTCCGGCAGCATGGTGACGTTCTGACCCGGGAGGTAGACCGTGAAGGCGCGGGTACGCGCTTCCTTGTCCGCCGGGTGGGACTCGTCCACATAGGCGGTGGGATCGGCGATCGCCACCGTCATGGTCCAGCCGTCGTCGGTGGCTTCGACCCGCAGCGCGTCGTCCATGTCGCGAGTCTTCTCGCCATCGATGGTGAAGAACGGCTCCGCGGTGAGATCTTCGCGGACCAGCCCTTCGTCCTTCAGCGGCCAGGCATCGGCGGCCGGCGGACACTCCTGTTCCAGCGCGTGGCGTGCCAGCGTGACGCGCCAGGGAACGGCCGGGTCCTCGCTCTTGACCACCAGCTCGTCGATCTGGGTAAAGAAGGCGCGGTCGTCCGGTCGCAGCGGATGGCGGATCAGGCGGGCGACGACCCAGTCGCCGTCGGCGATGTCGGACTCTTCCAGCGAGCGCTTGAGGCGTGCCTTGAGCGAAAGATTGATCGAGGGGTGGTCAGGGACCACCGCCAGGCGCCCGTCGCGCTTCTGCACGCGCGCCACGAAGCGATCCAGCGATGCCTCCAGCAGCGTCTCGGGGTCCGCCTGTTTCTTGTCGCCGTCCTCCTTGATGACCGCTTCGATGCGGTCGCCATGGACGACCTGCTTCATGGCGGGCGGCGGGATGAAATAGGACGTGCCGTCTTCGGCTTCGAGAAAACCGAAACCCTTGTCGGTCGCCTTGATGGTGCCCTGGACGCGCGGCGTGCTGGCGCGAATGTTTTGCTTCAACTGGGCCAGAAGAGAGTTGTTCTGCAGCATCGGATCGGATCGGTCGGTGGACGAGAGCGACACTATACGGATTCCGCGAGGGGCACGCCAATCGCGCGGCGGCCCGGGGCATTCGTCGTCGAGCCAGGTTCGATCCGGCCGAACCGATTGCGCTCCGGGTTCGACCAAAGTTGGTCGTCGCGGGTCTGGTGGATTGGTATGCGAGTGGTTATGTTGGTGGTATTGAAGTGGTATCAGCCACGGATATCGATCACAGCGACGCCGGAGCCGACTTGCCATGGAATCAACGCTATCGCGGCTCAGGCTGGATGCCGATCGGTCGACCCCGCTCTATCGTCAATTGGCCCAGCAGCTGGTCCAGGCGATCGAAGCGGGTGACTGGGAAACCGGCGAGGCCCTGCCTTCGGAGCGAGTGCTGGCGGAATCGCTCAATATTTCCCGCATCACCGCACGCAAGGCGCTGGATCGGCTGGTGGCACTGGGCCTGATTCAGCGAACCCATGGCTCCGGCACTTTCATTGCCCCGCGGCTCAATCAATCGCTGACACGATTGACCAGTTTTACCGAGCTCTTGACCCAGCGCGGTCATCGCCCCAGCTCGCGCTGGCTGAGTCGGAGTCTGGGAACGCCGACGGTGGAGGAGAGCCTGCGGCTGGGGTTGAACGCGGATCATCAGGTGTCACGGCTCAAGCGCCTGCGGCTGGCCGATGACGTGGTGGTCGCGGTCGAGGAGAGCTGCCTGCCGAGCCGGGTACTGCCCGATCCGCAGGGCGTCACCCATTCGCTCTACCGCCACCTCGACAATCTGGGCACGCCGATCGTGCGGGCCCTGCAGCATGTGTCGGCGGTCAATGCCGATGCCGAGCTGGCGACGCTTGCCCAGGTGCCGCAATCCTGCGCACTGCTGATGATGACGCGGCTCGGCTATCTCGCCGACGGCCGGCCGGGGGAATTGACGGTGACCTACTGCCGAACCGATTACTACGACTTCATGGTGGAACTGACGCAATGAGATCGCTCGAGCAGGAGGCAGCATGCTTTACGGCAATATTCTGACCCCCGAAGGATGGCGCCTCGGCACGCTCCACTGGCGCGATGGCCGAATCGCCGCCATCGAGGGCGAGGCGGTCGATCCCGGCACGAACGAATATCCGCGGCTACTGCCGGGATTCGTCGATCTGCACGTGCATGGCGGGGGCGGAGCGGACGCCATGGAAGGGGGCGACGCCGCCGCGACCATGGCGCGAACCCACGTCCGTTTCGGGACCACCAGTCTGCTGGTCACCACCATGACCGCACCGGTATCGGATATCCAGCAGGCGTTGCGGGATATCTCTCGACTGATCGCCGCGCCGCCATCCTGCGCTTCACGACTCCTGGGGGTGCATCTCGAAGGCCCCTATCTCAACCCCGGCAAGCTGGGCGCGCAGCCCCCGTATGCCCACCCCGGCGCGATCGCGGACGTCGAGGCGCTGATGGAACTGGCACCGATCCGGCTGCTGACGCTGGCGCCGGAGCTGTCGGGCCATGCCGAACTCATCGGGCAGCTGCGCGAGCGTGGCGTGCGGGTGCAGATGGGCCACACCCTGGGGAGCTACGAGGAGGGCGTGGCCGGGCTCGAGAATGGCGCTCACGGCTTCACCCACCTGTTCAATGCCATGACCGGGCTCCATCACCGCAAGCCCGGCATGGTCGGCGCGGCGCTGGCGCACGCCGACTATGCCGAGATCATTCCCGATCTGCTTCACGTTCATCCCGGCGCCATCCTCACGGCGCTGCGCTGCATTCCCCATCTCTTTGGCGTGACCGACTCCACGGCCGCGGCCGGCATGCCGGACGGGGAATACCGTCTCGGCGAGCAGCATGTGACCAAATGCCTCGGGGGCGTGCGCCTGGCCGACGGCACGCTGGCGGGCAGTACCCTGACCATGGACCAGGCGCTGCGCAATCTGGTCCAGATCGGTCTCGGTCTGGACGACGCCTGCCGGCGACTGTCCCAGTATCCCGCCGATTTTCTCGGCGAGACCGAGATCGGTCGGTTGGATATCGGCTGTCGCGCCGATGTCGTGGTCATGAACGCGCGACTCGAGATCGACGCCGTCTACGTGGGGGGCGAGCTCGCCCACCACGCCTCGTCGACGGGACAGGGACAGACGGGCTCGCAACAACGGACGACACCACAGGCGGCGGCTGCGCCGCGGGAGAGGCACTGATGTCACTGATGCTGGAAGAGGCGCAGAGCGCGCCCGGATGCCTGCGGGCGCAATGGCAGGCCAATGCCGCCCACCTCGCCGAGCTCGGCGGGACGCTGCGCGAGTCGGATCTGCGTGGCGCGCTGACGGTGGCGCGGGGCAGCTCCGACCACGCCGCCGCCTACTTCGCCTATCTGGGGATGAAACATCTCGGCTTGCCGATGGCGTCGGTGCCGCCGTCATTGACCACGGTCGCCAACGCGCCCTGGCGGGTCCGGGGGCAATTGGCGGTGGCCATCTCGCAGTCTGGCGCCAGCCCCGATCTGGTTGCGACGCAGAAGGCACTGATCGTCGGCGGTGCCCGTAGCGTGGCACTGGTCAATACGCCGGATTCGCCGCTGGGGCAGGCCTCCGAGTGCGAGATCGCGCTGCAGGCGGGCGTCGAAAAAAGCGTCGCGGCGACCAAGAGCTATCTCGCCACCCTGGCCGCCTGTGCGCATCTGATCGGCGCCTGGGCCGAGGACGAAACACTGCTGACGGCGCTGGAAGCATTGCCGCCGACACTGGAAGCCGCGGCGCGGCTGGATTGGCAGCCGGCGGTGGACGCGCTGATCGATGTCGACCGGCTGCTGGTGATCGGCCGGGGTGCAGGACTCGCCGTGGCCCAGGAGGCGGCGCTCAAGTTCAAGGAAACCTGCGCCATCCAGGCCGAGCCGTTCAGTGCCGCCGAAGTTCGTCATGGCCCGATGGCGCTGATCGGGCCGGGCTATCCGGTGCTGGTGTTCGCGCCGCCGGGGCCGGATCAGGCCGGGCTGCTGGAGCTGGCCGTCTGGCTGGAGAGTATCGGCGCCAGGGTGCTGCTGGCTGCCGACGATAGTGTCGGCGCGCGCCAGCTGCCGCTGATCGACGCCGGTCACGACGACCTGCAGCCGCTGTCGGTGATCCAGAGCTTCTACGTGATGGCCGCCAGGCTGGCCGTGGCCCGAGGCGGCGATCCGGATCGGCCGCGTCACCTGCAGAAGGTGACCCGTACGCTCTGAATCGCCGACGCTATCTTGCGGTCGCGGGTCGCGCGACCAGGTGTCCGGAATTCGGCGCATGCCGGACCGGAGCAGGAGTGGAACAACAACAAGCCGGGAGTCTTCATGTCATCCACATTACGGTTTCTCAGGGCCCCGATGCGCGGGGTAGTGGTTCCGCTGACAGAAGTGCCTGACCCTGTCTTCGCCGAAGGCGCCATGGGGCCAGGCATCGCCATCGATCCGTTGGGGGAGACGCTGCATGCGCCCTGCAACGGAGAGATCATTCAGTGCGCAAGAACCGCGCACGCGATCACGCTGCGAGACGATGCCAACCATGAATGGCTGCTGCATATCGGCCTCGATACCGTCGATCTCGATGGCGATGGGTTCGAGCTGCTGGTCGCGACCGGCGAGCGGGTCTCTGCCGGTGACCCGCTATGCCGGTTCGATGCCGATCGCCTGGCGCAACGTGCCAAGGCGCTGGTCACCCCCATCGTGCTCACCAACGGACCAGACACCACGCTCGAGGCGCTGGTCGCACCGGGCACGATCGTCGAGATGGGCGAGGATCTGCTGCAGTGGCAGGCGACCTCCGCCGCCGTGGCGACTGCCGGGCTCGATGACGCGGGCAGCGAGGCGTCGGCGGACGGAGAATTCGCCAGCGGTGAAGCCGTGATCGCCAGTGCCAGTGGCCTGCACGCCCGTCCGGCGTCGCGGCTGCGAGCCATCGCCCGGCAGCACGCGGTGGAACTGACGCTGATTCGGACCGGCGAGGATCAGTCCGCCGAGATCGACAACGACAACGACAACGCCAAGGCCAGCGCTGCCAGCCTCAGCGCACTGCTCAACCTGGGCCTGGTTCAGGGGGATCGCGTTCGGGTTGTCGCTCGGGGTTCGAGCGCCCAGGCAGCGGTCGATGCGGCAACGACGCTGCTGGAAACCGCCGAAGCGGATGCCACGCAGCGTGATGTACCACCGCAATCGCAGGCCGAGGGTCAGCGGCAGGCGTCACGGACGTCCGCCGGCGGCGGCTTGACCGGCCTGGTCGCGAGTGCGGGATTGGTGGTGGGGCCCTTGGTTCGCTACGAGATGGCATTGCCTCCGGTGCCCGATAGCGCCGCCGACACCGAGCAGGAGCGCGAGGCGCTGACGTCGGCGTTGCGGGACGTTGACACGACGCTGGTCCAGGCGATGCAGGCCGCCCAGGCAGGCGGACAGCAGGCCGAGGCGGAAATCTTCGAGGCGCACCGCGCCTGGCTGGACGATCCCGATCTACGCGGGGCGGCCGAAGCGGAAATTGATAACGGGCGCAGCGCCGGACGCGCCTGGTTCCTGGCGCTGGAGCGCGAGATTCAACGCCTGCGTGGTGGCGACAATGCGCTGCTGGCGGCGCGGGCCGATGACCTTCGCGATCTGCAGCGTCAGGTCATGCAGCTCTTCGCCACCGAGGCGGCGGCTACCATCTCGGGTCTCGACGGCGCGATTCTGATCGCCCGCGAGCTCACCCCTTCGCAGTTCGTTGCGGTGGCGGATCGGATTGCCGGGCTATGTCTGGCCTCCGGTGGATTGACCTCCCACGTGTCGATTCTGGCGCGAGCACGGGGATTGCCATGCCTGGTGGCCATGGGCGACGGGCTGCTGGAAGCCAGAAGCGACAACGCCTGTCTCGATAGTCGTGGCGACGGCCGTCACGGTGTACTCGAGCTTGCGCCCGACGCGCAGCGTCTGGCGGCGATCGATGCCGAGCAGGTCAGGCAGCGGCGACAGACCGAGTCGGAGCGCGCAGCGGCCTTCGAGCCCGTAACGACGCTAGACGGACGCCGGCTTCACGTCGCGGCGAATATCGCCACCCGTGCGGAAGCGCGGTCGGCGGCACGGTCGGGCGCCGACGGTGTGGGGCTGATGCGCAGTGAGTTCCTGTTTCTGGAGCGGCAGACGGCGCCGACGCTCGCCGAACAGCAGGCCGAGTATCGCGCCGCCGTCGAGGCGATGGACGGCAAGCCGGTGGTCGTCCGCCTGCTGGATATCGGTGCCGACAAGCAGCTTCCCTACCTGCGGTTACCGGCGACGCCCAACCCGGCGCTGGGAGAGCGGGGCGTGAGGCTGTGGCAGACGCAGCCGGCGCTGTTCGAGACCCAGCTCGATGCGCTGCTCGAAGCCGGGCGCGATCTGCCGCTCTGCGAAGATGGTCTGACGGCGCTGCGACTGATGGTGCCGATGGTTGCCGATGTCGGCGAGCTGCGTTGGGTACGGCAACGACTCGCGTCCCGGGCGGCCAGCCTGGGTATCGAGCGGTTGCCGGCGCTGGGCGTGATGATCGAGGTGCCGACGGCTGCGCTGTGTGCCGACGATCTCGCGCGCGAAGCCGATTTCCTTTCCATCGGTACCAACGATCTGACCCAGTACGCGCTGGCGATGGACCGAGAGGTGGCGTCGCTGGCGCTGCGCAGCGACGTTCTCCATCCCGGCGTGCTGCGGCTCATCGCCTCGTGTCTCGACGGCGCTTCCGGTCAGTGTCCGGTTGCCGTCTGCGGTGCGGCGGCGGGGGACCCGCTGGCGGGCGCTCTGCTCGCGGCCATGGGCGTCGACGAGCTCTCCGTCGAACCCGGGCGTATCGCCGCGGTCAAGGCGGGCCTGCGTCGGCTGGATGCCGGCGCGCTGGCCGCACGACTCCCGTTGCTGCTCGCGTTGGCCGACGCCGCTGCCGTGAGACAGGCGCTGCAGGAGCTGTCGGGAAGCCTGCTGGAAGAAGCGCCGGCAGGTGACGATGGCGTGACGGGTGCAAGCGGCCAGCGCGTCGAAGCAGCGCATTCGAGTCCCGGCGAGGCAAAACCCGGCACCGGCTCAGCGGATCCCGACGCCAGCCATACGACAACAAGATCTTGAGGAGCGCGTCATGACCACGACTTTCGGTTCCCGGCTGATGGCCGGTCTTCAGAAACTCGGCCGTTCGCTGATGTTGCCCATCGCAGTGCTGCCGGTGGCCGGGCTATTGCTGCGCATGGGCCAGCCCGATCTGCTCGATATCGCCTTCATCGCCAACGCGGGCAACGCGATTTTTTCCAACCTGGCGCTGATCTTTGCCATCGGTGTGGCGGTCGGCTTTGCCGACGACGACAACGGCGCTGCCGGTCTGGCCGGGGTGATCGGCTATCTGGTGCTCACGGCAGTGCTGGAAACGCTGAATCCCGACATCAACATGGGGGTGCTCTCGGGCATCATCATCGGCAGCGTGGCCGGATTGCTCTACAACCGTTACAAGTCGATCAAGCTGCCGGACTATCTGGCCTTCTTCGGCGGACGCCGTTTCATTCCCATCGTCACCGGGCTCTCCGCCGTGGTGCTCGGGGGTATATTCGGTCTGATCTGGCCGCCGATCCAGCAGGGCATCGATCAACTGGGTCAGTGGCTGATCGATGCCGGTGATCTCGGCCTGTTCGTCTACGGCGTGCTCAACCGAGTCCTCATCGTGACCGGGCTGCATCACGTGCTCAACAGCTTCGTGTGGTTCGTGTTCGGTAGCTACGACGGCGCCACGGGCGATCTCAATCGCTTCTTTGCCGGCGACCCGACGGCCGGCAGTTTCATGGCCGGCTTCTTCCCGGTGATGATGTTCGGTCTGCCGGCGGCCGCACTGGCGATGTACCACACGGCCGCCAGGTCTCGCCGTGCGCAGGTCGGCGGCCTGCTGCTGTCACTGGCGTTGACCGCGTTTTTGACCGGCGTTACCGAGCCGATCGAGTTTTCGTTCATGTTCCTGGCACCTGCCCTGTATGCGATGCATGCGGTTCTCACCGGCATCTCGATGGCGTTGATGAACATGCTCGACGTCAAACTGGGTTTCACCTTCTCGGCCGGGGCGTTCGACTACGCGCTCTCCTACGGTCTCTCGACCAACGGCTGGATGATGATCCCGGTAGGGCTCTGCTATTTCGCGCTCTATTACGGCATCTTCCGCTGGGCGATCGTCCGCTTCGATCTGCCGACGCCGGGTCGCGAACTGGAAGCGGCAACGGCAACCGTCAGCCACGATCCCGGCGAGCGCGGGCCCGCCTTCGTGACGGCACTCGGCGGGGCGACCAATCTGGTCAGCATCGGCGCCTGCACCACGCGCTTGCGGCTGGTGATGCAGGACGATGCCGCCATTGACGAGCCGTCGCTCAAGGCGCTCGGCGCCAGGGGCGTTCTGCATCTGCGCGGCGGTGGCCTGCAGGTGATTCTGGGCCCGATCGCCGATGCCGTCGCAGACGATATTCGAGCGGCGGTCCGCGATCAGGGCAAGACGCTGACGGTACCGGCCGCGACCGAGAGCGATGCGGCCCTCACCGAGGCCACGCTCGATGACGCCTCACGTCATGCGTGGCTGGCGGCACTGGGCGGTGCGGAAAATCTTCGCAACGTCGCCGCCGTGGCGACGACCCGGTTACGGCTGGAGCTGAAGGATCGGGCACAGATGGACGACGCCGCGCTGCAGGGGCTGGGAGCCGCCGGCATCCAGGAAGTCGGGCACGGCGTCGTGCACCTGGTGATGGGGCGTCAGGCTGGTGCGGTCGCCAATAGTCTCAAGGCTTGAGTCGGCCGCGGGTGCCAGCACCGGATGGTCTGTCGGGTCAGCGGGTGATTGACGCCCGTTGCCCCGCCCGTGACACTGAACGTCCATGCGCTCAACAAGCGGTCGAAGGTTCCAGGCTGTAAACTGGCCGTGAGCCGTTCGTCACGGCGCGTTTCCCGCCCAGCGTTCGTTGCCCAGAGCCCACTGCAACGAGTTCGTCGCAACCGGTTCGTCGCGAAGGGCTCGTCGCAAAAGGCGCATGGCAAAGAGTTCGATGCCGTTCCCCAAGGAAGACTCCATGTCCCAGTACCTGATCGCCAGCGATCTCGATAACACCCTGTTGAATGCCGAGCACCGCGTCGACGCCTTGACCCGGGACACGCTGCGCACGCTGTCCGCCCAGGGGCAGGTGATCGTGCTGGCCTCCGGGCGCCACTACCACGATATCGCGGCCATTCGGCGTCAGTTGGAGATTCCGGCCTGGATCATCAGTAGCAACGGCGCCCACCTCCACGATTCCGAGGATCGGCTCGTCAATGAAACGTTGGTGCCGACCGCGCTGGTTCAGGCGCTGGTGGACATGCCGCGTCCGCCAACGGTCAGGCTCAACCTCTACACCCAGGATCGGTGGCTGATCGATGCCGAAGCGCCGGAGCTGCTGCCGCTTCACGCGATGTCGGGGTTTACCTATCAGGTCGATGACATGCAGCACCTGGAACACGAGCACGTCGGCAAGGTGCTCTACATCGGTGAGCCGGCACTGCTGGAGCCGTTGGAGCGCATCCTGCGCGAACGTCATGGGGAAATGCTGCACATCACCTACTCGGCAGCCAATTCGCTCGAGATCATGTATCGGGGCGTGAACAAGGCGACTGCGTTGAGCCGCGCTCTGAAGGCGCTCGACATCCCCGTCGAGCGGGCACTGGCCTTCGGTGACAACTTCAACGATATCGAGATGCTGACGCTGGCGGGCAACGCCTATGTCGTCTCCAACGCGCACCCCGAGGTCATCGATCAACTGCCTCGGGCCAGGACCATCGGCGCCCATCACGAATCGGCGGTGGCGCGTGCGCTACGCCAGTTTTTCGTCCTCGACTGACGGACGGCGCTTTCGCCCGAAAGCTCGTCGGAAAGGTATCGCCTCACTCCGCTTTCGAGCCATCGTCCAGTCTGCGTAGCTGCTGCCACACTTCGCGCCGAAGATCGGCGAGACGCGGCTGTTCGTCGCGCGCGAAGGCGATCGGCCGGGTGGTGCGCATGGCGCGAAGGCCCAGGCGTGCCGTCAGCAACCCGGCGCCCAGACCCTGCCCCGCGCGCGTGGATAGCTTGGCGGCCAGGTTCATCGACAGCAGATCCATGCCGGCGTCGCTGATCATTTCGCTGGCGCCCGCAAACGCCATGTTGCGCAGTACTTCCCTGAAAAGCCGCAGACGGCTGGCATAGCCGAGCTGCAATCCGTAAAGCGCGGCAATCCGATCGAGCATGGCGATGTTGCGCCACGCCATCAGCAGCATGTCCACCAGTGTCAACGGGCTGACGGCCACCATGACGGCGGTCTCGCTGGACATCCGGGTCACCAGTCGCCGTGCCGCCTGATCGCGGGGGTTGAGAATGTGATACGCGATCAGTTCGCGGGTCTCCTGCGCGGTGTGGTGTGCCTCGTGGGCATGCAGGAAGGATTGCCAGTGCGGATGATCCTTGGAAAGCCCCATCTGGCTGCGGAGCTCATCGGCCAGTGCAGCAGGGTCCTTGTGCGCATCCGTCGTGTCGTCGACCCACTCGTCGTCCAGTTGCTGACGCAGGCGTGCATGCCGGCGCAGCTTGCGCAGCCGCCACAGTTCGCCGCATAGCGCCTTGGCGCCCAGCCCCACCGCGAGTAGCGCAACCATGCTCCAGGCGCCTGAGAGCCAGTCACCGCCAAGAGCCGAAGTGTAAAGCGACTGCACCGCCTCGATCGTGCCCAGGCCCAGCGTGGCACCCACGATCGCCATCAACCCCCAGCGCCGTTTGCGCGGTGGTTTGACGGCGGCGTCGAGAGCGGGTGAGTCCTGGTCGTCGGCTGCGGTATACGGATCGCTGGCCTGAGTGGGCAGGTAGACCTGGGCGCCGTGGAGCGAGGTGTCGTCGGCTGGCGTCGGCGGCTCGTCGAAGGCGAAGCGTTGTCCGGGGCGTGGATCGCTCATCGCAGTTTGTCTCCTATCAGCCATTCCATGGCGGCATCCATACGGATATGGGGCAGCGCGGCCGCTGTTGACGGCGGCGGTCGGAAATCCGTGAAAGCGAACCCCTGGCGTTGCCAGAACGTCGGCTCCGGCAGCTTGGCCGGGACGTCGCCGGGATAGACCAGCAGTGGCTCTCCGTCGAGACCATGGCCACGCAGTGCCGGCTGGCGCTTGCCGTCGTTGTCGACTTCACGCGGTTCGGTGGCTCGGATCGAGGCCAGCGAAAAAGCGCGTACCGGGACATCGGCATAGCGCAGATCCTTGATCGGGTCGGCGAGCAGCGATTCGAGCAGCGTGACCAGATTGGCGTGCTGGTCCGGCGTGACGTGGTCCGCCTTGGTGGCGGCTATCGCCAGGCGATCGATGCGCGGCGAGAACAGCCGGTTCAGCAGACTGCGCTTGCCGTAGTCGAAGCTTCGCATCAAGGTCGCGAGCGCCCGCGACAGATCCTCGAAGCGCTCCGGCCCGGCGTTGAGCGCGCCGAGTACGTCGACCAGCACGATCTGGCGATCGAAGCGGCGAAAATAGTCGCGATAGAAGGGTTTGACCACATGCTGCTGGTAGAAGCGGAAACGCGTCTTCAGTGTCTGGTAAAGGCTGGAGGCGGGCAGCGATTCCAGTCTCTGGCGGTCACTTTCGCCGACGCCGGGTAGCGGAAAGAACTGCAGCACCGGCGCCCCCTGCAGATCGCCTGGCAACAGAAAGCGGCCCGGTTGCAGATGAGAGAATCCGGCCTCTCGCGCTTGGCGCAAGGAGACGGCGTAGCGCTCGGCGAGTTCGGCCAGACGCGACTCATCCACCGTTTCGTCGGCTGAATGTTCGGCGACGGATTTTTGCCAGGTCTCGGCATACTGCCGACGTTCCGGGCCCATGCTGGCAAGCTGGGCTGCACTCCAGCTGAGGAAATCGTGTTCCAGCAGCGGCAGGTCCAGCAGCCATTCACCGGGGTAGTCGATCAGATCCAGCGTCAGCGTCGCGGTATCGCCCAATAATCCACGCACGCGCCGCGTCTTGTAGCGTAGCTGCAGGCGCAGCTCGCTGATGCCGCGGGTCGGCTCCGGCCAGCGCGGCGGTGTCGACCCGAGCGAAGTCATGGCTTCATCGTAGGGAAAACGCGGGATGCCGAGATCGGGTTGCGAGACTCGCTGGGCGCCCAGCAGACGCTCGTCGCGGGCGGACTTGAGCAGATCGAGACGGGCGTCGATACCCGCATGACGCAGCTGATTGACCAGCGAGGTCAAGAACGCCGTCTTGCCGGCACGCGACAGGCCGGTGACCGCCAGGCGCAGCTGACGATCCCGCCCGCGGTCGATCAGGTTCTGAACTTCATGTGTCAGTTGTCTGCGCATCGCTTCTTCCCGAATGAAACCTGATCGTATGGTAAACGATATGTGCGGGCGGAAGGGGGGCGGGGCAAGAGCGCGAATGGAAATGAAGCCGCCCCGCAGAAGCGGGGCGGCGGTCATGCGCAAGGTCGGTCTAGCCGGCGAAGGCGAAGTAGATGGCGAAGACCAGAATCAGCAGCACGATCGCTACCGGCACCGCTCCTTTCCAGGGCGTCAGATCGACCGCCTTGACGTCCTCGTGGACCCAAGCTTCTCGGCGCGGCGCGATCCTGCCGATCACTAGCATGCCGAGCACCAGCACCACGAAGACGCCGGCCACGAAATGATACTGGTTGGTGATCTCCAGAATGCCATTGAAGGGCGGTACGAAGTAGCCAGCCGCAATCATCACGATGCCGCCGATCAGGCCAAAGATGGCAGCGGACTCCGGCACTCGCTTGGTCAGCAGACCCACGATCACCACGGCGAGAATCGGAATGAAGTAGATCGCATTCATCGTTTGCAGGTAGTCGAAAAGACTGTCCTGACCGGCCAGCAGCGGGGCGATCACCATGGCTGCGACAGCCATCACCCAACCGAAGATCTTGCCGGCGTTGACCACCTGCTGCTCGCTCGCTTCCTTCTTGAAGATCCCTTTGTAGATACCCAGGCTGAAGAGCGTCGTGGTGCTGTTCAGGGCCGAATTGAACGACGACAGGATGGCGCCGACCATGACGGCGGCGAAGAAGCCGGTCAGCCAAGGCGGCAGCAGATGGAAGACCAGGTAGCCATAGGCCTGATCGCCGGCGATGCCTTCATCGGCATAGAGCTGGTAGGCGATGATGCCCGGGAGCACCAGATAAAGCGGGCCGAGCAGCTTCAGGAAACCTGTCAGCAGCACGCCTTTCTGGCCTTCGGAAAGGCTCTTGGCGGCGAAGGTACGCTGAATGATCTGCTGGTTGGTGGACCAGTAGAACAGGTTGATCAGGAAAACGCCGGTAAACAGTGTCGGCCAGGGAACCTGCTGATCCGGCCGACCCAGGGAGTTCAGGCGTTCAGGCTGGGCCTGCTGGATAGCCTGCCAGCCGGCAGCGATACCGTTGCCGTCGCCGGCGGCGTTGAGACCTAGATAAACGATCAGGAAACCGCCAACCAGCAGGCCGATGGCATTGATGGTATCGGAGACGGCGACCGTTCGCAGGCCGCCGAACAGGGCGTAGATCGCGCCGATGATGCCGACACCCCAGACTGTCAGCCACAGCAGCGTGGTGCTGGACTCGATACCTGTGAGTACCGGCAGATCCAGCATGCCCTGAAGACCGACGGCACCTGAGTAGAGAATGATCGGCAACAGGATGACCGCGTAGGCGACCAGGAAGATGACGTTGCAGATCAGTTGCGTCGTCGGACCAAACCGCTCCTGCAACAGTTGTGGAACGGTGGCGATACCGCTGCGCAGGAAACGAGGCAGAAAGAACAGCGCCAGCAGCACCAGAGCGACGACGGCAACGACTTCCCAGGCCATGACGCTCAACCCGTCGGAGAAGGCTGCGCCATTCAGCCCGACCATCTGTTCCGTCGAGAGGTTGGTCATCAGCAGAGAGCCCGCGATCAGCGGGAAACTGAGGCTGCGCCCGGCGAGAAAGTAGCCGCGCGTATTGCTGAGATCGTCACGGTGAGTGATACGCCAGGTGATCAAGGCGACCAACCCCGTAAAGAACAAAAACGAGATCAGAGTCCATGCATGCATTGGAAGGTGTCCTTGTTGAATGCATCCCGGTGGCGGCTCTCCAAGACGCCGCCGCCATATTACCCCGGCAGTTTCAGGTAACTGGCGTCAAACCGCCATTCGCCATTTGTCTGACATAGCTCGTCCAATGTTTAGGCGTTTGTGGATTTTGAGCTTGGGCGTTTGTGGATCCCTCGAGGTCAAGGCACGTCGAGAGACCAGCTATCGCTGATGGCGCGGTCGAGAGATCGATCATCGAAAAGATGACGCTGCCAGGACCGGCTCAGTCGTCGAGCGGGAGTTCCGTCGTCGTCAGGGTGTGGTGACAGGGGGACTCGAAGGAGACCACGTAGCTCTGCTCGAACCGATAGAGCGTGTACCAGGCGCGTCGGGCCAGCGGCGTCAAGTCTCGGCATTGAACTTCGAAGCGTCGGCGCAGCGCCGGATTGTCCCCCAGTTCGAAAGCGGAGGAGAGTCCGCGACGATAGAGATCCTGATAGCCCCACCAGTAGCCGTTATCGAGATAGGGGCGAATCAGCTCACCGAGCAGAGGATGTACGGTGATCGCGCTGCGCGTCGCGCGCGTGAGGGGCAAAGACCCTTCGATGATCAGCGCTGCGGGAGAAGGCTGCGTGGCGAGATCGTCGATCAATCTCATCGAGACGTCGTCGGCGAAGAGCGCCTGTTGGCGCTGTGCGTTGCCGTAGGCGTAGGCGAGGGTCAGTGGCGTGCCGAGCGCCACCACCACGAGCGGCCAGCCCAGCAGCGACCATCCGGCGGTGGGTCGGCGTGATCGCCACAGCCAGTGCAGCGCACAGAACAGCAGGCCGGCATATACCGCGCCGAAGCCCATCATCACCCGGGGTTGCCAGATGGGGCTGGCGAGCGCCGTGAGAAAACCCAGTCCGCCCATGGGCAGACAGGCCAGCACCAGGATCATCACCGCCAGTCCGACAGCGTTGCGCTGTCGAACCGCGGCGATCACCAGGCCGAGCGGCACCACGACAGCCAAGCCGAGGAACAGCCACCCGGTCGGCGGATCCAGCATGCTGGCGACGTAGTGCCAGAACCGTCCGGTCTGAGCGACCAGATGCAAGGGCAGCTGGTCGAGCGGCGCCAGTTTGCTGTGCTGCACGCTGTAGTCGCCGGCAATCAGCAGCGCGGAGACGAATTTCGATATCATCAGTGCCATTAACCCCACGGCCAGGGCGCCCAGGTGTCGGGGCCAGTCCGGTCGGCCCTGATGGGAGACGCTCAAGAGGACGTGAAACGCGAGCAGGACAAAGTAGACGTTGGCCGCGGGCTGGTAGAAAAACAGCGATGCCAGGATACCGGCCCCACCGGCCAGCCAGCGAAATCGTGCCTGCCAACGCTGGTGCTCGCGGGGATTCAGGGCGCAGGCAATCCCGGTGATGGCGCACGCCAATGCCAGCGCCATGGGCATCGCGTCGAAATGATAGGAGAGGTTTTGTAGGAAAAACGGCTGTACGACCAGAATCAACATCGCCAGCCAGGCATAACCCGTATCAAATGCCAGCAGGCGGCGGCGCCACAACAGAATCGAGGAGGCAACGGCAGCCAGCCCCAGCCATAGCGGCAGCGGCGCGATATCGGCAAGGCGCGGGCCACCATTGACGAGCAGGGCGAACAGGCTGGAGAGCGGGCGACCATTGGAGACCCACCCCATTTCCCCATGAAAGCTCCGCCAGATATCATCGCGGTAGAGGCGTTCAGCTTGGGTAAGGGGGTAGCTGAAAATGACCAGATACGCCATTATGCCCAGCCAACGACGTACCCCGGCCGCCATGATCGCTTGATTGAGGTACGATTCGATACGCATTCGTCGGCCTCGTCCATCGGTGAACCGGGTCTGCACTAGCGGAGCATGAGTGAACAGCGCGTCAGCGCAATCCGAGGCCGGCACGGTGGTCTTTCCGTGTCCGTAGTGTAGCGTATGCTAGACTGCGGCAGTACGAAGCACGGAGGCTTCGCTATCTCGTCGTCTTTCATCGTGAGTAGCGTCCGCGCGCTGGGTTCCAGTGACGTGGTCAAATTGGCTCAGTACGGCTAATCATCTCAGTATCGGTATGTACGGCCTTGAACGCTTCGAGCTCGTCGATATCGGCCAAGATAGTTATGACAGGAGTATGAGTGTGAGTGCATCGATCCGGCGGAGTAACCTTGAAAAACGCAAGGCGCTTCTTCCGGTAGTAGCCCTGACCGGGTTGCTGCTCAGCGGTATCGCCCAAAATGTGTTGGCTTTTGGTTTCGATGATGTCGCGAAGAAAGCCGAGGACCTTTCAAAGCAGGGTTATAGCGAACCCGAAAAAAACCTGCCGGACGCGCTGCGTAATCTGGATTATGGCCAGTACGAGCAGATCCAGTACAAGCGTGACCGGGATGTCTGGAGCGGGGACGGGGTGCCTTTCACCCTGAGCTTCTTCCACGAAGGCATGCACTACGACAGCGCTATCCAGCTCCACAGCGTCGACGATCAGGGCGTGCACGATTTCACCTACAAGCCTGATGATTTCACCTACGGCAATCTCGATCTGCCGGATGGCGTCAACGATGATGAAAACCTGGGTATCGCGGGCTTCAAGGTCAATTACGCCCTCAATCAGGCGGATCGTAAAGACGAGACGATGGTTTTCCTCGGCGCAAGCTATTTCCGCGTCGTAGGTAAAGACCAGGTCTATGGGGTTTCCGGGCGCGGTCTTGCCATCGATACGGGTTTGCCCTCCGGCGAGGAGTTCCCGCGGTTCAAGGAATTCTGGGTCGTGAAGCCGAGCCAGACGAGCCAGTACCTGACGATTTTCGCGCTGCTGGATTCTCCCAGCTTGACCGGCGCCTATCGATTCGTCCTGCGCCCCGGCGCCGATACGGTCGTCGACGTCAAATCCCGAATCTTCCTGCGCCGTTCCGTCGAGAAGCTCGGTGTGGCGCCGCTCACCAGCATGTACCTGTATGGCCCGGAACAGCCTTCGGAGACGGTGAACTACCGCCCGGCCATTCATGACTCCAACGGCTTGCTGATCAGCGACTCCCAGAGCGGCTGGACCTGGCGTCCGCTGGCCAACCCGGCGAAATTGATGATCAACGAGCAGGCAACGCCACGCCTCCGTGGCTACGGCTTGATGCAGCGCGGTCACGATTTCGATAGTTATCAGGATCTGGACAGCCGTTACGACCTGCGTCCGAGTGCCTGGGTCGAGCCGCAGAACGAATGGGGTGCGGGTAAGATCGAGTTGATCCAGATTCCGACGCCCAACGAAACCAACGACAACATCGTCTCGATGTGGTTGCCGGAAACCGCGCCGCAGCCTGACCAACCGTTGGACTACGATTATCGCTTCACAGTGACCAAGGACGAAAGTCGCTACCTCGACCCATCGCTGGCGTGGGTCGATCAGACCCGTCGTTCTCGCGGCGAGGTGCGTAAAGACAACCTGGTTCGAGAGGCCGACGGTTCTCTGGCTTTCGTACTGGATTTCGAGGGTCCCTCGCTCTCCGGACTCGATGACGATGCCAACCTGAGCGTCCAGGCCAGTGTCGGCGACAACGGCGAGCTGGTAGACAGTCACGCCGAGCGCAACACCGCGACCGGCGGCTGGCGCGTCTTCGTCAAGATCAAGCGCAGCGACAACGCGAAGCCGCTGGATATTCGCGCCTATCTGAATCAGGGCGAGAAGCGGGTATCCGAAACCTGGTATTACCGGCTGCCTGCCAATGGCTGAAGCGACGCCCGCCTCACGGATGGCGTCGGCCGAACACTACCTGGAACGGCTGGCGCTGGAAGCCCAGAGTCGTGACGAGCGGCGTAAGCTGCTCTCCAGCGACCTGGACACTCACGACATGGCATCGCTGCATGCGGCGTTGGGCGGTGGCGAGGTCGATGACGACGACCCGGCCGCCAGTTCGGTAGGACGCCGGCTGGCTCTTGCCTATGCGGAACCGCCGCTGGCACCGCCCGAGATCCTGAGCACCGATGCGCACGGGGTCACGCGCGTAAAGACGGCCCCGCCGCTGAAACGGACGCCCTTGGCACCGGAAGCATGGTCGACCAACCCCTTCGTGCGGTTCGGTCAGCGCTCCAGGAGCTGGGCTGGCCGCGGTTTCCGGCGTAAACACCGCGAGAGCAAACCGGCGCCACGCTGGCAGATGATCGCGAGTGCCAGGCGCTGGGTGCTGCTGGTGCTGATTTTTGGCCAGAGCATCATCGCCGCCAACCAGATGCGAACGGTGTTGCCGGGACAAGGGCAGCAGTGGCTCGAGATTGCCATTCTCTCGTTGTTCGTCCTGCTGTTCGCCTGGGTGTCCGCGGGGTTCTGGACCGCGTTGATGGGCTTCTTTCAGTTGCTTCGGGGGCGTGACCGATACGCCATCGATTCCGAGGTCGGCGATGAACCGATCGCGGAGGAGGCGCGCACGGCGTTGCTGGTGCCTATCTGCAATGAAGACGTGCCACGCGTCTTCGCCGGTGTCCGGGCGACCATCGAATCGATTCGCCAGAGCGGCAACGGCCGGCATTTCGACGTGTTCATCCTGAGCGATACATTCGACCCCGATATCGCGATCCAGGAAACCCACGCCTGGTTGGCTTTGTGCCGGGACATGGAAGCTTTCGGGCAGGTGTTTTACCGCCGACGTCAGCGTCGCGTGAAACGCAAGAGCGGCAATCTCGATGACTTCTGCCGGCGGTGGGGCGCGCTCTACCGCTACATGCTGGTGCTCGACGCCGACAGCGTCATGAGTGGCGCCTGTCTGACTCGTCTGGTCCAGATGATGGAGGCGCATCCGGATGCCGGCATCGTGCAGACGGCACCACGTGCCTCCGGACGCATGAACCTGTACGCACGGATGCAGCAGTTCGCCACCCGTGTCTACGGGCCTCTGTTCACGGCCGGCCTTCACTTCTGGCAGCTGGGTGAATCGCACTATTGGGGGCATAACGCCATCATTCGCATGGCACCTTTCATGCAGCACTGCATGTTGGCGCCGTTGCCCGGCAAGGGGTCGATGTCCGGGGAGATTCTTTCTCATGACTTCGTCGAAGCGGCGCTGATGCGGCGTGCCGGCTGGGGTGTGTGGATCGCCTACGAGCTGGAAGGAAGTTACGAGGAGATGCCGCCGAACCTGCTCGAGGAGCTCGGACGCGATCGCCGTTGGTGTCACGGCAACCTGATGAACTTCCGGCTGTTTCTGTCCAAGGGAATCCATCCGGTGCATCGGGCCGTGTTCCTGACGGGGTTGATGTCCTACATCTCGGCGCCGCTCTGGTTTCTGTTCTTGGTGTTGTCGACGGCACTACTCGCCGTCCACACCCTGAGTACGCCCAACTATTTCCCGGAGCCGGGGATGATGTTCCCCGTGTGGCCGCAGTGGAATCCGACGCTTGCCGTCGGGCTCTTTGGCGCGACCGCGACGCTACTGTTCCTGCCCAAGGTGCTCAGCGTGATCCTGGTGTGGGTTCAGGGGAGTCGCCAGTTTGGCGGACCGTTCAAGTTGCTGGCGAGCATGGTGCTGGAATCCCTGTTCTCGATGGCCTTGGCGCCGGTACGCATGCTGTTCCACACCCGCTTCGTGCTGACCTCGATCATGGGCTGGGCGATCCAGTGGCGATCACCGTCCCGTGAGAACAGTGACACGACCTGGGGGGATGCGATTCGCAATCATTGGAGTCAGACCGTCATCGGTGCCGTCTGGGCCGTGGGCGTCTACTTCATGGAGCCAACCTTTTTGTGGTGGCTGTCACCGATCGTGGGCGCGATGATGATATCGATCCCGGTGTCGACGCTATCGAGTCGCGTGTCTCTGGGTAGCGCCTGCTTCCGAGCCAGGCTGTTCCGAATTCCCGAAGAGACTCATCCGCCGCGGGTGTTGCGTCGGATGGTGCGCTACTTGGGGAGAATGAACGCGGCCGCGCCGACGCCGAACTTCATTCAAGTCGTGGTGGATCCGGTATCCAATGCCTTGGCGACGGCGCTGGGCACTTCGCGTCATGCGCAGGCTGCCCCGCTGAAGCGCAGGCGCCACGAGCGCGTGACACGGGCCGTCACGCAGGGACCGGCATCGATGAACAATCTCGAACGCCTGGCATTCCTGGACGACCCGGTAATGCTGTCTCAGCTCCACTGGAGAGTTTGGGAAGATGGCGATGCCCATCGCTCCTGGCATCAGCATGGCCTGCCGTCGCGGGCATCCCTGCGGGTACCGGCATTCGGTTGATCATGAACTCCGGGAGCACGTGACTGGAGAACGGGCCGGCAACATCCGGCCCGTTTTTCGTCGCAGTCTTCGAAGATTCATCGATTGATGACTACGCTTAAGCAAGGCAGCGTTAACAACGCATTGTCGACTGTTCACCCTGAAGGGAATCAAGGAGTAAGACTATGGGCTTTATCTTGTGGCTGATTATCGGTGGCATCGCTGGCTGGATCGCCGGGAAAGTCATGCGTGGCGGTGGTTTCGGTATCCTGGGCAATATCGTCGTCGGCATCGTCGGGGCCGTGATCGGCGGTTTCCTGTTCAGTCTGCTGGGACTGTCGTCGAACGGCCTGATCGGCTCTCTGGTCGTTGCGACCATCGGTGCCATCATACTGTTGTGGATCGTGGCCAAGGTCAAAAAAGCCTAGGCGAGTGCCGTATCGATCGACGCTCAACACAGAAAGCCGCGCGATTGCGCGGCTTTCTCGTGAAGAAAACGTACTCGACGATACTGTTGAAACTCGGCGGCACGTTTAACCAACGGAATCAGGTACACTAGCGCCTTTTGACGGCCAGAGATCTGCAACGGATGCCTGATTCAACGACCGCCACGCGCAAAGAACGCTTCATTGGACTCGAATGGCTGCGTTTTCTGCTCGGCCTTTATATCGTCATCTTCCATACGCTTCATAACTATCCTTCCATACGCGATTGGTCTCACTACGTGACCGATATCGGGTTTTTCTCGACCAGTGCCTTCTTCGTGCTGTCAGGCTTTCTACTGACGCACGTCTATCTCGATTCGTCGTATCAGATGCGCGAACCGCCCAGAAGCTTCTGGCTGAAACGTTTCTCGAATCTCTATCCCATCCACATCGGGTCGCTGGTTCTTGCCATGACAGTCTCGGCGCTGGTCGGCTATCTGGCGATTGCGCCGGGGGACAGTGATATCTCGCTGCAATTCGTGGTCTACGACGTCAACAACGACATCGGGCAGCTCGACTGGAAAAGCCTCAATCACACCATGGGGTCGCTGGAAACCGGCATCAATCTGCTGCTCAACCTCACATTGTTGCATGCGTGGAATCCTCTTTACCTGACCTTCAATCCGCCCTCCTGGTCGATATCGGCACTCTTTTTCTTTTATCTGACGTTCCCGTGGCTGGCGCCTCGACTGCGCCGGCTAGCGCACCCGCGTCGCGCCATGGTGCTGGTCAACCTGATCTACCTGATCCCGCCGCTGTATGTCATTCTGACGACGGATTACGGTGTCCCGGAAACCGGCATCCTGCATCGCAACCCCCTGATTCGACTGCCCGAGTTTGCCGCCGGTATTCTGCTGTGCACGTTCTACGCGCAGCGCAAGGCGCAAGGACGGCTGATGTCGTTCTCCCAATGCTGCCTGACGCTGGCGGTGGTGGCGGTCAGTGTCGTTCTCGCGGTCTACTTGCTGGGGTTGGGCCACGCCTGGTACTACGCGTTGCACAACGGTCTGCTGCTACCGGCCCAGCTGGCGTTGATCTATGTGGCGGCACATTGGGGTGAGCCCCGTAGTCCTCGGTTGATGCGTTGGGCGTCCCGGCTGGGGGGCGCCTCGCTGCCGATGTTTGCGCTGCATGTCCCGCTTTATGCGGTGTTCTCGCGCGTCGAGCGGGTAATGTCCGGCGAGCCTGAACTGTGCTTGACGGATTTTCAGGGCTGCCTGGCCGCGGCGGGGGAGTTGCATCTCTGGCTGTATCCGCTGTTCCTCTTGATGACGGTATGCTTCTGCGTGCTTTTCCAGGAACAGTTCGTGGTACGCGTCAGAAAATTCCTGTTACGTCATCTGCTCGGCAGCACATCGCGTTCCCATACCGAGAAGTTGAGCTAGATCTCCCCGCCGTTCCGCCGTGCGCCGAGCCATCGGCGCACGCCGACCTTTCCGGTATACTATGCCGCCGCACGCGCCCTGCCACTGAGTCATTCCGGCAGGTAGGCGCAAGCCGTTTCTCCTTGCACGAGGTCTCTCTTGAGCGAACTTCTCGTCCCGTGGTGGGCTCAGCAACTGACGCTTTGTGGTTGGCCCCTTGTCAGCGATCCTCGCTTCGCACTCAGCGCCGATCAGGCGTTCGAGCGCTTGCTGTCGCTGGGCGTCGGTGGGCGTGACGAGTTTGCATGGCGCTTGTGGGAAGAGGCTGCGAGTACGGACGGTCTGCCGCTTTCGCGCTTGGCAGGGCTCGAACTGCTTGCGCTGGGCAGTGTGGTCGGATGGGTTCCTGAGCGTACCGATGAAGCCTGGCTTCTCGCCTTGGCGAGCGACATCGTGAAGAGCTTTTCGACGCTCAAGGCCTGGCTGCAGGCGCTGGCGCCTCTGAACGATCCGGCACTGGACGCCGCCGGGCAGGAACTGCTGGTTCGGGAACGTCAGCAGCGAGGCGTTTCCTGGCTGAAGCTTCGACACCGTCTGGGATCGACCGAGGCAGTGGTTCCGCTCTGGCCCACCGATTTGTGGCGGGCCAGGGCCGCCATGGCACCCGTGCTGGCCTGGCCAGTCGAATCTTCCTCTGATGAACGCCGGCAGCATCAAGCGTTGCTGCGTGAGCAGGGAGAGGTCAATGGTCGGGATGAGCTCAAGTCCCTGTTGTTCTGGCTCGCCGGCCAGGGTCACCGCTACGGCTGGGAGATGGATGCGGTTCGAGTCGCGCGGCAGGGCCCCGAAACTCGTGCAGAGTGGTTGTCCGGGTTGAATGACCAGCAGGATTACGGCCGGGTGTTGCTACGTTTCCTGGATGATCAGGAGCCGTCGGACTGGGCCGCGTGGGACTGGCTTCGGCTGGTCGATCAGGCTTATCTCGGCTACTGCGCCGGTTGGCTCTCGGCATCGGAGGCGGAGAGTTTTGCGGCCCATGCGATCGATCTTTTGCAGCAGCGCTATGCTGACTGGGAAGCGATTGCGCAGGCTTATCAACGCGGCCGCAGCCTGTTCGAAGGTCGCGACCTGCGAGACAGTTTCGAACGGGATTGGGCCGATCTGCTCGGCGCTGCTGTCACTCCTTGGAAGATGCCATTGTCCCGAATCCTGGGAGATGAACAGCGCCAGGCAGCGCGTGAACTCGTCCGGCAGCATCGTGAAGGGGCCGGCAGTTGGGTTTTGACCGTTGCCTCGATTCGCGATCCCGATCTGATCCATCGTCGACATCTCGATGAGCCGCTGGGACAGGCGCGAATCCAGGATGCCGAACGCTATCTCGAGGATGTCCTGGGATTGCGTTGCGAGGAAGGGGCCGCGGGGCTGGCCCGATTCTGGATGCCGGCCCAGGCCCACCATCTCAATCAATTGGCTGCCGATTCTCGTCATATCGCAGGCCGCAAGCTCCCGCGGGGCTCGTCGCAGCGACTGGCCGCCTGTGCCGATCATGCGGCGACGATCTCGATGGCGGAAAAATATGCGTTCTATCTGGTGATGGCGTCCGACAGCGGCCGCTATCCGGCTACAGAGATCGAAGCGTTGGCGCAGTCGCTATGTGACGTGCTGAGTCGCTTCTATAGCGATCCGTTGCGCATGCTGTCGGCGTGGCATGCCTGGGAAATCGTATTGAGTCAGGATGAGACGCCAGACGAGGTCTCGCTGGCGGACGACATCGCCTGGCATCGTCGCGATCCGGGATCGCCGTTCCACTGGCTGACGCCGTCTCGGTCACTGACTTGGCTGGAGCCGGGCGTGAGGCCGACACTGAGGCGGTTCACGGCGATATCGCTGGCGGGCCCGCTCAACGAGGCTCTATGGCAGGCGCCGCAGCCTCTGGCGCCGCAAGATCAGGAGGCGCTGGGAGAGTGGATAGAGCATCAGTATGCGTTGCAGGGGGCTCGCGGCCTCGTCGACTTTCTGGACTTTCTCGTTGAAGCGGGCGATCGCCAGGACTATCAGGTCAACTACGCGCCCTACACTCTGAACCGAACCCGGCTGAAAGCGGAAATCGCGATCCTTGAATCGGGTGAGTGCGCAGAAGAGGATCGGGTGCATCTTTTGCGGCTCAAGCATGTAAGGGATAACGCCTGTCACTGTAACGATCAGGACATGACGGCCTGGGATATCGCCCAGTTGGTCGATCTGGCATTGGCCGGGCGTCAGCTCGACTGGCTCGACGAGGCGCGGCTCTCCCGCTATCTGGATACGGCATTGCAGCTGGCGGAGCGCCACTACAGCAGCTGGCAGGACTATGCCGAAGGACTGTACAGCGGGTTCGGATTTTTCATGGACGACACCCCCGAGCGCGAGGCGTTTCTGCTGCGTTTTCGGGAGGCGTTGACTGCGTGGCTCGAGGCATCGCCTCTGTTGGCCGGTGCCTGGGCAAGCCTCGATTTCCCCGGCTGCGCCATGACTCACTGGACATCGTTCCATGTCGATATCCTGCCGGGTGAGTCCCGCCAGCTGCATTGACGCGGTTTGTTGATCAACAGCTCTCGCCAAAGCGGTTTTAATGACATATGATTCCGCTGTGCTACGCCCGCTGCCAAGTGAGGTCGTGGCTTTTTTCTGTCCGATTATCAGAGCCGAATACAGGCCGTTCTGGCGGTGACACCTCGTCGAGGTGTGTCACCACCACAGCGACTCCATTTCGCCAGGTGACTCCCCATGAGTTGCCGTGAAGTTAGGCGGTGCCCGTGACGGCTCACAGGCGAACGAGGCTCGCTGAATGCTAAGACGCACAGCCATGGGGCTGGCACTGGCGATGGTCATTTCCGGTTGCACTGCTCCTGTAAAACAACAACAGGTAAACGCTCAGTATTCACTTCCACTGGTCAAATCTCGAACCGTTGCGGTCAGCATCCCTCGGGATGTTCCGCCGCCCCCCCAGACGCTGCAGGACTTCCGGCCGCAGGTTGTCTCTCCAACGGTGATTCGTCGGGCGCTGCTGGATGAGCATCAGCGCTGGGTCGGGACGCCCTACGTGCTTGGCGGAACGACACACCGGGGTATCGATTGCTCCGCGTTGATGCAACATGTGTTCGGAGAAGCCTTCTCTTTCGAGTTGCCGCGTACGACGGAAGAGCAGGTGCTGGAAGGAAGTCGGGTGACGGAAACGAATCTCAAGGCCGGTGATCTGGTCTTCTTCCGACCGCCGGGGCCCTACAATCATGTTGGCGTCTACGTGGGGGACGGCTACTTCCTTCACGCCTCGGCGTCACAGGGCGTGAAGTTGTCCCGTCTGGATAACGTCTACTGGAAGCGATATTACTGGCAGGCGCGGCGCCCCGTTGAACGCACGCAACTGGCTCAGCGGGTGATGCTGGCCAGCGAAGGCTGAAGGGATTCGAGGCGACGAGCGGTGTTGGCGAAAGTTCGATGGCGACGACGGCGTCGTGCCGGTGAATTTTCACCACCGCGTAACATGAAAAGGGCAGCCGCTAGGCTGCCCTTTTACATGACGGTTGCATGGCGATCAATGACGCCAGGCAACGAACCCCGCCCGGGCGGGGTTCGCTTTGATCAGTGCTCGTGACCACCTTCGCCATGAACGTGACCGTGAGACACTTCTTCTTCGGTCGCTTCGCGCACTTCGGCGATCTCCACGTCGAAGTTCAGCTTCTCGCCAGCCAGCGGATGATTGCCGTCGACAGTAACGGTATCGCCTTCGACCTTGGTGACCGTGACCATCAGCGGACCTTCCTGGGTCTGCGCCTGGAACTGCATGCCCGGCTCGACATCGTCGACACCCTGGAAGGCATCGCGGGGAACTTCCTGGACCAGCGCCGGCTGCACTTCACCGTAACCTTCTTCCGGTGCGACGGCGACCTGGAGCTTGTCACCGCTACCGTGGCCCTCGAGTTCTTTCTCGAGCCCCGGAATGATGTTGCCCGCACCGTGTAGGTAGGTCAGCGGATCCCGACCTTCGGAACTGTCCAGTACTTCTCCCGCATCATTGGTCAGTTTGTAGTGGAACGCGACCACGGAGTTCTGGGCAATCTGCATCTTGAAACCTTTGCGTTTGTGCATGTCTGTCCCATCCTAACGTGCCATGACCTTTCTGTCAGGTCGCAATGGGTCGGATATTGACCTTATCGGGGGTATTCGCGCCCGCCAGACGGCATCTGTGGCGGTTGCACCGCCTGACGGGGGTGGTTACCCTGATCCGAGCATAGACCACCATGATTCCCGGTTGAGGAGAAGTTCGTCATGACCGTTTTTGTCGTTTGGCTCGTTGCCTTTGCCGTTCTACTGTTTCTATTGCTCAAGGCGTGGGATGGCGGGCTTGGAGGGGCGGTCAAACGCCGGTTGCCGGTTCAACTGCAGGGAGACCCCGCTCAGGATCGCTGGATCATGGCGGTCGCGCTGGCGGTGCTGGGGGCGACCTTCATCGTGAAACCCGTTTCCATGCTGTTGACGTTGATCCTGCTGGCAATCGGGATCTGGGTCGGCAAACGAGTCGCCTGCTGGGGCATGCGCAAAGCCAAGTTGCACTGAGTCCGGTATCGGTCGTTTTGGCCGACCTGGAATGCGGGCGATGCCTCGAGCATCGCCCGTTTTGCGTTTGACACCGACTGAAGGAAAGCTGACGAGGACGCCTGGCTGCGCGTGAAATTGCCGTTATAGCCAGGTCGAAAGCGTGATGGAGCCGAACTGGTCGCCGCTGTCCTGAGTTTCGAACTCGTGGGTGCGCCAGACCGAACTGTAGGTCAGCTGCCAGCGATTCCACGAAACAGCCAGGCCGGCCTGCGCGTCGCCGACCCAGGGGCGGCGATCGACGGAATGGCTGTCTTCGAATGTATTGCCGTCCAGCAACATGTTGTAGGCCATGAGTCGACCCTCGACATTGGCGAAGAGGTACCAGTTGAAGCCACTGTTGGCTTCGAAGAAGATTCGGCTGCCTTGAGAGGGTGCCACGGCGGGAACACCAAAACTCTTGTCGAGTCCTTGGCCGAGGCGTAGCCCAAGACCCGTTGCGGCGTAGGTGTACAGATTGCCGATGGCCAGGCCGGCTGAAGGGCCGTACTCGGCTTCCAGTGGGCCCAGCTGACCTTGCTTCCACCAGGCGGTCTGATAGGCAACGTTGACGAATGGTTCGTTGTGAAGCTGATTGTGCCAGCCCTTGGGCTCGTCACTGTCGATCAGGTGGTGGAAGTTCTGCTGCACCGTATGGCCGCCGGAACCCGGGCCGACGAGACCGACGTCGACATACACGCCGCTGGTGCGGCGCCATCCGACCAGTTGCTCATCATCGAATAGCGAAAGACCGGCATAGAGAACACCCGCGTAGGGTCTATCGTCCTCGATCAGTTTTCGCTGATCGATGTCTTCGGGGGTATAGATCTGCTGTCCGAAGCGGTAAGCGGCACCATCCAGCGATGCCGCGCTCCATCCGGGTATGGCGTCGGCAAGTGCGCGTGTCCAGTGGTCGCGGTCGGGTCGGAAGGACCAGTCCGCTTCCAGGCCGTTGGTATAGTGGCCGTCACCGCCACTGGCAAAAATATCGTTTTCCGATTTCAGCGTCAGGATGCCATCGGCCCAGACCGAGCCTGAAATGCTTGCCAGAGCGATGGCGACGCTGGTTGACGCCCACATGAGTCCCTTCATGAATCGTATTGTTCCCTTCGACGAATGACCTAGCCTACGCAACATACAATAACGTATGTAAAGCGTCTACGACATCTGAAATTAGTATCACACTAACAAAAACGGCGCCTCGAGGGCGCCGTTGATAACGATGTGACGGAAGGGCAACGCTTCTCCGTCTTCATGCCTTCGCTCAGTAGGGAGCGACGCTCACGCTCGAACCGCTGGCGACGAGCTTGACGCGCTGGCCAACCTGCCAGTTGCGATCGGCCTTCTGAACGACCACGACGTTTTGTCCGCTGTCCTGACGAATCTCGAGCTCGTAGCCGTCGACGCGATCGGTCGCTTGCTGAATCTTGCTGCCGGCAACGGTCCCGCCAAGGGCGCCCGCAGCGGTGGCGATGGTGCGACCTGAGCCGCCGCCGACCTGGTTGCCCAGCAGGCCCCCGATCACCGCGCCGCCGAGACTACCGAGAACGCTCTCGCCATTGCCGCCCTGAATCTGGACGGGACGAACCGATTGAATGGTGCCGTAGCTGACAGATTGTGCCGTACCTGCCTGATCTCCACGATAGACATCACCTGAGTAGGTCGAGTTGTTGGTACAGCCGGCCAGGGCCAGCAGGCTCATGACGAGGGCGGGGGCGATGAGTCGTTTCATGATCGATTCTCCTTAACATCCAGATATGGCTTCTTGCCCGGTACATCAAACCACTACATTAAAACAGTGTTCTAAAACGAGTCCAGTCATTCGGGGCTTTGTCGTTCGCGGGCCTGTCGTCGACCACTGCGTTCGGCAGGTCTGTTCGACAGGTTGGGTGGAAGCGACCGGCTGGTTGCTGCGCCACTGTCAACCCTGGTCGTCCTCATCGGGGCGACTCAGGCTACCACTGTCGACAAGCGCCGCAAGCAGGCGCTCGCTATCGGAATAGCCAAGCACATCGGCGTCGATGAGGGGATTCTCGGCCAGGTAGTGGGCCAGTCCAAGGTCGCAGACGACGGCATCGCCATCGGCGAACAGCGTGGCCTGAGCGTCGCTAAGTCGACGCCAGGCAAAGCGCGATCCTGGCGTGCGGCGCAATTCTCCACCCGCTTCCAGCGCAATGCGCAGCTCGGCCGGGTCAGTCGGGGACTCCGAGGGAAGCAGCTGATCCACATACTTGGGTTGCGTCATGGCTCGGCCGAACCACTGCGCGATCTGCTCGGGCCTGTCGATCGCCTCCATCAATAGCCGGCGAACCCTCGCAATGGTCTGATCGTCCAGCTCGCCAACGGCGGCGGGTGGCTGAAGATCGGCGTCGCCATAGCGCTGTCGATCGCCTAGCTGTTCGCCGATATAGTCGGCGAACGAGGTCACGATTTCATCGGTGGACGGCGCCCGAAAGCCGATCGAGTAGGTCAGGCAGTCGTCGGAGTCGCTGACGCCGTGGTGGGCGACGCCGGGAGGCAGATAGAGCATGTCGCCCGGTTCCAGCACCCAGTCATGATCAGCGTCGACCGTGAAGTTCTCCAGAATGCGCAGGTCGATCCCGGGGATCAGGCGCGCGTCGTCCCCGGGGCTGCCCCCCAATTGCCAACGCCGCCGACCGCTGGCCTGCAGCAGGAAAACGTCGTACTGGTCGATGTGAGCGCCCACGCTGCCTCCGGTCGGGGCGTAGCTGACCATGACGTCGTCGAGTCGCCAGCTGGGAAGGAAATCGAACGTTTCCAGAAGTTCGGCGATCTCGGGTACGTAGTGATCCACCGCCTGCACCAGCAGCGACCAGCCGCTGGTCGGCAGGCGCGAGAAGGTATCCTCGTCGAACGGGCCATGGCTCACCTGCCACGCCTTGTCGGGACCGTTCTCCTCGACCAGTCTCGCTTCGATCCCCTCTTCGCAGGCCAGACCTGCCAGATCGTCCGGTTCCAGTGGGGAGACGAAATCGGGCAGGGCGCCGCGGATCAACAGCGGCGATTTCTGCCAGTGCTGACTGAGGAACTGGGCGGGCGTGAGACCGCCCAGCAGTGTGCGGGGCGTGTTGGCCGACGTCATGTCGATCTCCTGCCTTGGCGTGATTGGGGGATTAAAGCGCTCTGGCCTGATCGGCGGCGTTACCGATATAGCTCGCCGGCGACAGCGCCTTGAGCTCGGCCTTGACCTCGTCCGGCAGGGCGAGCGTGTCGATGAAGGCGGCAAAACCGGCCTGATCGATGCGCTTGCCGCGGGTCAGTTCCTTGAGCTTCTCGTAGGGTTTTTCGATTCCGTAGCGGCGCATGACGGTCTGGATGGGTTCGGCCAGCACTTCCCAGCTCTGATCCAGATCGTCATTGAGTCGCTGTGGGTTGGCTTCCAGCTTGCCGATGCCCTTGAGTGCCGCTTCGTAGGCAATCAAACCATAGGCCAGCCCGACGCCCAGGTTGCGCAATACGGTCGAGTCCGTCAGATCGCGCTGCCAGCGGGAAATCGGCAGTTTACGCGCCAGATGATCAAGCAGCGCATTGGCCAGGCCCAGATTGCCCTCGGAATTCTCGAAGTCGATCGGATTGACCTTGTGCGGCATCGTCGATGAGCCGATCTCGCCGGCAACGGTGCGCTGCTTGAAGTAGCCAAGCGAAATATAGCCCCACACGTCGCGGTCGAAGTCGATCAGGATGGTATTGAAGCGGCTGATGGCATCGAACAGTTCGGCGACGTAGTCGTGCGGCTCGATCTGGGTGGTGTAGGGATTGAACGTGAGGCCGAGCGACTCGACGAACGTGCGGGCGTTGTCGGCCCAGTCGATCTCCGGATACGTTGCCAGATGCGCGTTGTAGTTGCCCACGGCGCCATTGATCTTGCCCAGCAATTCGACCGATTCGATCTGCCTGAGCTGGCGCTGCAGGCGGTAGGCGACGTTGGCCATCTCCTTGCCCAGCGTAGTGGGGCTGGCGGTCTGGCCGTGGGTTCGCGATAGCATCGGCTGTTCGGCGTGCTCGTGGGCCAGCCTGGCGATCGCATCATGGACCTTGCGCATCGTCGGCAGCAGGGCAGTGAGCCCATCGCGCATCATCAGCGCGTAGGAGAGATTGTTGATGTCCTCGCTGGTGCAGGCGAAGTGCACGAATTCGGTGACGGCATGCAGCTCGGCCTGATCGGCAATGGCTTCCTTGATGAAGTACTCGACGGCCTTGACATCATGATTGGTGGTGCGCTCGATGGTCTTGATGCGCTCGGCGTCGGTCACGGAAAACGTCTTGACCAGATTGTCCAGAAAGGCCTGGGCCTCCACGGAGAGCGGCGGCACCTCGGGGATGCCCGGATGCGCAGCCAGTCTTTCGAGCCAGCGAACTTCCACGGTCACGCGCGCGCGGATCAGGCCGAATTCGCTGAAATGCTCGCGTAGCGGCGCTGCCTTGGCGGCGTAGCGGCCGTCGACGGGTGAAAGGGCGGTCAATGCGGAGAGTTCGATCATCTTGGGTTCCCGAGGGCTCGCACGAGCACGGGGCTCGCGGTTAACGAATTCATGGGTTCGACATCAATTGCCGTCGAGCTCGCGCAGCGTGCGCTTGATGGCGCCACGCTGAAAGATCAGGCGCCAGCGCCGCCCGCCTTGCTGATGCCACAGCAGGGCGAAGCGAACGCCGGCGAGCAGGGCAGTACGGATGCGTTCCGGCATGTGGCGGCTCTGCAGCAGGCTGGGTTCACCCTGCACCACGATCCGATAACGGAAGGTCGACAGGGTCTCCTGGTAGAGTTCGCCGAGGCTGGCGATCACGTTCTCGTGCGTTTCGCCGAAATGTTCGGCCTGGCCCTGGACTCGGCCCAGACGCTGTCCGAGCGTGCTCATCATGGCATCGTCCTTGCGCAGCCGCTGCATCAGCAGAACCATCGAGAAGCCGTAGCGCATCACGGCCGGCTGGGCGTGCTGACGAGACATCACTGCCAGCAAGGTATCGATCCCCAGGCGCAGGTTGTTGTGATGGCCGCCGTAGATCGATTCGAAGCTCGGCGGATCGGTCTCCAGCGTGGCGCGAAGCAGGGTGTTCCAGGCGCGTTCGTCGCACTGGCCGGTGCGGGCGAGCTGATCGACCACGGAGGCTGCCTGGAAGACGCCTGCCAGCGCCAGCGCCTGGCGACCCTGACTGTCGAGTGGTGCCGATTGAATGGGCGTTGGATTCATGCCGAACGCTGACTCCCCGTCGTGGCGTTAAGGGTGGCGGCGTCGGAGAGGGTATCGGCAACCGCGGCGCCGGCCGCCGCCTCGGCCGTTGCCGTGGCACGAATGACCGCGCCGCCGAGACAGATATCGCCCTCGTAGAGCACCAGCGACTGGCCCGGCGTGACGGCGCGCTGCGGCCGATCGAAGCGAACCTCGAGTTCGCCCTCGGCCAGTAGCGTGACCTCGCAGGGAACGTCCTGCTGGCGATAGCGAGTCTTGGCACGCAGGCGAGTGCTTGCCGGCGGCTTGCCGGCGACCCAGGTCGCCGGCTCGCAGTACACGACATCGCTGTAGAGCAACGGATGTTCGCCCTGAACCACGACCAGCACATTGCGCTCGAGATCCTTGGCGGCGACGAACCACGGGTCCTCGCTATGATCCTTGAGGCCGCCGATACCCAGACCGCGCCGCTGTCCCAGGGTGTAGTACATCAGCCCCATGTGTTCGCCGACCCGATCGCCTTCCGCGGTTTCGATGGGGCCGGGCTGGGCCGGCAGATACTGCCTGAGAAAATCGCTGAAACGGCGTTCTCCGATGAAGCAGATGCCGGTGGAATCCTTCTTGCGTGCCGTGGCCAGGCCGTGACGCTCCGCCAACGCCCTGACCTCGGGCTTTTCCAGTTCACCGACAGGGAACAGCGTGCGCGCGATGGCATCGCCGGGCACCGCGTGGAGGAAATAGCTCTGGTCCTTGTTGCCATCAAGACCCTTGAGCAATTGGGCCTGGCCGCTGGCGTCGTCGATGCCTCTACGGACGTAGTGCCCGGTGGCGATGAGATCCGCGCCGAGTCGCTCGGCGTAGTCGAGAAAGACCTTGAACTTGATCTCGCGGTTGCAAAGAATGTCCGGGTTGGGTGTGCGACCCGCCTGGTACTCCGCCAGGAAATGCTCGAAGACGTTGTCCCAGTATTCGGCGGCGAAGTTGGCCGTGTGCAGCTTGATGCCGAGCGTGTCGCTCACCGCCTGGGCATCGGCCAGATCCGCCATCGCCGTGCAGTATTCGGTGCCGTCGTCTTCGTCCCAGTTCTTCATGAACAGGCCTTCGACCTGATAGCCCTGCTGGAGCAGCAACAGTGCGGTCACGGAGGAGTCGACGCCCCCCGACATGCCGACGATGACTCTCCGAGCCTCCTTGGATGACAAGGCGTCTTCGCGGGAGGAACGCACGGTATCGCTGGGCAAGCTGGCTGTGGTCATGGCGATTTCCGAGGCAGGTGGGGGCGGGCGATGCAAATGGATTCGCCAACCGCTGGTGCAACGACGAGTTCTAGTCGACCGTATAAATGACCCGGGATTATAGCCGAAAGCGGACCGCGGCATCGAGCCCGGTCGTACTTGATGGCGGAGTAGGCTGGGGGCCGCCCGTGGCGAGTCGCGTCAGCGTTCGCGGATGACGTCCAGCGGGTAGCGACGACCATCGCGGGCATCGCGCAGTCGCTGCATCACGACCGGGCTGCGCAGGCGACGGTTGCGGTTGAGATCGTCGATTTCGTCATAGGTTAGCCAGTGGGCGCTGATGATGCCCTTGTCGAGAGAGTTGCCGAGGTGAGCCAGCGGCAGACTGAGGAAGGCGTGGCTATGGAACGTGATGCCATCCGAGGTCTGGTGAACGTAGAGTCCCAGATAGTCGGTGATGGCAACCTGCCAGGCCGACTCTTCACGAACTTCCCGTTCGGCGGCGGCGATCAGGCGCTCTCCTCTCTCCAGGTGCCCGGCGGGCTGGTTGAACAGACTGAACGGCCCGCCGCGATCCTCTTCCACCATCAGGTAACGACCGGCCCGTTCCACGACCACGGCAACGGTCACGCGGGGTGTCCAGCGATTCATGTCATTATTCTCCCGACTCGATACGCCCAGCTCGATACGTGTCTCCCCGACCTCGGGGCGCAGGGCTCAGGCCGATCATACCCGGTCTGGGTCAATTCGAAAGCCCGCTACCCGAAATGCCGTGGTCGGCGCGACCTGCCTGGACGCGCCGTTCAGCGGTTGCGACGTGGCTTTGAATGCTTGTCCGAGGCCGTCCGCGGCGGTCGTGCGGGGACATTGATGGTCTCGCTGCGCCAATCGCCTGGTGCCAGGTCGTCGAGTCGCCACGGCCCTATCGCGGTGCGGATCAAGCGTAGCGTTGGGTGGCCGACATGCGCTGTCATTCGGCGGACCTGCCGATTACGCCCCTCGCGCAGTTCGATCGCAAGCCAGGTCGTGGGTATCGATTCGCGGTAGCGCACCGGAGGAGTGCGGGGCGCGGGCTCCGCCCCGGTCAGGCGCCGAACCCTGGCCGGCCGGGTCGGGCCGTCCTTCAGCGTAACTCCCTCGCGCAGCGCCTTGAGCGCGTTCTCGTCCGGTTCGCCCTCCACCTGGACCCAGTATTGCTTCGGCAGTTTGTGCCGCGGGTCGCTGACACGATGGATCAAAGCGCCATCGTCAGTCAGCAGCAGTAGCCCTTCGGAGTCATAATCGAGTCGCCCGGCCGGGTAGATGCCGGGTATCTCGATGTGGTCAGCCAAGGTGCCTCGCCCGTTGTCATCGGTGAACTGGCAGAGCACGTTGTAGGGCTTATGCAGTAGATAGATTCGACTCATGTCGATCGTCGACGCGCCTCCGAGCTAGTGGGGTGGTGGCTTTCGACAGCGACATCGTGGCGGTCGGGGCCTGTCGTGACTATTTTGAATGAGGGCTTGCATACGAACCCCGTCGGCCGCATCTTCAAGGAACCTCGGGCCTCCGATGGTATCCAATACCTGACCTCAGTCCCAACTTGTACCCGAGCCGATGCATCCAGGGATTCATCCAGATTGTGCCAAGAACCGTATGTCAGAGATCGCAGACAGAGTGTCGACCTACCTTTCCAGGGAGCCGGTGCGTCTAGGAATGACGCGTCCTCCCGACCCCGATCATGAAGATCAGGGATATGTCGCCGAGCAGGTGTCGGACCCGCAACTGGTGCCGCCACCCATGTACAAGGTCGTGCTGTACAACGACGACTACACGCCGATGGAATTCGTCGTCGAAGTGCTACAGCGGTTTTTCGCCATGGATAGCGAGAAAGCCGTACAGATCATGCTGGCCGTCCACACCCAGGGCCGTGCGACCTGTGGCATCTTCACCCGCGACATCGCAGAGACCAAGTGTCATCAGGTCAATGAATACGCGAAAGAGTGCGAGCATCCGCTGATGTGTGACGTGGATGCCGCGGAATAAGTGGCGGACACACATCGTCAACGCTTTTGTCTTTGAAGACTTGCGGAACCGCTGATTGTGCCCGATTGTGAAAGTGCCGACCGATGCCCTCAGTGGCTAAAAGGGGACTGCCATGTTGAGTAAAGAACTTGAACTCACCCTGAACACGGCCTTCACCGTGGCGCGTTCCAAGCGACACGAGTTCATGACCGTGGAGCACCTGCTGCTGGCACTTCTCGATAATGCCTCGGCAGCCGATGTGCTGAATGCCTGTGGGGCGAATCTGGAAAAGCTTCGTGCCGATCTGCAGGATTTCATCAATTCCACTACGCCGCTGATTCCCGAAGAGCAGGAAGATCGGGAAACGCAGCCGACGCTGGGTTTCCAGCGCGTGCTTCAGCGTGCCGTTTTCCATGTCCAGTCCTCCGGCAAGAGTGAAGTGACCGGTGCCAACGTGCTGGTGGCGATCTTCTCCGAGCAGGAGAGCCAGGCCGTCTACTTCCTCAAGCAACAGAGCGTGGCGCGGGTAGACGCGGTGAACTACATCGCCCACGGCATCTCCAAGGTGGCGGGTCATGGTCAGTCTCAGCAGCCTTCCCAGGAGTCCGAAGAGGGCGAAGAGGCGGCCACCGAGAATGGTCAGAGCCCGCTGACCAACTATGCCACCAACCTTAACGATCAGGCGCGGCTGGGCAAGATCGATCCGTTGATCGGCCGCGACCACGAACTCGAGCGCGTGGTGCAGATTCTTGCTCGTCGGCGCAAGAACAATCCGCTGCTGGTGGGTGAAGCCGGTGTCGGCAAGACCGCCATCGCCGAAGGCCTTGCCAAGCGCATCGTCGAGGAAGACGTGCCAGACGTGATCGCCGACGCGGTGGTCTATTCGCTCGACATGGGTGCATTGCTGGCGGGCACCAAGTATCGCGGTGACTTCGAGAAACGGCTGAAAGGGCTGTTGGCCGAACTGCGCAAGCAGGACAATTCGATTCTGTTCATCGACGAGATTCACACGGTGATCGGGGCCGGTGCAGCGTCCGGTGGCGTCATGGATGCGTCCAACCTGCTCAAGCCGCTGCTCTCCTCCGGTGAGCTACGCTGCATCGGTTCGACGACTTTCCAGGAGTTCCGTGGAATCTTCGAGAAGGATCGCGCGCTGGCGCGTCGATTCCAGAAGGTGGATGTGCCTGAGCCGACCGTCGACGACACCATTCGCATCCTCAAGGGGTTGCGGGGCCGGTTCGAGGAGCATCACCAGTTGAAGTATACCGATGCGGCGCTGGAGAGTGCCGCTCGGCTGGCGGATCGCTACATCAACGATCGTCATCTGCCCGACAAGGCGATCGACGTCATCGACGAAGCGGGTGCTCACCAGCGTCTGCTGCCGCCGGAAGCGCGAATCGCGACGATCGATGTCGAGCAGGTCGAGGCCGTGGTGGCCTCCATTGCGCGAATTCCGCCGAAGAGCGTCTCCAGCTCGGATCGCAAGTTGCTCTCCAATCTGGAGCGCGATCTGAAGATGCTGGTGTTCGGCCAGGATGAGGCGATCACCAGTCTGTCCGCGGCGATCAAGCTGTCCCGGGCCGGGCTCAAGTCGCCGGACAAGCCGGTCGGCAGCTTCCTGTTCGCCGGCCCGACCGGCGTCGGCAAGACCGAGGTCGCACGACAGCTGTCCCATCTGATGGGAATCGAGCTGGTGCGGTTCGATATGTCGGAATACATGGAGCGGCATACGGTATCGCGCCTGATCGGTGCGCCGCCGGGATACGTTGGTTACGACCAGGGTGGCCTGTTGACCGAGGCGATCACCAAGCAACCGCATTGCGTGTTGCTGCTCGACGAGATCGAGAAAGCGCATCCCGAGGTCTTCAATCTGCTGTTGCAGGTGATGGATCACGGCCGCCTGACCGATAACAACGGCCGTGAAGCGGATTTCCGTCACGTGATCGTGATCATGACGTCCAACGCCGGTGCCGAGCAGATCTCTCGTCGCTCGATCGGTTTCCAGACGCAGGATCATTCTACCGATGGTATGGAAGTGATTCGGCGGACGTTCACGCCGGAGTTCCGCAACCGTCTCGATGGCATCATCCAGTTCCATGGTCTCGAGCCGTCCATCGTGCGCAATGTCGTCGACAAGTTCTTGGTCGAACTACAGGCCCAGCTGGATGAGAAACGCGTACAGCTCGATGTCGATGACGACGCTCGCGCGTGGCTGGCCCAGAAAGGCTACGACCGGGAGATGGGGGCGCGGCCAATGGCTCGAGTCATTCAGGAGCAGCTCAAGAAGCCATTGGCGGAGATGATCCTGTTCGGCGATCTGGCCGACAATGGCGGCACCGTGCATGTTCGGGTCGAGAACGACGAACTGCAACTGGAGACCGAGGCCGAGGTCGCCTGACAAGGTCAGCGCCTTGCGGTGGAACGGAAACGACAACGCCTCGCCATGGCAACATGGCGAGGCGTTTTTCGATTCTTTGCATCTCTGCTCTCGTCTGCCTGACGCCCGACCAGGAGGTCAGGTATTTTCCCGGAAGGCGGGAGATCGCCGAGACAGGGTCACGCCGAGATGGGCCGCGGAATTAGCGAGAGCGGTAGACGATGCGGCCTTTGGATAGGTCGTAGGGAGTCAGCTCTACCTTGACCTTGTCACCAGTCAGGATGCGGATGTAGTTCTTGCGCATCTTGCCGGAAATATGGGCGGTCACGACGTGGCCGTTTTCCAGTTCAACGCGGAACATGGTGTTGGGAAGCGTGTCGACGACGACGCCTTCCATTTCGATATGATCTTCTCGTGCCATATAGGCGATCCCTCTTGAACGTTTGAGCATGGGGCTTGGTGTGAGGGCCTGGCATGGCGCCTTGCGGTCGGCAATCAACGTAAATCAACGCGAACGGCAGTGTCGCCATTCACGTCGGCATCGAGCCGGCCCGCCCTTGAGCCTCTGAAGTGCGCGATATTATGGGCCATCTCGTCGGGGAAGGCAAAAATACGCTTGAAATCGGGCCAGAATTCGTCCGCGGGCATGAGTGTCGTGACGTTTTCGCACCTCTCCTGCCGAGCCGGTTGCGCTAGCGCAGGGCTGTCGCCGGGACCATGCGTTGCCAGCGCCCGCCGTTGAGATATTCGAGCGGCTGGTAGTCCTGCTTGTAACGCATTTTCTGGCAGGCACGGATCCAGTAGCCGAGATAGACATGGGGCAATTGGCGCTGACGGGCCAGTTCGATCTGACGGAGGATGGCAAAGCTGCCCAGCGAACGTCGCTCGAAGATCGGATCCGGGTCGAAGAACGTGTAGATCGCAGAGAGTCCATGGCCGAGCAGATCCGTGGCGGCAACGGCCATCAACTGAGTGCCCAGCCGAAATTCCAGCAGATTGGCAAAGGGATGCGATTGGGTCAGGAACGTTCGGTACTGCTCCCGGCTGGGAGGAAACATGTCGCCATCCGCATGTCTGGCGTGAATGTAGCGCGCATAGAGTGCGTAGTGCTGCTCATCGAACTCGGTTGGCCGTACCTGCAGGGTAAGGTCGCGGTTGCGGTTGATCAGCTTGCGCTGTGTTCGCGATGGCACGAACTCTTCGACCGGAATTCTGACCGATGTGCAGGCATTGCAAGCCTCGCAATGGGGGCGATAGAGATTGCTGCCGCTGCGCCGAAATCCCAATAGCGTGAGGGCGTCGTAGACGTCGGAAGCTACGGTTTCCTGTGGGTCGAGAAACAGCGTCGTGGCTTCACGGCCAGCCAGATAGCTGCAGGGGTGGGGCACCGTCAGGAAAAAACGAAGATCGCGTGCCTGACGTTGCGGGTTGTTCGCATTGCCGCTGCTCACGTTGACTCCGTTGACCAGGGATCGGCCGGGTTGAGGGCAGTGAGATCGTTTTCGAGAGAAGCCTTGTTGCCGAGGCTTTCACTCCCGAGACCGAGACTGTTCTCAAGATAGTCGAGGAACGTATCCCGGGCGATGTCTCTGGCGCCCATGCTGGCCAGGTGGGGCGTATGCATCTGGCAGTCGATCAAGGTGAAGCCGTGACGCTGGAGGCGCCGGGCCAGATGGACCAGCGCCACCTTCGAGGCATCGGGGACGTGGCTGAACATCGACTCCCCGAAAAAGATGCGGCCGATCGACAGCCCGTACAGCCCGCCGACCAGAACTTCTCCCTGCCATACCTCGACGCTATGCGCATGGCCCAGGTGATGAAGATCCACGTAGGCCTCGCGCATGGCGTCGTCGATCCAGGTTCCCTCGGCCTCGGCGCGGGTTTCGGCGCAGGCGGCGATGACGCGCTCGAATGCGTGATCGAAGCTGACCTGAAAGCCGCCGTTGCGCAGGCGTTTGGCCAGGCTTCGGCGAATGCGGATCTCCTCGGGGAACAGCACCATGCGCGGATTCGGCGACCACCACAGCACCGGCTGGCCCTCGCCATACCAGGGAAAAATGCCGTGACGATAAGCGCTCAATAGCCAGTCGGGCGTCAGCGCGCCGCCCGCGGCCAACAGGCCGTCAGGGTCATCGAGCGCCTGGGAGGCGGGTGGGAAAGCGACGATGTGAGGCGGTAACCAGGGCAGCATGCAGATGGCCGGATGAGAAAGCGGTCCCCAGCATAGCAAACCCGGATGGCGTCTTGCCCGGACACGATTTTGTCGTGACCGCCATCAAGATTCTCTTTGCGGCCGCCGATAAGCTCCTCGACTCCATAACTCGCGGAAAGATCCATGGCTGCACTCCGACAGCGCTTTCGTCACGCCAGTATCGGTACCAAGCTGGCCCTCATCGTCGCCTTGTTGCAGGTCGCCGTGCTCATGGGGTTGGCTTTCGCCATGGCCCAGAACAGCACGTCACAGCTGCGCGCGGCCACTGCGCATGAACTGCAAACGCAGCAGGACTCCATCGGAGACATGCTGTCGCTGTTCGATTACAGCCTGCAGCAGCAGGCGGATCGGTTTCTGAACATCTTCTCCGACCAGTACTCCGGTCGATTCGCCCTGAGCCCGGATCAGCTCGTCGAGGTTTCCGGACGTCCGACGCCGACGCTCAAGGACGGGCTGGAAGTCCTCAACGACAACACCTGGAAGCTGGATCGCTTCACCGCCCAGACGGGAACGCCGGCGACGATATTCGCCCGTGACGGCGACGATTTCGTGCGGATTTCCACCTCGCTGAAGAACGAGAAGGGCGAGAGGGCGATGGGAACCTTGCTCGACAGAGGCTCGAAGAGCTACGCCAAGCTGATGGCAAATCAGCCGTACATCGGTCTCGCCACGCTTTTCGGCGTTCCCTACATCACCAAGTATCAGCCGATTCAGGATGGCGATGGCCAGGTCGTCGGGGCGCTGTTCGTGGGCGTGGACGTCAGCGCCGAGATGGCCCAGGTTCAGGACCGCATTCGGGAAATGGGCATCGGCGAGGCGGGTTACACCATGTTGATCTCTGCAGCCGGCGATCGCGCTGGCGAGGTGATCGCGGGCGGACCCTACGAAGGGCAGAATCTGTTGGACAGCGATAACGGAGCTGTCTTCAGGCCGATGTTCGACCAGGACTCCGGCGAGATCGACTACGCCGCCAGGAGCGGCGAAGAGCGGCTGGTTCTCTATTCGCGCTATCCCGAATGGCAGTGGGTCGTGGCCGGATCGGTTTCGGTCGATGAGATTCAGGCCGGCGTGGTCGCGGCGCGGAACCGGTTCCTGCTGATTGCACTCGCCCTCGCGGCGGGCTTGAGCTTCACGCTCTACTGGGTCGTTAAACGGGTGGTGACACGACCCATGAATCGTGCCGTGGGTCTGGCGCAGGCTCTCGCAGAGGGCGATCTGTCGCAGCGCATAGAGACGCGTCGTGGTGATGAGATCGGCCAATTGGTCGGTGCCATGAACGGCATAGGCGATGGGCTCGAGCGTATCGTGGGCCAGGTGCGTGGCGCTGTTGCGCAGACCGAAAGCCATACCCGCGAACTGGCATCGGGCAATGGCGAGCTTGCATCGCGCACCGAATCCCAGGCCGCGAGCCTCGAGGAAACGGCTGCCAGTACCGAGCAGATCAATGCGACGGTGCGGCAGAATGCCCAGCGGGCGCAGGAGAGCGACGAGCAGGCCCGACGAACCGCAGTGGCGGCGGGTGAGGCGCAGGGTACCGTCGAGGCGACGGCCGAAGCGATGCAGCGCATCGTCGGCATGGCGAAGCAGATATCCGAGGTGGTCGGCGTGATCGATGGCATTGCCTTCCAGACCAACCTGCTGGCGCTGAACGCCTCCGTCGAAGCGGCACGGGCGGGCGAACATGGTCGAGGGTTCGCAGTGGTTGCTCAGGAGGTCCGCAGCTTGGCGGAGCGCTGCGCCACATCGGCCCAGCAGATCAAGGCGCTGATCGGAAAGACGGTGAACGAGGTCGACAGCGGCAACCTGCGTGCGGCGGAGGCAGGGCAGCGGGTCACCGAAATCGTGTCTCAGGTCGAGCGCATCAGCACGCTGATCTCGGAGATCCGTCTGGCGTCGGAAGAGCAGTCCCACGGGATCGAGCAGATCAATCTGGCGATCTCGCAGATCGACGAGACGACCCAGAGCAACGCGGCGCTCGTGCGCCAATCCAGTGTTTCGACGCAACAGCTGAACGAGCAGAGTCGCCAACTGGCGGACACCGTCTCGCTATTCCGGTTGCGCAGCACGGTACAGGCCGAGCCGGAGTCGCCCTTGGGCGCCTTGCCGTCCTCCCGGGCTGCTCTGGCGCGAACGACGGCCGACGAAACGCTACCGGCTTGAGTGGATGCATGACAGATGACGGGTCTGGCGACCTGTCGGCGCCCCCTGTGATGTCGGCGCGCCCCCCGGTATGATGGCGGGTCGAAGAGGCCGGACCCGTTAACGGGTTCGGCTGTTGATCGCCAACGCCGTGAGCGGAATGGAATGCCGCCAGCGGTGTGGCCGTTGATTGCGCTACGCCACGCCAGACCAGGCGCGAGGGGGTTGATCAGTTGAGTGCCAAGAGTTCGGCCAAGAAGAGCCGTCGTTCATCTACGCAAGCGCAAGCCAAGGAGCAGGCCCGCCACGTGATCATGCGCCTACAGGGCGTGACACGTGAAGGTGCCGTGATTCTGCTGCTCGCCATTTGCGTCTTTCTGCTACTGGCGCTATTCAGCTACACGCCGACGGACCCCGGGTGGTCTCACAGCGGGCCGGATCAGTCGGTTTCCAACTGGATGGGCCGGATCGGCGCCTGGTTGTCCGACGTGCTCTATTCCCTGTTTGGTGCCAGCGCCCTCTGGTGGCCTGGCATGTTCGGTCTGGGTGCCTGGCGCCTGATGCGGCAGTCCCAGGTCCAGATTGCCTGGGACCCCATGGCGCTGGCCGTGCACACCGGTGGGCTGGTATTGCTGCTGATGAGCACGACCACCCTGGGCGATCTGCATTTCTATAACGCTTCCAGCGATCTGCCCAATCAGGCTGGCGGTATTCTCGGCCGAGGCATCGCCGGTTCGCTGACGTCGCTGGTTGGCGTGCGGGGCACCACGCTGATCGCGATCGCGGCCTTCATGTCAGGCTTCACGCTGTTCTCCGGGATGTCCTGGTTGACGGTAATGGATGAGCTTGGCAGCTCGCTCAACCGATTGTTCCAGTGGACGAAAGCCAAGGCGGGCGAGCAGCGCGAAGTGCGAGCTAACCGCCGTCTCGATAATGCCGAGGCACGTCTTGTGGCGGCTGACCATGATCGTGTCGACGACGTGGCAATCGAGGACGACGACAACGTGGCGCTGGAGGAAGCGTCGTCCGGCAAGACCGCATGGTGGGCCAGGTGGTTGCCCTGGAACAAGGCGCCGGATCTGGAGCGTTGGGAAGACGACGAGGGTGGCGCCCATGCCACCCGTCAGGAACCGGCGTGGGAGGATGCCGTCGGTGCTGCCGTCGACGGACACGAACAGCGCGGTAGCTCGATGTGGCGACATGACGGTCGCACCGACATTCCCTGGGACGTCCCGGCACGTACACCGTCCGCCAAGCGTCCCGAGTCTTCTTACACCGCTCGTCAGCAGCGTGACGAGTCTCGCGAACCCACTTTGGGTCGGACGCCGGATGAAGCCCCCGGCGTGTCGCCGCGGACGACACCGCCGACACGGTTCGCGGAACCGACATCGGCTCGGCATTTCTCTCCCGCTCAGCGCGCTTCCGACGAGCGATCCATCGACACGACGCCGAACAGAATCTCCGCGACCGATGGCGCCGAGAGTGTGGTCGCTGGTTCCTCCGCGATCTCCGCCGTCGAACCGGAAGGCAGGCCCGTTATCGAGTCGGATGGCAAGGCGGAACGGGCACCGTTCCGCGCCGACGTTACCCGGCGGCGTATCCCCGATGCTTTTCAGGCACCGGCAGGCGAGTTCGCCTCCGAGCCGTTCACTGATCGTGATGATGCCCCCGAGCCCACACTCGTCGAAACGCCGCCAAGTCAGTACGAGCGCCGTCAGCAAGCTCCCGCTTCGGGGGTTGCCAGCGGCGAGTCCGAGCGTGCTGCCCGCGAATCCGGGCTGTCCGCAACCGACGAGGACGCGCCGACGCATCAATGGGGCATTCGTGCCGAACGTCAGGAACCGATCGCCGAACGGCCTTCGGCAACGGCCACCCATGACCACGGGGCGATCATCGATACCGGTGAATCGACATTCGATACCGAGGAACCGGAGATCGATAGCGACGATTCGAGAGTCGCATCGCGGCAGGCGTTCCCGACCGAACCGGCAGACGATCAGCGCCGTCACCCGCGTGTGAACTGGCGAGAAGTCGAAGCGGACAGTGGTGAAATGCCTTCGGATCCGGGGTTTGCGTCCGGACCGGCGCAGGAGTCGGCAGGGGTGTCGGTCGAGCGAGCCCAGCGTCAGGAACCGCGTTTCGACATCGCCGACGGCGATCGGGCTGCGGTGGAGGAAAGTCGCGGGGGCGCTAATGGTCTCGCGACGCCCGCCGCGACGCCGCAGTATGCGCCCACGCCCACGCCCACGCCCACGCCCACGCCCACGCCCACGCCCACGCCTACGCCTACGTCGAGCGAGGGGGGGCAGTTGGCGACGGCGGCTCAAGCCAGAGCGGCGGCTGACGACCAGCCGACGCTGTGGACCGTCGAGCATTTGCAAAGTCAGCGCCCGGTCATGGATGACATGCCGGAGCCGAGCGGCAATCTGCCCTCGATTCGGCTGACCACGCCCGCCGACCCCGAACAGCCGAACTACACCCCCGAGCAGCTGGCGGATATGGCCGATCTGCTCGAGATGCGACTGCGGGAGTATGGCGTCAAGGCGGAAGTGGTCGAAACCTGGCCCGGGCCGGTGATCACCCGCTTCGAGATTCGTCCGGCGGCCGGGGTGAAGGTTTCCAAGATCAGCAACCTGGCCAAGGACCTGGCGCGCTCGCTGATGGTCAAGAGCGTGCGCGTGGTCGAGATCATTCCCGGCAAGCCGACGGTGGGGATCGAGATTCCCAACCCCAACCGGGCGATGATTCGCATCCGTCAGGTGCTGGACTCGGATGTCTACCAGAATGCCGAATCGCCGGTCACTTTGGCCTTGGGTCAGGACATCGGCGGCAAGCCGGTGGTCGCCAATCTCAACAAGATGCCGCATCTGCTGGTCGCCGGCACCACCGGCTCGGGCAAGTCGGTGGGTATCAACACCATGCTCGTGTCGATGTTGCTGAAGGCGACGCCGGACGAGGTTCGCATGATCATGGTCGATCCCAAGATGCTCGAGCTTTCCGTCTACGATGGGATACCGCATCTGCTGGCGCCCGTCGTCACCGACATGAAAGAGGCCGCCAATGCCTTGCGCTGGTGTGTCGCCGAGATGGAGCGACGCTACAAGCTCATGGCGGCGATGGGCGTGCGTAACATCGCCGGCTTCAATGCCAAGCTCGACGAGGCCGAAAGCCACGGTGCCCAGGTTCAGGACCCGATGTGGGAGCCGCAGCCGTGGGAGATGCATCAGCCGCCACCGGTGCTCGGCAAGCTCCCCTACATCGTGGTGGTGATCGACGAATTCGCCGACATGTTCATGATCGTGGGCAAGAAGGTCGAAGAGCTGATTGCGCGCCTGGCCCAGAAGGCACGAGCGGCCGGTATTCACTTGATTCTGGCCACTCAGCGGCCATCGGTCGACGTGGTGACGGGGTTGATAAAGGCCAATATTCCGACGCGCATGGCGTTCCAGGTCTCCTCCAAGATCGATTCTCGCACCATTCTCGATCAGGGTGGCGCCGAGAACCTGCTCGGCCACGGCGACATGCTCTATCTGCCGGCCGGTGCCGGCATGCCGCAGCGCGTCCACGGCGCGTTCGTCGACGATGATGAAGTGCATCGTATCGTCGAGGACTGGAAACGCCGCGGCGAGCCGGAATACATCGAGGAGATTCTGTCGGGCGGGGTCTCCGCCGACGCGCTTGCCGGGCTCGAGGCCGACGGCGGTGACGGTGACGATGCCGAACAGGATGCCCTCTATGACGAGGCCGTGCAGTTCGTCACCGAGACACGGCGGGCTTCCATTTCCGCCGTCCAGCGTCGTTTCAAGATCGGCTACAATCGCGCCGCGCGGCTGGTCGAGGCGATGGAGCAGGCCGGTGTCGTCTCCTCGATGGGCAACAACGGTTCGCGAGAGGTGCTCGCGCCGCCGCCCCTCGGCCACTGATCGGGTGCCAGCGGCCGCAGGGTGAGATTAAACCCTACGGCCGTTTTGCTGTCTCATCACCACGATGATTCCACGCCATTGAGTCAAGATCGTCGATGCAAGGTCGTCGATTCACGATAAGGAATGCGCATGCGCAAGATGAAGATGTTGGCCGTTGCCGGGTCGTTGCTGTTGACGCCGGTGTTGATGACCCAGGCGGCGCTGGCGGATCAGGCCTCCGCCGATCGCCTGACCCATCTGCTCGAGCCGCTGAAGACCTATTCGGCGGACTTCACGCAGCAGATCCTGGATGCATCGGGTTCGAGTCTGCAGGACACCAGCGGGCATATGTGGCTGTCTCGCCCCGGACATTTCCGCTGGGCCGTGAACGAGCCGTATCGCCAGTTGGTGGTTTCCGACGGTGACGAGGTGTCGCTTTACGATCCCGATCTCGAGCAGGTCACCATCCAGCCGCTGGATGACCGCGTCACCCACACGCCGGCACTGCTGCTCTCCGGGAGCGCCTCGGAGCTCTCCGACAATTACGACGTGTCGCGACAGCAGCAGGGCGCCAGCGAGACCTTCACCCTGGTGCCGCAGGCCAACGATACCCTGTTCGAGCAGCTCAAGCTGACCTTCTACAGCGAGAAACTCGATGCGCTGCAGATGACCGACAGCACCGGACAACGCACCGCGATCGACTTCGACAATGCGCAGACCAACGTCGATATCGATCCCGCCCAGTTCCAGTTTCAGGCCCCCGAGGGCGCTGACGTGATCCGAGAGCAGTCGCCCGCGACGCCGTAACGCTTTCGTCCGTCAGTCGACTCGCCCCCGCCGTGGTTGCCACGACGGGGGCGAGTGCTTTTGGCAGCCATCAGACACGAGCGGCTCTTGCTGATAGTCCCTGCCGCTCCGAACGTGGCGGATCAGGCGCCGCCGTCAGCCTGCCGATCCAGTTCCTCTCGCCACGCCTGCATCTGCTGAAAGCGCTTCTCCTGGCCGTAGTCGCTGGGTTCGTAGAAGCGGGTTCTAGGCAGCTCTGGAGGCCAGCAGTCGTGTTCGGCGCCGGCGGGATAGCCGTTGGGTTCGCTGTGGGCATATCGATAGCCGTCGCCGTAGCCCAGCGACGACATCAGCTGGGTCGGTGCATTGCGCAGATAGACCGGCACTTCCAGGTCGGGATGCTGGGCGACGAATGCCTTGGCCTGGCTCCAGGCCTGATCGATGCGATTGCTCTTGGGCGCGATCGCCAGGTGGATTGCGGCATGGGCAATGGCACGCTGACCCTCGTAGTCGCCCAGACGTAGGTAGGCATCCCACGCCGAGATGACCAGAGGCAGCGCGCGCGGATCGGCGTTACCCACGTCCTCCGATGCGATGGCGGCCAGTCGCCGGACGATGTCCAGCGGATCGCCGCCGCCACTGATGAACTGGGCAATGTAAAGAAGCGCCGAATCGGGGCGCGATGAGCGCACCGACTTGTGAATCGCCGAGAGCAGGTCGTAATAGTGCTCTCCCTGTTTGTCGAAGGCGGCGCCCTGATGGCCGATCACTTCGACCACGGCATCGCGATCGAGGTGTTCGCCATGTTCGTCGCTCTTGGCGAAATCGCAGGCGGTTTCCAGCAGGCCCAGGGCGCGGCGTGCGTCTCCGGAGGCTGCGCGAGCGAGAATCGAGAGCGTGTCGTCGCTGGCGCGAATGTTGCGTGCACCCAGCCCCAGCGTCTCGTTGCCGAGGGCGCGTTTCAGGACCGTGATCAGCTCGCTCTCGTCGAGCGTCTTCAGCACGTAGACCCGGGCCCGGGACAGCAGCGCCGAGTTGACCTCGAACGAGGGGTTCTCGGTGGTGGCACCGATCAGGGTCAGCAGGCCGGATTCGACGTGAGGCAGCAGGGCATCCTGCTGGCTCTTGTTGAGACGGTGGATCTCGTCGAGAAACAGCAGCGTCTGGCGCTCGCGCATCTGGCCTTCCCGCGCTCGCTCCACCGCCGCGCGAATGTCCTTGACCCCGGCCATCACGGCAGAAAGCTGCTCGAGTCGTGCGCCGGAGGCCTCGGCCAGGATCTCGGCCAGCGTGGTCTTGCCCACGCCCGGTGGCCCCCACAGAATCATCGAACGCACGCTGGCGGTTTCCGCCATGCGTCGCAGCGGCTTGTCGGGCCCGACCAGTGCCTGCTGACCGATGTAATCGTCAAGCGTGCGCGGTCGCATACGGTAGGCGAGCGGCGCGTTGTCCGTGCGGGATTCGCCTCGGGAGGCGTCGTCGGCAAAAAGGTCCATGGCATCTTCCGGGCTGGCTGTCGGCAGCGAAAGCGTACATTTCGCTACAGCGATTCAGACGTTAGGCGTAGAGCGTTTATCGAAAAACCCGCTAGGGTAGGAAATTCTAGCGCGTCGCTGGAGGTAGACCCAATCGATCGTGGGAAGGGATGCTGGGCGCAACCGACCTGTTCTGGCTGCAAAGGCGCCTTGCTGGCGGTCGTTGTCCGATCTCCGGAGCGCGGACGATGCATTCCGGCACCGCCGTGCGCGTTCCGGATTCACGGTCACGAGTTCCAGAGCCAACTCCGAAGACAGACGCTACACTAGGCGGACACGGCGGTGTTACCCGACATCGCGCTTCACGGACAGGAGACTCACCATGCCCATGCTGACTCAACTGCGTCAGGACCATGCCAACATGGCGCGCCTGCTGCATGTGTTGCAACTCAAGCATAAGACACTGGCCGATGGCGAACGCCCGGACTTTCGGCTGATTCGGGAAGTCGTGGATTACATCCTCGACTACATGAGCGGTTTCACCATTCCGCTGGAACGCATCTGCAGCGATCGACTGGTGGCGCGGGAGTCGGAGATCGGCGATCTGAGCAATCGCCTGGCTGATGACTACCAGCATCTCCATCAGCAGCTGATGCAGCTGTCTCAAAACATCGACATGATCCTGATGGATGGGGTGATGCCGATGGACAAGTTTGCCGATGATCTCAAGTCCTATCTCGAGGCGCATCGAGCCTACCTGCGTGCCGAGCGTGAAGAGCTGTTTCCGCTGATTCGCGAACATTTCGACGAAGAGGATCTGGCGCGGCTTGCCCAGGAGCTGCCGCCTCAGGCGGGCGCCGAGCTGGCGCGTTTGCAGGAGGCCTATCCGGAGCTCTACACGGAATTCCGAGAGGCACCGTCACCGCTGTAGCCTGAACGTCATCCACCGCCGAACCTGTCATTCTCCCGACGACGATCGCCACTGCGCGATCGTCGCCGCTTGCGTAGAATGAGCCACAGGAACGGGGACAGGAGGCAGGATGGATCGACTGCAGGCGATGCAGGTATTTCGTGCGGTCATCGACGCCGGTAGCTTCGCCGGTGGAGCTCGGCGTCTGGGCGTCTCCAACGCCATGGTCAGCAAGCAGGTGTCCCGGCTGGAAGAGGCCCTCGGAGTGCGGCTGCTGGTGCGCACCACGCGGCGCCTACAGCTCACCGCGGAAGGAGAGCGTTACCTGACGACGGCCAGTCGCCTGCTCGACGAGTTGCAGGAACTGGAAGCGGGGATCGGCGAACAGCGCGGCGAAGTGCGGGGTCGTCTACGGCTCTCGGCACCGGTGGATTTCGGCGCCCGTTCGCTGATGCCGGCACTGCAGGCTTTCGAGGCGGCACATCCGGCGGTTTCGCTCGATCTGGTGCTGGAGGACCGGCGAGTCGATCCGCTGGCCGAGGATTTCGATCTGGTCGTGCGCATCGGCGAGCTGGAGGATTCCTGCCTGATCGCACGGCCGCTGATGCGGATGCCGATGCATCTGTACGCCTCGCCGGGCTATCTCGAGCACCATGGTACGCCGCAGCATCCCTGGGATCTCAAGGATCATCGCTGCCTGTACTACACCCTGTCCCGACACGGGCTTCACTGGCCGTTCATGGTCGATGGCGAGCTCCATCGCTTTCGGCTGCAGCCGGCGCTCTCCTGCAATAACGGCCGCGCGCTGGTCGAAGCGGCCGTGCTGGGCATGGGGTTGACACTAAAGCCCGCATCGCTGGCGGCAGCGGAAGAGAGGAGCGGACAGCTGGTTCGTGTACTCGAGGCATTCGAGATGCCGCCGCTCGACGTTCACCTGTTGTACGCCGAGCGCGATTACATGCCAGCTCGCCTGCGTGCGCTGATCGACGCCCTGCTCGACTATTTCGGTGGCGGCACGCCATATGATTGATGCGCTGATTTTCGATTCGGGGGCGGGGGGGCTTTCGGTCAGCGCCGATATTCGTCGTCGGATGCCGTGGCTATCCTTGGGCTACGTCTGTGACAATGCCGCACTGCCTTACGGTACAAAGGACGAGGTCTGGTTGTTGGCGCGGATCGTTGCCGTTTGCATCCGCGCCTGTCAGCAGGCTCGACCCCGCGCCTTGGTAGTGGCGTGCAACACGGCCAGCACCCTGGCGCTGGAGGCGCTCAGGGCTCGGCTGTCGATACCGGTCATCGGTACCGTTCCGGCGATCAAGCCTGCCGCGGAGATGACCCGAAGCCGCGCGATCGGCCTGCTCGCTACGCACGCAACCGTTCATCGCCCTTATCTGGATAGGCTGATCGCCGACCACGCGCCTGACTGTCGGGTCGTCCGCGTGGCCGCTGACGCACTGGTCATCGAGGCCGAACATCGGCTTCAGGGGCGGGCGGTGGATCTCGAGCGGCTGCATCAGGCCGTCGAACCGCTCAGGGTCGCGCCAGACGTCGATGTCGTGGTGCTGGGCTGCACGCATTTCCCGCTGCTGCGTGACTGCCTGGCGCCCTTGATGCCGCCGGAGGTCGCCTGGATCGACTCGGGGCAAGCCATCGCCAGGCGTCTCGAGTCCGTGCTCGCCAACGGGCCGATGACTGGTGTGACGACGGCGGCGACAGGGGGGGCGGTCGAAGAATCCAGGCTCGGCAGAGGCGTCACGCGCATGGGTTTCGATTTCAGCTGGGCCACGGCTGCCACGGTCCAGGGATTGGCGGCGGCGCTGGCGCGCTATGGCTATGCGCCGCCCGCCGCGCTCGAGGTGGCATCACCGAAGGTGCCATAGCCGCGAGGCCGGGATCTCTCCTGTCGACTACCGATTGGCCCGGTTGCCGATGGCCTGATTCAAAGACTTCTTGTTAAGGACTGATGGTTTGGTGATCTTCGATATTGATCCTTCTGGTTACGACGCGCAGCTCGAGGCCAAGCGCGAACGCATCGAACGACAGTTCGCTCGCTTCTCGCCGCCGCCGCTGGAGGTGTTCGCGTCGCCGCCGTCGCACTACCGGATGCGGGCCGAATTCCGGATCTGGCACGAGGGGGACGATCTTTTCTACGCGATGTTCGAGGCCGACCCGGAAGCGCCGCTTCAGCGAGGGCGCGTCGCTCAACGCATCATCCGTGTCGACCGGTTTCCGGTTGCCGGCGAGCGCATCAATGAATTGATGCCACAGCTTTTGGACGCGATCCGGGACGAGCCGCTGATGCGGCGAAAGCTGTTCCAGGTCGAGTTCCTCACCACGTTGAGCGGTGAGTCGCTGGTCACGATGATCTATCACAAGCCGCTCGATGACGCTTGGGAAACCAGGGCTCGCGAGCTGCAGGCCGAGCTTGGCGTATCGCTGATCGGGCGCTCCCGCAAGCAGCGTCTGGTGCTGGACCGTGACCACGTCTGGGAGCGACTGGAGGTGGAGGGTCGCGAGTTTCGCTATCAGCAGGTCGAGAACAGCTTCACCCAGCCCAATGCCGAGATCTGTCGCTCGATGCTGAGCTGGGCGCGGAGTGTGACCCGCGAAAGCGAGGGCGATCTGGTCGAGCTCTACTGTGGCAATGGCAACTTCACGGTGGCGCTTGCAGAGAATTTCCGACGTGTCGTCGCCACCGAGATCTCGCGGACCTCGGTCGCCTCTGCACAGGCCAACCTCGAGGCCAACGGTATCGACAACGTGCATGTGGCGCGGATGTCGGCCGAAGAGTTCGCTCAGGCGTTGATCGGGGAAAAGCAGGGGCGCCGAGTGGCGGCCATGGATCTCGACGAATGCGACTTTTCCACCGTACTGGTGGATCCGCCGCGGGCCGGTCTGGACGCGGAGAGCTGCGCGCCGCTGATGCGCTATTCCCGCATCGTCTATATTTCATGCAACCCCGATACGTTGGCGGTCAATCTCGAACAGTTGAGTCAGACGCACCGGGTGGTCCGGATGGCGTTGTTTGACCAATTCCCCTGGACCGACCACTGTGAGTGCGGGGTATTGCTCGAGCGTCTGCCCAACGCGTGATCCGAAGTGCCATGTCGCCAGCGACATGGCTCAACGACGAGACTTGTCAACCGTTGGCGTGCTCGCGAAGTGCCGCCGGTGATGCATAACCGACATGCGTCATGACGAAGCTTCAACTGAGTAGGGCGCCATGCGGCGCTGACGTAAGCTTCCAGCCTATTGAATGCGGCCGCCATGTTGACGGTCGATGCCAGCCGAGGTGATAGATGCAACACGTCGCGATCGAGGGAAAAACGGAATTTCTGGAACAGCTGCAGGAAAAGCTGTCCAAGCGACTCCCCGAAGATAAGGTCAAGCGGATCACGGCATTCGCCGAGGATCTCTATGCCACCGCGCCTTTCGAAGAGGCAGCGGACCGGCAGCTCGACGATATCTACGGCGCGACGCTGGCGGCTTGGCATTTCATGCGCACCTTCGATCCCGACGAAGCCAAGGTGCGTGTCTTCAATCCCAATTTCGAAACCCACGGCTGGCAATCGCCGCATACGGTGGTGGCGGTGCTGCATCGCGACATGCCGTTTCTGGTCGACTCGGTCCGCATGGAGCTGAATCGCCGCGGTCTGACCCTGCATGCGATCCACAACGCGGTGCTGGCGGTCGAACGTGATTCCCGTCACCACGCGGTGCGGATCACCGGCACCCGTGCCCCGCAGGCCCCCGAGGCCCGCGAGTCGATCATTCTGATCGAGGTGGATCGGCATACCGATAGCGAGACGCTCTCCGATCTCGAACAAGGGCTGCGCGACGTACTGCTCGACGTGCGTACCGCCGTCGCTGATTTCGACCCGATGTGCGATCAGGTTCGCGAGGTCATCGGCGAGCTGGAGAATCAGCCGGCGAACGCTATCTCCGAGGCGGATCAGCAGGAAACCGTCGCCTTTCTCAAGTGGCTGCTGGACGAACACTTCACGTTTCTCGGGTACGCCGAGAGCCGCTTCGTCGGCAGCGGCAAGAAGGCCCGCAAAGAACGGGTCGACGGTAGCGAACTGGGGGTGCTGAAGCTCGACCAGCCGCGCTACCAGGAGCCGGTGCGATTCGAGCAGGACGAAGGTTCGGCGCTGCTGCACTTCGCCAAGAGCGCCTATCACGCTCGCGTCCATCGCCCGACCTACCCGGATTACATCGCCATCACCCGCCACGACAGCAAAGGCAAGGTGATCGGCGAGTGGCGCTTCTTCGGGCTGTTCACCTCGCTGGTCTACAACGAGTCGCCGCGCACCGTGCCGATCCTTCGCCGCAAGGTCCAGGCAGTGATCGATGCAGCGGGGGTCAATCCCAAAGGTCACAATGGCAAGCTGCTGTTGCAGGTGCTGGAAGTGCACCCGCGTGATGACCTGTTCCAGAGCTCCACCGAAGAGCTCAGCCGGACCGCGTTCGGTATTCTCAATATCCGCGAGCGTCGCCGGGTGCGATTGTTCATCCGCGAGGATCGTGCCGGGCAGTTCTATTCCTGTCTGGTTTTCGTGCCGCGTGACATCTTCTCGACGGACCTGCGTCTGCGTATTCAGAATCTGCTGTGCGAGGAGCTAGACGCGACCTTCGCCGATTTCAATCCGTACCTCTCCGAGTCGATTCTGGCGCGGATCCAGTTCACGCTGAGATTCAACGGCGACAAGCCGGTCGAGTTCGACGCGCGTGCGCTGGAGAAGAAGGTGATCAACCTGGCCCGCAACTGGCGCGAGGAGCTCCACGGGGCGCTGATCGAGGCCCTGGGGGAGGAAGCGGGTAACCGCCGTGCCCAGGCCTTCCGCGACGCCTTCCCGGGTAGCTACCGGGACGATTTCTCGGCGCGAACCGCCGCCAATGACATTCGCCATCTCGAAGCGCTCGACGATGGCTCCCCGATCGGCGTCAGCCTCTACCATCTGGCCGAAAGCGCCGCCGACAGCGTCAATCTCAAGCTTTATCATCAAGATACGCCGATTCCGCTCTCCGACATGCTGCCGGTCCTCGAGAACCTGGGGCTGCGCGTCATCAGCGAGCGCCCCTATCGCATCGCAAGCGGCCAGCAGACCTACTGGATCCACGATTTCACCTTCGAGTATCACGGCGTGGGTGAGGTCGACCTGGGCGACATGCGCGACAATTTCATCGATGCCTTCACCAAGATCTGGGTGGGAGACGCGGAGAACGATACCTACAACCGGCTGATCATCGGCGCCGATCTGGACTGGCGTCAGGTCGCCGTGCTGCGGGCCTATGCACGTTACATGAAGCAGCTGCGCATCGGGCTTTCGCAGGCCTACATCGCCAATACGCTGGCGACCCATGCCGATATCACGCGGGGGCTGACGCGGCTGTTCACGCTGCGTTTCTCGCCCGAGACCCAGTTGCCCGAGACCCAGTCGCGCGAGGCGCAGTGCCAGAGCTGCATCGACGAGGTCAATGCGATGCTCGACCAGGTTGCCAGCCTCAACGACGACCTGCTGCTGCGTCGCTATGTCGATCTGATCCAGGCGACCGTGCGGACCAACTTCTTCCAGCCGCGTGAAGATGGCAGCGCCAAGGAGTACATCTCGTTCAAGCTCGAACCGAGCAGGGTGCCGGGCATGCCCAAGCCGCGGCCGATGTTCGAGGTCTTCGTCTATTCGCCGAGGATGGAAGGCGTGCATCTGCGCGGTGGCAAGGTCGCGCGCGGCGGCCTGCGCTGGTCGGATCGCAACGAGGATTTCCGTACCGAGATTCTGGGTCTGATGAAAGCGCAGCAGGTCAAGAACTCGGTCATCGTTCCGGTCGGCGCCAAGGGTGGCTTCATCTGCAAGCGGATGCCGGAAAACGCCGACCGTGACGCCATTCAGGCCGAGGGGATCGAGTGCTATCGGATCCTGATTCGCGGTCTGCTGGACATCACCGACAATCTCGACGGGACGACCGTCGTGCCGCCGCGCACGGTCGTGCGTCACGATCCGGACGACCCCTATCTGGTCGTTGCCGCCGACAAGGGCACGGCCACGTTCTCCGATTACGCCAATGCGATCTCGATCGAGTATGACTTCTGGCTGCGCGATGCCTTTGCCTCCGGCGGCGCTCAGGGCTACGACCACAAGGGCATGGCGATCACGGCCCGTGGCGCCTGGGAGTCGGTCAAACGCCACTTCCGCGAGATGGGGCTGAATACCCAGAAGGACACCTTCAGCGTGCTGGGTATCGGTGACATGGCCGGTGATGTCTTCGGTAACGGCATGCTGCTGTCCGACAAGATTCAGCTGGTGGGAGCCTTCAACCACCGCCACATCTTCGTCGATCCCAAACCCGACGCCGCCAAGTCCTTCGCCGAGCGCAACCGGCTGTTCGCCCAGCCGCGCTCGAGCTGGTCGGATTACGACGAGAAGACGATCTCCGAAGGCGGCGGTATCTTCTCCCGCGATGCCAAATCGATCCCTCTCTCGACGGCGATGAAGAAAGTCTTCGGGATCAAGGAGGACAAGCTCTCGCCCAACGACCTGATCAACGCGATGTTGAAGTCGAAGGTCGATCTGATCTGGAACGGGGGTATCGGTACCTACGTCAAGGCCTCCAGCGAAAGCCATGCGGATGTCGGCGACAAGGCCAACGATGGCCTGCGCATCGATGGACGCGAGCTCAACTGCCGCGTGATCGGCGAGGGCGGTAATCTGGGGCTGACCCAGCGCGGCCGCATGGAAGCGGCGGAAAGGGGCATTCGGGTCAACACCGACTTCATCGACAACGCGGGCGGGGTCAACTGCTCGGATCACGAGGTCAACATCAAGATTCTGCTGGACGGCATCGTTCAGCGCGGCGACATGACCGAAAAGCAGCGCAATCAGCTGCTGGTCGAGATGACCGAAGAGGTCGGCGAGCTGGTCGTGCGCGACAACTATCGTCAGACCCAGGCGCTGTCGCTCTCCGAATTGCAGTCGAAAGAGGGGCTCGGCCCGTACCGTCGGTTCATCAATGAACTCGAAGCGGCCGGCAGTCTCGATCGTGAACTCGAGTTCCTGCCCAGCGACGAACAGCTGATCGAACGCGGCAATGCCGATGGCGGTCTGACGCTGCCGGAACTTAGCGTACTGATCTCCTATGCCAAGAGCACGCTCAAGAGCGATCTTATCGCGGCCGAGCTGCCGGCGGATTCGCAATTGCAGCAGCACGTTGCCAAGGCGTTCCCGGCGACGCTGGCGGAGCGCTATCCGGACGATCTGTATCAGCATCGTCTCAACCGGGAGATCGTGGCGACCCAGATTGCCAACGATCTGGTCGATCACATGGGCATCACCTTCGTGCGTCAGCTGCGCGATTCCACCGGTGCCTCGCGGGTCGAGATCGCCCAGGCGTACGTCATCGCCCGCGACAGCTTCGGTCTCAACCCGCTGTGGGAGCAGATCGAGGCGCTGGACTATCGTGTCGACAGCCAGACCCAGTACACCATGATGCTCGATCTGATGCGGTTGCTGCGCCGGGCGACGCGCTGGTTCCTGCGTCATCGGGGTTCGCTCGGCGTCAAGGAGTGCGTCGAACAGTACGCGCCGCAGCTGGCCCAGCTGCAGGAAGATATCGGCAACCGTCTCAGCGGCGACGAGCGGGAAGCCTGGAGTCAGCGCCGCGATGCGCTGATCGAGGCCAAGGTGCCGGAAGCGCTGGCGTCGATCGTTGCGGCGGCTTCCAGTCTCTACGCGGGGCTCGGCATCATTCAGGCCGCACGGACCAGCGGCGACAAGATCCAGCGGGTGGCCGAGACCTACTACGCTATCGGCCAGCGTCTGGAACTGCCACGCATGATGCAGCAGATCAACACGCTGGAAGTCCGCGATAGCTGGCAGGCGCAGGCGCGGGAGACGTTCCGCGACGATCTCGATCGTCAGCAGCTGGCACTGACGGTCAGGGTGTTGGGCATGTCGGACGCCCCGCGGGAAATCGAACCCCGAGTCGAGCACTGGCAGGAGCAGCATGCGCCGCTGTTCGACCGCTGGAATGCGTTGCTGGCGGAAATCGGAACGGGGGCGCAGATCAGTTTCCCGCTGGTTGCCGTCGCCATCCGTGAACTGGTCGACCTTGCCGAGAGTGACAGCGAGGGCTAAGGTGGCCTGCAGACCGGGCGGCAGCGATGTCGCCCATGTTGGATGGTGCCATTCGGCAACGCTAAGGGCTGCCGGGTGAGCACCGTCAAGTCATGCGTTTATTCAGTTCAGAGGGGTTCGCCGGCCAGCCTTTAAGGTGCTCCGGCGGGCGTCTCTGGTATGCTTTGGCTCCGATTCGGTCGCAGAGTGCAGAGAGGCCCCATGAAGTATCGCGTATTTACCACCTTATTCGTGGCGTTGAGTCTGGCCGGCGCCAGCAGTCAGGCTCTGGCTCAGAGCGAGGCATTGAAGGATGCCCAGGAAGCGGCCAGCAAGGTCGATCTGACCAAGTTCTTCAAGTCCAGTTCGGACGCGCGCAGCCGCAGCTTCTTCTTCGGTGGGCTCCACCAGCACCCGTTCAGCGTCGACAAGGCGGGCCGGTATCAGTTCTCCAGCTCGACTCTGCCGGGCGAATCGGACGATTACAAGATCTCCGCCAAGCTCGTGGACGGCAATGGCAACGTACTGGCCAGCGGTTCGGGGTTGGGGAACACCGGTGGCCTCAAGATGACGGAAACGCTCGAGCCCGGCGATTACTCCCTGCAAGTCTCCGGACAGAAGTTCGGCACCACCAAGACCGGTGGCAACAGCTTCAATATCGACGTGGCGAGACTGGACGCCAGCGGCAACGTGGTTACCAGTGATGAAGGTGGCGTGGACAATGGCGGAGGCATCATGTTCGGTGGCCCCGGTCCCAGCGGCCGGACGACGGCGTTCGTCGACGAGGGCGATCAGGTCGCAACCTTGAGTGCACCGGGCCGTCAGGCTGCCAGCAGTGTTGCCGCAGGTGGCGGCACCGCGCCTCGGACCGGATCGGCAGGACAGGACGATGGAGACGCCACCTTCGGTACCACCAACACCGGGGCCGCTGCGACGCCGAGTTCGGGCGCCGAGGCCACTGCCGCAAGCGGCCACAGCGCCTCGGCCAGCGAGCAGCCGCAGATGCCGGACGCGTTCGACGAGATCGTGGCCGACATCATGATTCGCCAGCAAGGCGAGGTCCTGAGCTTCGATGTCGCCGAAGCGGGCACGGTGTCGATCGAGAGTTCGACCTTCCCCGGCAACGAGGGTACGTATCGCCTTCAGGCCAAGGTTCTCGACGCCAATGGCAGGACGGTGGCCAGTGACGAAGGCTCGCTCGCCAATGGCAATTTCGATATCGAGAGCGTGCTGCAGCCTGGTCGCTACCGCGTCTGGGTGAAGGGCCAGCGGTTCGGGTCGGCAATGAACGGCGCCAACAACTATACGCTTCGGGTTCAGCAACTCGACACGCAGTAAGTCCTGAAAAGACCGACAGGCCCGGNNCCGGGCCTGTCGGTCATGGCACCGGGTTTTACCACTCGCTCTAACCGCTCCTTCGGCACCTTCGTCCCAGAGTATTCCGCTCAAGCGCTTCTGGCCTCGAAGCTTCTGGTCTCGAAGCTTTCGTCTCCAGGCCTCGACTTTCGGGTTCGAGCGCGCAGGGTTCGTTCCGAGGTACCAGGTTGGGATATACTCGCCCGCCGCGACAGACTTCTTTCGTTACCGACGAGATCCATTCATGTACGCCCTCGTTCGCTCGCTGCTGTTCCGGCTAGAGCCGGAAACCGCACACCGCCTGACCCTGACCGCGCTGGATACGGCACATCGTGCCCGACTTTCCGGCATGCTCGGCGATGCCTATGTGGCATCGACGTCCGTGGACCTGATGGGCTTGACCTTCCCCAATCGAGTGGGACTGGCGGCTGGTCTCGACAAGAACGCCGACCATCTGGACGCGCTGGGTGCTCTGGGCTTCGGTTTCGTCGAGGTCGGTACGGTAACCCCCAAGCCGCAGCAGGGGAACGCCAAGCCGCGCCTGTTCCGGTTGACCGGCCCCCAGGCGATCATCAACCGGATGGGATTCAACAACGCGGGTGTCGATCACCTGGTCGCCAACGTGCGCAAGAGCCGCTACAACGGCGTCATCGGCATCAACATTGGCAAGAACCTGACGACTCCGGTCGAGCGCGCGGTGGATGATTACGTGACCTGTCTGCGCAAGGCGCACGGTGCCGCGCACTACATCACGGTGAACATTTCCTCGCCCAACACGCCGGGGCTGCGCAATCTCCAGTTCGGTGATCATCTCGATGGCCTGCTGAGCGCGCTGAAGGCCGAGGTGTCCAAACTCGACGCCGAGCGCGGCCATCGTGTGCCGCTGGCGGTCAAGATCGCCCCGGACATGACGCACGACGAGATGGCGCTGGTCGCGAACACGCTTCAGGCGAACGATATCGACGGTGTCATCGCGACCAACACCACGGTGTCCCGCGAGCACGTGACCGGCATGCCCCACGCCCATGAAGCCGGAGGACTGTCGGGAGCGCCGCTGTTCGCGAGCTCGACGGCAGTGGTTCGAGAGCTGCGAAAATTGTTGCCGACGATGCCGATCATCGGCGCGGGCGGTATCGACAGCGGTGTTCGGGCGAGCGAGAAGTGCCAGGCGGGCGCCGACCTGGTGCAGCTCTATACCGGTTTCATCTATCGCGGACCGGAGCTGATTGGCGAGTGCGTGCGAGCGACGCAGCTCGATAGCGCCCAGGCTTGAGCATGCCGACAACGTCAGAGCGCCGGTGGTCGGTCAAGCGGCCTGACGAAGACGACCGCGACAGTCGCTGAAACCGGCGTCAGAGCCAGAGCAGTGATGGAAGAGCGGTAATGGAAGAGCGGTGATAGATCGGAAATGAAGCCGGCCGCAGCCGTGTCCGGGCGTGGATTGTACTATGCGGGCATCATAAAAAGGCCCGCCGGTGGCGAGCCTTGAGGGTATTGAAATCAGCGCCAGCTACGTCATCACCGTCGGGTTCTTGTGGATGCCCGAAACGCCCGTCATTCCGGCCCATTGGTCGCCGCGACCTTCACGCCAACCGCTCATCCAGTTTTCGCGCAGATTCACGTCCTGGCTGGGGCATTCGTCGCGTGAGCGACCGACGATCCCTGCCTTGTAGCCGTGAAGAAAAGCCCGCTGGTTACGATCACGTTTCTGTCGTTTCATCGTGTAGTAGCCTCTTGTCAGAGCCAGTGCATCTTCTGAGGAAAACCACAGTCCATCGAGTGGCCCGGGGCCGAACTCGACCGACTGCCCGCAAAAAAGTCCGGACAGGCAAACCGCATGCGTTGTTTCGTAGCTACGTCTGATAGCTTTAGTCGAAATGAGAAACGATGTCGATAGGCGTTTCGTCATAAAACGGCTTCTTCACTGAACACACTGGAATATGACCGCTATATAACGGTCGGATGACGCTGCCATGAAAGATGATAACTCCCTGTTAAGCCTCTACATCACCTGCCCCTGGGGTATCGAATCCCTGCTGGCGGAAGAGATCGCCGATCTCGGGGGCGAGATACAAAAAACTACCGTCGCCGGACTGCATGCGACCACCGACCGCCAAGGGGCGTATCGGATCTGTCTCTGGTCACGTCTGGCCAATCGGGTGATCCTGACCCTGGGTCGGGAAACCGGTTGCGAGGAACCGGCGGCGATCGTGGCGATGGTCAAGGCAGTGCCCTGGGCCAGTATGCTGAAACCCGGACAGACACTCGCCGTGGACTTTCATGGCCACTCCGCAGCCATTCGGCATACGCGGTTCGGAGCCCAAGTGGTCAAGGATGGCGTGGTCGATGCGCTACGCGAGGCCGGATGGGAGCGACCCGCCATCGATCCCCGCGAGGCCGACGTGCGCCTGTATGCCCACCTCCACAAGGGCCAGCTGCTGGTCGGTATCGATCTGGTGGGGGCGAGCCTTCACCAGCGCGGCTATCGTCGCGATGCCGGCCACGCGCCGCTGAAGGAGAATCTGGCCGCGGCGCTGCTGGTGCGGGCGGACTGGCCGGCGAGAGCTCGCCGCGGCGAACCGCTGGTCGATCCGATGTGCGGTGCCGGTACGCTGTTGATCGAAGCGGCAATGATGGCGGCCGACGTGGCGCCGCAGCTGAACCGTGAGAGCTTTGCGTTCGAGACGCTGGCCGATGTCGACGCCGAGGGCTGGCAGGAGCTGCGTCGCGAAGCCCGAGCGCGTGCCGATCTCGGCCGGCGTCGCGCCAGGTCGCGGCTGTTCGGCCTGGACCAGAGCCCCCAGGCGATCGCTGCGGCCAGGAGCAACGCCATGCGGGCGGGCATTCCTGCCCTCATCACGCTGTCCGGCGGGTCGGTCAAAGCGCTCGAACGTCCGGCCGAGCTCGGCGAGGACGATGCCGAATCAACCGGCATGGTCATCACCAATCCGCCTTACGGCGAGCGGCTGGGGGAACTGCCCGAGCTGGTGGCGCTCTACAGCGATCTCGGCGAGCGCATGCGTCAGCAGTTTCCGGGCTGGCAACTGGCGCTGTTCACCGGTAATCCGGACCTGGGCCACCGTCTCGGCCTGCGCGCTCACAAACAGTACGCGTTCAAGAATGGCCCGCTGGACTGCAAGCTGCTGCTGATCGATATTGCCGTAAGGGCGGTCCCGGAAAGCGACGAAAAGCGATCGGCCGCTGGGCCGCGGGAGGCAACGCTGAGCGAAGGCGCGCAGATGTTCGCCAATCGGCTGCAGAAGAATCGCAAACGGTTGAACAAGTGGCTCAAGAAGTCCGGCGAGTCCTGCTATCGGCTCTATGACGCCGATATGCCGGAGTACGCGCTGGCCATCGATGTCTACGGTCATCAGGTTCACGTGCAGGAGTACGCGGCGCCGAAATCGATCGAGCCCAGCAAGGCGCAGCGTCGTCTGATGGATGCGTTGAGCGCGATTCCCGTCGCGCTGGACGTCCGTCCCGAGCAGATTCACTACAAGCAGCGTGAGCGCCAGAGCGGCAAGGCGCAGTATCGCAAGCAGGCCGACAGCGGCGACCGCTTCGTGGTCGACGAGGGAAATGCCAGGCTGTGGGTCAACCTCAAGGATTATCTCGACACGGGGCTGTTTCTGGATCACCGCCCGGTACGCCGTCTGCTGGCTGAAAGGGCCAGCGGCAAACGCTTCCTCAACCTGTTCTGCTACACCGGCACGGCGACGGTTCACGCCGCGCTGGGCGGGGCGAGCGACAGCGTCAGCGTGGATCTGTCGAATACCTACCTGGAATGGGCGCGGGACAATTTCACGCTCAACAGGCTCGATCCCAGCCGGCATCGGGTCGTGCGCGACGATTGCCTGCGCTGGCTGGAGACCGCGGGCAGCGAATTCGATCTGATCTTCATGGATCCGCCCACGTTCTCGAATTCCAAGCGGATGGAGGGCACGCTGGATATCCAGCGCGATCATGCTCGGCTGATCGCGCTGGCGATGGCGCGCCTGGCACCGGAAGGGGAACTGATCTTCTCCAACAACCAGCAGCGGTTCAGCCTGGACGCGGCGGTGGCGTCACGCTATCAGGTCGAAGAGATCACCGCGCAGACCTACGATCCGGATTTCACCCGGCGGGCCAATCTGCATCACTGCTTTCGCATTCGGCACCTTGGCTAGGCGCTCGAACGGACCCGTCAGAGCCCAGGTTCTGTCCGAAAAGTCGACGAGCGAAGGCAAGACCGGGGGCGTGGCCAAGGCAAAAATCGATGAAGACGGACCGGGCTGGCGTACCAGTTTACGCGGTGTCAATGAGCATGCGACTCGCTCCGCTCGCCCTTCGGACGTTCTGAACGTTGTTCAGTGAGCCGATTTTTAACGCCGTATGGGCGAGCGCAGGCAGTTTTCAGACAGTGCCTAGTCCAGCAGCGACAGCTGGGCCATGGCCTGCCGCCCCTCGGGGGTATCGTCCTCGGCGTCGAGCACCTTGCGGTAGCCACGCGCCGTCTGGATATGGGAGAGGTCGTCGATCCACATCATGGCCTGATCGTAGCTGTCGGCGACGGCATGCTTGAGGCCGCCATACTGGGTGCCGATCTGGCCCCAGGCGCGGCTGTAGATCCAGTCGCCAAACATGTCCTGGTGCAGATGGACCAGGACATAGTCATGTTCACTTTCCCAACGGACGATCACGCGGACTCCTGCTGCTTGTTGCTCTTCGCTTGTTCATCGCGAATGGCCGGCCTAATATGGCTGCGCCGAGCGTCGCGATTCCGCGACCCCGCGTCGCACCCGACGTCAGGCGCCATTGTAAAGCAAGCCCCGCAGAAATCGACGCCGGTGTCGACGCTTGAGTTCGACATCGGGGCTCACCGAGCCGGCTCGAGGCTGGGCTGAACGACATAAGTCGGCGTTGAACGAGACAAGAGGGTAGTCATGCGCATCCTGGTGGATGAGAACATTCCGCTGGCAGAAGAATTCTTTGGTGAGCTGGGGGAGGTCACCCGCCAGCCCGGTCGCGAGATGACAGCGGCCAGTCTCCGTGGACACGATATCCTGGTGGTCAGGTCGATCACTCCGGTGAATGCCGCACTGCTTGAGGGCGCCGACAAGCTGAAGTTCGTCGGCACCTGCACCATCGGCACCGATCATATCGATACGGGCCTTCTGACCGAACGTGGCATCGGCTTCGCCAGCGCGCCGGGCAGCAATGCCGAATCCGTGGTCGACTACGTGCTCTCCAGTCTGCTGCTGCTGTCCGAAGAAGACGGCTTTTCCTTGTCCGGCAAGACGGTGGGTATCGTGGGCGCCGGTAACGTCGGCGGACGCCTGGCGACGCGTCTCGACAATCTGGACGTCGACTGCCTGATCTGCGACCCGCCACGCGCCGAGGCCGAGAACCGCGAAGATTTTCTCGATCTGGACACGTTGATCGACCGTGCCGACATCATCTGCCTGCACACGCCACTGGTGGCCGATGGCGAACACGCCACTCATCATCTGATGAATCGTCAACGTATCGATGCGCTCAAGCCGGGTACGGTGTTGATCAATGCCGGCCGCGGAGACTGTCTCGATGGCGATGCATTGCGCGAGCGGCTGGAACGTCAGGCCGATCTGCGTACGGTACTCGATGTCTGGGAACATGAGCCGGGCGTCGACGAGGCGCTGTTCGAGCTGGTCGATATCGGCACGCCGCATATCGCGGGCTACAGTGTCGACGGCAAGATGCTGGGCACCGAAATGATCTACCAGGCGGCCATGCGTCATTTCGGGTTGCCGGCGCGCAAGAAGCTCGGTCAGCTCAAGCCCGACCCATGGTTGCGCAAGATCGTGCTGCACAGCTGGACACCGCCGCTGGAAGCGCTGTCGCTATGTGCCCGCGCCTGCTACGACGTTCGCCGCGACATGCTGGCGTTCGATCGCTACCGGCGGCGTCTGGGAATGGCGGCGGGCTTCGATGCCTATCGTCGCGAGTACCCGTCACGGCGGGAGTTTCAGACGCTGCGGGTCGAGCTGAAAAAGAACAAGGGCGGTCTTCGCGACGCCATGGAAGGGTTCGGCTTCAGCGTCAAGCTGGGCAAATAGCCCAGTCTTGCCCCGCCAGAGAGCGCCCGTGCCGACATCCTCGGGGCTAGGCGCTCTCGATTTCCTCTCTTTCCGCGTCCTCGCGCTTGACGGTGCGATGCCCATCCTCGCTGCTGCCCAGTTTCCAGTAGCTCGAAATGTACATGTCCCGCTTGCCGACGCCGCGCTCATCGATCAAATGACGACGCAGCTTGCGCATGGCCGAAAACTCGCAGGCGACCCAGATGCCCGGCGTGCCCGGGATCCAATCGAACTCGCGCAGCGCCGTGACCAGACGATCGCTGTCACTGCCGGGATGCGGATTGATCAACCAGTTGATCCGCATGCCCGCGGGCAGGTCGAACCATTGAATGTCCGCTTCGCTGGTCACTTCGATGATGGCGTAGCCGCTGGCGTCTGGAGGCAGCCGTTCCAGGTTGGCACCGATCGCCGGTAGCGAGGTCATGTCGCCTGCCAGCAGATACCAGTCGGCTGCTGCCGGCAGGCGCTTGACCGGTCCCGGGCCGCCGATCAGAATCGTGTCGCCCGGTTGTGCCGATGCGGCCCAGGTCGCGGCGGGGCCACCATCTTCGTGCAGCACGACGTCGATATCGATGCTGTCTTCGCGCTGATGGCGGACCGTGTAGGTGCGCAGCGTGTCGCGCGCGTCGTCATCGGTCGGAATGATCAGCTTGACGTAGGCGCTTTCCTGGTCGGCTGGAAACTCAGCCATGCCCTCGCCGCCGAACGTCAGTCGCAGCATATGGGGCGTGACGAGTCGTCGGTTCAGCACGGTATAGGGTCTGGGTGCGGGTTTTGGCATCGAAACTCCCGATCAATTCAGGTTGGAAATCATCAACCTCGACAGGCGCAGGAAGGCTTCGAGATCGGCCTGGGTCATGCCGCTCGACAGCCGCGCGTGGGCCTGGCGTTCGCAGGTATCGACCTGCTTCATCACGGCTTGGCCATGGGCAGTCAGCGACAGAATCAGGCTGCGCCGGTCATCCGGATGCGGCGATTTGGCGATAATGCCCGCGTCGAGCAGATCGCGAAGTAGCCGAGTGATCTGGGCCTTGTCGCGCTGGGTGCGATGCGCGATATGCTGCGCGGTGCAGGGCATCTGGCTACGAATCGCCTTGAGCGTGCGAATGTGCGAGACGGTGAGGTCCAGCTCGGCTTCGGCATATGCCTGGCGCAGCGCGCGCTTGTAGGCATGCATGAGCTGATGCAGGGGCTCGCCGACCGTCATGCCTGGCATGTGGCTGCCTTTTCGGTTGATAGTGTCAACCAATTAGGCGCGCGAAGGACGTTATTGTCAACCATTCTCATCAAGTGTCGGAAGGTGTCCTGCAGCGGCCCACGCCGCTGCAGAGTTGCGATGCGCTACAGTTCGACGGCACGACCGATGAACTGAATCGGGCCGGTAGGGCGATCGAGCGGGGAGCCCGTGGCGTCCTCCAGCGTCAACTCGAACAGCTGGTTGTCTTCCAGCGGTGGCAGGTTCTTCAGCGAAAGCTGCTGGGACTCTCCGGGTTGAACGAGACCCAGCGAGACCGGCCCGCTCCAGTCGTCGGCCTTGGTCCAGAATTCCAGCGCCTTGCCCGGTGGCACCTCGAAAGTACCGACCGGTATCAGACTGAGCTGCTGCGATGAGCTCGCCTCGACTACCCAGCCGGCTTGGGTGTGCTGGGGTGTCATCAATACCACCAGATAACGGGACGACGGCGCAGATGACGGAGCCAAGGCCAGCATGGCAGCGAGGCCAGCGACCGCCAGCACGCTGGCGAAACTCACGCCTCGCCACACCGTGACGCTGTCCCACAGCCGTTCCCAGAGCGTGTTCCTGGATGGCGATCGATCCGCCGGGAGCGTCGAAACCGGCCCATCCTGGTGGTCGAGGCTTCGCTCGATGCGCTGCCATAGATGAGGCGTCGGCTCTACCGGCTCGGCCAACGCCGTGTAAGGCTGCAATCGCGATTCCCAGCTCCAGACAGCGGTTCGAAGCGCCGCGTCATGGGCTAGACGATGTTCGACCGCGTCGCGCCGTTCGGCGCTCAGCGTACCCAGAACGTATTCGCCCGCCAGGTCGTCGGTCTCGTCCGGTCCGAGAGGAGACAGTGGCTCGAGATGGTCGGTCATGACAGGCACTCACGCAGCGCCGCCAGACTTCGCTTGATCCAGGCCTTGACGGTCCCCAGGGGACGATCCAGGCGCGCAGCGATCTCCTGATGGCTGAAGCCGTCGACATAGGCGTGGAACAGGCAGTTGCGTCGCTCCGGCGCCAGTTGCCCGAGACAGCGATCCAGCTCTCCATGGCCGAGCCAGTCGAAATGATCCTGGGTATCCGTAGCCGCCTCCTGTGATCGCTCGGCATCGAGCCTTTCGGCCGTATCGTCATCGACGGTCACTTCCCGATGACGGGTTCTGACATGATTGAGTGCCAAGTGACGCGTGACGCTGAATATCCATGTCTTGCCCGAGCCGCGTTGGGCATCGAACGTATGGGCCTTGTTCCAGATGCTCACGAAAGCGTCGTGGATGATGTCTTCGGCGATGCCGCGATCGCCGACGATACGGATCACCACGCCCAGCATGCGGGATCCCTCCTGCGCGTAGAGCCGCTGAAGCGCGTGGCGGTCCCCTTTGGCACAGGCTTCGAGCAGAACGCCATGATCGGACGTCGACTGATTGAGCGCTGCTGTGTCGTCTGTCACACGCACTTTCCTTGAAGCGCACCCCGGTCGGGGCTGATGAGTCTCATACTACGCAACACGGACTCGTCATGGCGAGCCCGTGTTGGCCTGTGGATGAGCGTGGAGTCATCCACTGCGTTGGCAGATCAGCCAGCATTGTCGATCAGTCGGCATTGTCGATCAGCTGGCATTGTCTGTTGATCAGCTGGCTTTCCAGAACAGATAGTCAGCCTGATACTCGACCACTTCCTCGGCGCCTTCGTTGTCGGCGCTGCAGGCCATGTCCGGAGCCACGCCGCCCTGAGTGTTCAGGCGCTGGACGTAGCTGACGCCGGTCATGTGTCCTTCACCCTCGGCCGGGTTGGCTTCGACCAGCTGGAAGGGGATGTTGCCCTCGCCACCTGGCGCGGTAGCCAGCTGAGTACCGGTGATCTTGGAGCCGTCGCTGGATTCCCAGGTGGCCGGCGGGCCGTAGTAGCTGCCGACCTGATTGCCGTCCGCGTCGTTGAGCTTGGCATCCGGTCCCTTGAACACCCATTCGTGCGCGCCATCCTTGATCTCGCAGGCGTAGGTGATCTCGCCGACGCCTACCGTTTCCATGGCGACCTTGTTGCCGTCCGGTACCTGTACGTCTGCCGGCACTCCATCCGCATTTGCCACGAGGCTGAAGGAACCCAGCAGGGCGGCGGTCAGGGTAACGCTGGCTAGCTGTCGAGTTTTCATTGGCGTCTCTCCAAGCGTGAATAGGGCAGAACTTCATGTCCTGCACCGGGGATACACGCGGGCCAGAGATATGGATGCAGACGATCTCGATGCCGTTGAACGGGCCTGGGCCTCGCTGGAGCGGATTATAGTGCCGGCTTCATGGATCGTTGGCCCAGACAGCGACAGCACAGGGGGTAGAGCGCCAGCGCCAGCGCGATGCCGACCAGCGGGGGCACCCATGGAGAGAACCAGGCGCCCAGGGTTGCCAACGCATAGGCGCCGAGCCCGGGAAGATGAAACGCCGGCAACCTGGCAGCGTCGAGTCTGGGATAGTGGCCGCGACGCAGGAAGACGTAGTCGGCAATGATTATGCCCCCCAGCGGCGGGATGCAGGTGCCCAGCGCGATCAGAAAGGGCACCAGCAGCGTATCCATCCCGGCCAGCGCCAGCAGCGTGCCGATCGCCGCGCCGCCCAGCGTCACCCAGCCACGCTGGCGCGTTCGCAGCAGGTTGCAGCCGGCGGCGGCGAAGTTGTAGATGGTGTTGTCCTGAGTGGTCCACAGGTTGAGGAACAGCATGGCCAGCCCGACGACGGTCAAGCCTTGCAGGATCAGTACCTCGACCACATCCGGTTGCTGGTAGACAAACGCTCCCACGGCGCCGATCAAGACCATCAGGCCATTACCGATGAAAAACGCCAACAGGGTCGCCGTGATCGCCTGACGCGGGGTGCGTGCGAAACGGCTCCAGTTGCTGGCCTGCGTCGCGCCGGATACGAAGGTGCCGAAGATGATGGTGATACCGGCTGCCCAGCCCAGCTCGGCACTGGGGGCGGTGGCGGCCAGTCCGGTCCAGCCGCCGCCATCGCGCCAGGCGATGATCATGCTGATGGCAATCAGCAGCGCCATCGCCGGTACCGCCACGTTGGAGAGCAGAGCCAGGCCGCGGTAGCCGATGAAGGCCGTGAGACAGAAACCGAAGCCGAACAGCACCATCAGCGGAGTCGCCCAGTCTGGTGCGAGTCCCAGCGTCGAGACCAGCACGTTGGCGATGGTGGCCACGCCCCAGGCGTACCAGCCGACCTGGGTGATGCCCAGCAGCAGATCGGATAGCGCGCTGCCGCGCTCGCCCAGCGCGAATCGCGACATCAGCGCCGTGCTGAGACCGGAGCGCGCGGCAATGCCGGCGATCGCCGCGGCATAGATGCCCAGCAGCAGATTGCCCACCACGATCAACGCCAGCAGCTCTCCCAGCGGAAACGCCGCACCGAGCTGGCCGCCGGCGAACATGGTCGCGGTGAAGAAGGTGAAGCCCAGCAACAGCAAGGTCAGCGATGCGAAGGGTTTGCGCGCATCGTCAGGCACTTCGCTCAGGGGGTAGTCATTGTCGGCTTGGGGTAGGGGCATGGTTCGATCCTCGCTATGGCAGTCGGCACTGACCAAGCAAGCTGTATGCCGCGGCGCTGAAAAGGGTTATCCATCCGCGTCCTCCACCGGTCGACGGCCCGGCCTGGGTTGCAGGTCTGCACATCTTTGGCGCAGAGCGTGCCGAATCGAGTCGTCGACTTGCCGAAAGGGGGCAGCGCGAGGTAACACTGGCCGGATAGGGGTCGGGGTAGGCCAACGCCCCGCACAGGGCGGGGCGTTGGGAGGGGGCCTGTAGCGTCTCGGGCATCGTCCCGAATGGACGTCAATCCCGGTAGGCGGACTCCTTCAGCGCGCGGATGCGCTCGTCCAGCGGCGGATGGCTGGCAAACAGTTTTTCCATGATCTTGCGCGTTTGCCCGGTAGTGATGGCGAACGCCGTCAGCGAGTCGGGCATCTGGTCCGGCTGGCCGGTTTCGGCTTTCAGTCGGGCCAGTGCATTGATCATGGCGCCGCTACCGGCGTATTTGGCACCGGCGGCATCGGCGCGATACTCGCGGAAGCGGGAGAACCACGCCACGATGATCGACGCCACCAGTCCGAACACGATCTCGGCGACGATCACCACCACGAAATAGCCCATGAAGCCGAGGCCGCCGCCGTTGTCGCGACCGCGCAGAAAACTGTCGACGACCTGGGCCACCACCCGCGCGAAGAACATCACGAAAGTGTTGAGCACGCCCTGGATCAGCGCCAGCGTAACCATGTCTCCGTTGGCGACGTGGCCGATCTCGTGGGCCAGCACCGCACGAATTTCCTCGGGACGCATGCGCTCGAGAAGTCCCTGCGAAACCGCCACCAGCGCGTCGTTCTTGTTCCAGCCGGTGGCAAAGGCGTTGGACTGCTGGGCTGGAAAGATCGCGACTTCCGGCATCTGAATGTTGGCCTGCTGTGCCAGCTCGCGGACGGTGTCGAGCAGCCACTGCTCGGTCGAATTGCCCGGCTGCTCGATCACCTTGGCTTTGGTGCTCATTTTTGCCATCCATTTGGAGATGAACAGCGAGATCAGGGAACCGGCCATGCCGAACACGAAGCAGAAGATCAGCAGGCTGTTCATGTTCAGCCCGTTGGCATTGAGATAGGGCTCGACGCCCAGTAATCGCAACGTGATGCTGGCGACGAGCACCACCGCCAGGTTGGTCGCCAGAAACAGGATGATTCGCATCATCGGTCTTTACCCTCGGTCGTGGAAAGGTGCTGCCGACGCTTTGCGCGCCGGTTGATTGGTCTGTTATTCGTTATCGCCCGGTAATCAGGCGGTTATGAACCGTTAGATACGGCTTTCGCGAATAGGTTTCAAGAGGGAGATTTCAGGAGGGCGGTCGGCCGCGCGATGACGCGCGGCCTTTTCAATCATTGGCGGTAGCGTGACAGAAAGCGCGCGAAACGATCGATGGCATCACCCAACTGGTCTGCCCACGGCAGTGTCACGATGCGCACGTGATCCGGGGTCGGCCAGTTGAAGGCCGTGCCCTGGACCAGCAGGATGCGTTCCTGCAGCAGCAGGTCGAGCACCATCTGGGCGTCATCGTGAATCGGGTAGACCTCCGGGTCGAGCCGTGGGAATGCATAGAGCGCCCCCCTGGGCTTGACGCAGGAGACGCCCGGAATGGCGTTGAGCTTTTCATAGACCACATCGCGCTGTGCCAACAGACGACCGCCGGGCAGGATCAGATCGTTGATCGACTGATAGCCACCCAATCCGGTCTGGATCGCGTGCTGCGCCGGCACGTTGGCACACAGGCGCATCGAGGCCAGCATGTTGAGGCCCTGGATGAAATCCTCGGCGTTCTGCTTGCCCTGGCCGCCGGAGAGAATCATCCAGCCCGAGCGGAAGCCGGCACAGCGATAGCTCTTGGAGAGGCCGTTCATGGTCACGACCAGCTGGTCGTCCGCTGCCAGGGCGCCGGTGGAGACGTGCTCGACGCCGTCATAGAGAATCTTGTCGTAGATCTCATCGGAGAACACCACCAGGCCGTGCTGGCGAGCGACTGTGAGGATCTCCTTGACCACCGCCGGTGGATAGACCGCTCCGGTCGGATTGTTGGGGTTGATCAGCACGATCGCGCGAGTACGCGTGGTGATCTTGTCGCGGATATCGGCAATGTCCGGTGACCAGTCGGCGGCCTCGTCGCAAAGATAGTGAACGGGATGACCTCCGGACAGGTTTGCCGCCGCCGTCCACAGTGGATAGTCCGGTGCCGGAATCAGAACTTCGTCGCCGTCGTTCAGCAGCGCCTGCATCGCCATCACGATCAGCTCGGAAACCCCGTTGCCGATGAACACGTCCTCGACGCCGACGCCGGGGATGCCCTTGCGCTGGCACTCCTGCATGATCGCCTTGCGCGCCGAATAGAGCCCCTTGGAGTCGCAATAGCCCTGCGCCGTCGGCAGATTGCGCATCACGTCCTGAAGAATCTCTTCCGGCGCTTCGAAACCGAAGGGTGCCGGATTGCCGATATTCAGCTTGAGAATGCGATGACCTTCGTCCTCGAGCCGTTTGGCGTGATCGAGAACGGGGCCACGGATGTCGTAGCAGACATTGTCGAGCTTATGCGATTTCCGAATGGGGCCGTTCATGGGGCTTCCGTAAGCTGCACAGCCTAAAGAGTCAGGCGGATGAGTAGGATCAAGAGTCGGTGGCGCACGGCGTGAAACGCAAGGCGCCGCTGACGAACACGCTGAGTCAGTTCTGCTCGGCGGGCTGCGTCGCCGATATCCCAGCATAACGCCGCGCAGGCGCGGCGCAAGGGGCAGAAAAGACACAATTTTCAGGTCATCTGTATGGCGAGAATCAGCTTTCGGATTCGTCGGCTGCTGCCTCGATGGGCTCGGGAATGTCCTCGGGGAGTTCCAGCGTCAGCCGACCCAGCTTGCCATCGCGGAGTTCGTGCAGCAGGACTTCCGCCCCGCGATGAAGATTGATCACCCCGCCGGCCTTCAGTCCGCCACGCTTGCGCGCGATCTCGTTCATGATCGCGTGACCGTCGAAACCGGCCCTGGCCTGGAAATCGACCAGCTTGGGCCCATCGGCGTCCACCGCATCGGCCTCGGAAGGCGCCACGTAGACGGGGAGTTCGGCGAGTTTGTAACGCTCGCGCAGGCCTTGTGGATAGCGTTTGGCCAGCTCGGCGGCACAGACGATGGCGACATCGACGTACTCGATCGCGGTATCGCGGATCGCGCCGCTGGCGGCGAGCCGATAGGCGCTGACCTGATTCTCGATCTTCGGCCACAGCACGCCTGGCGTGTCGATCAAGGAGACCCGGCCGTCGATCCGAATCTTCTGCTGGCGCTTGGTGACCGCCGGCTCGTTGCCGGTCTTGGCAATCTTGCGCCCGGCCAGCCCGTTGATCAGGGTCGATTTTCCCACGTTGGGGATGCCCATCACCATCACGCGCACGTCGCGGTCGGCACGTACCTGGCCGGCCAGTTCGTGGCATAGCGCGGGAATCTGCTTGAGCTCGCGAGCCTGAGTCGTGGTGACGGCGATCGCGCGGCTATTGGGCTGGGCGTCGAAAAATTCGATCCACTGTTGCGTGGCTTCGGGATCGGCCAGGTCGGCGCGGGACAGGATCTTCAGTACCGGCTTGTGCTCGGTGAGCTCCGCCAGCATCGGGTTGCCACTGGAGTAGGGCAGGCGGGCGTCGAGGACCTCGATCACCACGTCGATTTCCGGCAGCGCCTCGGTGATCTGGCGCCGCGCCTTGTTCATGTGTCCGGGATACCAGCCGAGCATGAGGTTCTCCTGCCTGTTCTTCGAATCGAATCGTGCCGCGCCCAACGGCAAGCGGGCGGACATTCTAGCAGAATGCGGCACCCGACGGCTGCAGCTGGGGCGCGTCGGCGTCCGTGGCGGGCGCGATCGTCAGCCGGCGATGGCATCTCTTTGCATCCACGCGTCGACGGGCTGCGTAGGGGAGTCTGATCATCAACAGCAGGGAAAGGAGCCCCGCATGAAACCACTCGCATCAATCGCCGCCGGTCTGCTGCTCGCCAGCGTCGCGAGCATCTCACTGGCCGCCGGCAACCCGATCAGCGTCCACGTCCTCAACACCCAGACCGGCAAGCCCTCGGCGGGGGTGGCGGTGAAGCTGGAGCATCGGGCCGACGGCCAGTGGGAGACCATCGCCACCGGGACAACCTCCGAGGATGGGCGAATCTCGGCGCTCTATCCCGAGAGCGAGACGTTCGAGTCCGGTGTCTACCGCGCCGTCTTCGAGACCGGCGACTGGTACCGCGCCCGTGGCAGCGCAACCTTCTTCCCTGAGATCACCGTGCCTTTCGAGGTCGCCGATACCCAGCAGCACTACCATATTCCGCTGCTGCTGAGTCCCTACGCCTACTCCACCTATCGCGGCAGCTGAGTACGGCCCGACGGGCGGCGACGGTCGCCACGACAGCGCCCCGANNTCGGGGCGCTGTCGTCCTGGTGCTATCGTCTGGGTGCTATCGTCTGGGTGCTAGCAGCGAGCTACGTGCCGCAGGATGGGCCGAACGGCCCACGGGCGCGCTCACTCGCCAGCGTGGAAGGTGATCGCCACGGAGTTGATGCAGTACCGCTGACCAGTGGTGTCCGCCGGGCCATCCGGGAATACATGACCAAGGTGCGCGTCACAACGGCGGCAGGTCACTTCGATCCGGCGCATGCCGTGGCTATCGTCCTGATGCTCTTCGACCGAGGCCGCCGCCAGGGGTCGATCGAAACTCGGCCAGCCGCAGTGGGCCTCGAACTTGTGCTCGTTCTCGAACAGCGGGGCGCCGCAGCAGATGCAGTGGTAGATACCTTGGACCGGCTCGACCTGATAGTCGCCTGTGAACGGGCGCTCGGTGCCTTTCTCGCGGGTCACGTGGTACTGCTCGGGGGTCAGCTTCTCGCGCCATTCGGCTTCAGTCTTCTCCACCTTGCTCATGTTCGGTCTCCTCATCATCACGTTGACACTATTCGTTGCAGCTCATGCCTTGCATTACAGGCCATTTGTCGGGCACTGACCAGCCTTGATTGGGTCGAGGTGAAAATCGGTGAAATCAACCGCTTGACACCTTTAGGTCGCCTCAGTAACATACGCGCCACTTCGACGGAGCCGAGACATTACGTCCCATTCGTCTAGTGGTCCAGGACACCGCCCTTTCACGGCGGTAACAGGGGTTCGAACCCCCTATGGGACGCCACTTGGTTCAGCGAAGTTTGTGTAGAAGGTTACGGTGCGGGAATAGCTCAGTGGTAGAGCATCGCCTTGCCAAGGCGAGGGTCGGGAGTTCGAATCTCCTTTCCCGCTCCAAATTTTGGTAGCTCAGGCGCCAAATTGCGTCCCATTCGTCTAGTGGTCCAGGACACCGCCCTTTCACGGCGGTAACAGGGGTTCGAACCCCCTATGGGACGCCACTTTCATGATCGCCAGGTCATGTCGTCGTCGCTTCAAGCGTCGGCAGCGATAAGCGGGAATAGCTCAGTGGTAGAGCATCGCCTTGCCAAGGCGAGGGTCGGGAGTTCGAATCTCCTTTCCCGCTCCATATCGTGGTTTTCATTACGCCAGTAATCATCACTCGTGAAGCGGCATCCCCGTTCTCTCGGGATTTTTGCGTTGCATCCGTCGCGTAACCCCGCCACACGGCTCGCTATCCGTCGGCTCGACTGACCCTGTCATATCGAATCTTCTATTCGTCTGCTAAAGATTGAACCCGGTGGAATTGCCCCCATATCGACGGCACTTCGTCTCGATTGATTTTGCAAACCCTGATTTCGCGAATTTCGATTTCTCAAACACGGCAGGAATCCCTGATGGCAGAACCAGCACTGTCCATCCGCGGGCTGACCAAAGTCTACGGTAATGGTTTTGAAGCCTTGAAAGGCATCGATCTCGATGTCGCTCAGGGCGATTTTTTTGCGCTGCTCGGTCCGAATGGCGCGGGTAAATCCACTACGCTTGGCATCGTCTGCTCGCTGGTCCAGAAGACGGCGGGGCAGGTCAAGATATTCGGTATCGATATCGACAAGGATTTTGCCAGGGCGAAATACCATCTGGGGGTCGTGCCGCAGGAGTTCAACTTCAGCCAGTTCGAGAAGGTCGAGGACATCATCCTGACCCAGGCGGGCTACTACGGCATGCCGATGAAGGAAGCCAAGCCGCGCTCCGATCGTCTGCTCAAGGATCTCGGTCTGTGGGACAAGCGCAATGGCGCTGCCCGCATGCTCTCCGGTGGCATGAAGCGCCGCCTGATGATCGCGCGGGCGCTGATTCACCGCCCGCGTCTGCTGATCCTCGATGAACCCACCGCCGGCGTCGATATCGAGCTGCGTCGCAGCATGTGGGAGTACATGCGCCGGATCAACGAGGAAGAGGGCACCTCGATCATTCTGACGACCCACTACCTCGAGGAAGCCGAGAGTCTGTGTCGCAACATCGCGATCATCAATCGCGGCGAGATCATCAAGAACACCTCGATGCGGGGTCTGTTGACCGAGCTGGACACCGAAACCTTCCTGCTCGATCTCGCCGAGCCGTTGACGGCCGCGCCGGCGATAGAGGGCTTCGACGCCGAACGCGTCGACTCTCACCAGCTGGCACTCTCCGTGCGCAAAGGCACCAATCTGAACGATGCCTTCCAGCAATTGACCGAGCAGGGCGTCCGCGTGCTCTCGATGCGTAATCGCGCCAATCGCCTGGAAGAGCTGTTCGTGTCGATGACCTCGCAGCCGGAGGCCACGGCAGGCATCGATAAGCAGTCCGAAAAATCCGCTCAGGCCAAGGAGACGGCGTCTTGAATACCCGGCAACTGCTGATTTCTCTCTGGACCATGGTCGTGAAGGAAGTGCGCCGCTTCGTGCGGATCTGGCCGCAGACGCTGGTGCCGCCCTCCATCACCATGACGATGTACTTCATCATCTTCGGTAATCTGATCGGCTCGCGCGTGGGCGAGATGCACGGCATCTCCTACATGTCCTACATCGTGCCCGGGCTGATCATGATGTCCGTGATCACCAACAGCTACTCCAACGTGGCCTCGTCGTTCTTCTCCAACAAGTTCCAGCGCAGTGTGGAAGAGATGATGGTCTCGCCGATGCCCAACTGGGTGATTCTGGCCGGTTTCGTCATCGGTGGCGCGGCACGCGGGCTCGGCGTCGGGCTGATCGTCACGATCGTGTCGTTCTTCTTCACCGACCTGAATTTGCATCACCCGTTGGTGACCCTGGCCGTCGTGATCATGACCGCAATGCTGTTCTCGATCGGTGGCTTCATCAACGCGTTGCTGGCCAAGAAGTTCGATGACATCTCGATCATCCCGATCTTCGTGTTGACCCCGCTGACCTATCTCGGCGGCGTATTCTACTCGATCGATCTGCTGCCGCAGTTCTGGCAGAACGTGACGATGATCAATCCGATTCTCTACATGGTGAACGCCTTCCGTTACGGTATTCTCGGCATTTCCGATATCCCGGTGGGCGGGGCGCTGGTCGCCATTGCTGCGTTTATCGTCGTGCTTTGGACCGTGGCGCTGTGGATGCTCAATCGCGGCAAGGGGATTCGCTCGTGAACCAGGATCGCCCAGAGACGCTGGTCGACGCGCCACTCGGCCAGGAATCCGCCTATCCCGATCGCTATGACGCTTCTCTTCTGTTTCCCATCGAGCGCGCAGCCAACCGTGCGCCTTTGGGTATCGAGGCGTCGTCGCTGCCGTTTGTCGGAGGCGACGAATGGTGGGCATTCGAACTCTCCTGGCTCGATCTGCGTGGCAAGCCGGTGGTGGCCATTGCACGATTCCGCCTGCCGGCCGACTCGCCCCGGCTGATCGAATCCAAGTCGTGGAAGCTCTATCTCAACGGCTTCAACCAGACGACGTTCGCCGGTCGGGATGCCGTCATCGACTTTCTGCAGCGGGATCTGGGCGCTGCGGCCGGCGCCCCGGTCACGGTGGAGCTCTTTGGTGTCGACGACGCTGCGCTGGCCCCTCGGCCGATGCCCGGTGAGTGCATCGACGACATCGAGATCGACATCGATCGCTACACGCCATCCGCCGATCTGCTGGTCTGCGATGGCAACGATATCGTCGAGGAGACGTTGCACTCGCATCTGCTCAAGTCCAACTGTCCGGTGACCGGCCAGCCGGACTGGGGGAGCGTGCTGATTACCTATCGCGGCCCGCGACTCGATCGGGCCGCGCTGCTGCGCTATATCGTTTCCTACCGTCAACATCAGGATTTTCACGAACATTGCGTCGAGCACATCTTCGTCGATCTGATGGCACGCTGCCTTCCACACGAACTTCTGGTGATGGCGCGCTACGTGCGCCGTGGCGGGCTCGACATCAACCCCTGGCGGGCCACGCCGGGGTGGATGCCGGAGCTGCCTGCGCGGCTGCTGCGGCAGTGATACGTTTGCCGTAGAATTTCGACGACCAGATCGGCGTTTACGCAATCGAGTCTTTATCGCTACCGCCAGAGGAGGGCAACCATGGATGCCATGACACTGCTGCACGAGCGTCGCTCGATGGGCAAGCTCGCCGGGCCCGCGCCGAGCGCCGAGCAGCTCGATGCCATCTACCGCGCGGCGCTGCGGGCGCCGGACCACAAGGAAATGACGCCGTACCGGTTCATCGAGATCAGCGGAGAAGGGCTCGACCGGCTGGGCGAACTGTTCGCCCGATCCGATTATCAGGCCAATCCGCATATCGATGACGGTAGCCTCGATGCCGCCCGCAAGAAACCCAGGCGGGCGCCGATGATCATCGCCGTCATTGCCAGGATTACGCCGGATCTTCCCAAGGTGCCCCCGGTCGAGCAGATCATCTCTGCCGGCTGCGCGGCCCACGCGATGCTCTACGCCGCGTTCGCCCAGGGCCTCGGTGCCATGTGGCGCACGGGGACCTACGCGCATGACAGGACCGTCTGGCGAGGTCTTGGGCTTGGCGAGCAGGAAGAACTGATCGGCTATCTCTATCTGGGCCAGCCCGGCGGGCGCTACCCCGATGCCCCGGCGCGCAACCCGGCGGACTTCGTCGAACGATGGAGCTAGCGCGGCGCGCCAGTCCTGGACGATGAACGTAAAAGGTCGCCGGGAAAGGAAAAACGGCTTGCGATCACGGGCTTAGCTCGATACTATGTGCGCCGTTCTGAACGCACCGGCACAGCCGTTACGAGAAGAGCGAAAATGCGGAGGGGTGTCCGAGTGGTCGAAGGAGCACGCCTGGAAAGTGTGTAAGTCGCAAGGCTTCGAGGGTTCGAATCCCTCCCCCTCCGCCACCGAATTGAAAAG
>NZ_PZJR01000009.1:192790-192918 GCF_003206035.1 Salinicola sp. CPA57
ATGCCTGGAATGAGGTATTGGTGAGGGGGAGTGGATGAGAACCCTCCGGTTCGAGCCAAGGCGCGTAGCGTCGGGCGGCGGAGCGTAGCGACGCCCATCCTCCCCCTCCGCCACGAATTGAAAAGAAC
>NZ_PZJR01000009.1:192933-380515 GCF_003206035.1 Salinicola sp. CPA57
ATGCCTGGAATGAGGCATTGGTGAGGGGGTGTGGATGAGAACCCTCCGGTTCGAGCCAAGGCGCGTAGCGCCGGGCGGGGGAGCGTAGCGACGCCCATCCCCCCTCCGCCACCGAATTGAAAAGAACCGGCTCTCAGCAGCCGGTTTTTTCATGCCTGGAATGATGTTCAAAGGGAGGAAGGAAAATCCGCCGTTGCAAACGGGTTCCAGCAACGACGCCAACGCCTGTACTATAAAAATTCGAGTAATGGTCAGCAGGCATCGCAATGAAGACCATCGGCATACTGGGCGGCATGAGCTGGGAATCCACGCAGAGCTATTATCGGTTGCTCAACGAGGGCGTGCGTGACCGTCTTGGCGGGTATCACTCGGCGAAGATCGCCATGGTCAGCGTCGACTTTGCCGAGATCGAGGCGCTGCAACAGAGCGGTGATTGGGATCAAGCGGGAAAGACGCTGACGACAGCGGCCCGTCAGATCGAGGCCGCTGGCGCAGAGTGTCTGTTGCTGGCGACCAATACCATGCACAGGGTGGCCGGTGCGATCGAGTCGGCACTGAGCATTCCGTTTCTCCATATTACCGATGGCACCGGTTCACGATTGCGTGCCGCTGGCATCGATCAGGTCGGCCTGCTGGGGACGCGGTTCACGATGGAACAGGATTTCTATCGAGGCCGGCTACTCGACGGGCATGGCATTTCCTGCCTGGTGCCGTCTCGGGAAGATCGGGATAGCGTTCACCGAATCATCTTCGAAGAACTAGTGCATGGCGTGATCACCGAATCGTCGCGACGGGTCTATCAGGAGATCGTCACCAGGCTTCAGGCGCAGGGCGCAAAGGGTGTGATTCTGGGGTGTACCGAGATCGCCTTGCTGCTCCGACCGCAGGATTGCGATCTGCCGCTCTATGATACGACCGCGCTGCATGTCGACATGGGGCTCGAATTCGCTCTGGATGACGCGGCGACGATCCTGCAATCTCCCTCGGATTGATCAGATAATTCAGTCTCCTGCTCCGACCCTGCCGATCGATAATGGCGCTGGGGACAATCCCCTGCGTACTTGCCCGGCCTTCGGGCCGGGGCTTTTTGATGCGCGGCCGGTTAGCGCTTCTTCTTGCCGGTTTTACCCGCCCGTGATGTTCTTTCCCACAACGCTTGCCGGTGGTAGACCCCTGAACCGGGTACTCCGGCATGGCTGTGAATGCCGTGTCGGCTGACGTTCAGGTGGGCGCCGCGAGGGCCGATCGAGAGCGTCGGGCCATGATTGTCGAGCCGAATCCGCAGCCCTGGAGCCAGCCGCAGCATGCGGCGAAAGCGAAGTCCCATGGGATATCTCCTGGAAGTCTCTTTACGATTGACTGCGACTGACGGCATTCGTTCGGCGGTCTTTCAGCGTTTGCCATACCGGGCTACCAGGAACGATCAGGGCCAGCACGGCGCAGGCGGCAGCGGGAGAGAGAACATCGAAGCTGGAGTCCAGCGACCAGTGATGGAACAGCCCGTAAAAATATCCGACGTGATTGGGGTCGCCCCCGGCGTACTCGTGCTGGGCGATCTCGCGTCCCAGGAATACCGCGACGATCAGCGAGCCGCCTACCCAGCGACCGACGAGGGGCCAAAGCAGACACTGGAAACTCAGGGCAATGATGGCGTGCTCGAAATGGCTGGTATTCATGCAAACCTCGCGGCAATCGGTTGGCGTCAGCATAGCTGCTCGCGAGGTGAGCGACGTTGGATCATTCCTGGCGCGGCTGCCTGACCCGGCTGGCACCCGGCGTGACGTGGCGGCAGGCGGGCAGGACCCTGTCGCGCAGATAATGCCGATTGGCGGCGCAGACGCTGAGGCCGTCGCCGCCGTAATGCTCGAGACAGATCACGCCGCGAAAGCCGGCTTCGACGGCGAGCTTCATCGCCTGACGGTAATTGATCAGGCCACTCTCCATCGGTGCGGGGAAGGCGACATAGTGGCCACGCTGGCTGTCCTCGTCTCGCATGTAGTTCTTGGCGTGCCAGAAGTTCGACCACGGCAATACCTTGCGGAAAGCCTCGAGCCACGGTTCCACCGGCCGGTGCAGGCGGATCAGATTGCCGATGTCCGGATTCAGGCCGACCGAATCGAGGGCGATCTCTTCGACCATGGCGACGGCCGAGTCGGCGCTGCCGAGATAGGTGTCCTCGTACATCTCCAGCGACAGCACGATGCCCAGCTCGGCGGCGTGCTGGCCGAGTTCGCGGATACGTGTCACTGCCTTGTGCCACTGCGCTCGATCGTCGGGATCGTCGCGGTGGCCTTCGACCGTCCAGAACCAGAGCTGACGCTGCTGGGCTTCGGTCAGGGGGCGGTGCAGACCGATCGACACGGTGCCGATGCCGAGCCTGGCCGCGGCGTCCAGCGAGCGATGGCTGTAGGCGAGGTGGTCGTCGCCATGACGTTCGTCGATCACGCTTGCGCGCACCACCGAGATGGAGCTGGGCTTGAGCCGCGCCGATTTGATCACGCTGGCGAGAGCGTCGAGCTGGGCATTCGACATACCGCCGGGGCGAAAACAGTTGTCGGAAAGATCGACGCGATCGAAGCCTGCCTCGGCAATCTCCTGGAACAGCGGCTGCCACTGCTCGGCGCTGGCCTCATGCAGTGGAGTGCCATCCGGCAGACGATTGGGAAATGGCAGCATGGCAGCCGCAATCGGCCAGTCGGAAAGATCGGAAGTCATCTCGGATTCTCGTTAGTGTCAGGGGTGGAAGGCTTAAGGGTAGAGGACTCGGTGTTAGAGGGGATGCCGCTGGCGGACATGGCCGAGGCGAAGAACAGGGCGTCCTGAGCCTGCCGCAGCTTCCACAGGTATGAGCTTTCGTCGATCGCGACATCACGTACGCGAATGGGCTCGCCCGCGCGGACCGGTCTCATCAGCACTCGGTTGGCGGCGAGATAGTAGGGCAGCGGGGCATCGTCGCCGAGTGCGCTGGCCGGCACCAGCGCCGATGATACCTGATCGATGCTGTGGTGGTGGCCATGAGCGGTGAGCGTCGTGCCTTCTGCCAGGTCCGATTGGGCCATCGCGATCAGATCGAGGTGCGGTCTTGGCTGGCTGACGCCGCTGGGAACACCGCGACGCACCATTTCCAGCAGGGTGGTTGCGGCTTCGAGCCCGAGCAGGTGGCGGGGCAGCGGCAGCATTGCGCTGTCGCCGCGGCGACTGACCAGATGACCTTTCTCGGCCAGCATCTGCCAACTGGCGCGGTCGTGACCGCGTACGACCACGAATACGCCGCCCGCGAGGCTGAATTCGTCCGGGCGGCGCAGACAGTGGAAGACTTCCAGCGCCGGCGTTCGCGTCAACAGCCCGCCCTGGGCAGCCGGCACGAACAGCTCGGCAATCTCGCTGATACGCGCGATGGGATAATGCAGCGCCGGGCGGTCCGGTAGCAGGCCAGTGGCGTTGGCGACGATTGCCATCTCGCACAGATCCGGCACCGCATGCTGGGGTAGCGCCCTGGCAATTCTACTGCGATCCGCTAGCCACTGATGATGGCCTTGGCTGTCCAGTCCCGCGGGGAGCTCCCAGCGCTCCCCGAAGCCGGGGACGGCGACGGATCGACCGTTGCTGGTCATGGTCTCCCTGGTGGCGTCGAAGACGAAGTCGTACTCGCTCGATTTGCCCGCAGCCAGAATTTCCAGCCCCACCGTCTCGGCCCAACTGATGAGACCGATTGCCAATGCCGGCTGATCGCCATCCACCGGGCTGATCACGCAACCCTGTTTATGCGCCATGGCCGCCAGGCCGGGGCCGATCACGCTGTCGGCTTCCTTGGTCACCAGGGCGACATGGTGCCCGGCTTCAATGGCGAGCGCTGCGTGGCGAGCGCCGGCCTCGGGGTGACCGGTGGCTTCGATCACGACGTCCAACGGCAGTTCGATAACGGCTTCCAGTCGGTCGCCGACGATCCAGTGGCCGTCGTCCCAGGCGCGCTTGGCCTCTGCCGGCGTTCGGCAGTGGCGGATCCGACGGGGTTCGATGCCGGCATCGGCCAGCGCCTTGGCCGCCAGATCGGGGTCGAGGTCGAGTACGATGCGAGTGTCGACGGTCGTCAGATGGCGGGCGTGAACCACGAAGCTGCGACCGAACCCGCCGGCGCCGAGCACGCAGCAACGGATGGGGTCGCCGCCATCGAGGTAGTGGGAAAGATGCATGGGCGATGTCCTCGAATGGAACGCGGGCCTGGGTTTAGTGCCGAGAATCGGGCGTGGAGGGCTCGTGTGTCTGCGGCTTCTGGCGGTGCAGCCGCTGCCGCCAGCCGCGGAGCCCGACCAGTTTGGAGATCAGCGGCCATACCAGCATCAGTACGCCGAGCCCCATGATCGTGGTCACCAGTGAATTGGACCAGAACACGGTCAGCGAGCCGTCGGACATGACCATCGACTGCCGGAAGGCTTCCTCGGCGCGGTGGCCGAGCACCATGGTCAGTACCAGCGGCGCGACCGGGTAGTCGAGTTTCTTGAACAGATAACCGAGCAGGGCGAAGAACAGCAGCAGCCAGAAATCGAAGGTCGAGTTGGCGACCTGGTAGACCCCGGTAAAGATCACCGCGACGATGACCGGTCCGATGATGGCGAAGGGCACCCGCAGGATCGAGGCGTAGAGCGGCACCGTCGCGAGCACCAGAATGACCGCGACCACGTTGCCGAGATACATGCTGGCGATCAGGCCCCAGACGAAATCAGGGCGGGTGACGAACAGCATCGGCCCCGGGGTGAGGCCCCAGATCATCAGTCCACCCATCATGACCGCGGCGGTGGCGGAGCCGGGTACGCCCAGCGCCAACATCGGCAGCAGCGCAGAGGTGCCGGCAGAATGATCCGCGGCTTCCGGCGAGACGATACCGTTGGGCTCGCCCTTGCCGAACCGCTCGGGATGTCGGGAAAAGCGCTTGGCAAGGCCATGGCTCATGAACGAGGCGGCGGTCGGCCCGGCGGGGGTAATACCCATCCAGATCCCGATCAGAATGCTGCGCACCAGCGAGACCCAGTAGCGCGGCAGTTCAGCCATGGTGCGCAGGATATCCTTGATCCGGATCCGGCTCTTGATTCCATTGAAGCTCAAGCCCTCCTCGGTCGTCACCATCAGCTCGGCGATACCGAAAAGGCCCATGACCGCGACCAGGAAGCTGATGCCCTTGACCAGGTCGGGAATCCCGAAGGTCAGTCGCAGGCCGCCGGAAACGCTATCCATGCCCACGGTGGCAAAAGCCAGCCCCAGCATCATCGAGACGAGCGTCTTAGAGGGTGCGCTGGAACTCATGCCGATGAAACTGCAAAACGCCAGAAAGTAGACGGCGAAGTACTCCGGCGACGAAAACTTGAGCCCGAACTGGGCCACCCAGTTGGCCAGCAGGGTGATCATCACCACGCCTGCGAGGGCGCCCAGGCCGGCGGACATGAATGCCAGCGTCAGCGCGCGGGTCGCTTCGCCATTGCGGGCCATCGGGTAGCCATCGAACGTCGTGGCGACAGACGAGGGCTCGCCGGGAATGTTGAACAGAATCGAGGTGGTGGAGCCGCCGAAAAGGGCGCCCCAGTACATGCAGCTCAACAGGATGATGGCCGAGACCGGATCCATGGTGAAGGTCAACGGCAGCAGCAAAGAGACGCCGTTGGGCGCGCCCAGGCCCGGCAGCACGCCGACCAGCATGCCCAGCATCACCCCGATCACCATGATCATGAGGTGATTCCAGGTGAGGATGGTGGCGAAGCCGTCCATCAGCAGCGAGAGATTGTTCATGGTGCGATCTCCGGAAGACGGGCGCTTAATAGATGCCGAACGCGTGTTCCAGCGGGCCTTTCAAAAGCGGCACCTGGAAAACGAGTTCGAACAGCAGATAGAAGCAGATGCTGATGGCGATACCGCTGGCCAGCGATTTCCACCAGGCGTAATGGCCTTGCAGACGCATCGCGAAAAACACGTAAAGCGTGGTGCCGACATAGAGCCCCAGCAGCAGGGAGACGATGGCAAAGCCGATGATCGGCAGCGTGAAACGAGCAAGCGATCGGAGTCTGGCGGCATCCAGGAAGGTTTCATCCTTGTGGCGATGGCCGATCACCGTACGCAGCAGGTTGACGAGGCTCCCGGCGACGATCAGTATCCCGATCCAGAACGGGAAGTAGCCAGAGTCCGGCCCGCTCGGCGTCCAACCGGTGCCGACCTGCCAGGCGCCGTAGCAGATCGCCATGCCGATGGCGCCGGTCAGAAGTGCCGTGGCGATCTCCATGGTGTAACGGGAAATGCCATTGTGGGTCATGCTGTTCCCTCCCTCTGGAAAAGAAGGGCAGCGCGAAGCTGCCCTGCAAGGTCAACCACTCGACAACGTCGTCGGTTCAGGAAGCTCGTCGTCGGTTCAGGAAGCGCTCCAGCCTTCCTGCTCGAAGACTTTCTTGACGGTGCTGGCGTTGTCATCGATGTACTGCTTGAGTTCATCGCCGCTCAGGAACTGGCTGGTCTGCACCGTGCGAGTGACGTAGTCCTTCCACTCCGGGGTTTCGCTGACCTTCTTCAACAGATCCTGGTAGTAGGTCACCGCTTCCTCGGAGGCGCCGGCCGGCAACCAGACGGTTCTCGGCATGCGGTATTCGGCGATATCGATCCCCTGCGACTGACAGGTGGGAATATCCCCCCAGCCCTTGCCCTCATGGACGGGTTCGCCCTTGGGCAGCTGTTCCGGGCTGAACACGCACAACGGTTTGATCATGCCGGCCTGCCACTGGCCCAGGTTCTCGTTGGGATTGTTGACGTTGGCGTCGACATGGCCGCCGGCCAACTGCACCAGCGCCTGGCTGCCGCCGTTGAAGGGCACGTAGCGGAATTCGGTACCGGTGGCTTCCTCGATCATGCTGACCAGCGTCTGATCGGTATCCTTGGACTGGCTACCGGCGAACTGCATCTTGCCCGGGTTCTGCTTGGCGGCGTCGATGAACTCCTTGGCGCTGGCGTAGTCGGCGTCTCCGTTGACCCAGATCAGGAACTCGTCCATGGCCATGGCCGCGACCGGCTGGAGGTCGTCGGCGGCGTAGGGCATGTCACCGACTTCGGGCAGCAGATATTCGTTGTTGGTGCCGAACGTCAGCTTGTAGGGGTCATCCTTGGACGACGCCGAGTAGACATAGCCTTCGGCACCGCTACCGCCGCCTTTGTTGGAGACGATGATCGACTCGTCCATCAGCTGATGCTTGCCGATGATCGACTGTACCGTGCGGGCGAAGGTGTCCGTGCCGCCGCCGGCGCCGGATGTCACCACGAATTCGACGGGGCGGTCCGGTTGCCAGGCCAGCGCGCTACCGGAGACGGTAAGTGCGGCGAAGAACAGGGCCAGCGGCCTGAGTTGATGAGTGCAAAGCGGTTTGAGCGTATACATGGCGTTTCTCCTGTCATCTATGGCGTTATTGCTGTTGTGCGAATCGCTCGTGATCCATGGTCGACTCGTATGAGTCACTAGCTCTCCAGCGTGCCGGCCGATGCCGACAGGCTGAAACTCAGTCCGCTGCCGCCTGGCGGGCTCGGCCGGCCATGCGTGCCGCCAGCAGCAACGCTTGGCGCGAGGCGCCGAGATCGGCAATGCCGCGGCCGGCGATGTCGTAGGCCGTCCCATGAGCGGGAGTGCAGACGGGGAAAGGCAGGCCGCCGAGCATCGTCACGCCGCTATCGAATCCCATCATCTTCATCGCGATCTGACCCTGGTCGTGATACATGGTCAGCACCGCGTGAAAGCCTTCTTTCACGGCGCGAAGAAAAACGGTATCGGCCGGGAAGGGGCCTTCGACATCCATGCCCTGTTCGCGCGCGCGCTGGATCGCGGGTTCGATGATATCGATCTCTTCCATGCCGAAACTGCCGCCGTCGCCGGCGTGAGGATTGAGACCGGCAACGGCGATGCGCGGATGATCGTGCCCGGCCTGCTGCAGGCAACGATGCGTCAATGTCAGCTCGTCGACGATCGATTCCGGCGTTAGCGCCGCGGCAACGTCTTTCAGCGGAATATGGGAGGTCACACGGGCATTCCACACCGAGTCCAGGATGTTGAACTCCCGCGCCTTGCCCTCGAAGCCGATGGCGTCGGCCACGAAGCGGATTTCATCGTCGTAGCCCGGGTTGGCGTAGCGCATGGCTTTCTTGTTGAACGGGGTGAAGCAGACCGCATCCGCCTGGCCGCCATGGGCCAGTGCCAGCGCTTTGCGGAAGTTGGCCGAGGCGAACTCGCCGCCGGCCGGTGTCGCCTTGCCTTGATCGACGTCTTCCAGTGCCAGATGGGCAAGGTCGAGAAAAACCGGGGTCGATTCGAGATCCGTGAGCGAGCGGTTCTCGTCGATGGATTGAAGTGATGGTGAGACACCGGCGACGCGGGCGCCTTCGTCGAAAATACGGCGGTCGCCGATGACGACCAGCCGGGCGGCACGGTTGACGACATCATCGGCGGCCAGTTTGGCTGCCAGCTCGGCGCTGATGCCCGCGGGGTCGCCCATCGCCAGGGCGATGATCGGCAGCTCGGATGCGTCGTGACGCGATGGGGAATGAGCCATGGTATCTCCTCGTCGTTTGGGTTAGCACTTCGTGTTGAAGCGCCCGCTTTGAGAAGGAGATTGCGCTCAAATCAAAAATGTATACATTATACGTTGGTATTGAGCAGCGGTCGTTCCAGGCGCAGTATGATGGCTTCAGACTGATTCCGAAGCGCGTATCATTGATCGTGCCAAAGCTGAATCGATACATTCGATGCGCCACTTTCCATCACCGGTCCCACATTCATGAAGAAGACAGCCACGTCCGCCACGTCGTCGCCTCGTTCCGCGATCACCCGGCATTCGCTTCATGATGCGATTACCAGCCACCTTCGGGACATGATCATCGAAGGCGACCTCGAACCGGGTAAACGCATCTACGAGGGTCCGCTCTGCGAACGCCTGGGCGTATCGCGTACGCCGTTGCGGGAAGCGCTCCGCTATCTGGCGAGTGAAGGACTCGTTGACCTGACGCCGCAGCGCGGTGCGTCGGTCCGCCAGTTTTCGGCCAAGGACATTCGGGACATGCTGGTGCTGATTCGTACCCTCGAAGAGCTGGCGGGGCGTCTGGCATGCGCCGAAGCGAGTGACGAGGAGATCGCCGGGGTTCGAGAGCTGCACGATCAGATGCTCGACTACTATCGGCAGGGAAATCGACTCGATTACTACAAGACCAATCAGCGCATTCACTCCGCCATCGTGGCGCTAAGCCACAACGAATCACTGATCCAGGTGCATGCATCGCTGCAGTCGAAACTCAAGCGCGTGCGATTCATCGGGCATGAAGGGCAGGAGAAATGGGCGGCGGCAGTCGCCGAACATGAATCGATGATCGACGCGCTCGAGCGGCGGGAAGCGCATGCGCTGGTGAGCGCACTGAGTGAACATCTTGCTCACGCCTGGGAGCGAGTCAGGGACGTCGTCTCCTGAGTCTAAATGGTTAATTTTCTATATGACTAGCCCTTGCGTTGTAGGCAATCTCTTACACAAAAATCAGAGTATCTACTCTATTGCCGTTTAATATGGAGAGTTATGATTTCCTTTCGTTGTAGATCCTTGGTTCCCCGACTTCGGTCGGGGATTTTTTTGCGTCAAAATCGACACTCACGGTGTCTATTAATATGATTGGCTAGATGAATTATTGATGGGAAAGTCATTTCGCTATTCAGTCAGTGCGGATAATCAATATAAGGATGTCGCCGGGTCATGTATGAAAAGAAGTGGCGCTAGCGTTATCATGGAGGTTACAAAAACACACCAAAAAGAGGTTCCTAGTTAATCCACGTTAGTGGATCTGTTTATTCTACTGTCGCAAAATGGTCAGCACGCGAACGCTTCAATGTCAGTTTCCTAACCCCCCATTACATTAAAATCATCACCTCTGCCGATCGACATTCAAGACGGGGCATGAATAGCAGCGATGGCGGTTGGCGGGAACATGATCCCTCGACAAGAGGTGTCGGAGATCGGAACCCCCGTTATCGAACCGGCAATTATCGAAATTCCGGACACTGGAAAGTCCAGACACGAAAAATCCTAATATGGAAAGCCCGGTCACATTGCTTGTACGTCAAGGATGGCGACAGAAAGGAGTACCCGTGACGGAATACGGGCCATGGAAGCGGTGAGCAATGCCGCACCTTTCAGCAGGGTAGGCACGTGCTGATTGAAAGCCCGGCCGGGCTTTCTCTTATCCGGCGATGGCACAAGTATTTCCAATGCGGGGGCGATCATGGCGCTTGCATGTCTAAGTCTTTGGATTTACGATCAAAAACATTGCGGGTGTAGCTCAATGGTAGAGCAGAAGCTTCCCAAGCTTAAGACGAGGGTTCGATTCCCTTCACCCGCTCCATCGGTCATCTCAGGCCAGTCCTCTTCTCTCGACGATCGTTCCCTTCTCAAGCCATTGATTTGGCAATCCTGCTGCCTTTGTCGTGCCTGAAGCGATCGCCCCCAGGTGTCATTGGTCTTGAAGCAGGGCGCGAACGCCTGGCCGATCGACTACGCTGATGGTGATCGCTCATGAAAGGAGACGCGCCATGGCAGAAGCCCATGCTCAGTGCCCGAAATGTGGCCAGCAGACGCTGGATGTACCCTCGGGAGACGCCCCCGACGAGCAAGTCCATTGTGTCTCATGCGGTGCAATTGTCGGCAAAAAGTCGGACTTTACTGCCGACATGCAAAAGCGGGAGGAGACATTCGTCAAGGAGGAGATCGCCGACGGGGTAGAGAAGGCGCTTCCCGGTGGCGATGCTTCCAAAGACACCGGCCGTTGAGACGATGCTTCCGGAAGTCGAGGCCAGTTCCAAAAGTCGGAGTGATGGGGAAGGGCGCCACTCACCTGGATGGCGCCCTCGGTCACCCAAGTCATTGTGACTCGAGTCTGGGACGTCCTTGCGGACCTATTGGATGTTCGAGGGCCAGGCGAATGGCCTTTTCTCTATCAATTCCCCTGTCTATCAGCTTCTTCAGCCGTGTCTTGAGCGTGCTCAGGGGCATCCCGTGCCGTTCGGCAAGAACTGCCAGACTCTCACGCTTGGGTTCTCGACCTCTTTGTGTCATGAGAGGTGCTGCGCGGTCCTTTGCCGTCATTCTCATCGCCCACCCCATCTGCTGCCATCTCGATACGCCATCTCATGGTACGCATTGATACATGAACGGCAGAGGAGCGGATAAATTGAGCAGAATCACACCTGTCTTCCATGGGCTACCGGATTTTCTGTCCGGGGCAGCGATTCAAACGGTGATATCCGGCTACCAACCTAGGACCTGACCAGTCGTTGCGTCATCAGCTTCTTGACGGCCTGCGCCGCACTCTCGCGCGTCTGCGCGGGGGGAGGATGCGCGGCAATGGTTTCAGAGTCAGGAGAATGATTTCCGGTAACGTGGTCGGGGGGCAAGGAAATCGACGCCGCAGGTTCTATCGAGGGCGGAAGCGTTGTCGTCAGATGAAAATCGTGTTGGCCACAAAACTGTGCGGACTTGAGTTGTTGTCGGTGATGATGTCGGTTCAACCATCTCGCCTCTTCCATGGCAGCGGGGCGGTTGAAATAGACGTTCATGCACGCGCCGTTTCGACGAAAATCGGCAACGACGAAGTGTTCATCAGGCATGTTGGAATTGACGATACGCACGAAGTAGCGATTCGACATAGACGAGCTCCCGTCAGTATATGGCTATTAATCTACTGCCGTCTTCGGGATTACGCAGTGGGTACCGGCTTAGATGCACGTAAGAGATTGCCTCGAGCAAAAATAAATGGTCGACAAGCGTGATACGGCTAATGGAGTACTGAACTGGATGTTTAAATGATTACACTAGCAATGGCAATTTCCATCCTCCAGCGAGGGATCGATAAATTTCATGGATATCTGAGCTCAATTTGGTCTCGACGGCCCGGACTGGATGGTTCGGATGGTTTGCCGCCCGTTTGAATTGACGACAATCTCATTCGCCAGTCGGCGGTAACGACTCGTGGGGGAGTAGACCCGAGAATGGAAGGGGCGAGGGTTGAGCGAAAATAAGATGTTCAGATGGGCGGCGAACCCTCCTGGCGAATGGGAGCCGCCCAGGTGTCAGCCGTTCTAGCGGGGTTTGCGACCGTTGTCCGTTGGCGAGTTGCCTTTGCGCTGCTGATATTTGCTGTAGGCCTGCTTGGCCGTTTGTTTGGCTTTCTCGCGGTTTTCCGGCTTTCTGAACCAGTTCGCGATGGCGGCGCCGATCAACTTTTTCATGACGTACCCCTGAGCTGGATGGGTCGACTTCTCGATAGTCTATCGAGTCGTGGTACGCTCTGTCTGAANNTGCTCATTTACACCTCGTAAACTCCGCTTTTTCGTCAATTTTTGCCTAGTCTGGCCATCGCTCGCCGATTTTTCAGACAGAGCTTAAGGTCTCATGGTTCGGATGCCAGGCTCAATCAACACTGCCGATGGGAGACGTGTCGTTCCCATTGAGCCGTTCGGCTTCCATTTCGGCCTCTTCCGAAAACGCATGGCGTGATTGTATCCAGTGATCATCGCCACTGTCGTCATAGCGCGTGTCCACCACCAGCCACTCCGGCGCCTCTTGCGTTTCGTTGATGTCAGAATGACGAACGGCATATTGATTCAAGCATACCTCCCGATGACCGTTTCTGCTCTGTAGTCCCATGTGGCCGTCCTGGCCGGATTCCTGACACTCCATCACTGCTGGTGCGCAGAACCGGTAGCAAACGGGATCGTTCGAACCGAAAAGGGGCGGAAGCCCCTTTTTTGCCGACCCCGATGACGTCACTGGCTTTCGATGGCTTCGCCGGCGGCGTCACTTTGGCCCTCGGCATTGATTTCGTCGAGTTGGTCGGAGTCGGGAACGTCCGTCGTTTCATCGGTTTCCGACTTGACGGCGTCCATCGATTCGTCTGCGGCCTGACTGTGACCTGTCGCGGTATCAGACTGCTCGCCGTTGGATTTGGTAACCCCACTACCCTCGGTCAGGGGCTCTTCATTGGCGTCGTAGGCTTTCTCCATGGCGTCGCTCTGGGCAAGCGCGTGACCCGCGGCGCCCATCAGCAGCATTGCGGTCAGGGAGGCAGTGATCAGATTCTTTCTCATGACAAAGTCCTTTTGCGAGAGAACAGCTATGTCGGGGTAACAACGATGCCGGAGCCACGATCGTGGCTGAGCCGTTATGCCCCCTAACTATAGGCCATAAACGTAAGCTGGCAGGAAAATCTGTGCACGCGGAATCTTTACGTCAGCGAGGTAGGCCGCTGCCTTGAAGTGTCTGGTTGTCGTCGCCATTTATCCGATATCGCTACGGCCCAGTGCGTTTTGCCTGGATCGTATATGGCGACCAGGAGGGCCGATCATGAACGCTCGAGATTATCTTGCCAGGCAGGGAATCGCTCTCGACAAGGAGGAAGACAAGCCGCAGTCGCTCGAAGAGAAGGCTTGGGCTCGGGCTCGAGAGGCAGCCGAGCACGGCCCGCGTAGTGGCACGCCCCACGATTGGGAAGACTGGGAGCGTTATCACGAAACGCTGGCCGCCGATTCGCGTTCGATTCATGCCAAGGCGAGCAAGACTCGCCTGGCTCGTGACGACTCCTCGAATCGCGAGCAATGAGCGGAAGCGCTCAATACCAAACGACGCTATGCTGGTGTTGGGTGAATCAAGACTTTTCAACGAGATGTCTTCATCTCGTCCACCTCGACTAGCGGACAAACCGGTTGTCGAGGCACCGCAACGGATTGTCGAATACTGACAACGATGTCGTTCTGAGCAAAGGAGGCCATATGGACATCATTCGCATCATCTTCGCTATTCTCTTGCCGCCGGTAGGAGTATTCCTGCAGGTTGGTCTGGGGCTGCAGTTCTGGATCAACGTCGTGTTGACGCTGCTGGGGTATATCCCGGGTATCATCCACGCGATCTGGATCATTGCGACGCGTTAAGACGCGTTTCAGTGTCGAGTTCATCGGCTTCCTCAGGGAAGCCGATGCCGTTTCAGCGGTCTCATCATCGTGGTGTCAGCGGATGCGGTAGTGGTAGAGAAGCCGCTCGTCCTTGCGTGGCCCGATGATGCGCCACTCGAGATCGAACCCCTCCGGTTGCACCGCGAGCCTCGCACTGTAGGCATCAGCTGCGCATTGATGCGCTTTCACATTGACCAGCGTGTCATCGTCACTGCCGTCGATCACCAGGTCGAACAGTGACACCGCATCGGCAACACCGCGGCGCTCGTGAGAAAGGGCGATCCGATCTGCATGGATATCCCAGCGATAGACGTTACGCATGGGCACGCCGCGATTCTGGCCATCGAGCGTGAAGATGCCGGACTCGAACAATCTTATGCTGCAGCCTTCTCGAGCCACTTCGATCGTCCCTTCACCCTGGCCATTCCAACCCGTTTCGGAGGCTTGACCTGACCTTGCGCTGAACGCAAAGCGCGAAAGTTTGGGCAAAATCGATCTTAGTCGTATAATCGCTGTCAACTTTTCGTGTTTGCAAGGTTGACCGTTCATGTCGTATCTCGTTGGTGTCACGGCGCTGTGGGCTTTCTCGTTCAGCCTGATCGGTGTCTATCTATCCGGGCAAGTCGACAGCTACTTTGCCGTCATGACGCGCATCATCCTGGCGACCTTGATGTTCTTGCCTTTTCTGCGTCCTGTTGCGCTGAGCTGGTCCTCGCGCCTGGGGCTGATGGCCATCGGGAGCGTGCAACTCGGCGTGATGTATCTGTTCTTCTACCAGTCCTTCCTCTTGCTTACCGTACCGGAGGTGCTGCTGTTCACCATTTTCACGCCGCTTTATATCACGCTTATCGACGATCTGTTGGCGCGACGCTTCTCCCCACGCTTTCTGATCGTGGCGATGTTGGCTGTGATAGGCGCCGCGGTCATTCGTTACGACGGCGTGACCTCCCACTACTGGCTGGGTTTCCTGGTGGTTCAGGGCGCCAACATGAGCTTTGCGCTGGGGCAGGTTGGCTATCGTCACCTGGCGCGAAGCTTGCCAAAGGACGTGGCGCACCGCCATCTTTTCGGCTGGTTCTACCTGGGAGCGTTATGCCTCGCGGTACCGGCTTTCTGGCTTCTGGGGGATACGGCAAAGTTGCCGGCGACGCCGTTGCAGTGGGGGATTCTGGGGTGGCTGGGTCTGGTCGCCTCGGGGCTGGGGTATTTCCTCTGGAACAAGGGCGCGTGCCGCGTCGATGCCGGTACCCTGGCGATCATGAACAACGCTCTGATTCCCGCCGGGTTGATCGTCAACCTGTTGATCTGGAACCGGAATGCCGACCTGACTCGACTGGGGATCGGGGCGCTGATCCTGGCCGGTTCGCTATGGCTCAATGCGCGCTGGGCGAAGCGTTCCGGGGCGGCAACGGCATCGCTGGCGGCCACTCGCGGCTGACCACGAAAACCCGGCACCGTCGTCCGTCCGGCAGGACCAGCAGCAGGTGTGCGGACTTGCCCAGATCGTCGAAATGGCGGGCCAGTTCATTGTCCAGGATCGCCAATGGCATAGGCTCGGTTGCTGGCGGTGCGAGCCAATGGGGCTTGGCCAGCAGGTGACCCGCTGCGCCTTCAGGTAGTTGCCGGCTCAAGGCATGCCAATCGGATCGATGACACCAGAGCCCCTGTTCAGCCCCGTCGTTGGCCAGTCTCGGTAGCGACAGGCGCTGGTCCCACGGCTGATAGAGGCATCCCGGCATGATGGTTCGCTGATGCATTGGGCCGTCTGCCCCCAACGCTCGTCGCTGTCGATCGGCGACCGGGGACCGGCCTTGAGGAAGCTGGTGGGACTGAAGACGATGGCATTTGATGGCCAGTGAATCGAAGCTTCCGACACCGATCCAGCGCGAGGGATCTTGCTCGTCGCCAGGCCCTTCGGGCAGCCCGAGGAAAAACTTGATCGCCAGCTCGGCGTGAAAAATCTCTACTCCACCGAGACCTGGCGATGCATCGCCGACCCGATCCGATGTATAGAGAAGGTCGAGCTCACCCAGGGTCTGTCCGCTATCGCGTAGCGCCACATTGTGCGCCAATAGCCGAGTACGAGGCGCATGATCCAGGATCCAGTGCCAGAGCACCTCGTGATAGATGCCCAGGCGTTGCCAGCGGCGCTTGAGCCGATGCGCCTGAAAGTCCGATTCCCGGCTCTCCTGCCGGCGTAGCCAGGCGCGCCTGTGATCGTCATGATCGAGCCCCAGCTCTGCCAGCGTGGGCCGGCCAGGATAGTCGACTGTCGCCATGTCCGGGGCGTGCAATAGCCATGCAATGTCGCGGACCCAGGGTTGACGCAGCGCTGCCAGATCTTGCCGCAGCCGTTCCTCCATAGGGTGGAAAACGTCGAGCGGGGTATCCGATGCCGAGTGCGAACGCATCAGCAATCGCCTAGCGTGGTTTGGCCGCGGGGCCGATCACCGTTGCACCAGCGGCAACGGCGCGAGTGACCACGGCGCCGGCACCGATGCGCGCGTTTTCTCCGATCTCGATATTGCCCAGGATGGTGGCGCCGGCGCCCAAAAAGGCACCACGGCGGATCTTGGGATGTCGATCGCCGCTGAGTTTGCCGGTGCCACCGAGCGTGACGCCGTGGAACAGTGTGACGTCGTCTTCGATCACCGCGGTTTCACCGATGACGATGCCGGCGCCGTGGTCGACGAATAACCCCGACCCCAGGATCGCGGCGGGGTGGATATCGGCACTGAACTGGGCCGCGACACGGTACTGGAGACAGCTGGCAAGATCGGTCAGACCTTGCTGCCACCACTGATGCGCAACACGCTGGCACTGCACGGCGCGGTAACCGGGGAAGAACAGCAATGGTGTGAAGGGCTCGGGGATGGCGGCATCCTCGCGGAGCAGTACGAGCAGATCCTGCGCGGCGGCGACCGCAATCTCGGGTCGCTGTTTCAGGGTGTCTTCGATGCGATCCCGCACCATCCCCTCCGGCAACTGCGGTGTTGCCAGGGTTTCGGCGATGATTCGTGCCAGCGCGCTCGCGAAATCCGGAACCTCCAGGAGGTGGTGACGATATAGCGCCTCCAGCAACGGATCTCGCTCCATGGCCCCCTGCGCGGACTCGACCAGCGCCGGCCATAGCGTGTCAGCGTCCAGCTGATTCGAGAATGCCCTGGAATGATGTTCGGCATCGGCTGGCATGATGTCCTCTGGGTCGTGTCGTCGTGTCGTCGTGTCGTCGTGTCGTCGTGTCGTCGTGTCGTCGTGTCGTCGTGTCGTCGTGTCGTCGCCCTCGAGCCCATCTTGGATCGATGGATACAGGTTTCCGGTTAACCCGGCTGGCGATAAAAATTGAATTCGTGAGTGCGAGCCGTCCTGACCAGTGTCGACATCCATCCCGGCGAGATGCTGCGGTGATGGAAGAAAAGCGCACCGTGAGTGATATCGGGCAGGGTGCCGTTGAGCGCGCGGCGCGCGACTTCCTTGGCCGCCGTGTATTGCTCCGGCTCGTTGGCCTCGTCGGGACGGCCATCGCACCACCAGGAGAACTGGCAGTGGCCGCTCTCCGCGCCCTGTTGAACGATCTCGCACAGACTCGAGGGGAACTCCGGGTTCCCCAGCCGGTTCATGATGACGTTGGCAACCGCCTGCATTTCCCGCTGGTCGGTACCCTTGGCTTCCCAGTAGATCGATCGCGCCAGGCACGATATCGCATCATCGAGCGGCGCCAGCCCGCGCGGATCGACGGCCTCCACGCCCTCCGGCGTCAGCCTTGCCGCATCCGGGGCCGGTTCGATTCGATCCGTCTCGACGACCCGTTGCTCGAGCTGTTCGGCCTTCTGTCGCGCTATCTCGGCTTTCGTCGGCGGTGGCCCGGCCAACGCCGACGTGCAGCTCAGCAGCCAGCATGCCAGCAGAACACCGATCGTCAGACGCCGATTCAACCGGTCAGCCGGCCTGGACATCGTTGTCTATCGTTTGAATGACGTCGAAACCCTCGAACTTGGGCGGCCCGAGATAGAGCCCTTCGCGGCGGCTCTGGCCGGCATTGGCATGGGCAGCACGAAAAGCTTCCGAGTGCGTCCAGGATTCGAAGTCTTCGCGGCTGCGCCAGACGGTATGGGAGGCGTAGAGAACATGATCTTCCTCCTGGGGGCCGCGCAGCATGTGGAATTCGACGAAGCCGGGCAAGCCTTGGAGTTTCGTTTCACGCTCCAGCCATAGGGTCTCGAACTCTTCGGTGCGTTCGGGGTTGACGCGAAAGCGGTTCATGGCGATGAACATGGGGTGACTCCTGAAGGAAAGGTCGGCGCCCGCCAGGGAACCGATTGACGACCGCTGCCGCTGGTTTCCAGTGCGACCGGGGTAACATTGCCAGCATCCAGTGCCAAAAGTCGAGCCGGAAGCAGCTCGCGACGGACAGGCGAGGCGTTGACGCCACGGTGAGTTAGTGGGCTAATCCAGGCAACAGTTCCCGTTCTTTGGTTGCCATCCATGGATATTCCGCATCAGCGTCTGGTCTACTTTCGCGTCACGGTCGAATCCGGCTCATTGCGCAAGGCGGCCGCCAGGCTCGATATCGCGCCGTCGGCGGTCAGCCGTCAGATCGCGTTGCTGGAAACCGCCTTCGGCGCACCGCTGCTCGAACGCACGCCGAGAGGGATCAGGCCCACGCCGGTGGGGGAAATGGCGCTCGATTACTGCCGCAGGCGAGGGGATCTGGATGACGATTTCATTACCCGCCTGGAGGCCTATCAGCGTCTGGAGACGGGGACGATCGCACTGGTGGTGGGTGAGGGTTTCATCAACGATCTGATCGATGCGCCGTTGAAAGCCTTTGCCGAACGTTATCGTGGCATCCGTCTGGACATCGAACAGGCCGGTACCGACGAGATCATCGAGTCCGTGGTCGAAGATCGGGCGCATATCGGGCTGATGTTCCATGAACGCGTGCATCCGCAGATTCGCTTCTGGGCCTCCAGCGGTCAGCCGTTGCTGGCGATCTGTCCCGTCGATCACCCGCTGGCCCGGGAGTCGCAGCCGATCTCGTTGCAACGGCTCAGCGAAACGCCCATGGCACTATGGAAAACCGGGCATGGGGTACGTCGACTGGTCGATCAGGCGTTCGTACAGGCAGGATTGCATCCGCAGGTAGCCGTGGAAACCAATTCTATGGCCGTGCTGCGTCGCGCGGTGGTGGCGGGAATGGGCATCACGCTGCTGCCGCGTTTCGCGGTCGCCCATGAACTGGCCGCGGGCAGTGTCGTTGCCTTGCCGGTGGCCTCGGCGCCGTTTCAGAATTCCCAGGCCCATATGATCACCCGGGTAGGGCGGCGTCAGCCTCAGGCCAGTCTCAAGTTGCTGCGTCATCTGGGCGCCTGGATGCTGGCATTTCGCTCCGCTTCCCACCGCCCCTGACAGGCCAGCGTCCGCGCTGCGCGCATCGCTGCCTAGCGTTGCTCGAATCGCAGTAGCGTACCCAGAACGCCAGGCGCGATATCGGCCTGAGTCTCGCTGTGGCGGTGATGGTCGATGCCGTGACGCTCCCAGCAGGCAATCGCCGCCTTCAGGTCACGGCAGGTCAGGGTGAGTGCCACGGCTCGCGGTGGCTCCGGTTCGATATCGCCGAGCATGGGGAAAGTGGCGGCCAGCGCCTGGCGGTCGAGCAGGTGACAGTCGCCCTTATGGGTATGAATGGTCCATTCGGCGCCGCCACCTCGGATCGAATTGGGCCCGTGAATGCGCCGGAAGTGTTCGATGTCGTAGGTCGGATCGTCGCTGAGGTACCAGACATCGGCGATCGACGTCGCGGTATTGGCATGTGCTTCCTGCGTCGGATCGACGCGAAACAGTTCGGGGCGCAACTGCTGGCAGAGAAACTGGGTCAGGAAGGGACGTTCCGGATCGTGCAGGATATCCAGCGCCACGCTCACTTCTTCGTCGCGGCCGCCGGGCAGGTGAGCCATGCGGCGAAAGATGATCGGGCATCCCGCGTTGAAGCCCCGCGCCGCGACCAGGGCGTGATCGCGCTGAATGCTGTCGCTGTCGAGCGCCACCATGGCGATGCCGTCACCGACCGTAATCAGGCGCGCCTCGATCAGACGACCGAACTGGAACCCGTTGTCATCCTGATAATCCAGACATTCCGGACGGCCGATCCCCATCAGTTCGATGAAGTTGTTGCTGAAGAACAGCAGGTGATTGTCCGTTCCCCACGGGTGCTGGTGGCGGGCATTGACGGTGAAACCAAGGTCTCGGGCTGCCTGGGCGGCATGATCGAGATCACTGACCGCCAGCAAGGGGTGATCGATGCCGAAGCTCATGAGCCTTCCATCCGATGGTGTCGTTATCTGCAGTATCGCCTAAGATCGCAGTTCGGGAGAGACAGCGTACGCGATCGCCCCCGCTTTTTCTCATTTCAACACCGCTCTCAATTCCGCGTTCTCTCAATCCAGCGCCGCCATGACACGGTCGATATCGTCCAACGTATTGTGCCAATGCGGAGAGATCCTCAACAGCGAGCCGGTCGCCGGCAGCCGAATGTTCAGCGGTTCGGCGGCCGTGTCGCACACCTTGGCAACGATGCTGGCCGCATCGAGTTTCTGGCGAGTCCGCAAGGGGGTGGCATCCGGCAGGTGGATCGTGGCGATGCCGCTCTCGGGATGCTGCAACAGCGGACGGAACCCGCGATCGCGGGCGAGCTCGTAGACCCGCTCGGTCAATGTCGTCAGATGTCCCTGCAACTGCTCCAGCGTGATCTGCTGAAGCTCGCCGATCGCCGCTGTCAGAGCGACCTGATTCATGACGGAGACGTCCGAGGCATCGAAGCGGCGCGCCTGGGGAAGATCGTCGAAACGTTGAGTTTCCAGGTTCAGGCGTAATCCCGCCAGCTCCGGGGCCGGATTGGGCTGCATCATGGCCGTTGCCAGCTGACTGACGTAGAGCAGAGCCATTCCCCGGGGGCCGCGAAGCCATTTGCGGGTAGTGGCGACAAGTACGTCGCAGCCGAATCGACGCACATCGATGTCGCTCTGCCCCAACCCCTGAGCCGCGTCGACGATTAGCGGGCAATGCGCTGGCCGAGGCAGGTTGCCCAGGGTTTCCACGTCATAGCGGCGACCTTCGATGCTGGTGACCAGGGGCGTCAGAATCGCCGCGACGTCCTCGCCGATCTGGTTCGCGATAGCGGCCGGATCGAACTGGCCGTTGGCGTCGGTTGCCAGCAGCTCGATGTTGCGTGTCGGCGCTCCGCCCAGGCGCCGCAGCAAGACGACATTAGACGCCCATTCGCCCGGTGCGATCAGCAGACGCCGGCCGGCGAGGTTCAGGCTACCGACCACCTGCGCCATGAGTTGAGACGTACTCGCGCCGAACGCGACCTGAGCTTCCGGCGCCCCAATCATGGTGGCCAGCCGGGTTCTCTTTGTCGGCAGGTCCCAGATTGCACTTTCGAGGCGTTGGCGCGGATAAGCCGCCATCTCCGCCTCCAGCCACTCCCGTAGATGTGCCGATACCGTCGGGCTTTGCAGACCGACGGAGGCGTTGTTGAGATAGCAGAGATCGGATGGCTGCACGCGGGGCTCTTCCTGGATTCGGGTCGTGCTGCCATGTTACCCGAATTGAGAGAAAGCGACCGAGGTGAGAAGAGAGCGACCCAAGCCGCTCTCACTGGTCATAGAGCCTCTAGACCTGGCCGCTGCCGTAGCCCATGGCGACGCTGGCTTCGGCTCCGGTTTCGACCCATACGCTCTGGGGGATCGTGTATTCGCGCAAACCGTCGAGGCCGCTGGAACGGCCGAAACCGCTGTCGCGAAAACCGCCGAAGGGCGACATCACGTTGATCGCCTTGTAGCTGTTGATCCAAACGGTGCCGGCGCGCAGTTGTGCGGCGACACGATGTGCCCTGGCCGGATCCTGCGTCCATACCGCGCCGGCCAGACCGAAGCGCGTGCTGTTGGCGAGGCGGATGGCCTCGGCTTCGTCTTCGAATGGCAAGGCAACGACCACGGGGCCGAACACTTCCTCGCAGGCGATCTCCATCGAGGCATCGACATCGGCGATGACCGTGGGTGCGAGGTAGTAGCCGTTGGCGCCTTCCGGCAGACCCGTCGGGCGCGTGCCTCCGGTGACGACGCGAGCGCCGGCTGCCTTGGCGCGTTCGATCATGTTGGTCACGCGCTCGAACTGACGGGCATTCTGCAGCGGCCCCATGCGAGTCGCTTCATCGGCCGGCAGACCGACGGCAATCCGGCTGGCAGCGCGGCTGACGCGTTCGACCACGGCGTCGAAGATGTCGCGTTGGATCAACAGCCGCGAACCCGCCACGCAGCTCTGTCCCGCCGCCGCGAAGATCGCCGCCTGCGCCCCGGCCACGGCGTCGTCGATCCTGGCATCGTCGAACACGATATTGGCGGACTTGCCGCCAAGCTCGAGCACGCTCGGCACCAACCGGCGGGCGCCGGCTTCGGCGATCAGGCGACCGCTGTCGGGGGAGCCGACGAACACCAGCTTGCGGATACCGTCGTGGCCGGTCAGCGCCGCGCCGGTAGTCGGGCCGAGGCCGTTGACGATGTTGATCAGCCCCTGGGGCAGGCCACCGGATTCGATCAGCCGGGCGATCACCACCGACGAGAACGGCGTCAGCTCCGAGGGTTTGAGGACGACCCCGTTGCCTGCAGCGATCGCCGGTGCCAGTTGCCAGGCGCAGGTGAACATCGGCGCGTTCCAGGGCGTGATCTGGCCGACGACGCCGAAGGGTACGTGGCGAACGTAGTTGAGGTGCGAGGTGGGCACCGGAATGACCTCGCCATGCTGCTTGTCGCACCAGCCTGCGTAGTATTCGAACATCTCCCGGACCTTGCCGACTTCACCCCGGCAGTCCCGGATCGGCTTGCCGGCGACCACGCTCTCGAGTTGGGCGAGGTCTTCCTCATGGCCCTCCAGGCGACGGACTGCCGCGTTCATGCGCCGGCCTCGTTCGCTGGCAGTCAGCGCCATCCACTCGACCTGGGCGCGGGTGGCGGCGGCCACCGCGCGATCCAGCAGATCCGTACCGGCATCGCGATAGGTGGTCAATTCTTCCCCGGTGGCCGGGTTGGTCAGCGTGATGGCATCGCCCTGACCGGTGACCAGATCCCCATCGATCCAGTTGGAGCAGGGCATGTCGCCCGCTTCCAGCGACAAACCGAACTGGGCGAGGAGACGGCGCAAGGCCTGCTGTGCCTGAGTGTTCAATGCGTTCATGCGGAGGCTTCCTCGTCGCTGTCGGCGGAAGGGGAGAAGTCAACGTCGGCCTGGGCCAGAATCGGTGAGGTGATGTGATTGAAATCGTCGCTATCCGCCGGTCGATCAGGGTCGGCGTGCCAGCCAGCGACCACTTGCTGCAGAAGGCTTAGATCGAGACCGAGACCGCTGGCGGCGTCGCGAGCCAGGCGCAGATCCTTGCGCATCAGGCCGCTGGTGAAGCCGGAATCGAAGCGACCGGAGAGGATCCACTCGGGAAAGTTGACCTCGCTGATGGCGCTTCTGCCCGAGCCGCTGTTGAGCCCGGAGAGACACGCCGCCGGATCGACCCCGGCCTTGGCGGCCAGCGTCACCGCTTCGGCGGTGGCGATCAGATTGGCGGCGCAGAGATAGTTGTTGGCCAGCTTGACCACGTGACCGCTGCCCGGGCCGCCCACGTGGGTGCGCTTGGCGGACATCGCCTCGAGTACCGGCATGACGCGTTCGAGCGTTGCCATATCCCCGCCGAGAAGCATGCCGAGCCTGCCGGTTGCCGCCCCCTTGGGGCCGCCGCTGACCGGCGCATCCAGCCACTCGAGCCCGGCATCGGCGACCTTGGCGGCGAGCTCGCGGCTGACGACCGGGTCGCTGGTGGAGGTGTCGACGATCACGCTGCCCTTGGGTGCCAGCCCGAGCAATCCCGGTGACTGCTCGATGACCTCACGAACATGATCGGAGGTGGGCAGGGACAACAGATAGACATCACTGGCGCCGATCTGGTCCGGACTGACAGTGGCGAGGCCCTGCTCGGCAAGCCGCCGGCGCGCCGCCTCGAATACGTCGCTGCCGGTGACGTCGAAGCCGGCGCGTTGGAGCGTCAGCGCCATGTTTCCGCCCATCTGACCCAGACCGATGACGGTGATTTTCATGAGATTCTCCAGGGTTGTTGTTGGAATGAAAGAACTGTCGGAATGAAGGGTTTTCGGATACAGCGCTCGGCGAATCCGCCGAGGAATGGATCGGCAGGGATGCTTTTCAGTATTGAGAGAGCGGGTGATGCAAAGAAAGCTGGAGAGTGTTCGTATAATTGAAACGCTGATCGGTCAGGCCGGTGCCGGGTACCCGGGCAACGCCAACGGCCCCATCAGGAGCCGTTGGCGGATGACGTCGAAGCCGTCGTGATCAGTCGCTGAGCAGTTGCCTCACCAGCGCCTGCCAGTAGGCAACGCCGAGAGGGGAGATGGCATCGTTGAAGTCATAGGCCGGGTTATGCAGGGCGGCGCTGTCGCCGTTACCGAGCCAGATATAGGCGCCCGGGCACCGCTCCAGCATGAAGGCGAAATCTTCCGATCCCATGCTCGGTGCCATGTCGCGGTGGATCTTGCCGATGCCGGGGAGCGTGGCGAGAATATCGGCGCAGCGCGCGGCGTGCTCGGGCGTGTTGATCGTTGCCGGGTAGCGCGCCTGGTAGTCGAGTTCTACCTTGAGTCCGTGAAACTGGGCGGTGGCATCGATGGCGTCGCCAAACCGCTTTTCCAATCTTGCCTTGAGCGTTGCATCGAAGCAGCGCACGGTGCCGCGCAGTTCGACCGATTCGGGAATGACGTTGTAGGCATCGCCCGCGTGAAACTGGGTGATGCTGAGCACCGCTGACTGATGCGGCGGTGTCTCGCGACTGATCAGCCCCTGCAACTGATTCACCAACTGGCAGGCGGCGAGCACCACGTCCGTACCCAGATGGGGCATCGCCGCATGACAGCCGCGGCCTGTCAGCTTGAGCGTGAAGACATCGAACGCCGCCATCACCGGCCCGTCGTGCACGGCGGCTTCGCCCACGGCCAGCCCTGGCCAGTTGTGCAGGCCGTAGACCGCCTCCATCGGGAAGCGCTCGAACAGGCCTTCTTCGACCATCACCCGGGCGCCACCCTCGCTTTCTTCGGCGGGCTGGAAGATACAGTGCACCTGACCCGCGAAGTCGGGATTCTTGGCCAGCGCGCAGGCTGCACCCAGCAGCATCGTGGTATGCCCGTCGTGGCCGCAGGCGTGCATGCGTCCGGGTATCGTCGAGCGGTAGTCGATGTCGTTGAGCTCCTCGATCGGCAGGGCATCGATATCGGCACGCAGGCCGATGCTTCGCCCCGTCCCCCGGTTGCCGTTGATAGTAACGACGACGCCGGTGCCACCGCCAAGTCCGGTGACCGGCTCGAGGTCGTGCTCGCGCAGAATGGCGACGATGCGCTCGCTGGTGCGAACCTCCTCGAAGGCGATTTCCGGGTGGCGGTGGAAGTCGCGGCGCCATTCGGTCAATGTCGTCGGATCGGGGTAGGGGGTTAGCTGGTTCATGTCGAACTCCCAAAAAGCGCGCCCGCAAACGCGGGCGCGGTGGTAAAGACCTCTGGTATTCAGCCTAGAGCAGAATTTGCGCGACGACCGCCGAGCCGACGTAGGTACCGGTGAATACCAGCAGCGAGATGATGATCAGCTTCCAGCCGGTCTGGCGGAACATGCTGAACTCACGCCGGCTCAGCGCCAGGCCGGCATAAGCCAGAACCGGGGTGACGATGGCGAGGAAGTTGACTGCGGCGAGCTGATCGACGATCCAGGCGCTGCCCGGGAAAAACGGCAGCGTCATGAGGATGCTCACCAGCGACACCCAGGCTACACCGGGGAGGTAGAACGGTGCAGCTCGGGTGATGACCAGACCGATCAGGGTCATGACGTAGAGAATGATCATGCCCGGCAGCGCATCGATCAGCGAGGCGCCGTTGATGGTATTGGCAATCCAGCCGACGACGCAGGCCATGGCCAGCACGGCGGCGGTCTTGCCGAGATCCGTTTCGGGGCGCTCTTCGCGGGTCAGGTCGGTCGCATCCTCATCTGCCGTGGCGCCCATCGTGCTGGCGGCTCGGCGACGACCGCCCAGGCGGCGATAAAGCCACTCGGCGACGGGCAGGGCGATGAATAGCGAGACATAAAGCCCGGTGGCATAGGTCAACAGGTTGCTGGCACCGGCGAAGGCGAGCAGGTCATCGGCGAGATCGGGCATGGCGCCGGCCAGCGCGCCGGAACACGCCGCCACCATGCTGCCGCTGCCGACACCGCAGGCCATCGCCAGCGCGCGCGGGTCGAACCAGCCCAGCGAAGCGAGATAGCCGGCCATCAACGCGAACCACAGCGTGCCGAACATGGTACCAACGACGTAGACCCCCATCACACCGACGCCTTCCGGCCCCTTGAGGCCGTACTTGTCGGAGATGATCGCGATGTTGGGTTCACGCGCGATCGAATAGGTCGCACCGATCGCTTCCCGCCCCATCTTGAGAACCAGCACCGCGACCGGCAATGCCACCAGCATGGTGCCGAGATTGCCCAGTTCCTGCAGGATCAGGGCGGGGCCTGCGCTGATGAGCTGATCGATGGCGGGGCCGATGGTCGAACCGAAGCGCGCGATGAACGGCATGATCGAGATCAGAATCAGCGGGGTGGCTGCCTGGCTGACGCTTTCGGGCAGAAATCGTTTGGTGCCGGCGAACAGATGCGGGTTGAGCAGTACCCCGAGAACGAAGGCGTAGAACAGCGGCAGTAGCAGAAGCGTGCCTGGCCCGAGCGGGATCTTGACGATACCGATCCATTCGCTGAGCAGCGACAGCACGACGACCAGCAGATGCAGGCGCCAATTGAGCAGTTGAGAGAGGGGCATCGATCGTTACCTCTTTGTTGTTGGTGGAGAGGTCATCCACCGAGTATCCAGAGAGAGTGTGATCGAATGAAAGGTGCGAGGTGTTCTGATTTTTGGATGACTGGAGCATCATGGATCATTCGCGACGAAAAACGGGGTGGGCCAAGGCCCACCCCGTCAACGCGATCATGATCGCCATTGTCCGTCGATTGTCGGACTAGATGATCAATCCTCTGGCAGCGCGTATACCACGACCTGATCGCCCACCTGATCCTTGAGGATGGTGTTGCCACCGGCGACGAAGGCGACATACTGCCGGCCCTTGTACTCGTAGACCGACGGATTGGCCACGGCCGGGGCCTCGGCCTGATCGGACCACAGCTCCTCGCCCGTCTCGAGCGAGTAGGCGCGCAGCTTGGCGTCCATCGACGCACCGATGAACACGACACCACCGGCAGTCACGGCCGGGCCACCGATGGTCGGCGAGCCCCATTTTTCCGGCATGAAGAAGCCGAACTGCTGCGACGCGCCGACCGGACGACGCCATTTCACGTCACCGGTATGCATGTCGATCGCCACCAGCTCGCCGAAAGGCGGTTCCCAGCAGGGCATGCCGAGCCAGTTCATCGCAACCTTGAGTCGCATGCCGTACGGCGCGCCTTTCTGCGGTGCGAAGCCGCTTTCGTTGCCGGAGCCGCTGTCCGCCTGCTCGTAGTCTTCACGGTTGTACAGCTTGACGTACTGCACGATATGCGAGGTGTTGACGACGGCGGTCTGAGTTTCGGGGTCGAAAGCCACGCCGCCCCATTGCACGCCACCCGAGCTGTCAGGGTAGGTCAATGCCCCTTCGCCTTTGGTGGTCGGCGGGGTGTACATGCCTTCGTACCAGAGGTTATCCCACAGACGCGAACACTGTCCGCCGCCCACGGCGTCGGCGAGACCCCAGATCTTGGGTTTCTCGGATTGATCCAGCAGCGGCGCAGGCTTGGTCGGGAATGGCTGGGTCGGAGCATAGACCTCGCCGTCGACACTACCGTCACCCTGCGGTACCGGACGCTCCTCGATCGGCCAGACGTCTTCGCCGGTCAGACGATTGACCACGAACAGGAAGCCCTGCTTGGTTGCCTGGACCAGCGCCGGGATCTTCTTGCCATCGACGGTGATGTCCATCAGCGTCGGCGCGGAGTTGATGTCGTAGTCCCAGATATCGTGGTGAACCCACTGACGCGACCACACCACTTTACCGGTCTCGATATCGAGCGCGGTGGTCGACGTCGCCAGCGGTGCCTCTTCGGTGCGGTTGCCACCCCAGTAGTTCGGTGACGGCGAAGAGACCGGCAGATAGAGCAGGCCGTTCTCGCGATCCGCGGACATGTGCGTCCACACGTTGGCGGTACCGCTCTTCTCGCGCATCTCGTCGGAAAGCGCCTGGAACGTCCACTCGAGTTCGCCGGTCTGGGCGTTGAGTGAAAAGATCGTTCCCGGCGGTGCCTGTTCGTAGGCCCAGTCCATGCCGGCCCAGCCGAGCATTAGATGGTCGCCGACCACGGTCGGCGGCTGCAGCACGGAGAGCGGCCATTCGGCGTGGGTGTCGTTCCATTGATTGACGTTGAGCACGCCGTTGTCGGCGAAGCCCTTGCAGAGTTCGCCGGTGTCGGCGTCCAGTGCGAACAGCTGGGCGTCCATGGTGCCCATGTAGACGATCTTCTGGCACGGCTCACCGGCGACCGGGTTTTCTGCCTCCCAGTAGGAGACACCGCGGTTCTTCAGCACCGGCTGGGTCAGAGCCTCACGCGAGGACTTGGTGTCGAAACTCCATTTTTCCTTGCCGGTACCCGGATCGAGTGCGATCAGGCGATAGAACGGCGTACCGATGTAGATGGTGTCGTTGGCGAAAACCGGGGTGGCCGACCACACGGTCGCCGGCGTATCGCCGGACCCATCGGCGACATCGCCGGTATGGAATTCCCAGACCTTCTCGAGATCACCGACATTGTCCGCGGTGATCTGATCGAGAGGGCTGTACTTCTGGGCATTGAGCTGACCGTGGAAGCTGTCCCAGGTCGGCGTCTCGGGCACCAGCGGAATCGGTGCCCGGTTGGCATTCTGCTGATCGCCCGAGTCCGCCGCGCTGACGTCCTGCGCCCCCTCATCGCCGGCTTGCGGCGTTTCGGACGACGTGGCGGCTTCGGACGACGTAGCGGCTTCGGAAGATTCAGCGGCTTCGGACGAGGTCGACGCCTTGGACGACGGCTGAGTGTCGCTCTGAGCCGATGTCTGATCGGACTCGGTCGGCTGGTCCTGCGCGAACAGCGGAACCGGGGCGAGCAGCAGTGCCAATGCCGTGGCCATACCCAACCGCTGTGCGGTGAGTTTCAGCGTGGGCAGCGGCATCGGTGACAGGGATGTTGGCATGGATCGGCTCCTCATGAATGGGCTGGTGTGGTGGATGCGGCTGGACTGGCCATGTCCAGGAGCAGGCCGATCAGGCCAACCACCATGGCGGCGGTCAGCCACCACTGATGCAGCAACAGTCCGGCGAAACCCGTGCCGACGAGCGCCAGCAGAATCAGCAAACGCAGCGCAACGCGTCCGCTGCGGCAGGAAAGAGGCGCCATGACCAGTGTCATGATGACCAGCGCGATCGTCGAAAGAATGACGGCGAGTGCACCGAGTGAGCCGTTGACGCCGGTCAGCGGAGTGAAGTAGGCATAAAGCGAGATGGCGAGCCCGGCAAGCGAGGCCACCAGCAGCACGATGATGCCCGCCCTGAATGATCGAGATTGCGACATGAGGTTGTTGTCTCCTGATGAGAGCGATGTGTTGCACCTGGCGATTGTGTCTGCGTTGCTCTGATGTTGCATCAGGCCAAAAAACATCGACGAAACAGTTCGATGGTGTGGCTAAGCTTGCTCGTATTCCCCTGGCCAGGCCGACCAAAGTATAAAGGATTTTTGGAAGTTAGCATGTAAACTAATTCGTTTTTTTGAGCTGGCCGAGCCTTTTTCATGACGTAGCCTCAGTCATGATAGTTTGTGTTGTTCGATTGCCAAGGGCGATCGGCACACCGCGACCGTGCGCCGTACGACCTATCGTGGGCCGGCGTTTGCTGGAGGGCAAGCGCAGCCAGCATAATGACCGGCCGTCACGCCGCGAGAGAGACGCTGTATGGAATCGTTCAACACCATCGGTCTAATTGGCCGTCTGGGCAGCGACAAGGTCGTCGAGACGCTCAAGCGCCTGACGATCTTTCTCGAGCGTCGTGGTCTCGATCTGGTGATCGAGGATCGCACCGCCGCGCTGCTGCCCGGCCATGGCCACAGTGAAGCCAAGCGCCGAGAGCTGGGCACGCTGTGCGATCTGGTGATCGTGGTGGGTGGCGATGGCAGTCTGCTGGGCGCGGCCCGTGCGCTCTGCCATAGCGCCACGCCGGTACTTGGCATCAATCGGGGGCGGCTGGGCTTTCTGACCGATATCTCCCCGGATGAGGTCGAGCAGAAGGTTGCCGAGGTACTGGAAGGCCAGTACGACACGGAACGTCGATTCCTGCTCGAGGCGGAACTCTTTCGCGGCGAACGCCTGATCGGATCCGGCACCAGTCTCAACGACGTGGTCGTTCACCCCGGCAAGGCTGCGCGAATGATCGAGTTCGAACTGTTCGTCGACGACCGCTTCGTCTACTCCCAGCGCTCCGATGGGCTGATCATGGCGACTCCGACGGGGTCGACGGCCTACGCGCTCTCCGGTGGCGGTCCGATCGTGCATCCGGGCCTGGAAGCCATCACGCTGGTGCCGATGTTCCCGCACACGCTCTCCAGCCGACCGATCGTGATCGATGCCGCCAGCGAGATTCGCGTGCATATCGGTGATATCAACCAAGCCTACCCGCATGTCAGCTGCGACGGTCAGACCCGCGTCGTCTGCAAGCCCGATGACGTTCTCTATGTCCGCCGACATGCCGAGCGTCTGACGCTGATCCATCCGCGCGGACACAGTTTCTTCGAAGCCTGTCGTTCCAAACTGGGATGGAGCAGCAGGCTGGGAGATTGACATGGCGCAGGACAGCGATGTCGACGGCTACGATCTGATCGGCGATGTCCATGGCTGCGGCCAGAGCCTGATCCGGCTGCTCGAGAAACTCGGCTATCGCGCGGAAGACGGGGTGTTTCGTCACCCACGCCGCCGGGTGATCTTCTTAGGCGATCTGATCGATCGTGGACCGAGCATCCGGCTGGCGGTGTCCGTTGCCAAACGCATGGTCGACGCCGGCGAGGCGCGCATCGTGATGGGTAACCACGAAGCCAATGCGCTGGCCTATTGTCATGCCGCGCCAAGCGACAGCGAACGCGAATGGCTGCGCGATCACACGCCGCGCAACAACCGTATCATCGGCCGCACGCTGGAGCAGTTCCACGCCTTTCCGCTGGAGTGGGAAACCTGCCTTTCCTGGTTCATGACATTACCGCTGTGCCTCGAGCTTGATGGCCTGCGGGTGGTGCATGCGTGCTGGGACGACTCCTTGGTCGCCGCGTTTTTGAAGCGTTACCCCAACGCCCGTATCGACCGTGAGTTCCTGATCGAATCGACGCGTCATGGCAGTCTGGCCCACCAGATATTGGATCGCCTGACCCGGGGTACCCAACTGCCGCTGCCGCCGGGCATGGAGATTCACTCGGGTGACGGCTTTACCCGACGCTCGTTTCGCACCCATTTCTGGTGTCGGAATCCGCGGACCTACGGCGACGTGGTCTTTCAGCCCGACAATCTGCCGCCGGCGCTCGAGGACCGGCCATTGCGCACTGACGAGCGTGCGCGGCTGACCTACTATCCGGAATCGGCGCCGCCCCTGTTCGTCGGTCATTACTGGTGCAAGGGCGTGCCGGCTCTGCCGCGGTCGAATATCGCCTGTCTCGACTACAGCGCAGTGAAGTACGGTCGACTGGTCGCTTATCGCTGGGAAGGGGAGAGTCGGCTCGACGCCAATCATTTCGTCTGGGTCGATGTGTCGCAGGAGGGGATCCGGGGGTGAGATGGCCACGGCACCGGTCTCTTTTTGCATTTTTTTACATGATGCGCAGGTTTCTGATTTGGCGATGTTTTTGGGGTCGGTTCAGCGGATTTCAGGAGGGCGATGGATTTTTTTCGGCGATGTCGGGAACTACCGCCCACGGCAACCCTCAAAGTCAGTGTTCCCTTGAATGATCCCTTGCTCTTATCCGGCGGCCCTCCCGCCGGATTTTTCTTTGTTGGGCCTGTAGAATGGCGATCCGAGCGTCGTGGGCATTCGTGTCGAGCTTCGCGGTGCCAGCGTCGTCGGTGCAGGTGTTTCGCTATTTTCTCGCCAAGCGGGTCGGACGTCCTCTATGTACAAACTCCTCGAACTGCCCGGTGATCTGGACACTCGCCCGCTGAGGCAGGCGCTGTGGGCGCATCACGTCGGTCATCGCTTCACCCGGCAGGACGATCTGCAGGTGCTGTGGCTGGCCGACCCCGAGCAGCGAGATGCGGCGGCTCGGCTGATCGAGCTCTGGCGGCGTGGTGAGCTGGAGGCATCGGCGGCGACTTCTGCGCCGCGCCGCCGGCCCAGCGTCACCGGCCAGGCATTCGGCCAGGCACCGCTCGCGGCAGGTCTGATCGCAGTCTGTGTGGCGATTTTTCTCGCCATGACATTCGCGGGCGACGCCATCGTCCGTGCACTCACCATCGTGCCGCTCGATGTGGTGGGCCAGCGGCTGGTGCCGGGAGACCTCGTCTCCGATACCCTGGCCGGCGGCCAGATCTGGCGCCTGTTCACGCCAGCGCTTCTGCATTTCGGCTGGATGCATCTGATCTTCAACATGCTGTGGGTATGGTATTTCGGCCGTCAGGTCGAGTCGGTTCAGGGCTGGCGCCGGCTCGGCATCATCGTTGTCGTCGCGGCGGTGTTTTCCAACCTCGCGCAATATGTCACCGGCACCGTCCTGTTCGGCGGCATGTCGGGCGTCGACTATGCGCTGCTGGGTTACGTGTGGCTGATGTCTCGCCGCCGGCCCGGCAGCGGTTTCTTCGTGCCCCAGATGCTGATGGTCTTCATGCTGGCCTGGATGGTCTTTACCATGACGGGGCTGGGCGATGCCTTCGGTTTCGGCAATGTCGCCAACGAGGCGCATCTGGGCGGGTTGCTGATCGGGCTGATCATGGGGTGGTTTGCCAGCCGCAACGCGTCGGGCGGCGGTCACGACGCTTCAGGAGGACAGAAATGAACGAAATGAATTTCGACCGCATGGTCGCGCAGATGACGCCGGAGATGTACGAAAACTTCAAGCAGGCCATTCAGTTGCGCAAGTGGCCCGACGGTCGCCGGTTGAGTGCCGAACAGACCGAACTGTGCCTGGAAGCGGTGATCAAGTACGAGATGATTCACGACGTGCCTGCGGATCAGCGCGTGGGTTATCTGGAACGCAACGAGTGTGTCTCCGGTAGCCACTCTTCCGCCGAGGAAGCTGCGGTCAAATGGATCAACTGATCGCCAGCGTGCACACCCCTGCTGCGCTCGAGGCTGATCGGATCGCCAGCGGCCAGTTGCGCAAGCTCGATATTCGGTTGTCGGCGGAGAGTGGCCGGGCGGATTACACCTTGCGCGCCGGCGAGCAGCGACTGGCCCTCAACGGCTGGCTGGGTCAGCGAATCCGGTTGCATCATACCGGCAAGATTCACTGCATCGAATGTGGGCGAGCCACGCGCAAGAGCTTCGGTCAGGGCCACTGCTACCCCTGTTTCTCGTCGCTGGCGCATTGCGATCTCTGCATGATGCGTCCGGAGACCTGCCACTACTTTCAGGGCACTTGCCGTGACCCGGCCTGGGGCGAGCGCCACTGCTTTCGACCGCATACGGTCTATCTCGCCAACGCTTCGGGTCTCAAGGTCGGCATTACCCGGGGTACCAATACCCCTGGGCGCTGGCTGGATCAGGGCGCGGTCCAGGCGCTACCGATTCTCGACGTCGACACGCGCCAGCAGTCCGGGTTGGTGGAAACGCTGTTCAAGGCACGGGTATCCGATCGCACCAACTGGCGTGCAATGCTCAAGGGGGAGGTCGAACCGCTCGACTTGATTGCCGAGCGCGATCGTCTGCTGGCCGAACTCGAACCCGGGCTTGCCGAGTTGCGCCAGCGTTTCGGCAACGATGCCATCCAGACGATCGACGATGTGCCGCCGTTGGCGATCGACTATCCGGTGCTCGAATGGCCGCGCAAGATCGTTTCGCTCAATTTCGACAAGACGCCGAGGATAGAGGGCACCCTGATGGGGCTCAAGGGGCAATACCTGATTCTCGACACCGGCGTCATCAACCTGCGCAAGTTCACCGGCTATCAGGTCGCGGTGGAAACCGAAGCGGCCTGATTCCGACGATGACCGTCAGCGCGGTTTGCGCTCGAGCTGGCGTTCCATGCGCTTCAGAAATACCGCCATGACCTGTTCATAGAGCGCATCCTTCAGTACCAGGTCTTCCACGCCGGCATCCAGGTTGGGGTTGTCGTTGACCTCGATGACCACCACGCGCTCGCCGATCTGCTTGAGATCGACCCCGTATAGCCCGTTGCCGATCAGCTTGGTCGCCCGCAGTGCTGCCTTGACCACCGGGGGTGGCACTTCGGAGAGATCGTGAGTGGTGAAACCGCCGCTGCGAGTCTTGCCGCTGGAGTGGTCGTAGATCTGCCAATGGCCGCGCGCCATGTAGTAGCGACTGGCGAACAGCATCTGGCCGTCGAGGACGCCGATGCGCCAGTCGAAGTCGGTGGGCAGCCACTCCTGCAGCAGCAGCAGCGCGGAAGATTCGAACAGCTTCGGCGCTTCCGCCTCCAGTTCCTCCCGCGAACGAATCTTGACCACCCCCTTGGAAAAGGCGCCGTCGGGCACCTTGAGTACCAGCGGATATTCCAGCTGGACGAGCTTTTCGTCGAGACGGCTCATGTCGCCGCGGTAGAGCAGTTGTCCGCGAGGCGCGGGAATCTTGTGAGTACCCAGCAGCTCGTGAAGGAAGATCTTGTTGGTGCAGCGCAGGATCGACTGGGGATCGTCGATCACGACCAGGCCTTCATGTTCCGCCTTCTTGGCCATGCGATAGGTGTGATGATCCAGCCGCGTCGTCTCGCGGATGAACAGCGCGTCGAATTCGGCCAGCCGTCCTGCGTCGCGATGCGTGATCAGGCTGACGTCGATCCCCAGGCGTCGGCCGGCACGAATGAAGCGCTTGAGTGCGCCCTTGTTGCTGGGTGGCAACGTCTCTTCCGGATCGATCAGGATCGCAAGATCGAAGCGATAGCGACGACGAGCGCGCGGCGTGCGCCAGACCCGGGTGGAGTGGCGGTTCAGCGCCGTCGCGAACAGATCTTCTTCGCCGGACTGCAATGCCGTCAACGCCAACGGCTTGAGTCGTGCCAGTCGCCACACGTTCTGGCGTTTCTCGAAGCGGGCTTCCAGCAGCGGATGGGGCAGGCGCTCGAACAGGCGCCGGGCCAGGCGCTGCAACTCCGGCTCCCGGCACTCGCCGAAAAACACCCGCAGCGAAAAGGTGTCGCCTTCCAGCACGCCACGCTTGTTCAGTTCCATCAGCAGCGGATCGATGGCCGCCAGCTGCATGTCGATCAATGCCTTGCGCGACAGCTGATTGAGCGTCTCCACACTGGGCAGAACCCGCTGATCGCGAGCCTGGGCCAGCAGCGAGACGTAGTAGCCGGTTTCCAGATAGTCGAGATTGGCGCAAAGATTGATGACATGTGTGGCGTCATCGGTCGTCGTCACGCCTTGCTGGGCCAGAAAGGCATCGGCGCTGATCAAATCTTCGGAAGGGTAGTAAGGTTGCCAGTCGGCAAGGCGGTCGACGACGATACGCAGGCGTGACATGAATCGGTGGCTCCTTTTCCGACATCGTCTCTCGGCGAGGGGTCGGCGGTCGATACGGCAAGCTGCCGGGGGCTTAAAGGCAAAATAGCATGCGATGATGTGAAGGCGGCGACAAGTCGTGACAGGCGTGAAATAATTTCACCATCGTCGGTGTGGTCGCTTCCGCCATTGCCCATTTGGCGGGCTGTCGGGCCCGCTCAAGATGAATGACAGCCGGGATGTACACAATTCCCGAATTCGCCGGATTTGCGGACGAACCAAGGCCCTGACAAACCGAAATCTCCGTTGAACCAGATAAGAGCGCAAGCATGCTCCGCACCCTTCGCCACGGCCTGCCCGCCGATTGCGACGCCCTGTATGAACTGGAAGAACGCTGCTTCGATAGCGATCGCTTCAGCCGCCGCCAACTCGCGCACCTGCTGACCCGAGCCAACGCCGCCAATCTGCTGGCGGTGGCCGAAGACCAGCGAGTCATCGGTTATGGCACGCTGCTGTTCCGCCGTAACAGCGTCACCGCCAGGCTCTACTCCTTTTGCGTCGATCCGGCGGCCCGCGGAAGCGGGCTGGGTCGGGAACTGCTCCAGGCACTGGAGGAAACGGCAAGAGAGCGGGGCAGCCAGCGCCTGCTGCTGGAAGTACGCGCGGATAACCGCGTGGCGATGGGACTCTATCGCCGGATGGGCTTCAATGCGCGTCGCTGGCTGGACGACTACTATGCCGACGGCTGTGCCGCCTGGCAGATGGACAAGCGACTGGAGGCGGCCGAAGCGCCATTGGCCGACTGACGGCGCCCGCCGACTCACTCCGGCCGCGTCGCGGCCCCATTTCCTGATAGAGGACTGATATTTATGCCGTCTTTCGACATCGTTTCCGAATTCGATCGCCACGAAGCGACCAATGCCGTCGATCAGGCGAATCGCGAAATCCAGACCCGCTTCGACTTTCGCGGCGTCGACGCCAGCTTCTCGCTGGAGGGAGAGACCGTCTCGATCGAGGCGGACGCCGAATTCCAGCTGCAGCAGATGATCGACGTGCTGCGCAACAAGCTGATCGCTCGCGGGATCGATCCGCGCTGCATGGACATCCAGGATGCCCAGACCTCCGGCGTCAAGGCGCGTCAGGAGGTCAAGCTCAAGCAAGGCCTCGAACAGCCGGATGCCAAGGCGATCGTCAAACTGCTCAAGGATTCGAAGCTCAAGGTGCAGCCGGCGATCCAGGGCGACAAGGTCCGTGTGAGCGGCAAGAAGCGCGACGACCTGCAGCAGGCGATCGCCCTGCTCAAGGGGGAAGATGGCCCGGACCTGGCACTGCAGTACGATAACTTTCGGGAGTGAGGGGTACGCCTTGCACGTCTTCCCGAATCATCCCTAACGCGACGGTCAGGCTCCAGCCGTGGCGTATCTACCGAACCCGCATGGCATGCGGGTTTTTCGCCCGATAGTATTATCCTGGCGATGGGTTTTTTCCTACCTTCCGCCACCAGAAGGCCAGCGCTGATTTGACGATTGTGCGAGGCGATACGATGACAGGAGAGGGTGGCATGTCCGCTGGCCGAAAGAAAATGAGTTTTTTAAAAAACGCGGTTCGATTGAAAAAGGAATTCTTCAGAGCCTTTAAGCTTCGGTTGATGGTGTCGAAATATTATGCTCGCGACAAAGAGATTGATTATAAAAATATAAATAAGGTATTGCTTTTGAGGCTCGATGATAAAATTGGAGATATGATTGTTGCATCCGGCGTCATCAGGTTTTTTGCTGAAAGAAATGTTAAGGTTTATCTTTTGACGGGCCCGCTTTGTGCCGATTTGCTGGCCCATTCTGAATATGTTGAAAAGGTGTTTATCTACAAGCGTCGTGAGTCTTTGAAACCACTTCAGCAAGAGTGTTTTGATGTGGTCATCGACTTCGATGATGTGGTGACCTATGAACGCTGCAGGCTTGTTCATAAGCTGTCAGCGAAACATAGTGTTGGTTTTAACAAGGGAGATCTTCCGATTTATCGGAAGTCAATTGAACTTCTTGATCCGAGTCGACATATCACCGAGCGGCATCGTAGCGTATTGCGGCTTTTTGCTTCGGAGGAACATGGTTATCGCTATCATTTGCCGATCCACCCAGACGCCGTGGCTCGAGTTGATGCGCTGGTAAGCAGTTTGACTTATAAAAGATTGATAGCCATCAATCCTTTGACGGGTTCAAAAGATAAAGACTTATCTGCTGATCAGGTCCAGCAATTGGTGTATCATATTAAAAGGCATCATCCCCAGGACCTGGTCGTTCTTATCGGCATGGAATCGAAGATTTCTGCCATGGGTATTGAGAAAATCGTGTATGTGGAAGGGAGTACGGTGAGTACCGCAGTTGAAATCGTCAGAAGGGCCGATGTCATCGTTTCACCGGACACCTCCATCGTTCATATGTGCAATGCATTCAACAAGCCTCTTCTTGCAATTTATAACAAAAGAAAGCTGAAGGACACTGGCCTAGTTGGGTATAAAATATGGGCACCAAATTATGCTCGTGCACGACAACTCGTTGTCGAGAGTGAGCAGGTTAGCCAGCTGTCCAATGAGAACTTGCAGGAAGAGTTCGATCGCCTGTTAAGTAGTGTTTGATGGGTGTTTGCTGTGGGCTGTCATGCACTTGAGTGGATCTGGAGGGATGTCAGCTTCCCGCATTCAAGTTTCTTCGAACGGAGGCCAACCACGGTAAGCCATACCGTAACGCTACTAGGTCTTTTGAATATTCCGTAATTACTGTTTGACATGAAGCCGTAAATTCATCCTAGGTCATCGGTTTTAATATCATCGCTGTTTCTGTATACCTCGCTACCCAATGCCAGCATGCTCAGATTGCCGAACATGAAGCTCTCGTGAAGCACCCGGAGAGGCTGGCCCTCCATCGCCCCCACGCACATCAGTAACGGCAGAAAGTGCTCGGGCGTCGGGTGCGCGTAGCGGGCATTCGGCGCATCCCGCCAATCTTTCATCGCGCCGAGATCGCCGCGTGCGGCGACGTCGATGACCCAGTCGTGAAATTGCCTCGCCCAGGGATCCGGCGCATCGTGGATGAAGTGTCGATCCCCGAGATTGTGGGTGGCGGCGCCGGAGCCGATCAGCATGAACGCGTTTTGCTCCGCCCAGCGGCCTAGCGAGGCGGCGCTGTTCAATTGGGCTGCCACACCGGTCTGCATCGGTACGCTGATCGGTATCAACGGTACGTCGGCCTGCGGCCAGAGCAACGAGAGTGGCGACCAGATGCCGTGGTCGAGCGCTCGCTCGGCATCCAGGAGCGTATCGATTCCCTCGTTATTGAGCCCTGTCACTAACGTTTTGGCCATTTCGGGCAAGCCGCGAGCCGGATAATGCGTTCGATAGAGAGCATCGGGGAAGCCGTGGAAGTCGTGCCAGGTGCGAGGACGGCTGGATCCCCCAACGACCAGACCCGGCGTCTCGAAGTGCGCCGAGATGATCAACGCGCCGCGAGGCTTCGGCAGTCGCTCGCCGAACTCTCGCAGGAAAGTGCGAGCAGGATGATCGATTAGACTGAGATCGGGAGATCCGTGAGACAGATAGAGTACCTGGCGTGTGGTCATGATCGGCGCTCCTGTCATGGGATGGCGTTGGCGATATCGCAAGCCTACGCCGATCGTTTCCCTGTGCTAGACATCGTCATGCGAATGGAGGGTTTCCCTATCGTCAACATTGGCGTTTTCCATGCCCGAACATTGGAGCGGATGACCAGGGCTGGTTTACACTATCCATTCCAGCGTCCTCTTCGGGTGGCGCTATCGACACACCGTAGTGGGGATGTCCGGCATGCGTAATGCCATTTATGTCACCTTGGCCGCCATCAGCTTCGCGCTGGGCGTGATCGGTCTCTTCCTGCCCGTGATGCCGACCACCTGTTTCATGCTGGCGGCGGTCTGGCTGGCTTCCAGAGGTTCTCCCCGGTTCGCCAACTGGATTCGCAACCATCCGCGCTTCGGTCCGCCGATCCAGTCCTGGGAACGTGAACGGGCCATTCCCAAGCACGCCAAGATCATGGCAGTGATCATGCTCAGCGTTTCGTGCCTGGTCATCGCGTTCACCGTTTCCCTCTGGCCGCTCAAGATCGGCCTGATCGTCGGACTGGCGGCGCTTGCGATCTGGATCGTGACGCGCCCGCTGCCGAGCCTGCAGTGTCCGGTGCGCGGCGTATGGTCGGAGGAGGCCCCCGAACGGCGTTGAGTCGCCGGCCGGCGCTGACCTTGTCATTCCTCGAATTCTCCGCGCTTACCAAGCTACGACCCCGATTCGATATCGTTCCGCCGAGGCGGGTAGAATAGTGTCCGATCGTCGATCGGCACGCTTTGTCGTTCCACTCGGGTTACTGACTGTCGTCACTGGTTCGAGCTGTCGATTCGACCTACCCATTTCTGCAAGGAGCGTTGCCATGTCTGAGATGCAAGCGACCTATCTCAAGGATTATCTGCCGCCGGCGTACCGCGTCACGCATACCGAGCTCACCTTCGATCTCGAGCCGTCCGCTACCCGAGTCAAGGCGCGCTTGCATGTGGAACGCCATCCCGAGCGAGACCCCGATGAAAAAGAGACTGGCCTGCCGCTGGAACTGGCCGGTGAACAGCTCAAGTTGATCAGCGTCGCCATCGATGGTCAGGTGCTGGAAGCCGATGAATTCACGGTCGACGACAAGACGCTGACCGTCGCCACGGTGCCGGAACGCTTCCTGCTCGATACCGAGGTCGAGATCGACCCGGATGCCAACACCGCGCTGGAAGGGCTCTATCGTTCCAACGGCATGTTCTGCACGCAGTGCGAGCCGGAAGGCTTTCGCCGAATCACGTTCTATCCCGATCGGCCGGACGTGATGGCGACCTTCTCGACCACGGTGATCGGCGATCGCGATGCGCTGCCGGTGCTGCTCTCCAACGGCAATCCGGTGGAACGGGGGGAGCTGCCCAACAATCGTCATTTCGTGACCTGGGAGGATCCGCACCCCAAGCCCAGCTATCTGTTCGCGCTGGTCGCCGGCAGTCTGGAAAAGGTCGAGGATCACTACACCACGATGAGTGGACGCGAGGTACTGTTGCAGATCTGGGTCGAGGCGGAGAACCTCGACAAGACCGAGCACGCCATGGCATCGCTCAAGCGTTCCATGCAGTGGGACGAGGAGACCTATGGTCGCGAATACGATCTGGATCGTTTCATGATCGTCGCCGTCAACGACTTCAACATGGGCGCGATGGAGAACAAGGGGCTCAACATCTTCAACTCCGCCGCCGTTCTGACTCATCCCCAGACCGCCAACGATGCGACCTTCCAGCGGGTCGAGGGCATCGTCGCCCACGAGTACTTCCACAACTGGTCGGGCAACCGCGTGACCTGCCGTGACTGGTTCCAGCTTTCGCTGAAAGAGGGTTTCACCGTCTTCCGGGACCAGACTTTCTCCGCCGACGTCAACTCGGCACCGGTCAAGCGGATCGAGGACGTCTCGTTCTTCCGTACCGCGCAGTTTGCCGAGGACGCCGGGCCGACCGCCCATCCGATTCGTCCCGACCACTACATCGAGATCTCCAACTTCTACACCCTGACCATCTATGAGAAGGGTGCGGAAGTGGTGCGCATGTTGCGCCATCTATTGGGTTGGGAGGATTTTCGCCGCGGCAGCGATCTCTATTTCGAACGCTTCGATGGTCAGGCAGTAACGATCGAGGATTTCGTCGCCTGCATGGCAGAGGTATCCGGGCTGGATCTCGATCAGTTCCTGCGCTGGTATTCCCAGTCGGGAACACCGGAGATCGATGCCCACGGCGAATATGATTACGCCACCTGTGAATATCGTCTGCGTCTCTCCCAGCGCACCCCGGCGACGCCGGGTCAGACCGCAAAGCTGCCGCTGCACATCCCGGTACGCCTGGGTCTGGTCGGTACCAAGTCCGGCCACGATCTGAGCTTGACGCTAAGCGGTAAAGACGGCGAGAGCGAAAAGCTGGGCAAGGATGCCGTCATCCACCTGCGAGAGGCAGAGCAGACCTTCGTGTTCACCGATGTCGAAGAGGCACCGGTACCGTCGCTGCTGCGCGGGTTCTCGGCGCCGGTGAAACTGCGCTACCCCTATTCGCGTGAAGAACTGGCATTCCTGCTGACCCATGATTCCGATGGCTTCAACCGCTGGGATGCCGGCCAGCGCTTGACCCTGCTGGCGCTGGACGATCTGATCGCGGCTCACCGTAACGGCGTCGAGAAGGTGATGGATAGCCGCCTGATCGAAGCCTATCGAAGCCTGCTCAACGAGCCTGGCGACGACAAGGCGGTGCTGGCGGAAATGCTGACACTGCCGTCGGAGGCTTATATTGCCGAACAGCAGCCGACGGTCGATGTCGATGCGATTCACGCCGCGCGGGAGTTCGTACGTCAGTCGCTGGCGTATCAGCTGCGCGACGATTTTCTCGCCGTCTATCGGGACAACCTGAGCGACGAACCCTACGCGCCGACACCGGAGCAGATCGCCCAGCGGCGGCTCAAGAACGTCGCGCTCGCCTACCTGATGAGCATCGAGACCGAAGAAGCCGTCAGTCTGACGCAGCAGCAGCTGGAGCAGAGCGCCAACATGACCGACGTGCGCGCGGCGCTCACGTTGCTGGCTCACAGCGATCGCACCGATCTGGCCGAGCCGGCGCTCAAGGCGTTCGGCGAAAAGTGGGCCCACGATCCGCTGGTCATGGATCAGTGGTTCACGATTCAGGTCACTCGTCCACAAGCCGACGTGCTGGAGCGGGTGCGCTTCCTGATGGGGCATCCGCTGTTCTCGATGAAAAATCCCAACAAGGTGCGGGCGCTGATCGGTGCCTTCGCCCAGAACCGGGTCAACTTCCACCGGCTCGATGGCGAGGGCTACAAGCTACTGGCGGACGTCGTGATCGAACTCAACCGACTCAACCCGGAGATCGCCGCGCGCATCATCACCCCATTGACCCGCTGGCAGCGTTTCGACGACGAGCGTCAGGCGCTGATGAAAGCCGAGCTCGAGCGCATTCGTGCCGAGAAGCTCTCGCCCAACGTCTATGAGATGGTGGAACGCGCGCTGGCGGATGCCTGATGGCGGCCTCCTGCTGGGTTTTGTGACCGAAGCCGCTCCTCGTGAGCGGCTTCGTTTTATCGCCGCCGCTGTTCTGTCGCCGATGTCTGCCATGTCATCGATAATCCGCATCGATATCGGCGGTGCTTCGATTCGAACGGAGAGACTCGTTGGATGAAATCGCCCAATCGCCATTCCTTCGCGTCGCTGCCGTTGTTGCGGCTGGCGGGTTCGATCCTGCTGGGCGTGGCGCTCGTCATGCTCGTCGCCGGTGTGCTCATCCTGTGCCGTTATCGCGATCATGTATTGCCATCGTTGAGTCGGCGATAGCCGGTAACGAGTACGGGCCGCCATTGGCGGCCCGTATGCGGAAAGTTCAGGAAAAGTCGGTGTCGATCAGGCGTAGTGCACGTACATCGTCTTGCTCTTGACGTAGGCTTCGAGGCCGTACTTGCCGTCCTCGCCACCCAGGCCGCTGTTGCGATAGCCCTTGTGGAAGCCCTGAACGGATTCGCCGCCGCCACGATTGACATAGATCTCGCCGAAGTCGAGTTCGCGAGTCAGTGCCATCAGGTGGCGCACGTTCTGGGTAAAGACGTAGGCGGACAGGCCGAACTCCGAGTCATTGGCGTATGCCATCGCCTGCTCGAAACCTTCGACCTTCATGATCGGCGCCACCGGCCCGAAAATCTCCTGCTTCATGATGTCCATGTCGTTGTTGACGTTGGTGAGGATCGTCGGGGCGTAGTAGTTGCCCTTGTCATATTCGCCACCCGTCAAGCGTTGACCGCCGGTCAGCAGCTCAGCGCCCTGGCTCTGGGCGTGCTTCACCATGTCATGAATCTTGTCGAGTTCGGCGGCGTTGATCTTCGGCCCCATGTCGACATCCTTGTCGGTGAGCGGATTGCCCACCTTGAGCGCCTCGACACGCTGCTTGAAGCGCTCCAGGAAGCGATCGTAGATGCCGGACTGGACGTACATGCGCTCGTTGCAGGTGCAGATCTGACCGCAGTTATTGAAGCGCGAGGTGATGGCGGCATCCACGGCCGGGTCGAGGTCGGCGTCGTCGAGCACGATGAACGGCGCCTTGCCGCCCAGCTCGAGTCGCACGATCTTGAGATGCTCGGCAGCGGCCTTGTTGATTTCGCGTCCACCACGCACGCTGCCGGTCATGCTCACCAGTTGCGTGATCGGGCTGGTAATGAGGTGGTTGCCGATATCGCGGCCTCGGCCGTTGACCAGGTTGACGACACCGTCCGGGATGCCGGCCTGACGCGCCAGTTCGACGATCTCCAGGGCGGTTAGCGGTGTCTCTTCCGATGGCTTGAGCACGATGGTGTTGCCCGCGGCCAGCGCCGGTCCCAGCTTGCGGCCGATCAGGGCGGCGGGGAAGTTCCAGGCGGTGATGCCGACCACTACGCCGTGCGGCACTTTCTGGATCCAGATCTGCTCGTCGGGGTCATCCGCGGGAATGATATCGCCTTCCAGACGACGGGTGTTTTCCGCCGCAAAGCGGATCAGATCGCAACACATGCCGACATCGGCGTCGGCTTCCGCCAGCGGCTTGCCTTGTTCCGTGGTGATCAAGCGGCCCAGGCGCTCGCGGTTCTCCTGGATCAGCTCGACCAGACGGTAGAGAGAGTCGGCGCGCTCGACGGCGGTCTTGCGCGACCAGGCCGGGAACGCCTTCTGGGCAGCCTGGAGGGCTTGATCGGCGAGCTTTTCGTCGGCCAGCCGTGCCCGAGCAATGACCTCGCCAGTGGCGGGATTGAGCACGTCCAGCAACTCGCCGTCACCAGTGAGCCACTGCCCTCCGATGAACTGGTTGTAGACGTCGACGCCGTTATGCTGCGACTTGAGTGACTGACTCATCCTGATGTCTCCTTGTCTGACGCGACGACAGAGCCTGTCGTCAGTCGGTCACCGATCAATGTGACCTTGCGACTTCAAGGTGGTAGACGAAAGGAGAGATGACAAGGGGGGCGCGGGGGGGCAGCAGGAATAGGCATGTCTTCCCGCCGATTGTGATAACCGGGAAGACACCCGACTCAATGAATCAGCCAGCTCAGCACCATCAGACCCAGCAGCAAACCGATGACGCCACCGACAATGCCCCCTCGAACGAGTGCGCGTATCCCGCTGATCAGCAGTAGTACGCCGATCACCAGTACGGCGATGCTGAAGACCGAATTGCCGATGCCGAGCGAGCCCGTCAGGCCATCGACGAAGCCGTCCATTGCCTGCCACAGGCTGCCGAACAGTCCGTGAAGCAGGTCGACGATGGTGCGAAGCACGTTGCCGATGGCTTCGCCGAGCCAGTTGAAGAATCCATCCATGGTTAGGTCTTTTCCTGAGTGGTTAATCGGCGCGCTGCTGATCGCGCAGCCATTGGATTTCCTCGGGCCAGATCTCGGGTTCGACGGTTTCCAGAATCAGCGGAATGCCATCGGTGCGAGCGTCGCGCATCAAGGCGGTGAATCCGGGCAGCCCGATGTTGCCCTTGCCCAGGCTGTGGTGGCGGTCGACCCGGCTGGCGAATTCACTCTTGGCATCGTTGAGATGCATGCCACGAAGATACTGAACACCGACGACGCTCTCGAAGGCATCGAGCATGGCAACGGCGTCCGCTTCAGTGCGCAAATCATACCCGGCTGCGAACGCATGGCAGGTATCGATGCAGGCGCCGACTCGGGATTTATCGTCGACCTGGTCGATGATCTCCGCCAGTTGCTCGAAGCGGAAGCCCAGGTTGGAACCCTGCCCGGCGGTATTCTCGATCACGGCCACGACGAATTGCGTGGCAGCGTGCGCTTGGTTGATCGACTCCGCGATTCGCGCCAGGCAGTCGCGTTCGCTGATCTTCTTGAGATGACTGCCGGGATGGAAGTTGAGCAGTGTCAGCCCCAGCTGTTCGCAGCGCTGGCACTCATCGAGAAACGCCGCGCGGGATTTTGCCAGTGCGTCCTGCTCGGGGTGACCCAGGTTGATCAGGTAGCTGTCGTGAGGAAGGATCTGAGCGGGACCGAAACCCTGTTCGCGGCAGGCCGCCTTGAACGCCTCGATCGTGGCCTCTTCCAGAGGTTTGGCTTTCCACTGGCGCTGATTCTTGGTGAACAGCGCAAAAGCGTTGGCGCCGATCTCGGTGGCACGACTCACGGCCTGGTCGACGCCGCCGGCAGCGCTGACGTGGGCTCCAATGGTTTTCATAGGGTGATCCGATCCTTGGGGCTAGCCGTCGAAGTCTAGCAGCCGCGCCACGGTGGTGTCCCGGGGGCGTAGGGTAGTGGCTCCTCGGCACGGTCGATCAGCGGCTAACCTCATTCGCTGTCGAACGAGATACCGTCATTGATCGAGCGCAATCGGGCCATGGCCTCTTCCTTGGAAAACGGCGGCTGACGCGGAGGATCGTAAACCATACCGTTGACCCCCTGGACGATCATGTCGACGGCATAACAGGTGTCGTCGATCACGGCGCGATAGCCTTCGATATTCTGGAAGTGACTCATGCCGGCGTCGTCGAGCGTGAATGCGGTGAAGGCGTTGCCCGCAATGGTCGCTTGCGATGGCAAGGTCTGGGCGTTGTCTGGCAGCGTCAGGCAGCGATCGACGGCGTTGGCGTTGCGACTGGCCCCGAGCCGCCACAGTGCCGTCGTCACGTCGTTCGACTCGGGTAGCGTCAGCGCGACCAAACGCTCACCCGGGGCGTCGTCTTGCAGTTGCCAGCCACCGTTGTCGAAGTAGCTGGACGCGTCGCCATCGACACGCGCCAACTCGGTGTCATATGTCATGCCCAGCGGGTAATTCGCGGCGTGGAATGTGGTTTCTTGGGCGCTGGCGTCCAGCGACGAAGCATCGCGCTGCTGGCAGCCGCTCAAGACGGCCAGCGTCGACAGCGCGATCACGCTCGTCAGCGAGAGTTTGGACATTGCTCTTCCTCGTGAATGGGCATCTGGTCGACTCTATCACCGATGACTAAAGTTGATGAGCGGATCGGCCGATAGCCGGATGGATGGACCGAAAGATCGAAAAACCGTAAGACAGAAAGACGTACGACTTTCCTTCAGATCAAGGAGTTTGCGATGGATACCGCAGTCAATGCCGCCGTCGGCACTGCGTTGGCGCTACAGAACTTCAATCAGGGCCAGGAAGCGCAGAACAATCTGTTGAAGAAGTCTCTGGATGGGCAGGCCTCGCACATCGAACAGCTGATGTCTTCCGTGGCACCGTCGGCCGAGCTCGCCTCTTCCGGTAGTGTTGGGACACAGATCAACACCTATGCGTGAAGGTTAAATCGGTTGATAAAGCGGATAGTGAACGCGCTCCACGGAGCGCGTTTTTCATATCCGGAAATAAAGATCATCGTGAAAACTGACAAGTCGACTGTTTTTGGTTGTTGATGGTTGACGCCGGTAGATGACTCGATTTTAATCAATTTATCGAGGGCATGAGCTTATGCTTCTCGATAATCCCACATCAGTAATGATCCATTTGATTTCGGAAATCGTGATGAACTTCCATCGCCCGAATTGCTCATCGTTCTCCCATGCCGTGCGCCTGCACGGTATGCGAGCACGTTGTCAGTCGCGCGCCTTGGATTGATGTTGATCACCGGCCGCGACACCTTTCGCGGCCGAAAATGACGAAACTCCCTCTCTTTTTTCCGCGATTCGTGCCCGGCCTCCGTCAAACAGGAGTTCGGAACCATGCAGCTATCAGCGATTGTTCGGAAATTGATCCAGTGCGTTGCAGCGGCTCGTCGCCGTCAACGGGATTTGCGCACCTTGAGGGGCCTGAATCCGCATATGCTCAAGGATATTGGTTTGCGCCGGGAGGGAAGCGAAATCGTTCCCCTGTTTCCGGCTCATTCCGTCGACGCTTCCGGCGTCAACGACAAGCCCGAATCTGCCGTGGCGCTCCGTCTTGTCGAGGCAGGGCAGAGCGTCGAAATAGAAGAATCCGCTGCCGACAAGAAGGAGGGTTCAATCCAGGTGTGTCGGTATTGTGGAGAAAAACTGGCCTAGCGCAGCCCCGGTCACAGGATGTGGCCGGGGCTTTTTTTGAACTCATGTCGGATCGGAGATGACACGTCCAGCGTCGCCTTTCAGTAACCGAGACTGGATGTCGGTCTGGGGGTGTCCGGCTTGTAGCGAGCAATGGTCTCCACGGCGGCCTGACGCAGCAGGCTGATATCGATGCCAACGGCGATGAAATCGAAACCCCACTGGGCGTAGCGTTTGGCATCCGCCTCGGCGGGCGCGAGGATGCCGGCCGCCTTGCCGGCGGCGTGGGTCACCTCGAGCGTGTGGCGAATCATGGCTTGCACATCCGGATGATTGGGGTTGCCGGCGTGACCGACACCGGTGGAAAGATCCACCGGGCCAACGAAGATGGCATCCACCCCCTCGGTGGCCGCAATCGCTTCGGCGTTATCGACGCCGGTTCGAGACTCCACTTGCACGACGAGGCATAGTTCCTCGTGCGCATGAGCCAGATAGTCTTCCACGCTGTCCCAGCGCGTTGCCCGAGTCAGGCCGCCGCCGACGCCTCTGAAGCCGTGCGGCGGATAGCGTGTCGCTGCCACCAGCTTCTCCGCTTGCTCTGCCGTGTCGACCATGGGAATCATCAACGTCTGGGCGCCAATATCCAGCAACTGCTTGATCAGTGCGGGATCGTGATTGACGGTTCTTACCACCGGCGCGCAGGCACCGGGGGCGATGGCATAGGGAGCGATGGCCTGCAGCTGGGCCAGCACGGAAGGCACCGTATTGGGTGCATGCTCGCCATCGATCAGCAGCCAGTCGAAGCCGGTAGTGGCCAGAATCTCGGTGGCGTACCCGGTGCCGAACCCGGCCCAGCAACCATAGCGGGGGGTGCCATCGAGCGAGCGTTTGAAAGGATTCGATGGTAATTGCATGGCATTGGTTTCCTTATACGATCTCAGCCGTGACGATCTACGCTCTGTCTGNNNNTCCGCTTTTTCGTCATTTTTTGCCTAGTCTGACCATCGCTCGCTGATTTTTCAGACAGAGCTTAGTTCGTCAGACCCATTTCGCCCATGATCTTGCCGAATTTCTCATCGTCTTCGGCCATCAACTGGGCAAAGCCATCCGCATCTCGCCACACGATGCCGTAACCCTGTTTGGCCATGAAGTTCTGATAGGCGTCGCTGTCGTAGGCTTTCTTGAGCGCGCTTTCCAGGGTTGCCACGACGTCTTCGTCCATTCCCTTCGGCCCGACGATGCCACGCCATGCCCCTAGCGTGAAATCGCTTCCGACCTGCTCCTTGAAAGTCGGAATGTCGGGGAAACCCTCCAGCCTCTCCGGGGTCATCACGCCGAGGCTGTGAAGCTCGCCCGCCTCGATCATCGATCTTGCCTCGGGCAGTGAAGAGGCCACCAGATCGATACTGTTGGAGGCCAGCTCGGTCATGGCCGGCGCCGAGCCCTGGCTGGGAATCCAGGTGATCTTTCCGGCGGGAATGCCCTGATCCATCAGGAAGCCATTGAGCGCGACGTGCCAGATACCACCAAGCCCGGTGCCCGAGGCGTTGTAGGTGCCCCGGGGCTGGTCCTTGACCTGGGTCACGAAGTCTTCGAGATCCGTGAAAGGGGAGTCGTCGGAGACGGAGAGACTGGCGGAGTCGAAATTGATCTGACCGATCGGGGTGAAAGCCTGGTAAGTCAGGTCGGTGAGCCCTTGCCAGTGCATCATCGCGACCTCGACGGTGGCCAGGCCCAGGGTGTAGCCGTCGGGTTTGGCGTTGGCGATCGCGGTATGACCGACGACACCACTTCCGCCGGTACGATTCTGGACGTTGATCGTCTGTCCCAGCTGTTCCTCGAGGGAGGAGGCGATGATGCGCGCGGTCGCGTCGGTACCGCCACCGGCCGCCCACGGCACGATCAGCGTGATCGGCTTCTCGGGATAATCCGCCCATGCCAGTGGCGAGGCCAGTACGGCGGCGGACAGCAACAGGCTGAGACGGCGGGGAGCCACTGATCGGTTCATGATGACCTCGCTTGGCGTGCTTATTTTTTAGAAAATTTTTCAAGATGAACTTTGCATGCAAAGTCATAGCAAGACGTGGCCCCCGCCACAATTGCGCAATCGTCTAAGGTGCGAAGAGCGCAACCCGCTCAGGTGGCAGCGATGAGATCGGTCGGGATCGGTCGATTCTCGAACACGCGACGCAGGACGAAGCTGGTGTGGGCGCCGGTCACGCCTTCGATACGATTGATGACGTGCAGCAGAAGGTGCTGATAGTCATCCATGTCGCGGACCAGGATCTTGAGCTGAAAGTCCGCGGCCTGGCCGGTGATGATCAGGCACTCGATGACGTTGGGCACCTCGCGAATGTGCCGCTCGAAGTTATCGAAGCGCTCCGGGGTATGAAGATCCATCGAGATATGCAGCAGTGCCATCAACTGATAGCCCAGCGGGCGCGCGTCGACATCGGCTCGATATCGCACGATCAGGCCGCTCTCTTCCAGCGCCCTGACGCGTCGCAGGCAAGGCGAGGGAGAGAGCCCGATACGGTCGGCCAGTTCCTGGTTGCTGATGCGCCCCTCCTGCTGAAGGCGTTCGAGTATGCGCCGATCATATCGGTCCAGGATCTGGGGAGTGGTGGGATGCATGACGTTATCTGCCTCTATTCTTCGTTTTTTCGCAACATTATGCCAATTTAGTCCGTTTTGCGCGTTTTTTCGCAATAACCTGTCGCGGCAAACGTTCTACACTGTCACTGCCGTTACGACTTTCGCTGCCACAAGCAGCCACCAAGCCGGCGTGGTCATCCACCGCTCCCGCGATCACCGGGGCCGCCACCCGCGGCCATCGTCAACCGAGTTCTTCATCTTCAGGAATCCCATCATGTCTGCTTTCGACCAGCGCGCCTTTGATCATAGAAAATATCGCCCGGCGCCCCGCGTGCCCGCCTTCGATCGTCAATGGCCGGACCGTGATCTCGATCACGCACCGATCTGGGTGAGCGAAGACCTGCGCGATGGCAACCAGGCGCTACTGGAGCCGATGAGCGTCGAGCAGAAGAAGCGTTTCTGGCATCAGATCGTCAAGGTAGGCATCAAGGAGATCATGGTCGGGTTCCCCTCGGCGAGTCAGCCCGATTACGACTTCGTGCGCTGGCTGATCGAGGATGACCAGATTCCCGATGACGTGACCATCGCCGTACTGGTGCAGTGCCGCGAGCATCTGATCGAGAAGACGTTCGAATCGCTGGTCGGAGCCAAGCGCGCCATCGTCCATCTCTACAACTCCACCTCCACCGTCCAGCGCGAGCGGGTGTTCGAGATGGACCGTGACGGCATCGTCGATATCGCGGTGCAGGGGGCGACCTGGGTCAAGACCTACGCCGAACGCTATCCGGAAGTGGAATGGCGTTTCGAGTACACGCCCGAGAGCTTCTCCAGCACCGAGATCGACTTCTCGCTGCGGATCTGCGAAGCGGTCATGGATGTGTGGCAGCCGACGCCCGACAACAAGTGCATCCTCAACCTGCCGACCACGGTCGAAGTGGCAGGGCCGCATCATCATGCCGATCAGATCGAGTACTTCTGTCAGCACATCAGCCGGCGCGACAGCGTGATCATCTCGGTACACACCCATAACGACCGCGGCGGTGCGGTGGCCTCCGCCGAGCTGGCACTGCTGGCCGGGGCCGAGCGCGTCGAAGGCACGCTGCTGGGCAATGGCGAGCGCACCGGCAACATGGACATCGTCACGTTGGCGATGAACCTCTACAGCCAGGGCATCGATCCCGAGCTCGACCTGTCGCGGCCGGACGAGATCATCGAAGTGGTCAACGACTGCACCAACATCCCGATTCATCCGCGCCATCCGTGGGTCGGCGAAATGGTCTACACCGCCTTCTCGGGCAGCCATCAGGACGCGATTCGCAAGTCGCTCAAGAAGCAGCGGCCGGACGAGCCGTGGCAGGTCGCTTATCTGCCCATCGATCCGCATGACATCGGTCGCGATTACCAGGCGGTGATTCGGGTCAACAGCCAATCCGGCAAGGGCGGCATGGCGTTCCTGCTCGAGCGCGACTACGGCATCAGCCTGCCGCGCTGGATGATGCTGGCGCTGGCGCCCCACGTGCAGCAGGAGAGCGAGAAGCGGGCCAGCGAACTCTCCAGCGAGATCATCCGGCAGGTCATGTTCGACCGGTTCACCTGCGAGTCACCGCTGTCGCTGGCCGACTATCGTCTTTCCAAGGGGCAGGACGAGGGCATCGAGGTGACCCTGTGGCAGGGTGCCGAGACGCTGCGCCTTTCCGGCAAGGGGAACGGGGCGATGTCTTCGTTCACCGATGCGTGGCAGAAGCATTCCGGCGTCAGCGTCGGCATCGTCGATTACGCCGAACATTCCCTCGGGGGCGACAGTGAGGCCAATGCCATCGCCTTCGTCCAGCTCAACGTCGGCGGGCAACGCGTCTGTGCCGTTGCCGAGGACAGCGACACCGTCAGTGCCTCGCTCAAGGCGCTCATCGCCGGGATCAATCTGGCGATGACGACCGAATCGAGCGCGACTCGCGAGACGGAACGGGCGCTGTAACGGTTCATAGGGGGCAGAAACGCAGACGGGGCGCCCATTGGCGCCCCGTCCGCGTTTTCCCTTTGTGACGGTCGTCGACTGACGGCGATCAGTTGTCGCTATCGCTGCGAATCTGAGCGTGGCTGATCAGAGCGAAGATGAAGGTGCCGCCGACGACGTTGCCGAGTAGCGTCGGCAGGCCGAAGCGGAACAGGTATTCCCCCCAGCTCGCGTGACCGGAGAAGACCAGATACATCACTTCGGTCGAGCCGACGATGATATGCGTGAACCCGCCGATGGCGACGAGGTAGGTCACGATCAGGATGACCCAGATCTTGGCGCTGCTGGCGCTTGGCAGCAGCCAGACCATGGTCGCGATCATCCAGCCGGCCACGATACCCTTGGCGAACATCTGCATCGGGGTATTCTCGAGAATGTGTTCACCCAGAGAGAGAAAGGCCTCGTGAGTCTGCATCGAGAAGATCGGTAGTACCAGAATCGCCCAGGCCGAGACCGCCACACCGACTAGGTTACCGACCAGCACCACGCCCCAGAGGCGTAGCAGGCACAAGAATTTGCCGATCCGAGGTTGACTCATCACGGGCAGGACCGCCGTCACGGTGTTTTCGGTGAAGAGCTGCTGTCGCGCCATGATCACGACCAGAAAGCCCACCGTGTAGCCCAGTGACTCGACCAGAAATCCGACATCGTTATCCGGTAGGCGGGCGTGCAGCAGGCCTTTCGCCAGCATCGAAAAACTCATCGATAGGCCGGCGGCAATGGCGGACCACAGCAATGCCGATACCGTACGGTTCAGCTCCTTTTCGCCTTCCTCTCGAATGTACTCGTGTACGGCCGCCGCCTTCGAGGGCAGATGCTCGCCATCGAGTTGCAGGTCGTGCTCGTCGTCTTCCTGCCGGACGCGACTGGGCGGCGTGAGATCGTGATGGTTAGTCAAGCGGGCATTCCTTGGTCAGAGTGGAGGAGGGCGTCAAGCATGAAGAGCGGCCACCAGGTTTCTCTGCGATGGCCAGTGGCAAACGCTATGCTGGAACGATAGTCGCAAATGAGACAAGGAGATAGCCAAGCATGTCGCCGGAATCGTGGACGATGCTGACGCATTTGGGAATGGCCTGGCTGGCCGGCAGCCTGATCGGCCTGGAGCGAACCTTCCATGGTCGCCCGGCGGGATTTCGCACGCATGCGCTGGTCTGCGTCTCGTCGGCGCTTCTGATGATGGTCACGATGTATCAGTGGCAATGGCTGGGCAGTGCGGTGCCGGAAGCAACGATTCGCACGGATCCCACGCGCATGGCGCAAGGCATCATGACCGGGATCGGTTTCCTGGGAGCCGGGGTGATCTTCAAGGAGGGCCTGACGGTTCGAGGGTTGACCACGGCCGCGTCGATCTGGGTGACCTCGGTACTGGGTATTCTCTACGGTATCGGTTTTCTGTTTCCGGCGGTGCTGGCCACCATCGTGACCCTGTTGACCCTCTCCCTGTTCCGGGTGGTGGAGGCACGCATGCCGAGCCGGATATTTGCCCGCTGCGTTCTGCGTTTCGATAGTCAGGCGGTGATGGCCGAGGCACAGGTTCATGATCTGATGGCGTCACATCGGTTCAAGGTCGAGAGCTTGAGCTATCGAACTCGTGACGAAGGCCGCCAGTTCGAATACCGCCTGATGCTGCGGACCCATGATCGAAAGTATATCCCGCCGCTGGCCGCCGATCTTCGCGACCACGACCGTTTGCTGGAGTTTCAGCTTTCGCCCACCGGAGATTGATGTCGAGAATGGTTGTCATTCCCTTGCCAGCCGATAGAGTAGGCGATCCTGAAATGGTGGCGAGGTGGTGATGCAGGCACGCGAGAAGCGTCCGGCTTTCTGGATACTGATGGGCGCGATCATGCTGTCGCCGTTGGCGATCGACATTTATCTGCCGGCGCTGACTGCCATGGCCGATGAGTTCGAGCGGCCCTACGCTGCGCTGCAGCTGACCATCACGCTGTTCCTGATGAGTGTCGGGGTCGGGCAACTGCTGGTCGGTCCGTTGACCGATCGATTCGGCCGCCGTCCGGTGCTGCTGGGCGGCGTCGCCATCTATATGACGGCGGCAGTGATCGGCATGACGGCCATGTCGATAGAGATGCTCTACCTGTCACGCATTCTTCAGGGGCTGGGGGCCTGCGCATCCGTCACCGTGGCCTTTGCCGCAGTCCGCGACAGTTATACCCCGAGCCAGGGTGCCAAGCTCTACAGCTATCTCAATGGCTCGCTGACGCTGGTGCCATCGTTGGCTCCGGTGCTGGGCGGAGCACTGACCGTGGCGCTGGGTTGGCGCAGCAACTTCGCCTTCATGACGGCGTTCGCCGGACTGCTGTGGCTGTGCGCGTACTGGCGCTTCGGCGAAACCCGTCCTGTCGGAACGGTGGTCGAAAAGCGTCTCTATCGCTGGTCGCGTTATCGCCCGATCATCTTCAACCATCGGTTTCTCCATTATGCCGTGCTCGTCAGCACCATGATGGCCGCGATACTCGTCTACGTATCGGCGGCACCGGTCGTCATGATGGATCGTCTACGCCAGCCGGAGTGGATATTCAGCTTGTGGTTCGGGGGTAACGCCCTGGTCAGCACTGTCGCATTCTTTATCGTTCCCAGGCTGATGGCGCGGTGGGGAAGGGAGTCTACCGTGCAGCGTGGGCTGGTCGTCGTCATCGGCGGCGGCCTGTTGATCGCTGTCCTCTACGGCACCGTACCGGTATCGGTAGTCACCTTCATGGGGCCTGTGGCGATACTGTCGATCGGCTTCTCGATGGTGCTGGGTGCCGCGGCGAGCCTGGCGTTGGAGCCGTTTCCGGAGCGGGCGGGGACGGCCGCGGCACTGCTCGGCGCGATCCAGCTGGGCGGCGGTGCGACGTTGGCCACGCTGCTGCTGATGACGCCGTTGGCACCGCAGACATCGCTGGCCATGATCTGTTGCCTCGGAGGGATCGTCATGTGGACCCTGGCAATTCGGCTTGCCGGACGTCCTGAAACCGCTGGGTGATGAGTCGATCGCCGGGGACGTCATCCAGCGAAGCGGTCTTCACGGGTCTGATGCCTTCTGCCGTCTCGCCAGTTCCAGCGGCGGTTACGCTAGACTGGAGTGCGCAGCATCATGTTGAAAGGCGCTGCGTTGGGGTGAGGTTTAACGCGAGCGGTATCGGGGCAGAATGAACAGACTAGAATGAAACCGTCAGCAAGCAGCAATGACGTGAGAGATTACGGCGCGACAGCGATATCCGGTCGGCCTCAGGAAAGGAAACAATAGGTATGGCCAGTCATGGCAAGGAAAGCACATGGTTGATTCTCAACGGTAAATCGGCTCAGCAGCCGGAGATCCGCGAGGCTGTCGAGCATCTGCGCCGTCAAGGGCATGACCTCCGGGTTCGGGTAACCTGGGAGGGCGGTGACGGGGTCGGGTTGGTGGACGACGCGATAGCCGGCGGTGCCACACGGATCGTCGCCGGCGGCGGTGACGGCTCGATCAACGAGATCGTCGCCGGGCTGATGCGGCAGGCGCCCGAGCGGCGTCCGGCCATGGGAGTTCTGCCGCTGGGGAGCGCCAACGACTTCGCCCATGGGTTGAATCTGCCGATGACTCCCCATGAGGCGCTGGCGCTGGCCATCACCGGAGACGTTCGCCAGGTGGATGTCGGAAAGCTCGACGATGAGCCGTTCATCAACGTGGCGTCCGGTGGATTCGGTGCCGAGATCACTACCTCGACGCCGGTGGGGCTGAAACGTCTGCTGGGCGGCGGTGCATATTCGCTGATGGGGATGTTGAAAGCGTGGAATTATCAGCCCTTCGAAGGGCACATGCGATGGCCGGACGACGAGGCCCGTGTACCGCTGTTCATGCTGGCGATCGGCAACGGTTGCCAGGCCGGTGGCGGCCAACGGCTGGCGCCCTCCGCCAAACTGGATGACGGACTGCTCGAGCTGCTGTTCGTTCGCCACTTCAACTCGCTGGGTGAACTGAAACGAATCATCGATGAACTCGAGAACCTGCCTCAGGACGGGGAATTCGTGCGGTATCTTCGCGTGCCCTGGGTCGAATTCGACAGCAACGGCGCCTTTCCCTTGAATCTCGACGGCGAGCCGCGTCGCTACGGCCATTTTCGTGCATCGCTGGACCGTGGTGCCCTGCCGTTGGTGGTACCAAAGAGCTGCCCTTTGTTGCTGTACCCGGGTTAGGCACTGTCTGAAAAGTACCGCGCTCGCCCATGCGGCGTTAACAATCGGCTGGTGCGCCAGCCCGGTCAAAATGCTCATTGACACCCCGTAAACTGGTACGCCAACCCGGCCCGTCTTCGCCGGTTTTGCCTTGCCTGGCCCTTCGATCGCCGACTGTTCAGACAGCACCAGGCGTGAAACCGGGAATGAGGCTGGTGTCGATAACGACATCGGAAAGCATCGATCAAGAGCGACAGGAGCAGATCACAGTGAATCAGTTCATGCAGGCAGCCATCGAACAGGCGCAGCGCAGTCTCGACAACGGGGGCGTTCCGATCGGATCGGTGCTGGTCCATCGGGGTGAGATCATCGGTCGAGGGCACAATCAACGTCAGCAGAAGGGAAGTGCGATTCTGCATGGAGAGATGGATGCGCTGGAAAACGCGGGCCGTCTCCCGGCCTCGGTTTACCGTGAGACGGTGCTCTATACCACCCTGTCGCCTTGCTCGATGTGCAGTGGTGCGATCCTGCTATACGGCATACCCAAAGTCGTGATCGGCGAGAATCGTACCTTTCTCGGTGAAGAGGCGTTGCTGCGAGAGCGGGGTGTAGAACTCGAGGTGCTGGACGATCCCGTCTGCCGTGAACTGATGACCCAGTTCATCGCGACCTGCCCTGAGGTCTGGAACGAAGATATCGGCGAGCCATGAGCGATCTGGCGGCTCCCGTTACGCTCGGGCATTCGCAGGCGCCGAATGCCGGTGACTAAAAAGCCCACCTGACGGTGGGCTTTGTTCAAGGCGGAAAGCCTCCCGGATCGTGGCCCCGGAGTCAGACCCTTTGACTGGGGTTAGCCAGATACCTTGATGTTGGCGGCCTGAAGGCCTTTCTTGCCCTGTGTGACGTCGAAGGTAACCTTCTGGCCGTCCTGCAGGGTCTTGAAGCCGTCTGCCTGAATTTCGGAGAAGTGGGCGAACAGATCATCACCGCCGTCATCGGGAGAGATGAATCCGTAGCCTTTCGTGTCGTTGAACCATTTGACAGTGCCAGTTGCCATTGTCGATATCCTTAACGTGCATAGTGATGTAGCCGAGCACCCCACGGGAGTACCCGAAATGCGTGGTAAGACCAGGGGGGAATGCGCACGAGGAGTTCGACGAAATCGACTAACAACTGACGACATTCTGCCTGCAAACCGACGCAACGGAGGTTGCATTGGTGGATGTACCGGGTCAAACGTCAGCGGCTTGACTTCAGGTAAAACCGTTTCCCATGCCCCGCCTTCGAACCATAGATAATATTTTCAAGGGCGTCTATATCCTCTGCGGTCCTTTTTTCGGGCTGATCGCGTCACGCAGTATGGTTTTCTTAACGCTTTTTAAGAAGATGACATGCCGCTGTCATATTGGCCACGAGCCAAGACGCTACCTGCCCCGAGAAAGACGACCGGCGTCGCCGGATGTCACGGCGTCCATCCCGGTGCCTGCGCGTGCCGTTGTCCGGCATGGCGGCGCTCGTCGCTGGCTGCCGTCGCTGGCGGTAATCGAGGCGGGCTGTCATGTCCCTGTGTCGGAGAATGTCGCGCGGACCTGGAGCACGGCGGTATATCGCAGCAGGGACCTCGGGTAAGCTGTCGCTCGCCTTTTGAGTCGACGGGGCAGCGCCAGCTCCCTCGGTTCAATCATCACTCGAGTCAGGAGCAACGTGCGTGACACACCAAGAGTTGAGGTTCAACGACACTCACAGCAAGGTCATCGGTTATCTGCTATGGATTTTTGGATTTACCGGTGCCCATCGCTTTTACTATGGCAAGCCGGTCACCGGCACCATCTGGTTTCTCACCCTCGGGCTGTTCGGCATTGGCTGGCTGATCGATCTGTTTCTGATTCCGAGCATGGATCGACAGGCCGACCTGCGCTTTCGGTCGGGACCGACGAGCTACACGTTGGCCTGGGTACTGCTGACGTTTTTGGGCGTGTTCGGTATTCACCGGATGTACATGGGCAAATGGATCACCGGGCTGATCTACCTGTTCACAGGCGGTCTGTTCCTGGTGGGTGTGCTCTACGATTTCTGGACCCTCAACGATCAGATTTCGGTGAAGCACGCACGCCGCGGCCTGTAATCGGGCGGCTTCGGGTCGCTCCCGCTCGGACAGCGAAATCGTCTTCGCAGGGTGGTTACCCATTTTTTGTCACAAGGAGGTGACGCATGCCGAAGCGACTGAAGCTTACCGGCATTCTGGAAACGCTCGATCGTCAGGTCGAGGATGACACCATCACGCTGCAGGACATCGTCGACACCTTCAATGCTCGGGGATTCGGGCCGGTAGTGTTGTTGCCGGCACTGATCGCGCTGCTGCCGACCGGCGGTGTGCCGGGCGTGCCCAGCGCCTGCGGTATCTTCATTGCATTGATGGCGATCCAGCTGGTGTTCGGACGCAAGAGTCCGTGGTTGCCTAAAGTCTTGAGCGAGCGCGGCATCAGTCACGACCGCTGGCATCGCGTCACTCAGCGTATCAAGCCCTGGACCCGGAAAATCGATCGATTCCTCGAGCCTCGATTGGGCTGGCTGATGGGCGATGTCACCCAGCGTCTGCTGGCGCTGTTGATGGTCGTGCTCGGGCTCGGGATGATGCCGCTGGAACTGTTGCCGTTTGCCGCCGCGATACCGGCACTGGCGATCGTGATCATGGCGCTTGGGCTCACGGCCGGCGATGGGTTGATGATGTTGATCGGCCTCGGGATTACCCTGGGTGGCGGCGTCGGAATCGGCGTCTGGCTGCTCTGATTGACCTGCGCACCCATGCGCTCCCATGAAAATCGCCCCGGCCGTCCTGGCATCGACAGTCGATCCAGGGCGATCGGGGCGCTTGTGGCGGGAGGTCGGCGTCGGTTCAGTTGCGGGCGATCAGCGTCGGATCGTAGTTTCCCTGCCGCTCGGCCTGGGACAGCATGGCGACGCCTTGCGTATCGCCTCGCTTGGCCAGGCTTTCGAAGATCACTCGATACGCCAGCACGGCCTGCACGTAGTCACGAGTCTCGCGGAACGGAATGCTCTCGACGAAGCGATCGAACTCGCGCGGGGCGGTCGAAAGCCAGCGATCCACTCGCTGAGGGCCGGCGTTGTAAGCCGCCGTTGCCGCGATTCGATTGCCACGGTAGCGCGCCAGCATCGACTGAATGTAGGTGCTGCCAAGGCGAATGTTGACCTGGGGCTCGAACAGGTCCGCCGTGCTGGGTGCGCTGATCCCGAGCCCTCGGGCGACATGATCGGCGGTGCCCGGCATCAGTTGCATCAGTCCGCGAGCCCCGACCGGTGACATGGCGTGCGGATTGAAGGCGCTTTCCCGACGGGCGATGCCCATCAGCAGGTAGGGATCGACCTGGTTGACTTCACCCCATTTCAGGAACGAGTCGCGGTAGGCGGCCGGGAATCGCCACGGCAATGCATCCCACTGTTTGGCGGCAATGGTGGTCTGGATCGCCATGCCGAACCAGCCTTGGCGGATGGCGTAGTCGGCCAGCGCCTCGGCCTGTTCCGGCGTGTCGCGAGCGGCTGCGGTGAACCACTCGCTGCGCGCGAGGCCGTCCTCGCCGATTCGCATCAAGGCCTCGGTCCGCTGAACCACCGGCAGCATGCCGGTCAGTTCCTGCTGTAGCGTCGAGACCTGGGTGTCGGCCATCTGCAACTGATAGGGTTGACCGAGACGATCGGCGGCGGCAAAGCCGAAGAAGCTGCGATTCTGAGCGGCCAGCTGATAGGCCTGGCGCGCCTTGGCGTCGTCGCCCAGGGCCTCGCTGGCGCGGCCGAGCCAGTACTGCCAGTGGGCTTCGGCGCGGACGTCCGGGGCAAGCGCCTCGCTCCAGCGCACGACATTGGCCCAGTTGCCCTCGGTGACCGCACTGCGAATACGCAGCTCGATGAGATCGGCATCCGCGAGGCGCGGCAGCGTCGTATCGACCCAGCCCTGATTGTTGCCCACATCGCGGACCATGGAGTAGAACGCCAGGTCGTGCTCGATCTCATGGCGACGATCTTCACCGATCGATACATGGGGGGAAATCTTGCGCCAGGCCTCCAGTGACGCTTCGGTATCCGCGCGAGTCAGGCCGTGCATGGCGGCGGCGATCAGCGCGCCGCTGGCTTGACCCCCGGGGCCGAGATCCAGCGGGATCCGGGTCACCGCGGCGTAGTTGCCACGGACGTCGTCGAAGCTGTCGATGGCGCGCTGCCAGGAGTCGTCAAGGCCACGCTGGAGATAGGTGACCAGTCCGCTCTGGCCGTTCTCCCAGGCCAGCATCATCCGCTCCCAGGTGTCTTCATCGGTCAATACGCCGCGCTTCTCGAGGGCCGAGAACAGCGGGTCGCAGGCTTCGGGCTGGGAGGCGCCGACATGCCATAACGCTTCCCCGCCCTCAGCGGCCCTGGCCGGCTCACGATCGAGCAGTGCGGTGTAGTAGTAGCACTGGCGGATGGCGCTGGACGGTTCACCATCGCTGATCGCCAGCAGATCGTCGAAACGTCCCTGTTCACCGAAACGTGTCTGCGCGGAGCCACGCATCCAGTCGGCCAGCGGCGAGTCGCCGTAACGCCGGATAAAATCCTTTACCTCCGCCGCCGAAGCGTTGGAAAGCCGTGCTCGAAGGCGGTGGTACTCCACGTAGCCGGCCAGTACGTGATCCTGAATGGCAGCCTGGTCGATATCGCTCCAGCGCCGATCCCGGGCGGCGTCCAGGGCCTGCTTCATGGCTTGATCGGCGCGGGGATTCACGCCCTGGGACGGCACGGCCGCCTGTGCGGTTGCGCCGAGGCTCATGGCGCCTGCCAGGCACCAGCTCAACCAACGTCTGCGGGTGGGTATTGCGGGCATTGGGTCTCTCTCTTCCTGAAAGCGCTGTTCTTTGAAGCGCATGCGGGTACAGGTCGCACGCTCGTCCGGCTCGCCCGATGCGACGCGCGCTCGGCGAATGGCCTCGACCAGAGCCGCAACTGCGGTCAGGGCGGCGTGTGCGACGAAGGTTTGCTGACGCCTTGTCGACTCTTGGCGTCCATCGTCGCCGATGGTGGCCGGCTTGGGTAGTGCCGTTTGATGATTCGACGATAGCGTCTGGTAGCCGAATCGTGCCGTTTGATTGCGATGATATTGAATCCGGGTCGGATCGTGACCATTTAACCCTCCAGTCGGCGTCGATCGAACGCTCTTCGCCCCCAGCGTCACCAACGGAGATCCAACCATGAGTCCTTGGCGTTTCCTGACCCAGCTCTCCCGTCTCAAGCAGCGCGGTGGCGCGCTGTCCCGAATCGGCCGCGCGTTTCGGGTCTTCGGTCCCATGTGCATGGATGTCTTCCGTGGTCGCTATCGTCCGATTCCCTGGGCGGCATTCGGCTGGATGGCGTTGGCGCTGGTGTACCTGGTGTCGCCGCTGGATCTGATCCCCGACTTTCTGATGATCATCGGACTGGTCGATGACGTATTCATCGTGGGTTGGCTGCTGACCCGAGTCGACCGGGCGATGGGGGACTACCGGCGCTGGAAGGGCATCGACGACGAGAAGGTCGTCGTCGACTAAGAACGCCGTCGTCGATCAAGCGTTGTCGAGCAACAACGGCGTCACCGAGTGAAGAAGTCGCCGCCGAGTTCGGGTTCGGCTTGAAATGGTTCAAGCCATCCCCATATCGCAGAACACCGTGATTTTGTTCGTCTTTATTTCGTAACAGCCTCGAGAGGCCCATCAATGACCACTGCCACTCAAGAAGAAACGCTAGGCTTCCAGACCGAAGTCAAGCAGCTTCTCCACTTGATGATCCACTCCCTGTACTCCAACCGGGAGATTTTCCTGCGTGAGCTGATCTCCAACTCGGCCGACGCGTGCGACAAGCTGCGCTATGAGGCGTTGGACAACGACGGGCTCTACGCTGGCGATGCCGAACTGCGGATCGAGATCGAGCATGACGCCGAGGCGGGGACCGTCACCGTGCGCGACACCGGTATCGGCATGAATCGTGACGAAGTGATCCAGAACCTGGGCACCATCGCCAAGAGTGGTACGGCCGACTTCCTCAAGCAGCTTTCCGGGGAAAAGCAGAAAGATGCCAAGCTTATCGGGCAGTTCGGCGTCGGCTTCTACTCCGGCTTCATCGTCGCGGATGAAATGGTCGTGCGTACCCGCCGTGCCGACAGCGAGCAGGGCGTCGAGTGGCGCTCGAAAGGCGAAGGCGAATTCACCATCGCCGACATCGATCGGCCGGCGCGCGGCACCGAGATCGTGCTGCATCTGAAGGAAGATGCCAAGGAGTTCGCCGACGAATTCCGGCTCAAGAACCTCGTGCGCAAGTACTCCGATCATATCGACGTGCCGGTACGCATGCCGAAGGTCGAGAAAGCGCGCGACGAAGAGGGTAACGAGATCGACGGTAGCGAGACCGTCAGCTGGGAAACCGTCAACGAAGCGACCGCGCTGTGGGTTCGCCCCAAGGCCGAGATCGACGACGACGAATACAAGGCGTTCTACAAGCACATCGCCCATGACTTCAGCGATCCACTGACCTGGAGCCACAACAAGGTCGAAGGCAAGCTCGAGTACACCAGCCTGCTCTACCTTCCGGAACGGGCGCCGTTCGATCTCTATCAGCGCGACGGCGTACGTGGGCTCAAGCTCTACGTGCAGCGCGTGTTCATCATGGACGATGCCGAAGCCTTCCTGCCGCTCTACCTGCGTTTCGTCAAGGGCGTGCTGGACTCCCGCGACCTGCCGTTGAACGTCTCCCGGGAGCTGCTGCAGAAGTCACCGCAGGTCGACTCGATGAAGTCGGCGTTGACCAAGCGTGCGCTGGACATGCTCAAGAAGCTGGCGAAGGACAAGGAGGCCTATCAGACCTTCTGGAACACCTTCGGCGATGTCCTGAAGGAAGGGCCGGCGGAAGATTACGCCAACCGTGACAAGATTGCGGGCCTGCTGCGCTTTTCGACCACGCACACCGACAGCACTACGCAGGATCAGTCGCTGGCCGATTACGTCGAACGCATGAAGGCAGGGCAGCAGAAGATCTACTACATCGTCGCGGATAGCTTCAATGCGGCGAGCCATAGTCCGCATCTGGAGATCTTCCGCAAGAAGGGGATCGAGGTGCTGCTGCTGCACGATCGCATCGACGAGTGGCTGATGAGTCACCTCACCGAGTTCGACGGCAAGTCCTTCGCGGATGTGGCCAAGGGCGACCTTGAACTCGACGATATGGCCGATGAAGCCGAGAAGCAGGCCCAGGAAGAGAGCGCCAAGGCCAAGGAGGATCTGGTCAAGCGGGTGCAGCAGGCACTGGGCGAGCACGTCCAGGAAGTGCGCGTCACGCACCGGCTGACCGATTCTCCGGCCTGCGTGGTACTGCCTGAGCACGAAATGGGCTTCCAGATGCGCCGGATGATGGAAGCTGCCGGCCAGCCGTTGCCGGAAGTGAAGCCGATTCTCGAGCTCAACCCCGACCATGCGCTGGTAGCGCGCCTGGAAAGCACCGAAGGGGGCAATTTCGACGATCTGGCCCATATTCTGCTGGATCAGGCGGTCATCGCCGAGGGTGGCCATCTCGACGATCCGGCAGCCTATGTCAAACGTCTCAACACCCTGCTAAGTGCTTGATCACCTTCGCGTGATCCGCCCATGAGCACTCGACGGCCGGCCCTCGTGGTCGGCCGTTGCTCGTTGGGAAAGCGTGTTCTTGCACGTTTTTTCCTCAACCTTGCGGTTAAATGCTGTTAACCTGCCGTCTTCTCATCAACGGGGGAGCGAGCATGTCGCGATCCTTCCTGTGGTTTCTTGACCGACGAAGCGTCTCTCGTCACCAATGTCATCCGCACCTTCAGTGGTCCAGTCGATACCGAACCCAACCCGACCGCCGACAGCGGGCATCAACAAGGGTGGCAGGAATCGTCCTGTCCTTGAGTCTGGCAGCGTTCCCGATAGCGTCTCAGGCCGAGTCGATATCCGAAACCTTGCCGACCCTAAACAGCCAGGTTCAACGCCCCGCGCTGGATCCGATCAACGAACTGCCCAATCTGCGCGAGGTCAAGGCAGGCCCCAAGCGCAAGGCGGCTTTTTTGAGCATGCTGGTGCCGTTGGTACAGGCGGAAAACGCCCGCATCCAGAGCGATCGCAACTGGCTGGTCGGTGTGCATAGCCGCATCAATCCAATGACGGCGGACGAGAAACGCCGATTGTCTCGTCTGTGTGACGACTACGGGGTCGACTGCGAGCCGGCCAAGGTCAGCCGTGAACTGCTGGCGCGGGTCAACACCGTGCCGTTGGAGATGGTGGCGATCCAGGCGGTGGAAGAATCCGGCTGGGGCACCTCCCGGCTTGCCCGGGACAGCAACAATCTGTTCGGCATGCGATGCTTCCGTGCGGGTTGCGGTATTGCGCAACAAGGGACTTCACGCCGTTTTCAGGTGTTCGATAGCGTCCGCGACGGGGTCGGTGCCTATCTGCATAACCTGAATACCCATCGTGCCTATGCGCAACTTCGCGGGCAGCGAGCGGCGTTGGCGGCAAGGGGCAAGTCCATTTCCGCCGAAAAGCTGATCGGTGCGCTGCACAACTACTCGACCTCACCCGATTATCAGCAGCAGCTGCTATCGCTACTGCGCACCAACGGAGACCTCATCCGTACTCACGGCGCCGACAACGCCTTCGTGAGCGGCAGCCCGGCCTGATTGTCGTCACTCCCGGCGATTTGCCATGATCTCGGCGACGCCGACTCAGGGCGCCATTCACGGGCCTGTCGACGCTGGGGCGATCGTGCGTCATCGGCCAGTTGGACTAGACTCTGGACTCAACTCTGGACTCAACTGTGGACTCAACTACAGCCACTTTCCTGCCAATCCGAGGAGGCCGTCATGGTCAGCGATACATCCCTCGAGGCACTGACCTTCGATAACGTCTGGTCCCGCTTCCCCGATGATTTCTTCACCCGAGTCAAGCCGACTCGCTGGGGTGGTACGCGGCTGCTCGATATCAGCCCGAGAGGGGCTGCGCGCCTCGGCCTGGAGCCCGATGATATCGATCATGGTCGTCTGACCGCGCTGATGGGTGGGGAGCGACTGCTGGACGGCATGGATCCCCTGGCCCAGAAGTACACCGGCCATCAGTTCGGTACCTACAACCCGGCACTCGGAGATGGACGCGGCCTGCTGCTGGGGGAGGCAATGACACCCCAGGGGCCGGTCGATCTGCATCTGAAGGGGGCCGGACAGACGCCGTATTCGCGCTTCGGCGATGGCCGTGCGGTGCTACGTTCTTCGATTCGCGAGTATCTGGCCGGCGAGGCAATGGCTGGACTCAAGATCCCGACCACGCTGGCGCTGGCGGTGGCCGTCAACGGCGAGAAAGTGATGCGCGAGCGCGTCGAGCCGGGCGCGACGCTGCTGCGGCTGGCGGAAAGTCACGTGAGGTTCGGTCACTTCGAATGGCTTTACCAGCAGCAGCGTGTCGAGGATCTCGAGCGACTGGCGCGTCACGTCATCGATCGTCATCGGCCTGATCTCGCTCAGGAGTCCGCGCCGCTGGAGGCACTGTTCCAGGATGTGGTCACGCGCACCGCGGAGTTGATCGCTCGCTGGCAGGCCTATGGATTCGTCCACGCGGTGATGAACACCGACAACATGTCGATTCTCGGCCTGACGCTGGACTATGGCCCCTATGCCTTCATGGATCGATTCGAGTCGAACCTGACGCCCAACCACACGGATACGGCCGGCCGCTATGCCTTCGACCAGCAGCCCGGCGTGGCACTGTGGAATCTGACCGTGCTGGGGCAATCGTTGACGCCGTTGATCGAGGTCGAACGGCTGCGCGAGATGCTCGATAGCTACGAGCCGACGCTGCAGGCGGCATATGCCATCCTGATGCGAGGACGGCTGGGGCTCGAAACAGAACAGCAGAGCGATGGCGAATTGATCGATGACTGGCTGTCGCTGCTCGAAAGCTCGCGGGCCGATTTTCATCGCAGCTTCCGCGCGCTCAGCGACCGCGATGTCGTCGGCGGCCTCTCCCTGGCGGAAGAGATCGCGAGTCCGGAGCTCGAGAGCTGGCTGGAGCGGTATCGCCGACGTTTGAATCATGAATCCCGTGGAGACACCGAGCGGCTGGCGGCGATGCGGCGGGTCAATCCGCTCTATATCCTCCGCACGCATCTGGCTCAGCAGGTGATCGAGGCCGCGGAACAGGGGGACGCGAGGCCGTTGCAGACATTCCGCGAGCTGCTCTCGTCTCCGTTTCTGCAGCGACCGGGGATGGAGATCTGGAGCGAGGCGCCATCCTCCGACGCGCCGCCTGTCTGCCTCTCCTGTTCGTCATGACAGCGTGATGCCGGTGCCCGCAGCCGGCATTTTCATGGCGATTTGGCAGCGATAAGTCATGGGTTATAAGTGCGATAACGGAAACGATGTGTCCGGTTTTTAATATTGAAATCAGACGCTTGTTGTCTTTTTTTAATATAACGCTTTAGTTATGCCTGTCATAAAATATTGATTGGGTTGGTTTTTCTCCTAATTGCTTGATTCCACTCTCTTCTTTCCGGAAAACTGTCGTACCGGTCGACGCGGCTTGAATCTGATGATGGGTCTCTCCGCCTGGTGTTCCGGCACTGGGCGTTGAAGGGTTACGTCATTGGCAAACCGATGGATCGCTTGATCGACAGACGGAAAGGAGTCTCGACGCATGGCTGACCACCAGGAGAATATCGAATGAAAATTGGGGCGCCGAAGGAGCTCGCCAGGGGAGAGGCGCGAGTGGCGCTGACGCCCGAAAGCGCGCAGCAGATACAGAAGCTGGGGCATGAGTGCCTGATCGAGAGTGGCGCCGGCGCACTCGCCGGGTTCGACGACAGCGCCTATCGTGACGTCGGCGTCAGCGTCGTCGAGGGAGCAAGGGCGCTGTGGGGCGAAGCGGACGTCGTGATCAAGGTTCGGGAGCCGGTCGAAGCGGAGATCGAACAGCTGCGGAAAGGCCAGACGCTGATCAGCTTCTTCTGGCCGGCACAGAACGAGGGGAACCTGGAGCGCTGTCGGGCGACCGGTGCGACCGTTGTCGCCATGGACATGGTCCCGCGTATCTCGCGTGCCCAGAAGATGGACGCGCTTTCCAGCACCGCCAATATCGCCGGTTATCGTGCCGTGATCGAAGCGGGCAATCAGTTCGGACGCTTCTTCACCGGCCAGGTGACGGCGGCCGGCAAGGTGCCGCCGGCCAAGGTGCTGATCGTCGGTGCCGGCGTTGCCGGACTGGCGGCCATCGGTACCGCGACCAGTCTGGGTGCCGTGGTTCGCGCCTTCGATGTTCGTCCGGAGGTGGCGGAACAGATCGAATCGATGGGGGCCGAGTTTCTGTTTCTCGATTTCGAGGACAGTCAGGACGGCTCGGGCAGCGGCGGCTACGCGGCCCCCTCGAGCCCCGAGTTCCGCGAAAAACAGCTGGCGCTGTTCCGCGAGCAGGCCCCGGAGGTGGATATCGTCATCACCACCGCGCTGATCCCGGGTCGTCCCGCGCCGAAACTGTGGCTCGAGGACATGGTCGCGGGGATGAAGCCCGGCTCGGTCATCGTCGACCTGGCAGCGGAAAAGGGCGGCAACTGTGATCTGACCGTGATGGATGAGCGCATCGTCACCGACAACGGGGTGATCGTGGTCGGCTACACCGATTTTCCGTCGCGCATGGCGACACAGTCGTCGCTGCTCTACGCCACCAATATTCGCCACATGCTGACCGATCTGACGCCGGAGAAGGATGGCGTGATCGTTCACGACATGGAAGACGACGTCATTCGCGGCGCGACGGTGACCCATGCCGGCGAGATCACCTTCCCGCCGCCGCCGCCCAAGGTGAAGGCGATCGCGGCTGCCAAGCCCAAGGAGAAGGTCAAACAGCCGACGCCGGAGGAGAAGAAGGCGGCCGAGCATGCTGCCTTCCTGGCCCAGAGCAAACGCCAGATCGGCATTCTCGCGGCGGGGGGGGCGCTGATGTGGCTGCTGGGACTGGTCGCGCCGGCATCGTTCATGCAGCACTTCATCGTCTTCGTCCTGGCCTGCTTCGTCGGGTTTCAGGTGATCTGGAACGTCAGCCATTCGCTGCACACGCCACTGATGGCGGTGACCAATGCCATTTCGGGCATCGTGATTCTGGGCGCCGTGTTGCAGATCGGCTCCGGCAGTTGGCTGGTGGCGCTGTTGGCAGGCCTGTCGGTGCTGATCGCCTCGATCAATATCGTCGGCGGCTTCCTGGTGACTCGCCGCATGCTCGCCATGTTCCAGAAATCCTGATCCGCGGAGAATCGATATGTTGCAACATGAGTTCGTTTCCGCCGCGGCGATCGCGGCGAGTGTCCTGTTCATCCTCTCGTTGGGTGGATTGAGCAACCACGAGAAGGCCAAGCGGGCAGTCTGGTATGGCATCGTCGGCATGGCGATCGCGGTGATCTTCACCGCCATGGGCCCGAAGATCGGCGGCTACGGCTGGATGATCCCGATGATGCTGATCGGGGGGCTGATCGGCGCGTGGCTCTCCCGCAAGGTAGAAATGACCGAAATGCCGCAACTGGTGGCAGCGCTGCATAGCTTCGTCGGGTTGGCCGCGGTCTTCATCGGCTGGAATGCCGAGCTGGAGCGCGCTCGCGTCATGGCGATTCGGGCAGCCGGCGTCTCCTTCGATGGCCTGTCGGCTTTTGCCTCGACCCTGGCACACAAGACCCCAGCGGAGCTCTCTTTCCTGCAGGGCGAAGTGGTGCTTGGCGTGTTCATCGGCGCCGTGACTTTTACCGGCTCGGTCGTCGCGTACGGCAAACTGGCCGGCAAGATCGGCGGCAAACCGCACAAGCTCCCCGGCGGGCACCTGTTGAACGCCGCGGCGGTCGGGCTGTGCCTGGTGCTGGCCATCGCCTACTTCAACGGTGCCGGCTTCTGGACGCTGGTGATACTGGCAGCGCTGGCTTTCTTCATTGGCTGGCATCTGATCATGGGCATCGGAGGTGCCGACATGCCGGTAGTGGTCTCGATGCTCAACAGCTACTCGGGCTGGGCCGCTGCGGCGATCGGTTTCACGCTCTCCAATGACCTGCTGATCGTGACCGGCGCGCTGGTCGGCTCTTCCGGGGCGATTCTCTCCTACATCATGTGCAAGGCGATGAATCGCAACTTCGTCAGCGTCATCCTGGGCGGATTCGGCGGTCCGCAGGGGCCGGCGGCGGAGATCGAGGGCGAGCAGGTCGCCATCGATGCCGGCGGGGTCGCCAGCGCGCTCAACGATGCCGACAGCGTCATCATTGTGCCCGGTTACGGCATGGCCGTGGCCCAGGCCCAGAATGCGGTCAGCGACCTGGTGCGCAAACTGCGCGACGCCGGCAAGGAGGTGCGGTTCGGCATCCATCCGGTGGCGGGCCGTTTGCCGGGACACATGAACGTGCTGCTGGCCGAGGCGCGAGTGCCTTACGACATCGTGCTGGAAATGGACGAGATCAACGATGATTTCGCCAGCACTGACGTGGTGATCGTCATCGGGTCCAACGACATCGTCAATCCTGCGGCGCAGGAAGACCCCAACAGCCCCATCGCCGGCATGCCGGTGCTCAAAGTCTGGGAATCGAAGCAGGTTTTCGTGTGCAAGCGCGGACAGGGTACCGGTTACTCCGGTATCGAGAATCCGCTGTTCTTCAAGGACAACACCCGCATGCTCTACGGCGACGCCCGGTCCAGTATCGATTCGCTGGTATCGATGATCGATTGATGACGCTCGGCTCGCGGCGGCCCTCCGGTTCGTCACAACGATGCTACTAAACGCCCCGTCTCGGGGCGTTTTTTCGTTACAATGTCGCCAACGCTCATCGTCAATGGAACGACCATGTCTGATAGGAACGGGTCCGATAAAAACGGGTCAGGCAAGAACGGGTCAGAAGAACGCATGCAGGTCGCCGTACTCGGCGGGGGTAGCTTCGGTACTGCCATTGCCAGCATCGCCGCCGACAACGGCGCCGACGTTCGGCAGTGGTTGCGCGATGAAGCCCTGGTCGAACAGATCAACCGCGAACATCGCAACGGTCGCTACCTGCCCGATTACTCGATCAATCCGGCGGTGGTAGCATCCACCGATCTGGCGGAGACGGTGACCGAGGCCGCCGTGGTGTTCATCGCCATCCCCTCCAAGGCGTTCCGCACCGTGCTGCAGCAGGTACGGCCGTATCTGCGGCCCGAGCAGATCCTTGTCAGCACGACCAAGGGTATCGAGGCCGATGGCTTCAAGCTGATGAGCCAGGTGATCGAGGAAGAGACAGGCTCTTCGCACATCGGCGCGCTGTCCGGCCCGAATCTCGCCGCCGAGATCGCCCAGAAGCATTTGACCGCGACGGTGATCGCCAGCGACGATCCGGTGACACGTGCCTATGTCCAGGCGGCGTTGGGGTGCAGTTATTTCCGCGTCTATGCCGGCAACGATCGCTATGGCGCCGAACTGGGGGGCTCGCTCAAGAACATTTACGCCATCGCCGCCGGCATGGCGGCCGCACTGGGCATGGGCGAGAATACGCGCAGCATGCTGATGACCCGGGCGCTGGCGGAAATGAGCCGGTTCGCGGTCGCTCTCGGTGCCAATCCGATGACCTTCCTGGGGCTTTCCGGCGTCGGCGACCTGATCGTCACCTGTTCCTCGGAGCTTTCGCGTAACTACCGTGTCGGCTACGCCCTGGGGCAGGGGCACGATCTCGAATCGGCCATCGAAGTGCTCGGGCAGGTGGCGGAAGGGGTCAATACGGTCAAACTGGTGTGCGAAAAGGCCCGCCATGAAGATATCTACATGCCGTTGGCCCAGGGGCTCTATCAGGTCATGTTCGGCGGCGTTCCGGCCAAGGACATGGCCAAGGCGCTGATGGAAAGCGAGCAGAGCAGTGACGTCGAGTTCATGCTGTCGCGGGAAGCGGTATCCCGGGCCCATGAACTGGCGCCGGATTCCGAGTGATGGGGTGGCTTGCAGTCGTCAGGCATGGCGAGGCGGGGCAGGGGCGCCCGGATGCCGCCCGCCAGCTGACCCGGCGCGGGGAGCAGGAGGCCCTGCAAGCCGGCCAATGGCTGGCGTCACGTCCAGCTCTCTCCGGCGCGACGATATGGTCGAGCCCCTATCTTCGGGCCCGGCAGACCGCACGGGCCATTGCCGATGCCGTGGATGGCGACATCGAAACGGTCGAAGGCGTGACGCCGGATGACGATGTCGGCGCGCTGGTCGAACGACTGACCCTGCTCGACGTTTCGCGGCCACTGATCCTCGTCAGCCATATGCCGCTGGTCGGGCTGCTCACCGGGCGCCTTACCGAAGGCGCCTCCCACTCGGGGGCAATGTTCCCTACGGCGGGTATCGCATTGCTGGAAGCCGATGTCTGGGCCGCCGGATGCGCGTCGTTGAGGGCTTTCGTTTCGCCCTCCTGATGCGGGACTGCCAGCGCGAACGGTAAAGCGGGTCGGGAGCATGGTAACGCAGTAGTGCGGGATGTTTGCGCTATCAACTTTGGTCGCAAGTCGGCGGCAAAAAATGCCGAATGCTTCGCGTCGAACACCTGACTGGGTGTCGATGGGACGTCGGCTGACAATCACCACGAACGGTCGGATGGGTAATCATCACTATGGATGATAGTGACGACAAGCCGCGCTCCTCGCGTTCGACCGGGAGCGCGCGATTGACCGATGTGGCTCGAGTCGCGGGCGTCGCACCGATGACCGTGTCACGGGCACTCAATCGGCCCGAACTGGTCAGCGAAGGTACGCGGCTGCGAGTGCAACGGGCGGTGCTGGAGACCGGCTACGTACCCAATCGGGTCGCCGGAGCCCTGGCTTCGAGCCGGAGTCGGCTGGTGGCGCTGCTGGTGCCGACGGTCGCGCACTCGCTGTTTGCCGAGGTCGTGCAGACGGTAATGGGCGCTCTGGCGCCTCAGGGCTACCAGGTGTTGCTGGGTCTGGTCGGCTATACGCCGGAACAGGAAGAGACGATTCTCGAGACCGTGCTGAGCCGCCGCCCTGACGGTATCGTGCTGACCGGCTGTCGCCACTCCGCATTGACGCGCCAACGACTCAAGTCTGCCCAGGTGCCGCTGGTCGAAATCTGGGACATGACCGATGATCCGCTGGACATGCTGGTCGGCTTCTCCCACGAGGCGGTGGGACGCGCCGTGGCCGAGCATCTGCTGGCGCGGGGCTGTCGTCGCTTCGGGCTCATCAGCGCCGACGATTCTCGCGCCAAACGGCGTGCCGTCGGTTTCGTCTCGGCACTGGAGCAGGCGGGGGCAGGGGAGTATCAGCTGCGAGAGGTCGGTACGCCCTCGAGCATGCCCTGGGGGCGGGAGAAGAGTGCCGAACTGCTGGATCAGCATTCGCTGGATGCCATCGTCTGCAGCTCCGACATTCTCGCCCTGGGCGTGCTGGCGGAAGCGCAGAGTCGGGGGTTGTCGGTGCCCGGGCAGCTGGCAATCATGGGGTTCGGCGACAGCAGCTATGCCGCTGCCAGCTTTCCCGCGTTGAGTACCGTCCGTATCGATGGGGCTGCCATCGGTCTGCGTGCGGCCGAGCATCTGCTGCAGCGCATGGCGCTGCCGGCCTTTCAGCGGGCGGGGCAAACGCTGGATATCGGCTTCGAGATCATCGATCGAGACACTACCTGAACGAGCATCCGAATCGCGTTGGTGCATCCGTCGGTGGCGCGATGAAGCGCCGTCATCCTTTGGTCGTAATTCGGTGGCAGATGCTTTGTCATACAAATTGATTGCGCTAACATTCCTGGCATTCGCTGCTCGACGCCGTGATTGATAGCGCAATCATCAGGGTGCCGGGTCACTCGGGAGAGGAGCCTCTCCGCCACACCCATGAGGTAGTCCGATGTCTAACGACGCCATCAGCTGGATCCGTTTTTCTCACGTGCTGTTGCCGCTGGCGACGCCCATCAGTGACGCCAAGGTGCTGACCGGGCGTCAGAAGCCGATGACCGAAGTCTCGTTCCTGTTCACCGAGATCGAAACACGTGATGGTCATCAAGGCATCGGTTTCAGCTACTCCAAGCGTGCCGGCGGTTATGGCCAGTTCGCCCACGCCAAGGAGATTGCCCCGGCAATTCTGGGCGAGGATCCCAACGACACCGGCAAACTGTGGCAGAAACTGGTCTGGGCCGGGGCCTCGGTGGGGCGGAGCGGTCTCTCGACGCAGGCCATCGCCTCGGTCGATGTCGGGTTATGGGACCTCAAGGCCAAACGAGCCGGGTTGCCGCTGGCCAAGCTGCTGGGCGCGCATCGCGACTCCGTGCAGTGCTACAACACTTCCGGCGGCTTCCTGCATACGCCGATCGAAGAGGTCAAGGAGAACGCAACGCGATCGCTGGAGAACGGCATCAAGGGCGTCAAGATCAAGGTGGGTCAGCCCGACATGCGGATCGATCTCCAGCGTGTCGAAGCCGTGCGCAAGCATCTCGGTGACGATGTGCCACTGATGATCGATGCCAACCAGCAGTGGGATCGCGCGACGGCGCTTCGCTTCGGTCGCGTCATGGAACAGTACAACCTGGTGTGGATCGAGGAGCCGCTGGACGCCTACGACGTCGAGGGGCATGCCGCGTTGGCCGCCGCGCTTGATACCCCGATCGCGACCGGCGAGATGCTGGCGAGCGTGGGCGAGCATATGGAGCTGATCAAGCACCGCAGTGCCGATATCATTCAGCCGGATGCGCCGCGTATCGGCGGGATTACCCAGTTCCTGAAGCTGGCGACGCTGGCCGATGCCGCCGGCCTGCAGCTGGCGCCGCACTTCGCGATGGAAATTCACCTGCATCTGGCCGCCGCCTATCCGGCCGAGCCGTGGGTCGAGCACTTCGACTGGTTGGAGCCGCTGTTCAACGAGCGGCTGGAAACTCGCGACGGCCGCATGGTCGTGCCGGATCGTCCGGGCCTGGGTATTACGCTGACCGAGCAGGCGCGCAAGTGGACCGTGGACAGCGCCGAATTCGGCAAGCGCGGCTGAAAAAGTGCCTGCGCTCGGTCATGCGGCGTTAGAAGTCGACGCGAAAGACCTCATTGGCACGCACGTGAACTGGTGCGCCAGCCCGGTCCGTCTTGCGCGTCGGTCTTTGCTTGTCTGATCATCGCTCGGCAACTTTATACGGAATCGGCTGGGTAATTCCCGACAGTTTGTTGTACGAGGAGTGCGATATGAGTTTTCCCAAAGTGACCAAAATGACCGTCATGCCGGTCGCGGGTTACGACAGCTTTCTGCTTAACCTGAGCGGTGGCCATGCGCCATGGTTCATTCGCTGTCTGCTGATTCTCGAAGACGATGCAGGTAACCAGGGCGTTGGCGAGATTCCCTCCAGCGAGGGGATTCTGAAGGGGCTCGAACAGTGCCGTTCGCTCGTCGAAGGTGCCAGGATCAACGAGTTCAAGCAGACGCTCAACCGCGCCCGCTTGCTGCTGGCCAGTAACGGACGCGAGGAGCGAGGACGGCAGACCTTCGACCTGCGTGTCGCGGTTCACGTCTTGACCGCCATCGAGTCGGCGCTGTTCGATCTCTACGGTCAGGCGGTGGGCCAGCCGGTAGCCGACCTGTTGGGACGTTTTGGTCGCCAGCGCGATGAAGTCGAAGCGCTGGGGTATCTGTTCCTGCTCGGGGATCCCGACAAGACCGATTTGCCGTATCCCAAGGCTCAAGATCCGGTGGACGCCTGGGACGACGTCCGCCGCAAGGAAGCCCTGACTCCGGAGTCGGTAGCCAATCTGGCCAAGGCGGCCTATGAACGCTACGGCTTCAAGGACTTCAAGCTCAAGGGCGGCGTGCTGCGCGGCGAGGATGAGGCCGACTGCATCCGAGCACTGCATGACGCCTTCCCCGAGGCACGGCTGACGCTGGATCCCAATGGCGCGTGGAAACTCGACGAGGCGGTCAGGATTCTCGATCCGATCAAGCATCTTCTCAGCTACGCCGAGGATCCGTGCGGGCAGGAAGAGAGCTGGTCCGGGCGCGAGGTGATGGCCGAGTTCAAGAAGCGGACCGGACTGCCGACGGCAACCAACATGATCGCCACCGATTTCAAGCAGTTGCAATACGCGGTGGCGCTCAATGCCGTCGATATCCCGCTGGCGGATTGCCATTTCTGGACCATGCAGGGTGCGGTGATGGTCGGTGAGCTGTGCGACGAGTGGGGAATGACCTGGGGCTCGCACTCCAACAACCACTTCGATGTATCCCTGGCGATGATGACGCACGTGGCGGCGGCGTGTCCCGGCAACATTACCGCCATTGATACGCACTGGATCTGGCAGGACGGTCAGCGACTGACCGAAGAGCCGTACACGATCCGCGGTGGCAAGTTGAGCGTACCCAAGACGCCGGGCCTCGGGATCAAGCTCGATATGGCTCAGGTGGCGCAGGCTCATGCGCTCTACAAGTCGCTCGACGTGCGAAGCCGTAACGATGCCATGGCCATGCAGTACCTGATCGACGGTTGGTCGTTCGATCCGAAACGTCCGGCGCTGGTGCGCTGAGCCCGCCATGCCGGCGCGGTGGGACCTGAACCGGCCGCGAGGCTTGGGTGACTGGGGACGAACCGGAGGCGGGCGTCAGGCGAGCTAGGTTCTTCCGCAGGGCAGGGCGCCCTGCAGGGCAGGGAGATGTCGGGCCAAAGGCGTCAGAGTAGGAAGCCAAGGAGAAGCGAGGAAGTGGATAAATTACATTTGGATACTTATCTTGACGCTTGGTTTCATGACACTATGAGCTTCCTTGAGCGAGGGGGGGCTCATCATGCGCGTGATCGGCACTGTGACCGGCCTGTGCGTATTGTTGACCGGCATGTTCGTGGCCTGGGGCTGGGCCACGCGCGAGCCCGATGGCGAGATACCGAGCGTCGAACCCAGCGGTTGGGAGTACCGCTGGGGCGATTCACCGCTGGATACCGCCGGGCTGCCGCTCTGGCTGACTGCCGATGGCCCTGGCTGGCAGCCGATTGCTTTTCCCGCCACCCCTCCGGAGCGTAACGGTCGCGACAAGGTGTGGTTTCGCCTGCGCCTGCCGGACAATCAATGGCACGATCCGGTGCTGTTCCTCTCCAGTATCGATCTGATCGCGCAGGTCTACCTCGGCGACCGGCTCATCTACCAGCACGGCGACTTCGACGATGGCGGCAAGATCACCTTTGCCGGCTGGCCCTGGCACATGATCGCGTTGCCCCACGACTTCGCCGGGAAGACCCTCTGCCTGCGCGTCTTCTCTGACTACACCAGCATTGGTCTATGGGGTCAGGTGCGCCTGATGGAGCGCGGGGAGGCCTATCGCCAGATCATTCGGCGCTCGGCCTGGGACGTGGCGGTGAGCGCGCTGGCCCTGGCGCTTTCGGTATTCGCCGCGATCTTCGCCGCCAGCGGGGTCGAGCGTCGCAGCTTCGGAGCCATTGCGCTGTTCGCCGGCGCCTCGGGGCTGATGCTGCTGGCCGAAGCGCCGGCGCGGCAATTGATCGCCGGCAATCCGCTGGGATGGGATCTGGTCAGAGCATGCAGCTACTACATGCTGCCGGTGGCGACCGCGCTGATCCTGGCCCACTGGCTCAAGGGCAGCGCGAGGTGCTGGATGCAGCGGCTGTGGGCGCTGCATCTCGGCTACGTGGTGCTGGTGGTGGGACTGGTTCAGGGCGGCGTGGTCAATCTGTCGCTGACCTTTCCCATTTTCGACGGACTGCTGGTGGCAACACTGCCGGCCATGCTGGTGCTGGCGCTATGGCAATGGCGCGCGCTGGATGGCACACAGCGTACCGTGGTGCTGTGCTTTGCGGTGTTCGCGCCGCTGCTGCTGGCCGATATTCTGGTGGCGCATGGCTTCATCCCGTGGCAACCGATACCGCTGAGCTTCGGCTCGCTGGCCTTCTCACTCTCCTGCGTGGCGATTTCGCTGCACCGCTACCATCGTATTCACCGCGAACTGGCACGCTCCCATGAGACGCTGGAACAGCAGGTGGCGCTGCGTACCGCGGAGCTGGCGCAACTGGTCGAGGAGCTCGAAGGGTTGTCCTATCGCGACGCCTTGACCGGGCTCTACAACCGGCGTCACTTCGACGCGGCCTACGCCCAGGCGTGCCGGCGGGCGGAGTCACGTGGCGAGTTTCTGACGCTGGCGATTCTCGATCTCGACCACTTCAAGCGCGTCAACGACCGCTTCGGGCACGATGCCGGAGATAGCGTGCTGGTGACCCTGGCCGGGCTGCTCAAGTCTCACCAGCATATCGGCGAGAGCGTTTGCCGCCTGGGTGGCGAGGAGTTCGCGCTGCTCTCCCACGCCTCGCCGGCGGTGCTGGCCGAGCGTCTGGAGCGTCTGCTGGGGCGGCTCTGTGCGAAGCCGCTCAAGCGCGGCGAAATGTGCCTGGGCCATATCACCTTCTCGGCTGGTATCGCCAGCTACCCGGTGCACAGTGCAAGCCCCGACGGCCTGCTGCGACTGGCCGACGAAGCGCTCTACTGCGCCAAGCGCGGCGGGCGCAGTACGGTGGCGATCTATTCGGCGTCAGCCGAGCCTTGCCTGCAGACGCAAGATGCCGGGCAGGATGCCGACTGCGACGAGCGCTATGGGGTGAGCGGAGATCCGCAGCATTCGCACGCGCAGATGGGGCAGGATAGCCGGCAGGAGAAGACGCGAGAGGAGACGCCGGCGGAAAAGAAGCCCTAGACGCGCGCGACACCAGAGCGCGCGCGATACCAGAATGCGCTCGAGTAGGAGGGCGCGCGAGTAGCGAGTAGAGAAGGCGTGGTGCTCGAGTAGAAGTCGCGCGAGAGCACAAAAGCGCAGACGGAAAAAACACCCGGCACGGGTGCGCTGACGGGCGCACGCAGTTGCGGGTCGCGTTATCCGTATTTACTGTGGCGCCAGGCAGCATCTCAGGATGCTGCTTTTTTTGTTTTGAAGTCAACGTCCCAGGCTAGCGGTTGGAGATCGCACAACGTAACTGGGTGGCTCTGGATCTACGAATTATCAAGTGCTGTTTCATTGTTTTATCAATATCTCAAGTCGACAACGAATACGCTTCTGGCTCGCATGAACGGCGCTCGGCGTCGATTCCAAAGTCTAATATTGAGCAAGTATGATGTATGGCATCCTACGTTTCGACAATCACAATTCGCTTCAGTCGAGCGAGGGAGCCCTACGATGGCACAACGTTTCTGGGATCATGTTTCCGCCTCTTTACCCGCTGTAGCTGTCGCTGGAGCGTTATCGGTCGCGGCCTTTCCCGCCCATGCGGAAGACTGGCGGGGATGGAACGTTCATCCGGATGGCTACCCCAATTCGGTGGCGTTGAAATTTTTCGACGAGGAAGTTTCCGAGAAGACGGACGGCAGAATCAACCCGCGGATCTATAACAATGCGGTGCTGGGCGACCAGCCAGATGCCATCGATCAGACTCGCAGCGGCGCCCTGGATTTCGGTAATTTCAACATGGGGCCGATGGGGCCGATCGTGCCTGAAACCGACGTGCTGTCGCTGCCATTTCTGTTCAACAGCGTCGATCAGATGTATCGCGTCATGGATGGTGATATCGGCAAGCGCTTCGCGGATGCGCTGGCCGAGAAGGACCTGATCGCGCTGTCCTGGTTCGGTTCGGGGGCTCGCAGTTTCTACAATACCGATCATGCGATCAAAGAGCCTGACGACGTCAAGGGCCTCAAGCTTCGAGTGATGAACAACGATCTTTACGTGGATATGGTCGATGCGCTGGGCGGCAATGCGACGCCAATGTCCTACGGCGAAGTGTTCCAGTCCTTGAAGACCGGGGTCATCGACGGTGCGGAGAACAACTTCCCGTCATTCGAATCCAGCAACCACTATGAGGTTGCCAAGTACTTCTCCGAAACCGGCCACCTGATCATTCCCGAATGTCTCTGTGTCGCGAAATCCAGCTGGAACGCGCTCTCCGACGAGGACAAGTCGATCGTGCGCACGGCGGCAGAAGACGCGGCCAAGAAACAGCGCGAGCTGTGGGAAGAAGGGGCAGAGAAAAGCCGCGAGAAAGTCGAGGCGGCTGGCGTCGAGGTCAACGTGGTAGAGGACAAGGCGGCGTTCCAGAAGCGGATGGAGCCGATCTACCAGGCCTTCATCCAGGAACATCCGGACCTGGAATCGTTGATCGACGATATCCGCAATACCCAGTAAGCCCGCCAAGCATGACGAGCCCCTGATGCCAGGGGCTCGTCTTTTGTCTTCGATATCAACTAGGGAAAACCATCGTGGATAACGTCCCGGATTCGGCCACCAATCCTGACACGACGTCAGACAGGGTGCTGGACGGTTTGGCGCGTTTATGCCTGATCGTCGCTGGCGTACTGTTAGTGTTCCTGATTTTCTCGTTCGGCTGGTTGGTATTCGGCCGCTACGTGCTCAACGATACGCCGACCTGGATCGAGCAATCCTCGCTGTTGATCGTGGTCTATATCACCTGCCTCGGTGCCGGTGCCGGGGTTCGCTTCAACTCCCACCTGAGTATCGATTTCCTGCGCGAAGGCGCGCCGCGAATTCCGCGGGCGATCATGCACGCCATCTCCGATGGATTCGTACTGCTTTTCGGCGGCTTCATGGCGTGGCAGGGGTGGCTGATGATGATCAGCAACGCCGGCCGGCCGATCCCGATGATCGGGCTGTCCGAGAGCTGGCGGGCTGCGCCTCTGGTCGCTTGTGGCGTGCTCCTGGTGATCTTCACCGGGGCCAATCTCATTCAACGCATCACGCGAACCGGCCGGGCAGGGAGCTGACATCATGGGACTAGCCATTCTTTTCGGCGTCTTTCTTCTCGGACTGATCGTAGGCGCGCCGATCGCGTTTGCGGTGGGTCTGGCGTCTATCGTGACGTTCCTCTACGAGGGATTGCCGCTGTTCGTGGGATTCCAGCGAATCGTTTCCGGCATTTCGGTGTTCTCGTTGCTGGCGATTCCGTTTTTCATCTTTGCCGGTGAACTGATGCTGCACGGCGGGATTTCCACCCGTCTGGTACGCTTTGCTTCGGCAGCCGTCGGACGTGTCCGAGGTGGCCTGGGCATGGTCAACGTGACTTCCTCGATGCTGTTCGGCGGCATCTCCGGGTCCGCCGTCGCCGACACCTCTGCGCTGGGCTCGATTCTGATTCCGGTGATGAAGGAGAAAGGCTACGACACCGACTACGCGGTCAACGTGACGGTGACATCTTCCATTGCCGGCGTGGTGATTCCGCCCAGCCACAACATGATTCTCTATGCGGTGGCGGCCGGCGGCGGGATTTCGGTGACCCAGCTTTTCGTGGCGGGCATCGTCCCCGGCATTCTGATGTGTGTCGCGCTGGCCGTGGCGGCTTACCTGGTGGCGGTCAAGCGCGGCTATGGCGGCGAGCCCTTCCCGGGCTGGTATGCGCTGTTGATCAGTTTCGTCGCGTCCCTGCCGGGGCTGCTGACGGCGGTGATCATCGTCGGCGGCGTGCTCTCGGGCATCCTCACGGTGACTGAATCCGGTGCGTTCGGCGCCATCTATGCCATCGTGATTACCGGGCTCGTCTATCGCGAGCTTCGCTGGGCCTCGTTCAAGAAAGCGGTCTATCAGGCGGTCAAGACGACGGCGTTGGTCATGATTCTGGTCGGCTGTGCCTCGGCGTTTTCCTATCTGCTGGCGCTCTACAACGTGCCGGAGATCCTGGCCAATGCGCTGACATCGTTCTCCGACAATCCTATCGTCGTGCTGCTGATGCTCAATCTGCTGCTGCTGGCGCTCGGCATGATCATGGATATGGCGCCGCTGATCCTGATCTGTACACCGATCTTCCTGCCGGTCGCGCAACAGTTCGGCATGGATCCCATCCAGTTCGGCATCCTGATGATGATGAACCTGGGCATTGGCCTGTGCACGCCACCGGTTGGCGGGTGTCTGTTCGTCGGCAGCGCGATCGGCGGGATCAAGATCGAGCAGACCGTCAAGACCATCTGGCCATTCTATCTGGCGCTGTTCGTGGTGCTGATGCTGGTCACCTATGTGCCGGCCATCTCCCTGACCTTGCCCGAGCTGCTGCAATGATCCGCCACCGGAGCGGTTCGACCTCCCCATCATCCGATATCTCGACATCCGGCCATCGACGCGTGGCCGTCCAAACTGACAAGGAGAGATCAACGTGCTGAATCGATTACTGGTCACAGGCGCTGCCGGCGGCGTCGGTCGAGCCATTCGCCCCTATCTTTCGAAACTGGCGCATCAGGTGCGCCTGTCCGACATCGATGCGATCGACGACGTCGAGAAGCACGAGGAGTTCATCGGCTGCGATCTGGCCGATGCGGCGGCGGTGGAAAAGCTCGTCAGCGACTGTGACGGCGTCGTCCATCTGGGAGGCATCTCGGTGGAGAAGCCGTGGGAAGGCATTCTGCAGGCCAACATCATCGGGGCCTACAATCTTTACGAGGCGGCTCGCAGGCAGGGCAAGCCCCGAATCGTGTTTGCCAGCTCGAACCACACCATCGGATTCTACGAGCGCTCGACACGAATCGACAGTCAGGTGCCGCGTCGACCGGATTCGCTCTATGGCGTTTCCAAATGCTTCGGCGAGGATCTGGCGAGCCTCTATTTCGACAAGTTCGGCATCGAGACGCTCAGCGTGCGGATCGGCTCCTGCTTTCCCAAGCCCAAGGATACCCGCATGCTGGCGACGTGGCTGGGGGTCAAGGATTTCATGGCGCTGCTGGAGCGAGCGTTCGTTGCGCCCAAGCTGGGCTATACCGTGATCTACGGCGTTTCCGACAATGCCGAGCAGTGGTGGGACAATCGTCATGCCCGATTCCTGGGCTGGGCGCCGCAGGAGAGCTCGGCGCCGTGGCGTAACGAAGTCGAGGCCGAAGCCGCAAAGGCTCCTCAGGATCCGATGGATCCGGCAGTCGTCTATCAGGGTGGCAAGTTCGTGACACTGGGGCATCCCGACGACGAAGCGTGACCCAGGGCTGGGCGCGGTCGACCTGTTATGCTGGCAGTCTCGAACGTCAGACAGTACCGACCGCATCCGCGTGATCGCAGGCGCCATGGTCGGTCAAGAAAATCGATAAGGCAGGCAGCACGATGGAGCAGACCAAGGCTTGGGAGATAACCCGCATCTCTTCGCAGGAGAGTCTTTCGCGTCAGATCGCCCGGCAACTGGAAGCCCTGATCACCCAGGGGCGTATCGAGGTGGGGGAGAAATTGCCGACCGAGAGCCAGCTGTGCGACATGTTCGGCGTCAGTCGTACGGCGGTGCGGGAGGCGATCGCCCACCTCAAGTCGATGGGCCTGGTCGAAACACGCCGAGGTATCGGTACCCGTGTTCTACGCTCTGCGCCGGAACACCATTTCCCGGCGAGGCGCATCAGTGCCACTACGGTAGAGGACATCCTGCACGTGCTCGAGATGCGCATGACGCTCGATTCCCAGGCCGCGGCGCTGGCAGCCGAGCGGCGCACGCCGGCCGACGTGGCGGCGATGCAGAGTGCCCATGAGCAGTTCGTGACCGCCTGCAGCAAGGGCAGCCAGGCGCGTCACGAGGACTATGTCTTCCACCGGGCGATCGTCGAGGCCACCCACAATCCGTTTTTCGTCTCGCTGTACGATCAGCTCAATGAGGGCGCGATACCGCGGACGAAACTGCTTTCCGTCGAGCTCGATCCGGAAGCGGTCTCCTACTATCTTGAAAGGGTCGCGCGTGAACATGCCGAGACCCTGCAGGCGATCGTCTCGGGACAGGCCGAAGCCGCCCGCGATGCCATGTATCGTCATCTTCAGCGGGCCTATGACAACTACGCCGCCTATCAGGACCGTGTCTGAACGTAGCGACTGTCGGAAGCCGTTCACGAGGGCAAGGCCGTTCGAGCTGCGCCGTCTGCTCGACGGCGAACGCAAGCGCTGATCTCGCCAGCCGTGCGGCGATCAGCGGCATGATGATGAAACGGGCCGCTCGCGAGAGCGGCCCGTTTTGCAGGGGTGAGATCAATGGCCCGCGTTATACCAGGTCCAGCCATTTCAGCACGAACAGGCCGAAGCTCAAGGTGAACATCGATGCAAAAGTGGTAATGACGATGATATTGGCTGCCAGTTTGTCGTTGCTCTTGAACGCCTTGGCCATGACGAAACTGGCCGCCGCGCCGGGGCAGCCGAGGTAGAGAAAGATGATGCCCAGCGCCGGCCCTTGGATCCCCGCGGCAAGCGCGCCCAGGACGCCGAACAAGGGAACCCACACCAGCTTCCACAGGCTGGCGTCGAGGGCGATGGTGCTGCTGCGCTTGAACGCGGTGACCGAGAGCGTGCCGCCGATGCAGATCAGTCCCAATGGCAGCGACATGCCGGCGAGATACCCACCCGAGGTCATCACCCAGCCGGGCAGCTCGATGCCCGACAGCGCTACCGGAATCGCGAACACCACGCTCAGGATCAGCGGGTTCCTGGCCAGATTCTTGATCAGGCTGCGGAAGTCCGTGTCGACCTCATCGCTGTAGAGCGACAGGATAAAGACCGAGAAGACGTTGTAGATGACGATGACCGCGCCGGCCAGCACGCCGCCGACGGACAGACCGTAATCACCGTACTGGCCGGCGGCCAGCGCCAGCCCGACGATGCCGTTGTTGGCGCGAAACGCCCCCTGGGTGAAAATGCCTCGCTCTACCCGTGGGTGGCGCCAGATGGCCCAGGCCCAGGCGAGGAAGAAGCTGATCGCGGTATAGCCGATGAAGTAGCCGATCAGGTCCGGCTGCAGCGCCCGGCCCAGATCGGCCTGAATGATGCTCAGAAACAGCAGCGTCGGCATCGTGACCTTGAATACCAGCATCGATGCGGTGGTGATGAAATGCGCATCGATCCAGCCGAGCCGTTTGAGGCCCAGGCCGAGAAAGACCATCAGAAATACCGGCAGCGTGATTTCCAGCGTGTGGGTGAAGGCGGCCAACAACCCCATGGTTCAGCCTCCGCTGCGCACGAGCCAGAAGCCGACCACCAGCGCCGCAATCAGCAGTGCCCAGAATAATCGGTTACGCAGACGGGTATCGCGATGGGATCTGTTGCGAGACACAGTACAATCCTTGCTTGGCAAACGTTTCGAACGCGGTCGATCCAGGCGTCCGACGGGCGTATTGAATGTCGAGTCGGGAATAGACGACCCCGAATGAAGGGGCGAGGATCTATCGCCGGAAATTGACACGCGACAGTCTAAGGGAATTCAGATGTCGATGCTGCGTTATCCTCTGGTCTTCGCCCACGCCAACGGGTTCACCGGTGCCAGTTACCGGACTCTGTTGTCACCGTTGGCGGACCGTTTCGAGCTGCATCCGCTGGAACGTCTGGCCCACGATCCCCGTTACCCGGTGGGACGCAACTGGCTGGCTTTGCGCGAAGAGTATCTTGCGGCTGTCGCCTCGGTGCCGACGCCGATCGTCGCCGTCGGCCACTCCATGGGTGGCGTGCTGTCGATCATGGCGGCCGCGGAGGCGCCGCAGCGATTCCGCGCCGTGGTGGCACTGGATCCGCCGCTGCTGCTGGGGCGGGATGCATGGATGCTGAAAGTTGCCAAGCTCACGGGTTTCATCGATCGAGTGACGCCGGCTGGCAAGACGCTACGCCGGCGCGAGCGTTGGTCCAGTCGAGAAGCGATGGCCGAATCATTGCGTCGGCGTTCGCTGTTTCAGCGCTTCACCGAGACTGCCATGGACGACTATGTCACCGGCGCGACGACGCTCGACGAAGACAGCGGCGCTGCCCGGCTGCTCTTCGCGCCGCGCACGGAAGCCGCCGTGTTTCGCCACCTGCCGGATCACCTGATCTCGGTACTGCGCAAGCTTCAGGTACCGCTGACGGTCATCGCCGGTGAAGACTCCGACTTGCTTACCCCCGGCCGTCGGCGCACGCTCTCGCGGCTGGGCGTTCGGCTGCGCTGTGTACCGGGTGGGCACATGTTTCCGTTCGAACATCCAAAGGCCGCCCGCGGAGCGATCCTGACGGCGATCGATGACATGCTGGGAGAGAACCCTTGAGGGCTCGAGAAATGATCCTGGGGGAAGGGCGTCTCGCCGCGCTGAGTTGGGGTGACGATGCGGCGCCCACGTGGGTGGCATTGCACGGCTGGCTCGACAACGCTGCGACCTTCTCGCGTCTGGCGCCGGCGCTGGTCACGGCGCTTGGCATTCGTCTGGTGGCGCTGGATCTGCCGGGTCACGGCCACTCGCCGCTACGCGGCGCCCATGCCGACTACCCGCTATGGGGCTACGTGCCCGATGTGCTCGATGCACTGGATGCGTTGAATCTGAACGCGACGACGCTCGTCGGCCACTCGATGGGTGCCGGTGTCGCCAGCCTTATCGCGGCCGCGACGCCGGAGCGGGTCGACCGGTTGGTGCTGATCGACGGTCTGGCTTCGACCACCAACGAGCCCGGCGAGACGGTGGCGCAGTTGCAAGCGGGATTGCGTGCGCGGCGCCGTTCGCGCAGCGATGCCGGCGGCTACGCGAGTCTCGACGATGCCGTAACCGCCCGAGTCCGGGGTGGGGTCACCCGGATCGATGCCGACACCGCCCGCCCGATCGTCGAACGCAATCTCGCCAGAAAAGGGGATGGGCGCTATCAATGGCGCACCGATCGGCGGCTGGTCTATCCCTCGCTGCTGCGCTGGACACCGGATCAGATGCTGGCCACGGTTGCCGCCATTCGGGCGCCGGTGCTGCTGTTGCAGGCCTCCGCCGGTGTGTTGACGCAGCGCGCGCATCTTGGCGACGCGTGCCGCCGGATCGACAGACTCGAACGACGGATCCTCTCCGGCGGACATCATCTGCATCTGGAGCGCGTCAGCGTGGCGCAGGTGGCATCGGAAATCGTAAGCTGGCATCGATCGACAATCGGGGAGCCCGTGTCATGAAACCTCGAGTCTCGTTGGTACTGGGGAGTGGTGGCGCACGTGGCTATGCGCACATCGGCGTGATCGAGGAGCTCGAGGCGCGCGGCTACGAAATCGCCTCGATCTCCGGCTGCTCCATGGGCGCCTTGATCGGCGGGGTCTATGCGGCCGGCAGACTCGAGGGTTACCGCGACTGGGTCTGTCAGCTCGACTATTTCGACGTGCTGCGGCTGGTCGACATCACCTGGAGTGCCATGGGTGCCATGCGCGCCGGCAAGGTGATGACCAAGCTCGAATCGCTGGTCGGGGATATTCGCATCGAGGATCTGCCGATGCCATTCACCGCGGTGGCGACGGACCTGAGCCGCCAGCGCGAAGTGTGGTTTCAGAGCGGCCCCTTGCTACGCGCGATTCGTGCCTCCATCGCGGTGCCGGGGATCATTACCCCGGTTCAGGAAAACGGTCACGTGCTGGTCGACGGCGGGCTGCTGAATCCGCTCCCGATCATTCCCACGGTCTCGGTCGATGCGGATATCGTGCTGGCGGTCAACGCCACGGCGCAGACCTCCCGGCCGATCACGCTGGAGGAATTGCTGCCCGCCGAACAGGCGGCCCAGGAGCACGCGCGCGAAATCAAGCGCGCAGCCGAAGGCAAGAGTTTCAGCGGCTGGGTGAGGAACGTGCGGACGCGAGTGCAGGGCATGGTGTCGTCATTCGGCGACGAGGAGGAGGTTGCGGAAAACGTCAGCTGGTCGAGCCAGACCGAGCGCGCCTGGAGCAAGCTCGACATGATGCTGGCTTCGTTCGATATCACTCAGGCGGCGCTGGCCAAGTACAAGATCGCCGGTTACCCGCCCGACATTCTGATCGAAGTTCCCAAGAGTGTTTGTGGCGCCTACGAATTTCACCGTGCGGAAGCGCTGATCGAACTGGGACGCTATCTCACCGCTCAGGCCCTGGATCGGCATGAGCGCCAGCGGGACCGAACGTCCGTTGCCGCCGAACCGGTCGACGGCCGTCGACATCCGGCCAGCAGCGCCGACCCGCAGGGGCGTCTGCCGTTGCCTTTATCGTCGCCCAAGCGACACGGTTGAAGGAGATACTGGATAACCGCCTGCGTGCCATCTCGCTCGGCAGCTCAATCAGCGCCTTATGGGCGCTCCATGTGACGTCTCAGGCTTTGTCTGAAAAGTGCCTGCGCTCGGCCATACGGCGTTAAAAATCGGCTTGAAGTACTCATTTACAACCGCGTAAACCCCGTCTTTTCGCCGATTTTTGCCTGACCTTCGCTCGACGATTTTTCAGACAAACCCTAGTGTGGCGTCTCGCAGGTAACGCGAAGAAATATCGGATGCATGGCGGCGCCAGGGACCGATATTATTGGATGGTATTTGTGAGACACCACACTAGCTATTTGAATCGGCGCGCGTTCGCAGCAGCACGTAGAGCGCGCCGGTCCCGCCGTCGATATCGCTCGCCGAGCAGAATGCCAGCACCCGCGACCAGTTCCTGAGCCAGCCGTTGACGTGACTCTTGATCACCGGATAGTCCGCGCCGCTGCCACGATAGCCGCGCGCCTTGCCGTGGACCACCAGCACGCAGCGGGCGCGGTTGGCAATGGCATCGTTGATGAACGACTCGAGCTCGATGCGCGCTTCGTCGAGGGTATAGCCGTGCAGATCGAGCCCGCCTTCCCAGGCGATGTGGCCTTTCTTGAGCTGGGCAAAGGTGCGTGGCGGCAGATCCGGAATCGAGAACTCCAGGCGTTGGTGCGGGGTGACCGCCTCGACCCCGCCGTCCGACAGCGTTGACTGCGTCTGCAGCGGCGCCTGCTCCGCCGCCTCGCGACGTGCGCTGACGTTGAGCGCGTTGCGCCGCGGCCGACCGGTCTGTGCGCGGTTGATCCTCAGCCGCCGGATACCGGCGGCTTCCAGTGCCTCGCGGAAGGCACTGTCGGGTTTGGCGCTAGCGGCGCGATCGTCGTCATCGCCCGGGAAGTGGGTCATTGCCGTTGTGCCTTCGCTGATCGCTGTCTTGGGCTCGAGTCCTTCAGCGGCGGAAGGGTAACCGATTCCGCGCGTCATGACATGGCCGGCTGTGAACGCGTGAGCCTTGCGCGTACAATCGTCGTCCGTTTTCCAGCCAGATGCGAGCCCTGCCGATGTCCTCACCGCAGTCGACCCTGACGCTAACCGACGAAGCCATCGTCGAAGACCTGTTCAGCGTGCGCGACTGCCTGCGCTGGGCGACCACCGAATTCCACGCCCATCGGCTGCATTTCGGTCATGGTACCGATAGCGCCTGGGACGAAGCGGTGGCGCTGGTGCTGGGCGCGCTGCATCTGCCGTGGGACATCGACCCGGCGGTGCTCGATGCGCGTTTGCTGGGGCTCGAACGGCGCCGCATCGTTTCGCTGGTACGTAGCCGCATCGAATCTCGCCGGCCACTGCCTTACCTGCTCGGCGAGGCGTTTTTCGCCGGGTTCCCGTTCGAGGTCGACGAGCGCGTGCTGATCCCGCGTTCGCCTACCGCCGAACTGATCGAGCAGGGGTTTTCGGCCTGGTTCGACGAGACGCCTCCGGCGCGAGTGCTCGATCTGTGCACAGGCTCCGGCTGCATGGGCATTGCCACCGCACTCCACCTGCCGACCTGCGAAGTGGATCTGGTCGATATCAGCGTGGAGGCGCTCGAGGTCGCCAAGGCGAATATCGTACGGCATGATGTCGGTCGGCGCGTTCGCGCGGTGGCCTCCGATCTGTTCGAGGGGGTGGCGGGGCAGCATTACGATCTGATCGTCAGCAACCCGCCTTATGTCGATACGCGCGATCTGGCAGCCATGCCGGCGGAGTATCGCCATGAGCCGGGCCTGGCGCTGGGCGCCGGTCGCGACGGGCTCGATATCGTCCGGCGCATCCTGCGAGAAGCCCGCCGCTACCTGAACGACGGCGGCATGCTGATCGTCGAGGTGGGCAACTCGCAGCGCCATCTGGAGGCAGCCTTCCCCGAGGTGCCATTCCTGTGGCTGGAGTTCGAGCGGGGCGGCGAAGGGGTCTTTGCGCTCAGTGCCGAGGATCTCGATAGCCACGCCGATCAGTTCGCGGCTGCCCGTCCGGCCTGAACCCGAATTTTTCGTCCATTTCCTGAGGATCGCGCATGTCCGGCAACACCTTCGGCAAACTGTTCACCGTCACCACTTTCGGTGAGAGCCACGGCCCCGCGCTGGGTGCCATCGTCGACGGTTGCCCGCCGGGGCTCGAGCTCAGCGAGGCGGATCTGCAGCGCGACCTGGATCGCCGTCGTCCCGGCTCTTCGCGTCACACCACCCAGCGGCGCGAGCCGGACCAGGTCCGGATTCTGTCCGGCGTGTTCGAGGGTCGGACCACGGGGACGCCGATCGGGTTGATGATCGAGAACACCGACCAGCGCTCCAAGGACTACTCCAGGATCGCCGAGCAGTTTCGTCCGGCCCACGCCGACTACACCTATCACCACAAGTACGGGACTCGCGACTACCGCGGGGGCGGCCGCTCCAGCGCGCGGGAAACCGCCATGCGCGTGGCGGCAGGCGCCATTGCCAAGGCATGGCTGGCCGGGCAGGGCATTCAGGTGCGCGGCTACATGAGTCAGCTCGGGCCCATCGCGATCGACTTCAAGGGATGGGAAGGCGTCGATGACAATCCGTTCTTCTGTCCGGATCCGGACAGCTTGCCGCAGCTCGAGGCCTACATGGACCAGCTACGCCGCGATCAGGATTCGGTGGGCGCGAAGATCACGGTCGTCGCCGAGGGTGTACCGGTGGGGCTGGGCGAACCGGTGTTCGATCGGCTGGACGCCGATCTGGCTCATGGGCTGATGAGTATCAATGCGGTGAAAGGGGTCGAGATCGGCGATGGCTTCGATGTCGTCGCCCAACGCGGCAGCGAGCATCGCGACGAAATGACGCCGGAAGGCTTCCTCTCCAATCACGCCGGCGGGGTACTCGGCGGCATCTCCAGCGGCCAGCCGGTGGTCGCCCATCTGGCACTGAAGCCGACCTCCAGCATCACTCAGCCGGGGCGCTCCATCGATATCCATGGCAACGCGGTCGAGGTAGTGACCAAAGGTCGACACGACCCCTGCGTCGGCATCCGAGCCACCCCGATCGCCGAGGCGATGATGGCGCTGACGCTGATGGATCATCTGCTGCGTCATCGTGCCCAGAACGGTGACGTTCGGGTCGATACGCCGCGTCTCGGTCAGGCCTGAAAGGCAATAGCTCTTAGGCAACGGGTGCCACGCGTGCGCCTTCCAGCTCCGCGATCATCGCGCGTCCGGCGTTGGAAAGCGTGCGCTCCTTGTGCACCAGATAGCCCAGCCGGCGCTCGATGGGCGGATGCGACACCGGCAGTACCGCGATCTCCTCGTCGATCATGCTCTCCGGCAGCACGCTCCAGCCCAGCCCGATACCCGCCATCATTTTCAGCGTCTCCAGGTAGTTGGTGGAGAGCGCCACATCGATTGCCAGTCCGGCCCGATTGAACGAACCCACCACGATGTCGCGAGTAAACGTGAGCGGCCCCGGCAGTACCGCCGGATAGTTCACCAGTGTCGATAGCGGCAGCTCGCCGCGCGTCGTCAGCGGGTGTTCGGGCGCCGCGACGAAGCGCAGCTGATCGATCCACACCGGGACCGATTCCACCTGCGGGTTGGGGTGCGGCGACAGCGTCACCACGGCCAGCTCGATCTCGCCGGCGACGACGCCGTGATAGGCCTGTTCGGAATCGAGAAAGCGCAGATCCAGATCGACCCCGGGGTAGCGCTGGGTAAAGGCCTTGAGGATCGGCGGGAGCCGGTGCAGGCCGACATGGTGACTGGTGGCGAGCGTCAGGCTGCCCTCGACGCTGCCGCTCAGATTGCTCATGGTCCGGCGACTGTCCTCGACCAGCTGCAGGATCTGCCGCGCGCGGGGCAGCAGCAGCCGGCCGGCCTCGGTCAGGCTGACGCGCCGATTGATCCGGTCGAAGAGCCTGGCGCCGGTCTGATGTTCCAGCGTGGCGATCCGTTTGCTGACCGCCGGCTGGGTCAGATGCAGTTGCTCGCCGGCCAGCGAGAACGACGCCGTATCGGCGACCGCGATGAAAGCCTGCAGGCTCTGTGTGTCCATGGCGTCGTTTTCCGTCAGGTGTATCGTTCAATTCTGTTATGGAATCCAAAGCATAATCAAGATGAATTGATTTTATGCATAAAGGCGCCGTATCTTGGCTAACCAATCATTCGCGGCGTCACATGACGTCTCGATTCGCAAGCGTTACGTCACCAAGCTGCGGTAGGGAAAGGCTGAATAAATCGACGAGCAAGATGAATCGCAAGGCGCACGGAACGCAGGAGACGAGACATAACATAGGGTTAGTTGAGTCTTCGAGTACCGCGCAACGTAGCGATTCGCTGGCGCAGACATTTATGCGGCGTTTCCCGTCAGACAGCGGGACGGAGGAGATGACACAGATGGCAAGCCAGACGCTCTACGACAAGCTGTGGGCGCAGCATTTGGTGACCCAGCGCGACGACGGTTCCGCGCTGATCTACATCGATCGTCACCTGCTGCACGAGGTCACGTCGCCCCAGGCGTTCGAGGGGCTGCGTCTGGCCGGGCGCAAGCCGTGGCGTCGCGACGCCAACCTGGCGACGCCGGACCACAACGTGCCGACCACGCTCAAGGAGCGCAGCGCCGGTAACGCCGGGATTCTCGACGACGTGTCGCGAATCCAGGTCGAGACCCTGGATGCCAACTGCGAGAGCTTCGAGATCGAGGAGTTCCGGATCAACGACGAGCGCCAGGGTATCGTCCACGTGGTCGGGCCGGAGCAGGGCGCCACGCTGCCCGGGATGACCGTGGTCTGCGGCGACTCGCACACCGCGACGCACGGCGCCTTCGCCGCGCTCTCTCACGGCATCGGCACCTCCGAAGTCGAGCACGTGCTGGCGACGCAGTGTCTGATCGCCCAGAAGATGAAGAACATGCAGGTGCGCGTCGAGGGCAAGCTTGGGCTCGGCGTCACCGCCAAGGATGTCGTGCTGGCGATCATCGGGCGTATCGGTACCGCTGGCGGCACCGGCTACGCCATCGAATTCGCCGGCAGTGCGATCCGCGATCTCTCCATGGAAGGTCGTATGACGATCTGCAACATGGCGATCGAGGCCGGCGCCCGCGTCGGGCTGGTGGCGGTGGACGACAACACCATCGACTATCTGAAGGGCCGCCCCTATGCACCGACGGCCGAGCAGTGGTCTGCGGCGGTCGAGGCGTGGCGGGATCTGGTTTCCGACGACGGCGCGCACTTCGACAAGATCGTCGAGCTCGACGCCGCCGAGATCGAGCCGCAGGTCACCTGGGGCACCAGCCCGGAAATGGTCGTCAACGTCTCCGCCGAAGTGCCGGATCCGGCCACGGCCGCCGATGAAACCGTCACCCAGGGCATGACACGCGCGCTGGAATACATGGGGCTCAGCGCCGGACAGAAGATCACCGATATCCGGCTCGACAAGGTGTTCATCGGCTCCTGCACCAACTCGCGGATCGAGGATCTGCGCGAGGCGGCCAAGGTGGCGAGAGGGCGCAAGGTTGCCGACAACATTCAACTGGCGATGGTGGTGCCGGGCTCCGGGCTGGTGAAGCGCCTGGCCGAAGCCGAAGGGCTCGACAGGGTTTTCGTCGAGGCGGGCTTCGAATGGCGCGAGCCGGGCTGTTCGATGTGTCTGGCGATGAACGCCGACAAGCTGGGCGCCGGCGAGCGCTGCGCGTCGACGTCCAACCGCAACTTCGAGGGGCGCCAGGGCTACGGTGGACGCACCCATCTGGTGAGTCCGGCGATGGCGGCGGCCGCTGCCATCGAAGGCCACTTCGTGGATGTCCGGAGCTATGACTATGATCGCGCCGATGCGATGAGTGCCTAAGGAGGCCAGACGATGAAAAAGTTCGAACGCCTGCAGGGTCTGGTCGCGCCGCTGGATCGCGCCAATGTCGACACCGACCTGATCATTCCCAAACAGTTTCTGAAGTCGATCAAGCGCACCGGCTTCGGCCCCAACCTGTTCGACGAGCTGCGCTATCTCGACGAGGGCTATCCGGGGCAGGACGCCACGGGCCGCCCGCTCAATCCGGATTTCGTGCTCAACCAGTCGCGCTACCGCGATGCGCAGGTGCTGCTGGCGCGGCGCAATTTCGGTTGCGGGAGTTCGCGCGAGCACGCGCCCTGGGCACTGGATGACTTCGGTTTCCGCGTGGTGATCGCGCCGAGCTTCGCCGACATCTTCTACAACAACTCGTTCAAGAACGGGATCCTGTTGATCACGCTCGACGAGGCCACCGTCGATCGACTGTTCCAGGAGACCGAGGCCGTGGAAGGCTATCGCCTCGACATCGATCTCGAGGGGCAGACGATTACCACGCCGAGTGGCGAGGCGATCCCGTTCGAGGTCGACGCGTTTCGCAAGCACTGCCTGCTGGAGGGGCTCGACGACATCGGCCTGACCCTCGAGCAGTCCGCGGCCATTCGCGACTTCGAGAGTCGCCATCGTCCGGCGAACCCCTGGTTGTTCCGGGATGTCTGACGTGACAGGTCACGGCGACCATAGCGCCGTCGTCGAGCGCCAGTTCGGAGGGCAGGCTGCGGCTTACCTGTCGAGTCAAGTGCATGCCCAGGGTGAAGAGTTCGCGCAGCTTCACGAACGCGTTGCCCGGATCGACGCGCCACGCGTGCTGGATCTCGGTTGCGGCGCGGGTCACGTCAGCTTCCAGCTGGCGGATCTGGCGGCGGAGATCGTGGCCTACGACCTGTCGCCGAGAATGCTCGCGGTGGTCGGCGAGGCGGCCATCGAGCGTGGGTTCAACAATATCCGCACGGTGCAGGGCATCGCCGAGTCGCTGCCGTTCGCGGACGACAGTTTCGACGTGGTTTGCAGCCGCTTCTCCGCGCACCACTGGCGCGATGTCGGGCTGGCGCTGCGCGAAGCGAGACGGGTGTTGAAGCCGGGTGGACTGGCGGCATTCATCGACGTCTCGGCGTCCGAGCAGCCGCTGTTCGACAGCTTCCTGCAGACCGTGGAGATGCTGCGCGACACCAGTCATGTGCGCGACTACGCCCCGAGTGAATGGGCACAGATGGTCGGTGAAGCGGGCCTTGTGATGACGTCCAGCTCGCGTCAGCGCCTGCGCCTGGATTTCGAGACCTGGATCGAGCGCATGCGTACCCCGGATGTGATGCGCGATGCGATTCGCCACCTGCAGCGCGATGTCGGTCAGGAAGTGCGCGATGCCTTCGAGATCAGCGATGACGGCTCCTTCACCACGGATATGCTGGTGCTGTGGGCGACCAAAGAACATGTTTGAGGAAACTGCATGAGCAAGAAGATTCTGGTGTTGCCCGGTGACGGTATTGGCCCGGAAATTACCGCCGAGGCGGTCAAGATCCTGAACGCCTGCCGCGAGGCCGGTCTGGACGCCGAGCTGGAAGAGGCGCTGGTCGGCGGCGCCGGTTTTGATGCCGAGGGCGATCCGTTGCCCGAATCCACCCTGGCGAAAGCCAAGGCGGCGGACGCGATCCTGCTCGGCGCCGTCGGCGGCCCGAAATGGGACACCTTGGAAGACCTGAGCAAGCGCCCCGAAAAGGGCCTGCTGGGGCTGCGCAAGAATCTCAATCTGTTCGGCAATCTGCGCCCGGCGCTGCTCTATCCGCAGCTCGCCGAGGCCTCGACGCTAAAGCCGGACGTGGTTTCCGGCCTCGACATCATGATCGTGCGCGAGCTGACCGGTGGCATCTATTTCGGTCAGCCACGCGGCATCGAGGAACGTAACGGCGAGCGCGTCGGTTTCAACACCTACGTCTACGCCGAGTCCGAGATCGAGCGCATCGGTCGCGTCGCCTTCGAGATGGCCCAGAAGCGCGGCAAGAAGCTCTGCTCGGTGGACAAGGCCAACGTGCTCGAAGTCACCATGCTGTGGCGGGAAGTGATGAATCGGCTGGCACCGGAGTATCCGGATGTCGAGCTGTCGCACATGTACGTCGACAACGCCGCCATGCAACTGGTGCGCGCGCCCAAGCAGTTCGACGTCGTGGTGACCGGCAACATGTTCGGCGACATTCTCTCCGACGCCGCCGCGATGCTGACCGGTTCGATCGGCATGCTGCCATCGGCGTCGCTCAACGAGCGTCAGCAGGGCATGTACGAACCGTGCCACGGCAGTGCGCCGGATATCGCCGGTCAGGGCCTGGCCAACCCGCTGGCGACGATTCTGTCGGTGGCGATGATGCTGCGTTATTCGCTGGGCGAACCGACGCTGGCCGATCGCATCGAGCGCGCCGTGGGCAAGGTGCTGGATCAGGGGCTGCGCACCGCGGATATCGCCTATCCGGGCACCCGCCAGGTCTCCACCAGCGAGATGGGCGACGCGGTGCTGGCGGCATTCGCCGAGGCCTGAGCGCGGATATGTGAGGGCGGGCATGCCAGGCCTGTTCACACTATCCACGCGGCTCGCGGTGTATGGCGTGAACAGGCCCTGGACCCATGCGCTATAATGCGCTTTCAGGATTGACAGGATGCGACGACTCGAACGAGTCGTCGTGTCGATTCAGGACATTCAAAAAGCTTCGGGGTACGCCACTATGTTGAAAGTCGGATTCGTCGGCTGGCGCGGGATGGTCGGTTCCGTGTTGATGCAGCGCATGCTGGACGACAACGATTTCGCCGGACTCGAGCCAGTTTTCTTCTCCACCTCCCAGGCCGGCCAGGCCGGGCCGAACATCGGCGTCGATGTGCCGGCGCTGAAGGACGCCAACGACATCGAGTCGCTGAAGACGATGGACGTGATCGTCACCTGTCAGGGCGGCGACTACACCGGCGCGGTCTATCAGCCGCTGCGCCAGGCGGGCTGGAAAGGCTACTGGATCGACGCGGCCAGCACGTTGCGCATGGCGGAGGAGTCGACCATCGTGCTCGATCCGGTCAACCGGCACGTGATCGACGCTCAGCTTGCCAAGGGCGCCAGAACCTTCGTCGGCGGCAACTGCACCGTCAGCCTGATGCTGATGGGGCTGGGCGGGCTGTTCGAAGCCAACATGGTCGAGTGGATGACCTCCATGACCTATCAGGCGGCTTCCGGTTCCGGGGCCAAGCACATGCGCGAACTGCTGTCGCAGATGGGCGCGCTGCATTCGGCAGTCGCCAGCGATCTCGCCACGCCATCGAGCGCGATTCTCGACATCGATCGCGACGTCACCGCCGCCATGCGGGGCGGGGAGTTCCCGGTCGACAACTTCGGCGCGCCGCTGGCCGGCAGCCTGTTGCCGTGGATCGACAAGGCGATGGACAACGGCCAGAGCAAGGAGGAGTGGAAAGGCGGGGTCGAGACCAACAAGATTCTCGCCACCGGCGCCAATCCGATTCCCATCGACGGCCTCTGCGTACGCATCGGCGCGATGCGCTCGCATAGTCAGGCGTTCACCATCAAGCTCAGGCAGGACGTGCCGCTCGACGAGATCGAGGATCGCCTGGCCAGGCACAACGACTGGGCCAAGGTCGTCCCCAACGAGAAAGACGCGACGCTCGAGCAGCTGACGCCGGCTGCCGTCAGCGGTACGCTGACCGTGCCGGTAGGGCGCCTGCGCAAGCTCTCCATGGGGGGGGAATACCTGACCGCCTTCAGTGTCGGAGACCAGCTGCTGTGGGGCGCCGCCGAACCACTCAAACGCATGCTCAAGATCGTGCGCGAGCAAGCGTAAGCGTCACGTTCTCCTGGAGCGTTACGTTCGCCTTAAGCGACAAGGGCCTCGTCAGCATCGGCTGGCGAGGCCTTTTGTTATCCAATCGTTACAAATTGTTAAAGTTTGCTGAGGTGCCGCCGATGAGGGAGTCGAGACTCACTCCAATGCGTTGGCGAGGACCCCATGCGGCAATGGCTCACACTCATGATCGGCGGGCTCTGTCTGTTACTGGCCTCGTCGACTTACGCGCTCGGCGTCGGTGACCCTCGGCAGGTGTCCTCGCTCAATCGGCCGCTGCATGTGGTGCTGCCGCTGACGGACGACAGTGGCCTCGAGGCCTCGCAGGTATCGGTGACCGTTGCCGATGACGCCGCCTATCGCCAGGCCGGACTGACGCGCAGCGCGCTCACGGACACGGTGTCGGCCACGGTCGAGCGTCAGGCGGGTGGCCTGGCAGTCGTGCTCGACAGCCCGCGGCGGGTGAGAGAACCCTTTCTGGATCTGGTGCTGGTGGTGACCTGGCCGGAAGGGCAGTGGCAGCGTGCCGTGTCGCTGTTGTTCGATCCGGTCGATTACGCCAGCGCCCAACCGCTGCTAAGTGGCGACCGCGATCTGACGCGCGCCTATGCGTTATCGAACGGCGTGACTCCAGTCCCCGTATCGCATCATCCGTCTTCCTCTCCCTCTTCTTCCTCTTCCTCTTCCTCTCCTTTGGCGTGGCCCTCGCGAGTGACCGTTCGCCCCGGCGATTCGCTGTCGACGCTGGCGGCCTCGCTGTTGCCGCAGGCCGGCATGAGCCGTCAGTCGCTGATGCTGGCGCTGTTCCAGTCCAACCCGGCGGCGTTCGTCGATGGCGATATCGATCGCTTGCGCGCCAATGTGGCAATGGATGTGCCCACGCTGGCGGCCGTGGCCAATATCTCGCCCGCCGAGGCAGCGTCCCGGCTCGAGACGCTCGTCCGCAAGACCAGGGACGGTCGGCCGGTCATCGACATCGTGGGGCGGGACCCGACGTCGACAGCGTCCGAAGCGCCGGTTTCCAGGACATCCTCCGGGGAAGCGCCAGCTGCGGCCAGACTCGCCATGCTGCAACAACGGCTATCCGATCTGACCGCCGAAACCGAACGGCAGCGCGCGACGATCGAAGCCTTGCGGCGCGAACGCGATACGCTGCAGGGGGCGCTGGCAGTCGTCGATACGCCGTCGGCCGAGGCCGATCCGGATCGCCAGCCCGGACAGCGCGATGCATCCAACGGCAGCGTATCGCCTGTGGTGTCGAAAACGGCCGACGTTGCCGTATCGGTATCGGATGCCCCCGGATCGGACGCTCCTGCATCCGGTGTGGTCAGCCAGGCGGTGGCGGCGTCACCGGATCCCTCTCCCGCTTCGCCGCCGTCACTGTGGCAGCGACTGCTCGGGCACCTCGACTGGATCGGCGGAGGGTTGCTGATCGCGCTTCTGATGCTGTGGGTCTGGCAGCGCCGGCGTCGTCGCGCCGAACCCGACGTCAGCGAAACCGGCATCCCCGAATCTCTCGACGAGTCGGTGTCGGGCGCGGTTGAGATATCACCCCGTGGGACGAGCCGTCAGTCCACGCCATTACGCCGGTCGGCTGTCGAGCTGGATGTGGATTCGGTCTCGATCAGCCAGGCGGATATCTACATGGCGTACGGTCGTCACGCCGAAGCGCGTGACTGGCTGCGCGATCAGCTGGCGAATCGGGAGAATGCGCAGTTTCGCCTGGGACTGTTGAAAGCACTGGGGGAGCTGCGCGATATGGACGCGCTGGAGCAGGCGCTGGCGGGCTTCGGTGACGACGCCACAGCCGAGCAGCGTCGTGAAGGGCAAGCCCTGGTCGATGATTACCGCGCCCGATACGTCGAGGAGAGCTGGCAGGAGGCGACAGGAGAGGTCGCCTCCGAGCCGGTTTGGCGGGGGGCTGCACAAGACGTCGATGCGCTGTTCGAGGCGCAGGTCGATCGGCCCGACCCCGCCGCCGCTCGTTTCGATCCGGATCTCGTTTCCCCGGCCCCGATCCCGCGCCATCCTTCATCGATTCAGAACGACGTGCAAGATCACCCCGATCCGATGTCGGCGTTGTTCGATGACGATCTGACCCCGTCGGTCGATCCATCGGCAACCTCGCTGTTCGCGTCATGCATCGATTACGAAGCGCCGGCCCTGGAGCTGGACGCGGCTGAGAACGAGACATCGGCTTCGGCACCGGACTCCTCTTCCCTGGCCGCGCTCGTGACGGGGACTCCCGGCTCGCCGTCGGCCATGCCGGTTATCGATTTTTCCGCATTTTCGCTGGAGCCGGTAGCCATGACACCTCCAGCCGAGCCTGCCACCGGCAGCGGGCCTGAGGTCGTCTTCGATACATCCGCCCAGGGCGATGGTCTCGAGACGCCGAAGGAGGGCGCGCCGCCAGCTGCCGCGAGGGCCTGTGGCACAAAACGGGAAGTTCCTGCAGCGTGGGATGTCGATGAGGTGGAATTCCAGCCGTCGCATCGGGATAATGGTCGCCCCTGACGACTTTGGGCTGCACAGCTTTCGATGGCGTTTTTCTCCCGGCAGGACGATAACCAGCCGCTCTCGGGTCGCCTGGCCCTTGGCGTCGAATACGACGGCACGCGCTATTGCGGCTGGCAGCGACTGCGCCAGGCCGACTCGGTCCAGGGTGCGCTCGAGGCGGCATTAAGCAAGATCGCCGCCACTCCCGTGCGCGTGCTCTGCAGCGGTCGCACCGACAGCGGCGTTCACGCCACGCGCCAGATCGTTCACTTCGACGCGCCGGTCGTACGCACCCAGAAGGCGTGGGTGTTCGGTGCCAATGCCAAGTTGCCTCGCGATATCGCGGTGCGCTGGCTGGTCCCGGTCGGTGACGACTTCCATTCGCGCTTTTCGGCGCTGGCGAGACGCTATCGCTACCTCATTCTCAACCAGCCGACGCGCCCGGTCATGGAGCGTCACAACGTGACCTGGTGTCGCGAACCGCTCGATGCCGATCGCATGCATCGCGCCGCGCAGGCGCTGGTCGGCGAACACGATTTCTCGAGCTATCGTGCCGCCGGCTGTCAGTCGAAGGTGCCGGTGCGCCATCTGCATTTCATCGACGTCCGCCGTTTCGGGCCACTGGTCATGATCGATGTCCAGGCCAATGCCTTCCTTCACCACATGATTCGCAACATCGCCGGCGTGCTGGTGGCGGTCGGACGGGGTGACGAGGGAGAAGCGTATCCCGCCGAACTGCTGGCGCTGAGGGATCGTCGGCTGGGCAACGTGACGGCACCGGCCTGCGGCCTGCATTTCGTCGACGTGCGCTTCGACGAACGTTTCGAACTCCCGGAAGAGCCGGTGGGGCCACAGCTGCTGTCGTTTCTGGGCGACTGGACCGGCGAACGAGGCGAGATCCCGGATACCCCGCTGATGCGTCGTCGCCGGGTCTGGCCAAAATGGATCGACGATGAGGGACGGGTGGTCGACGAGCCGCCTCGGGCCCGTCTGGAGACCACGCCATGAACCCCGTCAGGATCAAGATCTGTGGGTTGACCCGCCGTGAAGACATCGCGGCGGCCGTTGCCAGTGGCGCCGATGCGCTGGGTTTCGTGATGTGGCCGGGCAGCGGGCGCGCTATCGATATCGACACGCTGGCAGCGTTGAGCGTCACGGTGCCACCGTTCGTGACACGGGTGGGGCTGTTCGTCGACCCCAGCGTGGCCGATGTCGAAGTGTGTCTGCCGTATCTCGACCTGCTACAGTTTCATGGCGACGAATCACCCGAATTCTGCGCGCTTTTCTCCAGACCCTGGATCAAGGCGCTGCGCATGCATGACGATATCGATCTGCAGGCTGCGGCCGACAGCTACGCTGGCGCTGGCGCGCTGTTGCTCGATGCCTACCGTCCCGGCGTGCCAGGGGGAACGGGAGAGACCTTCGACTGGCAGCGCATTCCGGGGGATCTGGCGAAACCTGTTATTCTCGCCGGAGGGCTGACGCCGGATAACGTCGCCGACGCGGTGGCGCAGGTGCACCCCTATGCGGTCGATGTCTCCGGTGGCGTCGAGGTGACGTCATCTCCGGATGACGACACCCGCCGCAAGGGTATCAAGGATCCCCGGCGTATCCGCGCCTTCTGCGATCGTGTGCGGGCAGCCAATGCCGCGCTCCACGCGGTGTCGTCCAGCGCCGACTCCGGCACGCCTCGTTCATTCACCGCCACATCATGAGGGTCCCTTCGTGAGCCGATTCCACGACTTGACGCAACTCCCGGACGCTCGCGGCCATTTCGGGCCTTACGGTGGCCGCTTCGTTTCCGAAACCTTGAGTTTCGCCCTCGAAGAGCTCGAGAACATCTATGCGAGTCTCAAGAACGATCCCGAGTTCCAGGCCGAGTTCGACCGTGATCTGAAGCACTACGTCGGCCGACCGTCACCGCTCTATCACGCCGAACGCTGGTCGCGCGAGATCGGTGGCGCCCAGATCTGGCTCAAGCGCGAGGATCTGAACCACACCGGCGCCCACAAGGTGAACAACACCATCGGCCAGGCGCTGCTGGCCAAGAAGTCCGGCAAGCCGCGCGTGATCGCCGAAACGGGGGCGGGTCAGCACGGCGTCGCCACGGCGACGGTTGCCGCGCGGCTCGGGCTGAAGTGCGAAATCTACATGGGCGCCGAGGACGTGCAGCGCCAGAAACTGAACGTCTATCGCATGCATCTGCTGGGTGCCAAGGTGGTGCCGGTCGAGTCCGGCTCGCGCACGCTCAAGGATGCCATGAACGAGGCGTTGCGGGACTGGGTGACCAACGTCGACGATACCTTCTACATCATCGGCACGGTGGCCGGCCCGCATCCTTATCCGATGCTGGTACGCGATTTCAGCGCGGTGGTGGGACGCGAGGCGCGGCGGCAGTCGCTCGAGCAGATCGGTCGGTTGCCCGACGCACTGGTTGCCTGCGTCGGCGGTGGTTCCAACGCCATGGGGCTTTTCTATCCGTTCGTCGAGGATGACGACGTCGCCATGTACGGCGTCGAGGCCGGCGGTGAAGGCGTTGCCACCGGTCGCCATGCGGCACCGCTGACGGCCAACGCCCCGCGCGGGGTGCTGCACGGCAACCGGACCTATCTGATGTCCGACGAAGGCGGGCAGGTCGCCGACACCCAGTCGATCTCTGCCGGGCTGGATTATCCCGGCGTCGGCCCCGAGCATGCGCTGTGGAAGGATGTCGGCCGCGTGCGCTACGTGGCGGCGGACGACAATGAGGTGCTGGCAGCGTTCCGTGAGCTGACCCTGGTCGAGGGCATCATGCCGGCACTGGAGTCGGCGCACGCCCTGGCCCACGCCAAGAAGCTGGCGGGGGAAATGTCGCCGGATCAGCACATCGTCGTCAACCTTTCCGGACGCGGCGACAAGGATATCCACACCGTCGCCGAACTCGACGGCATCGAATTTTGACGGGGCCCGACATGAACCGAACCGAACCGAACCGCATCGACCGGCGCTTTGCCACGCTCAAGGCTCAGGGCCGCACGGCGTTAATCCCCTACATCACCGCTGGCGATCCGGCGCCGGCGCATACGGTCGAGTTCATGCACGCCTGCGTGGAAGCCGGTGCCAATGTGATCGAGCTCGGCGTGCCGTTCTCCGATCCGATGGCCGATGGGCCGGTGATCCAGAAGGCTTGCGAGAGAGCGCTCAAGCACGGCACGCGGTTGCAGCACGTGCTGGAGATGGTGGCAGAATTCCGCCAGCGGGACAGCGAGACGCCGGTGGTGCTGATGGGGTATCTCAATCCCATCGAGCGAATGGGCTATGACGTCTTCGCCGAACAGGCGCAGACTTGCGGTCTCGACGGCGTGCTGGTGGTCGACATGCCGCCCGAAGAGGCCGGCGATAATGCGGCGCTGTTCGCGGCGCACGGCCTGCAGTCGATCTTCCTGCTGGCGCCGACGACGTCCGATGCGCGGGCCAGAGCGATCTGCGAGCACGGCGAGGGATATCTCTACTACGTTTCGCTAAAGGGCGTGACCGGTGCGGCTACGCTGGATGCCGACGCCGTCGGCGAGCAGTTGAGCAAGCTGCGCCAGGTGACCGAGCTGCCACTGTGCGTCGGGTTCGGCATTCGCGATGGGGCGACGGCGGCGGCCATTGGTCGTGTCGCCGACGGTGTGATCGTCGGTAGCGCTCTGGTCGGGCGTATTGCCGAACGAGCCGATGATCCGGCGTCCATTCCTGCCGCGTTGAAATCGATTCTCGGCGAAATGCGCGAAGCGCTCGACCGCGATGCGGTTAGCTGAGCCGTCGCCATCGATTTGGTATCATTCGGCATCTGCGGTTATCACGACAGTCGTTTTCATGACGACTGTCGTCATTACTTTCTATTTTGGCAAATAGGGAATCGTTCCTGACATGAGCTGGCTAGACAAGATCGTCCCGTCGATGAGCCGCACCCAGCGCAACGACCGCCGCGCCAGCGTGCCGGACGGCCTGTGGCGCAAGTGCCCGAACTGTGAAGCGGTGCTCTATCTCCCCGAGCTGGAGAAACACCAGAACGTTTGCCCCAAGTGTCAGCACCATCTGCGGCTGACCGCGCGCAAGCGCCTCAACTGGTTCCTCGATGCAGAAGGGCGTGAAGAGATCGCGGGCGATCTTCAGCCGAGCGACCGTCTCAAGTTTCGTGACTCCAAGAAGTACAAGGATCGGCTGACCTCGGCCCAGAAGTCGACCGACGAGAACGACGCCCTGATCGCCATGCGCGGCACGCTGGATGGCCTGCCCGTGGTGGCGGTGGCGTTCGAGTTTTCGTTCATGGGCGGCTCCATGGGTGCCGTGGTCGGCGAAAAATTCGTGCGCGCCGCTACGCTGGCGCTCGAGAACGAGATACCGCTGGTCTGCTTCGCCGCCTCCGGCGGTGCGCGCATGCAGGAAGCGCTGTTCTCGCTGATGCAGATGGCCAAGACCTCGGCGGCGCTGGAGAAGCTCAAGCTGGCCGGCGTTCCCTATATCTCCGTGCTCACCGATCCGGTCTTCGGCGGCGTCTCGGCCTCGCTGGCGATGCTCGGCGATCTGAACGTGGCCGAGCCCAATGCGTTGATCGGCTTTGCCGGTCCGCGCGTCATCGAACAGACGGTACGTGAAACCTTGCCGGAAGGCTTTCAGCGCAGCGAGTTTCTGCTCGAGCATGGCACCGTCGACATGATCGTGGCGCGTACCGAGTTGCGCGAGCGCCTGGGTGGCATTCTGCGCAAGCTGACGCATCAGCCGGCGGTTGGTCGCAGTGTTGACGAGAGCGATGATTTCTCGCCGCTGGCCGACGAGCCGGATACGGCCAAGACAGCGCGCTAGAATTTGTCAGAGGAATCGCCGATTCATGAGTGCCCCCCTCAACGACTGGCTGGCGCGCCTCGAGCGCCAGCATCCGATCGCCATCGACATGGGTCTCGAACGGGTGGCGATCGTCGCCGAGCGGCTGGGTCTGACGCAGGGTCCGATCGCGAAGCAGGTGGTGACCGTTGCCGGTACCAACGGCAAGGGCTCCACGGTGGCCATGCTCGAACGGCTGGCCCGCGCCCACGGCTCGACCACGGCCAGTTATACCTCGCCCCATCTGCTGCGCTACAACGAACGACTCTGTTTCGATGGCGTGGCAGCCGATGACGCCACGCTGGTGAACGGGTTCGAGCGGGTGGACGCGGCGCGCCTGGCCGGCGACCCCGTCAGCCTGACCTACTTCGAAGCGGGAACCTTGGCGGCGCTGGTGGCGATTGCCGATGTCCGCCCCCAGCTGGCCATTCTCGAAGTGGGGCTCGGCGGGCGGCTGGACGCGGTCAACGTGATCGACAGCGATATCGCCGTCATCACCACAATCGCTCATGACCACGCGGATTTCCTCGGCACCGATCTCGAGATCATCGGCTCCGAGAAGGCAGGTATTCTTCGCCAGGGCCGCCCGGTGGTACTCGGTAGCCGTCAACTACCCGCCAGTGTCTCTCAGCGTATCGAAACGCTCGGCGCGGTCGCCCATTGGCTCGGCCGCGATTTCGATCACGCCATCGGCGAAGGCGGTGACTGGCGCTGGCAGGGCCAGTCCGCCGAGGGAGCTCGCTATCATCTCGATAGCTTGCCCGATCCGGGGCTGCCGCTGGACAATGCCGCCGTCGCGCTGCAGGTGCTCCGGCTTTGCGGCGTCATGCCGCAACCCGCGGAGTCTCGCCAGGCGATGGCCACCGTTGGGCTGGCAGGAAGACTGCAGTGGGTGGGAAATTGGTGCTTCGACGTGGCGCACAATCCGCATGCTGCCCACTATGTAGCAGCCAGGTTGGCGCAGCGCTCGGCGCCTCGGCGACGTATCGGCCTGCTCGGTGTGCTCAAGGACAAGGACGCCGAAGCGTTGATCGAGGCGCTGGCGCCCGTGGTCGATGCATGGCTTCCGGTGGGACTCGAAGGGCCGCGTGGTCGTTCGGGTGAAGAATTGGCTGAATCCATCGCGCGCCGCGGCGGCGAGACGTTATCGGTGGCCTCTTCGCCGGCAGCGGCCGTCGACTGGCTGGCCCCACGTCTTGCGCCCGACGAAGAAGTGTTAGTATGCGGTTCGTTTCTGACCGTGGCCGGTGCGCTCGAAGCATTGAAAGCTGGCGCGGGTGACGAAGGTCCAGGTGCTACCAAGGAGGTCAAGGTCCTATGAAGTATGGATGGCGTGAGCGTATCAGCGGGGCGGTCATTCTCGTCGCATTGGGGGCCATTTTTCTGCCGATGCTGTTCGATGATCCCGAACCGAGACAGCAGGAACCTGGACCGGTCATGGTCATCGAGCAGCCGATCGACGGTGGCGAAACGCGCCAGCGCATCATCGAGTCGCCCGAGCCGCCGGCATCGGTCGCTGCCAATGGCGGCCAGAATGCGGGCAGTCAGAGCACTGGAAACCAGAACGGCGGCAGCGCCGGTAACGTCCCCGTGCCGGAGCCGGATACGCGCAGTCAGCTGGGTGCCGGCAGCGAGGATTCGTTCGGTCAGAGCAGCGATGGCTCGTCAGATAACGGTAGGGTGTCGAGCGGTGGCGATGATCCGATTGCCGATATCGCGCAGTCCGAACAGGCCCAGCCCGAGCCCCGCCCATCCAATCCGGCTCCGTCCGAGGCGGCGCCGGCGCAGCCTTCCTCGACGTCGTCCTCTTCACCGTCGTCCTCCACGCCCGAGCGTACTTCGGCGAGCAGCGACGGGGGCTGGGTCGTGCAGGTGGGCAGCTTCGGTCAGTCCGACAACGCCACCCGGCTCGCCGCCAAGCTCAAGGAGCAGGGTTTCGCCGCCTATTCGCAGCCACGGGACAACAACCTGACCACGGTCTACGTGGGCCCGTTCTCTTCGTCTGACGCAGGCGAGAAGGCCAGATCCGAACTCAAGCAGGCCGCCAATATCCAGGGGCTGCTGATTCGCAAACCGGGTAGCTGATGACATTGACCTGGCTCGACTACGCTTTCCTGCTGGTGTTGACGATATCGATGCTGGCAGGTTTCATGCGGGGCCTGGTGAGAGAAGCGCTCGGACTGGGTGCCTGGATCGTGGCGCTGCTGGCGGCGCGAATATTCGCCAAACCGATCGCGGACCTGCTGGAACCCTACATCTCGCATCCCGATGCGCGACTGGTACTGGGGTTCGTTCTGATCATCTTCGTGGTGGTGATGGTCTGCGGATTCATCATCCGGCTGCTCAACGCGGCGATCGAATGGGTCGGAATGGGATTCTTCAACCGGGTCGCCGGGGCGATCTTCGGTCTGGCCCGCGGCGGGGCCATTCTGGTTATCGTCACTGTGGTGATCGGCCTGACGCCGTTGGCCCAGTTGCAGGCCTGGCAGCAGGCCCAGTTGAGGCCTTCGTTCGAATCGCTGCGTGAATGGGCGGTGGTTCAGCTCCAGAGCTGGGATGTGGATCCGTCCGCTGCCGAGGACGCCATGCGGCACTTGCCGATGACGTTACCGGGGCGGAGCAATTTTCCTTCCAGCGCTTCACCCGATTCTTCAAACGGCTCTTCAGACAGTTCTTCACGAAGTCAGGATGGGCAAGGGGTGACGATTCCGATCCCCGTTCCGAACGAAAAACCGGCGCCCTGAACCGGGGTGCGACCAAGCGAGGTAAGGCGGCATGTGCGGTATCGTAGGCCTCATGGCCAATGAAGCGGTCAATCAGTTGATTTACGACGCATTGACGGTTTTGCAGCACCGCGGACAGGATGCCGCCGGCATGATGACCTGGGATGAAGGTCGCTTTCTGCTGCGCAAGAACAACGGACTGGTGCGGGACGTGTTCCACACGCGTCACATGAAGCGGCTCCAGGGCCAGCTCGGTATCGGTCATGTTCGCTATCCGACCGCGGGTACCGCGAGCGAGGCCGAGTCCCAGCCGTTCTACGTCAATTCCCCTTACGGCATCACGCTGGCCCACAACGGTAATTTGACCAACTCCGATCAGCTCAAGCAGGAGCTGTTCTCCTCCGACCTGCGTCACATCAACACCAGCTCCGATTCCGAGGTGCTGCTCAACGTGTTTGCCCATGAACTGGGCAAGCAGGGGGTGACGCTGACGCCGGAGGATATCTTCGATTCGCTGCGTCGCGTTCACCGGCGCTGCAGCGGCGGTTACGCCGCGGTGGCGATCATCAACGGTTTCGGACTGGTGGCGTTTCGTGACCCCCACGGGATTCGTCCGGTGGTCTATGGCACCCGACAGACCGCCGAGGGCCAGGACGTGATGATCGCTTCCGAATCGGTCGCACTCGACGTTGCCGGTTTCGAGCTGGTGCGGGATCTCGCGCCGGGTGAAGCGATCTTCGTCGACATGGACAAGAACATCCATACGCAGATGTGCGTCGACAAGCCGCGCCTGACGCCGTGTATTTTCGAGCATGTCTATCTGGCACGCCCCGATTCGATGCTGGACGGCGCGTATGTCTACGGCACCCGGATGCAGATGGGCCGCAAGCTGGGCGATCGGATCGAGCGCGAATGGCCGGATCACGATATCGACGTGGTGATCCCGATTCCCGATACCTCGCGCACCACGGCGCTGGAGTTGGCCCAGCACATCGGCGTGACCTTCCGCGAAGGCTTCATGAAGAACCGCTATATCGGTCGGACGTTCATCATGCCGGGGCAGACCCAGCGCAAGAAGTCCGTTCGTCAGAAGCTCAACGCCATCGCCAGCGAGTTCGAAGGCAAGAACGTGATGCTGGTGGACGATTCGATCGTGCGCGGAACGACCTGCAAGCAGATCATCCAGATGGCCCGCGACGCCGGCGCCAACAAGGTCTACTTCGCCTCGGCCGCGCCAGCCGTGCGCTTTCCCAACGTCTACGGAATCGACATGCCGGTCGCCACCGAGCTGGTCGCCCATGGCCGCACCGATGCCGAAGTGGGAGAGCTGATTGGCGCCGACCGCCTCATCTACCAGGATCTCGAGGATCTCAAGGCGGCGTGCCGCGAGGTCAATCCGGCGCTCGACGATTTCGACTGTTCGGTATTCGACGGCCACTATGTCACCGGCGATGTCGACGACAACTACCTGGCGGCGCTGGAAGCGGCGCGTAACGATGCCGCCAAGTCCGGGCGCGAGAGCCTCAACGCCGTCGTCGACCTGCACAATGACAGTGAAGACGACTGATCGCCAAGGCGATCGAACCTGAGCCCGGAGACGTACGCCGGGCTCTCACGGGATCTTGTTTTTCAGGAGCTGCTGGATGAGTTTTGACGACGATCTCACGCCGGGGTTGGAAACGCCGGGCTCGGAAACATTAGGCCTGGAGACGCTGGCAATCCGCGCGGGGCATGAGCGTACCCATGAACAGGAGCACGCCGAGCCGATCTTCCCGACCTCCAGCTTCGTTTATGGCAGCGCGGCGGAAGCGGCGCGCAAGTTCAAGGGCGAAGAGCCCGGCAACGTCTATTCCCGCTTCACCAATCCGACGGTGCGCACGTTCGAGCAGCGGCTGGCGGCACTCGAAGGTGGTGAACGCTGTGTCGCCACCAGCTCCGGCATGGCGGCGATTCTGTCCACCGTGCTGGCGCTGCTCAAGGCCGGTGACGAGGTGATCGTCTCGCGGTCGGTGTTCGGCTCGACCATCGCGCTGTTCGACAAGTATCTGGCCAAGTTCGGCGTGGTGCCACGCTATGTCGAGCTCAACGACCTGGCGCAGTGGGAAGCGGCGATCACGCCCAACACCAGGCTGCTGTTTGCCGAGACGCCGTCGAATCCGCTCAACGAGCTGGTCGACGTCGCCGCGCTGGCCGAACTGGCCCACCGGCATGGCGCCTGGCTGGCGATCGACAACTGCTTCCTGACGCCGGCGCTGCAGCGGCCGCTGGATCTGGGCGCGGACCTGGTGATTCACTCCGCCACCAAGTATCTCGACGGGCAGGGGCGGGCGATCGGCGGTGCCGTGGTCGGCCGCAACGAGGAACTGGAGCAGCTCTACGGCGTGGTGCGCACCTGCGGGCCGTGCATGAGTCCGTTCAATGCCTGGATTTTCCTCAAGGGGCTGGAGACACTCAGCCTGCGGATGCACGCGCATAGCCGGAGCGCTCAGGCGATGGCGGAATGGCTCGAGTCCCAACCGGCCATCGAGCGTGTCCACTACAGCGGTCTCGAAAGCCACCCGCAGCATGCGCTGGCCAAACGTCAGCAGCAGGGGTTCGGGGCGGTGATGGGCATCGAGGTGAAGGGCGGTCAGGCCGCAGCTTGGAAGGTCATCGACAATACGCGCGTGATGTCGATCACCGGCAATCTGGGCGACGTCAAGACGACGATCACCCATCCCGGCACCACGACGCATGGTCGTCTCACCGATGAACAGCGCGCTTCCGCCGGCATCCGCGATGGCCTGATTCGTATCGCCGTCGGGCTGGAAACGCTGGACGACCTCAAGGCCGATCTCGAGCGAGGTCTGAGGCTGCTCTAGTCGACCGAGCGGGTTGGCCTGGCTTTTCGCAAGCCTTCGCCGATCTGGAAAAAGCCTGCGCTCGTGGGTTCTGGATTGCAGATGAAGCTCTGGCATCTCCGCCGGAGCTTCGTCGTTTTTGACCGACGGACCCTCGCTGACGGCGCCTATCTATTGGTCATGCTTAGGGCCATACTGATGGTCACGCCAGCTTGGCTGCTTGGGAAATCAGTCGGTGGTCACAGCTGTCCGGCTGGCTAAATTGGCTTCATGTCGATGAGGGAAGTGCCATGAGTAAAGGACAAGACAGCAAGAAGAACGCCAAGAAGAAACCGCTACTAACCGCCAAAGAGAAGAAAGCCGCAAAAGTGTCCAAGAAGTCCACAAGCAGCATTTTTGATAAGTAAGTCCACGACTGCCATCGATGATTCGATGGCTTTGTTTTTTTCGGCGATCAATAGCGTCATCGCTGTCGCGGAAGAGGTCTTCACTACCACCGAAGTCAGCAATACGCCTTGTGCCGTCGATCGCTCGCTGGTGACGGGGGTATCTGTCGGTCTCGCCTGGGGTGCGAGGCACTTGGGCGTGTCTTCGGCCACGGCTTTATTGTTTCCCTCTCGTCACCAATGGTTTCACGGATCGGGTCTGGCTTCCTGCCGGTCACGCCGTATGCTGAGCGTAGATGAAAGGGAGACGTGCCGTGTGGGGTAATACGCGATCGGGTTGGGGTTGGGTCAGCGTCGTCGTTCACTGGTCGAGCGCGCTGGCGATCGTCGGTTTGTTCGCGCTGGGCTGGTGGATGACCGGACTGGGCTACTATGACCATTGGTATCATCTGGCCCCGTGGTGGCATAAGTCGATCGGTATTGCGGTCCTGCTGGTCAGCATCTTCCGGGTAGTGTGGCGGCTGTTGCAGCCGACGCCGGTCGCCCATGGCAAGCCGCTGGAGCAGCGTGCGGCGCATCTGGGTCACGGTCTGATCTATGCACTGATGTTCGTGGTGATGATTTCGGGCTATCTGATTTCCACGGCGGAAGGCGAGGGCATCAGCATGTTCGGCTGGTTCACCGTTCCGGCGCTGGTGTCCGGGTTGCCGGATCAGGCGGTGCTGGCCGGCGACATCCATTGGTATGCGGCGTGGGCGCTGGTCGTCCTTGCCGCGGGTCACGGACTGGCAGCTTTCAAGCATCACTGGGTAGATCGCCAGGATACGCTAACCCGTATGCTCACTCCCCGCGCGGCCAGACGCCGCTGACAGTTTCATTCTCCCGCCCTGGCGAGTGCCTGCCGTCGCCGGGGCTGGACCTTCTGGCTAGAAGACTCAAACCGCTTCAAGGAGCATGACGATGTTGAAAAAGACCGCACTCGCAACGCTGATCGCCGCCGCGTCGGCTCTGCCGCTGGCCCAGGCGCAGGCTGCCGATTACCAGATCGACAGCGAAGGACAGCACGCCTTTATCCAGTTCAAGATCAGCCACCTGGGGTATTCGTACATTCTGGGTAGCTTCAAGCAGTTCCAGGGCGATTTCAGCTACGATCCCGAGTCGCCGGATGACTCCAGCGTCGACGTGACCGTGGACGTGGACAGTCTGGACACGAATCATGCCGAGCGTGACAAGCACATCCAGAGCGGCGATTTCCTGAATGTGAGCGAGTTTCCGCAGGCCACGTTCAAGTCGACGAGTTTCGACGTCGATGACGAAGGCGACGAGGCCGAGATGACCGGCGACCTCACGATTCATGGTGTTACCAAGCCGGTGACGTTCGAGGTCGATCACATCGGCGGTGGCGAAGATCCTTGGGGCGGTTATCGTCAAGGCTTCGAGGCTTCCACCACGCTGGATCTGGCGGACTTCGATATCGACATGAGCGATTTCCCGGAACCGATGCACAGCGTCGAGCTGTATATCGTGCTCGAGGGCGTTCGTCAGTAAGAGGGTTCGCGCTGGAGCCAGCGTTAGCCGCGCTGGTCATGAAAGGTGGCTATGCAAGGCGGTCGCGAAAAGCCGCCTTCAAAATAGGAGATCCCGGCCCTGGTGCCGGGATCTTGCGTTTGCGCCGGTCTGCTTGGTCATGGCTGGCGACTCGACATTCCGGCTCGGAACGGCGCCGGCGGTCAAGCGTTGCCGAGATAGTGCGCCACTTCGCGGCGGTCGCGGCGATGCTTCCAGCGCCGTACCCAACGACCGCGGCACCACAACGAGCCGCGCCATGCGATGTCACGAAGATCGCCCAGATTGAGCGCCTTCCAGCGCTCGAACTGATCGTAGCGCAGGGTCCGCGATTCCCCGCTGAGCGTCTGATCCAATGCTTCCAGCAGCAGGGCGGCTCGCTCGCGGGTCGTCGGCGGGTGAGCAAGATCCGCCAGCAGTCCACGTGCCAGGAACAGTCGCGGATCCTCGCGACTGCGTAAGGCGGGTCCGACGGCGATGCGGCCATTCCCGTCGGTCTCGAGGCCGAACGGCGTCAGTCCCGGCGAGGGCCGTAGATGTTCGGTAACGAGCAGCAGATCGGCGTCGACCCCGCTGCCATCGTCCAGAATCAGCTGGTTGCGATCGTAGCGGGTTGCCGTTGCGACCAGCTCCAGCCGCAACCCTCTACGATGTAGCCGCTGCAATAGCCAGCGATTGGCGCGCTGACAGGCGCCGGGCAGCGGGCGGCGATCATTGCCGACCAGAGTCACCGTCAGCCGGCGGCCATAGCGCTCGCCCAGCGCCAGCAGGTTGGCGGCGAGCTCGACGGCGGTGGGTCCATTGCCGATGACGGCGATACTGGGCAGGTCGCCTGTGGCGCCGGCAAGCTGAGTCTCCAGTCGCTGACGTAGTATCCAGAGATCGTCGGCGGAGGCGGTGAAGACGCCCTTGGCCGTATAGAAGCCGGGGATCGCATGCTCGTCGACCACGGGCGGTAGATCGAGCGACAGCCAGTCGTAGTCGAGTTGCCGGCCGTCCTCGAGGGTGATTCGACGCTGCCGGCGGTCGACCTGCACCACCTCGGCGGCAACATGCTCGCCACCGTGGGCAACGATACGGTCTGCGGGGAGACGGACATCATCGAGCTGCCATTCGCCACCCAGCATGCCGCCGAGCCAGTCGGCGAACGCGAAGTCCTGTCGCGTCACCAGCGTCACCCGGGCGCCTCGCTGCACGAGACGCTCGGCGTGGGCGGCGACGTGAAGATGGGAATCGCCGTTGCCGACGAGTATCAGATGCTGGCCTACGGGCCGGTTGTCAAGGTGGCTCGGCTGGGTATTCGTCATGCCTCGATCCGGGCGGGGAGTCGGACTTCAGTCTAGCATGTGCTGAGAGCGAGGCTCGAAGAGGTCGTTTTTCATCCGTGGTGTCCTGTGCCCGACTTCGAGCCTCGGCTGATCGTTGAACTCAAGGAGAGCGCATTGATGACACGCCATATTCTGCCGCAGCCCGGTCTGGGTACGTACCGCCTCAAGGAGCGGGCGGTGATCGACTCGGTAACGTCGGCCCTCGAACTCGGCTATCGCCATCTCGACAGCGCCCAGATGTACGAGAACGAAGTCGCGGTGGGCAAGGCCATTCGCCACAGCGGTATCGCGCGTGACGAGCTGTTCGTGACCACCAAGATCTGGTGGGACAAGCTCGAACCGAAGCCATTGACCGCCGCCATCGAACAGAGTCTGGAGAACTTCGGACTCGAGCAGCTGGACCTGGTGCTGATTCACTGGCCATCACCCAAGGGCGAGGTACCGATGGCCGACACCATCGCCGCGCTGGATGCCGCACGCGCTCGCGGTCTCACCCGGCATATCGGCGTTTCCAACTTCACCATCGCCCAGATCGACGAGGCCCTCGGCTTGCCGGGCGGCGAGAACATCGTCACCAACCAGATCGAGGTGCACCCGTTCCTCGCCAACCGCAAGCTGGTCGAACACTGTCAGGCCAAGGGGCTCGATGTCACCGCCTACATGCCGCTGGCGGTGGGCAAGGTGATGGATGACCCGGTGCTCAAGCGCATCGCTGACGCCCATGATGCCTCGGCTGCGCAGATCGCACTGGCCTGGATCGCGGCACGCGATATCATCGTGATTCCCTCCTCGACCAAGCCGGCCAACCAGAAATCGAACCTGGAGGCGGTGGACATTCGTCTTGGCGCCGACGAGATCGAGCAGATCGATCGTCTCGATCGTGGTGACCGCCAGGCCAACCCGTCATTCGCTCCCCGATGGGATGAGTAGTGGCTGAATTTTTGTCGTAATCGCGGGTCTCAGGAACGTTACCGTTTCAAGAGGAATAGCGATGCTTACGCGGACGTTGGGAAGACGGATGGCGTCTTGCCTGTGTGTTGGTTTGCTGGCCGGCGGTCTGGCGTTGCCGGTGTGGGCCCAGGATGCGGCGGCGGACCAGGATTCGATGTCGCCGGGGAGTTCGGGGTTGAACGTCAAGCAGGACAGCGACGAGCCTCAGGCGCCTGCCAACGCGTCCCAGGTCGATCATGACTCGATCGAGAAATCCGGCGGCGTGGGGCGTGAGAATGCCGGGTTCACCGACGGCGGCGCACAGACCCCGGTCGATCAGCGGCCCAATGCCTTGAGCTTCGAGCAACTGGATGTGGATGGCGATGGCGTTATCGATCAGGACGAAGCGGTCAGCGCCAAGCAGCGGACGATGTTCGAGCAGCTCAGCACGCCAGGAAGCGAGGGAAAGCCCAGTGGCGTGACACGGGAAAGCTTCGAGCAGGCAATGGGGTCGGACAAGTTGTCGGAGTGAGCCCTGGCGTGTCACTCCGCTGGGCTGGGTGCCCTCACGTGGTCATTCAGCCGGCATTCAGATTGTCGATATAGGATGCTGAATGCGTTTGTCAGCGAGTCGAATCATGAAACTGTTGCTGGTCGAGGATGACGAGCTGCTCGGCGACAGTCTGGCCGAGCGGCTGGACGAAGAGGGCTATCGGGTGGACGTCGCGACGCAGTGCCGTGATGCCGAAGCCTTGATCGCGAGCGAGGACTACGCCGCCATCCTCCTCGATCTCGGACTGCCGGACGGATCGGGTCTGGGCATACTGGAGCGCTGCCGGGATGCGGGAAATCTCGTTCCGGTGCTGGCGCTGACGGCCCGCGACAGTTGGGAGGACAAGGTCAAGGGGCTGCAGGGCGGCGCCGACGACTACGTCACCAAGCCTTTTCACGAGGCGGAGCTGTTGGCCCGCTTGCAAGCCTTGATTCGCCGCTCCCACGGGCAGGTCAAGGCGCTGCTGACACTGGACGACCTGCAACTGGACGAAGCGCTCAAGCGCTGTCGCATCGGCGAGTCGGACTGGCAGACGCTGACGGCTACCGAGTACCGGTTACTGCGTTTCATGATGCACAACCCCGATCGTGTCCACTCCAAGCAACGGCTACTGGACCAGCTCTATACGCTGTCCCAGGACATATCCACACCCAATATGATCGAGGTCTACGTCGCGCGTCTGCGTCAACGCTTCGGGCGCTCTCGCATCGAAACCCGCAGGGGTGAAGGTTACGTGCTCCATGCCGTTCGCCAGTCGTAGCCTGCGGATACGGTTGCTGAGCCGGCTGGCGCTGGTCGCGGTCTTCATCATGGGAGTGACCTGGTTCCTTCATGGCATGTTGCTGACGAACTTGGCCCGAGACTTTCTGGCCGGCCGTCTGCAGCAGGAAGCCGAGTACATCATTTCCCGCCTGGCGCTGGGCGACATGCCGCTGGCACCGGTCGAGCGGGACCTGTGGCCCGACACTTCCGTTTTTCACCATGTCTATCTGGTACGTCGCGGGGGGCAGGTGTTCGTCTCGCCTTCCGAGGGGGTCCGTGAACTGGAGAGCTTCCTGAAGGGGCCGGACCGCCAGGTTCTGGATATCGAGTGGCAGGGGCACCCTCTCCTGGCTTGGCGCGAGCAGGCGGAAATCCGAGACGAAATGGTCACCGTGCTGGTCGGGGAGGACTTCGCTCAGGTCGACCGAGGGCTTGCACGTCTGCATCTTTGGATCGGCGCCACGGCGGCATTGATCTCGCTGCTGTTGCTGCTGTTGAGCTGGGTCGTCGTACAGCGTGCGCTTCGGCCGCTGGCTGGGCTCAAGCGCCAGCTCTGGGCCCTGCGCCGGGGCGAGCGCGATTGCCTCGATGTCTCCACGGTCTCCGAGCTGGAGGATGTCGTCGCCCAGATCAACGAGTTCGTCGATGAGCAGCGCTTTCGTCAGCTACGTTCCCGGCAATCGCTGGCCAACCTGTCGCATGCCATCAAGACGCCGCTGGCCGCCATCATTCAGGCGCTGGGCCAGCGTAAACCACTGACCGACAAGCGTCGCGAGCAGATTCTGCATCGTCTTTACGTCATCGACGAGAAGCTGACCGAAGCGCTGCGGCGCTCGCGTATCGCGGGCCAGGCTACCGGGCAGCGCCGTCTGAGCGAGGATGATGTCGATACGATGCTGGGCATGATGGCAACGCTCTATCCCGACATCGACTATCGCTTCCTGCCGGATCGATTGGCGCTGACCCGACTCCCGCTCGAGCGTCACGATGCGATGGAAGTGCTGGGGATCGTGCTCGACAACGGCGGCAAGTGGGCCGCGCGTTCGGTGACGGTCGACTGTGTCTCGGCCTATCGGCTCGTCGTCGAGGACGATGGACCGGGGGTACCGGAAGGGCAGCGACACCGGCTGGGAGAGCGAGGCTGGCGTCTCGACGAACAGCGCCCCGGGCACGGTCTGGGGCTATCCATCCTGCGTCAACTGGTCGAACGCTATCGCGGTGATGTGCACTTCGGGCAAGCGAGCGGCGGCGGGCTAAGGATCGAGCTGATCCTGCCGTCGGGCGATTCGTGACCGTTTCTCAGCTTGGTGTCAGCTTCGGGGGTTAAGGTCTGCGACTACCGCTGTATGTCGGAGAGCCTGAAATGAATGAATTCTGTCCTCGGCGTCGAACGCTGATACGCGCGCTGGGTGCACTCGGCGTGCTGGGCGGCTGGAATGCCTTGATGCCGCCGGCCGCCTTCGCGGCAGCGGGGAGCCGCTTGGCAACCCCCGGCCACATCGGGCGTCTGCAGAAAGGCCCTCCCCGAGACGTGACCTTCGATGCACACGTGCGTACCGATCGCTTCCATGTCGCCGGTCGTGGCGGCGCGGCGTACAGCGTCAACGACAGCGTGCCGTCGCCGCTCATCGAGTTGTGGGAAGGGCACACCGCGCGTCTGCGCGTTCACAACCACCTGGATGTCCCCACGTCCCTGCACTGGCACGGCCTCCTGCTTCCCTTCACGATGGATGGCGTTCCCGGCGTCTCGTTCCCCGGTGTTTCTCCGGGCGAGACGTTCGAGGCCTATTTTCCGGTGCGCCAGAGCGGCACCTACTGGTATCACAGCCATTCGGGCGTGCAGGAACAGAAAGGCCTGACGGGACCGCTCGTCGTGCATTCCGCCGAACCGGATCCACATCCGGTGGCGTGTGATTTCGTCGTCATGCTCAACGACTGGACCTTCGACGATCCTCATCGGATCATGACCAAGCTCAAGGCACAGAGCGATTACTACAACCTGGACGAGCGGACCGTCGGTGATTTCTTCGAGGAAGTGGAGGCCAACGGCTGGTCAGCGACGCTGCAGGAGCGCCGGATGTGGGGCGACATGCGCATGAGCCCGCGGGATATCGCCGATATCTCCGGGCTCACCTACGACTACCTGCTCAACGGTCACCATTCGGCCACGCCATGGGAAGGGCTCTTCGCGCCGGGGGAGCGGGTTCGGCTGCGGTTCATCAACGCTTCCGCCATGACCTATTTCAACGTCCGGATTCCAGGGTTGGCCATGACAGTGGTGGCCGCCGACGGACAACCGGTCGAGCCGGTCGAGATCGACGAATTCCAGATCGGCGTGGCCGAAACCTTCGACGTGATAGTGGCGCCGGAGGCCCGCCCCTACACGCTGATGTGCGAAAGCATGGATCGAACGGGATTCGCACTCGGCAGCCTGACACCAAGTCTTGGCGAATTCGCGCCGGTGCCGTCGTTGCGCAAGCCGCCTCGTCGAACCATGGCCGACATGAGCATGGGAGCGATGGCCGGTATGGACACGGGTTCCATGGCTCGCATGAGCGGCACCCAGGGTGCGGACATGACGATGGGGGCGAGCGATATGGGCCAAATGCACGATGGTGGCATGGTCGACCACAGGGTGCCTCATGGCGCGTGGGATGCCGGCATCGGCATGAAGGAAGGCGCCATGGACGATGACGCCATGCAAGGAGGCTCCATGGCGACCCCCATGGGACACCAAAGCCACGGCGAGCGGAGCCAGGGGATGATGCACGCGGCCATGCGCGACCGGCTCGACGAGCCCGGCCTAGGTCTCGAGAGTATCGATCACCGTGTACTGCGCTACACACAGCTCAGACGCCCCGTGGCGATCGAGGATCAGCGGTCGCCGACCCGTACCGTGACCTTGCATCTTACCGGCAACATGGAGCGCTACATGTGGTCGTTCGATGGCAAGGCCTACAGCGAATCCGGGCCTATCGACTTCCACTATGGCGAGCGATTGCGGTTGGTGTTGATCAACAACACCATGATGGAGCATCCGATCCACCTGCATGGCATGTTCATGGCACTCGAGAACGGACAAGGTGCACACCTGCCGCTCAAGCACACCATCAGCGTGCGACCGGCGGCGCGGGTATCGCTGCTGGTGACCGCCGACGAGCCGGGACGCTGGGCCTTCCACTGCCACCTGCTTTACCACATGGAGATGGGCATGTTTCGGGTCGTTCGCGTCCTGGACAAGGAGCACGCGCATGAATAACTCTCAATGCGCGCTCCAACCCCTATTGCTGGCCGCCATGATTTTGATGCCCGTCTCGGCGCAGGCGACCCCGCCCGGCAAGGCGTCTCTGGAGTCGGTCGTGCCGGCGGATCCCGACGCGCACAGCGGGGCGCCGGCCAGCTGGGCGCGGCCGGTTGTGGACGATGCCAACTACGCCAACTTCACTCTGGATCGACTGGAGCATCGTGGCTACGACGGTGGCGAAGGCTATCTATGGGAGGCCGAAGGCTGGTACGGCAACGATCGCGACAAGTTCTGGTGGAAGACCGAAGGGGAGGGTGACTGGCGCACCGGGCAGACGGAGAGTGCCGAATTCCAAGGCCTCTACGACCGCATGCTGGACGATTTCTGGGATCTACAGGTGGGCTTGCGGCATGATGCCGACCCCCATCCCTCGCGCACCTACGGGGTTATTGGCCTTCAGGGGCTCGCGCCCTACGGCATCGACACCGAGGCGTCGCTGTTCGTCAGCGAGCGCGGCGATACCAGCGCGCGGCTCGAGTTCGAGCATGAGTGGCTGCTCACGCAGCGGTGGATGCTTTCACCGCGCTTCGAGATCAACGCCTCCGCGGATCGTGTAGCCGATTACGAGCTCGGCAAGGGCATCACCAGCACCGAGGCCGGATTGCGTCTGAGCTATGACGTGACCCGCCAATTCTCGCCCTATGTCGGGATGAGCTGGGAAAACGTCCATGGAGAAACGCGGGATATGCGGACGCGAGAAGAGGCTGACCGGCTCTCTCTGGTGGTCGGCCTGAGCGCTTGGTACTGAGTGCTTAAAGGCGTGGGCTTTCAAGGGCGTGGGCCTTCAGCGCCAGGAGTCGCCGATGGCAAGACACCCAGCCGTGGCTGGGTGTCTCGGGTCCGACCGGAGGACGTTCGGCCGACCTCCACTCGGATTCAGTCGACGACGGCGGCGATCGCCTTGGCCACGTAGGGCAGGTTCTCGCTGGTGAATCCGGCGACGTTGGCGCGGCCGGAACCCACCATATAGATGCTGAACTCGTCCCGCAGCCGCTTCACCTGGGCCGTGGATAGCCCGGTGTAGGAGAACATGCCGCGCTGCTCTGCCACATGGGCAAAACGCTGATCCAGTCCGTAGGGTTTGAGCGAGTCGACCAGGTCACGACGCAGCGTATTGATGCGATCGCACATCTCGGTCAGTTCGCTTTTCCACAGTTGGGTCAGCTCCTCGGATTCGAGAATGTCGACCACGATCGCCGCCCCGTGCGAGGGAGGCGTGGAGTAGTTCTCGCGGGCGACGATCGCCATCTGCGAGCGCACGTTCTCCATCTGCTCCGCGGTCCTGGCAATCACGATCAGGCAGCCGGTCCGCTCGCGGTAGAGACCGAAGTTCTTCGAGCAGGAGCTGGTGATCAGCATCTCGTCGAGGTTCTCGGCCAGCAGGCGGGCACCGAAAGCGTCGACGTCCAGCCCGTCGCCGAAGCCCTGATAGGCGAAGTCGACCAGCGGCAACAGCTCGCGCTCCTGGACCACCGCCAGCACCTGGCGCCACTGGTCCTGATTGAGATCGAAGCCTGACGGGTTGTGGCAGCACGCATGCAGCAGCACCACGTCACCGTGAGGGATCTGCTTGAGCGCGGCCAGCATGCCGTCGAAATCGAGGCGATTGTCGCCATCGACGTACGGATAACGCTGAATCGGAATCTCGGCACCTTCGAAGATACCGATATGATTGGGCCAGGTCGGGTTGGAAAGCCACACGCTCTTGCCCGGCAGCTGGGTGCGGATGAAATCCGCGGCCAGACGCAGCGCACCGGTGCCGCCCGGTGACTGGGTGGCACTGGCGCGATTGGCGGCCAGAACCGGCGAGCCTGCCCCCAGCACCAGCGGCAGGATCGCCTTGCCGTAGCGCGGATCGCCATGAGAGCCGATGTAGCTCTTGGTCTGTTCGCTTTCCAGCAGGCGCGCCTCGGCTTGTTTCACGGCGCGCATGATCGGGGTATGGCCATTCGGATCCCGGTAGACGCCGACGCCAAGGTCGACCTTCTGCGGGTTGGCATCCTGATTGTAAGCTTCGATCAGCCCGAGGATGGCGTCCCCGGGGACACGCTCGATCTTCTCAAACATCGGTCTTCTCCAGCATAGGAGTGCGCTACCTCGTCGGTTCTGGCGGCCATGATGAAATCATTGCGATGCAGGCCCCTGATCTTGTGCGTCCACCAGGTCACTGTGGTCTTGCCCCATTCGGTGGTGAGCGCCGGATGATGGCCTTGCGACTCGGCAAGTTCACCCACCCGGTTGGTAAAGCTCAGAGCCTGCGCAAAATCGCGAAACGTGAAGCTTCGCTGCAACTGCATGATGCCATCGTGCTCCAGGATCTGCCACTGGGGCAGTTCCGGCAGCAACTTATCGATCTCTATCGGTGTCAACGTCGCTGCACCCGCGTCACAGGCGGTGCACGGCTGTTCGGCGAGCGTCGTCATGGTCGAATCTCCCTGCGGGAACGGCAAGCGTCATGCGGCTTCGTCATGGGGAAGCCGCAAGAAATGTCATTCGAACCCGACGACGTCGTGCGGCACGTAGGGCGCTTCCAGTTGTTCGACTTCGTCTGCCGTCAGCGCGATATCCAGCGCACCCAGCGCCTGATCCAGGTGGTGCGATTTGCTGGCGCCGACGATCGGTGCGGTGATGCCGGGTTTCTGCAGCACCCAGGCCAGCGCGATCTGGGCGGGCGAGACCTGGCGGGATTCGGCAACCTGCTGCAGCGCTTCGATGACCGGTGCGTCACGCTCGAGCCCCAGTTTCCAGTTGCGCATCTGCTCGTCGCTCCTGGCGCGAGTCGTGCTGCCTTCGCTGCCCACCGCCTTGCTGCCGGCGAGAATGCCGCGGGCCAACGGGCTCCAGGGAATCACGCCCACGCCCTGATCCAGGCACTGGGGGATCATCTCGCGTTCTTCCTCGCGATAGATCAGGTTGACCATCGGCTGCATGGTCGCGAACTTCGTCCAGCCATTGCGCTCGGCAACGTGCTGCGCCTTGGCGAATTGCCAGGCATGCATGCTGGAAGCGCCGATGTAGCGTGCCTTGCCGGCTTTGACCACTTCGTGGAGCGCTTCCATGGTCTCTTCGATCGGCGTGTCGTAATCCCAGCGGTGGGTCTGGTACAGATCGACGTAATCCATGCCCAGCCGCTCCAGCGACGCGTCGATGGCGTGGTGGATGTGCTTGCGCGACAAGCCGCGCTCGTTGGGAGACTTGTTGCCGGTGGGGTTGTAGACCTTGGTCGCCAGCACCACCTCTTCCCGGCGTGCGAAGTCCTTGAGCGCCTTGCCGACGACACGCTCCGATTCGCCATCGGAATACATGTCGGCGGTGTCGAAAAAGTTGATCCCGGCATCCAGTGCCTGCTGGATGAAAGGGCGGCTCCCGGCATCGTCCAGCACCCAGTCGCGCCACTGTGGCGTGCCGTAGGTCATGGTGCCGAGACAGAGTGGAGAAACCTTGAGGCCGGTACGGCCGAGACGACGATATTCCATGATGTGCTCCCGATGAATTCCGAGTGAAGGGACTTCCACACCATAGCAGGCATCGACGACACCGTGACGTGACGAGATCGTTACGCGGATCGTCATGACCCGACCGGCCATCCTTGGCATAATGCTGCGCTTTCTCTTCGTTGTTCCCCGTCTGGAGTCGACATGACCGCCTGGAACAAGCTGCTGGTCGCGACGTCGCGGCTGCTGGATCTGCATGACAGCGCCCACGAGCCGGGTTCGCCCTTCGTTCAGGTAACGCAGGAGCAGCGCCGCGGCCTGCGTGACGGCTACTGGCTCGATCTGGGCTGCCTGCTGCTCGATTATCTGCTGGAGGTCGATTTCGCCACCAACAGCGCGTTCGTTACCCAGCGTCGCTGTCTTTCGCACCTGCGCGGGGACTATCCCGACCTCCCGGCCGATGATCTGAGCTTCGTCATCAACCTGCTCGCGACACCCAGCGAAATTCACTATCGCGAATGGCGGGCGAGTCCCGGCGACGCGGGGGAACCCGATGGCGACGAAACGTCGCCGGGCGTGCGCAGCGGGCGCAGTACCAAGCGCACGGCGCTGATCGAGAAGCAGGGCCAAACCGGCCAGGTGCGCCTCACCCCGAGCGGTCGCCAGGCGGTGACGCTGGCGAGCCAGGTCGAGGACCTGCTCTATTCCGAATACGATGCGGCCAAGGTCATCGCGGCGCTTTCCCGCGGCGATTACGCCCGCGTGCCGGATATCACCCAGCAGATCCTGATGGCGATCCGCGCGTTGACCCAGGAGCTGCGACGAGTCCGCGAGAACCCGACCCACGAAGGCAAGCTGGCCGCGCTGCTGGATAACGAGCGCCACTACCACAACGCCCTGAGCACCATTCAGGGCACCCTGCTGAGCGCGCGTTCGCAGCTCTCGACACCGGCGCTGATCGCCAACTTCGATAGCTGGGCCGAGCGGCAGGAAGAGGAGTGGGATCTGCGCATGCTCTCCGCCACCATCGGGCGCGTGTTGAACGCCATCGAGAACCTGTCGCGGCGACTCTCCGAGCTGCTGTCGGACATCGCCGAAGGCCGAATCCAGTCGATGGGGGTGATCGACTTCGCCGGGCTGGCGCATCGGTTGCTCATCACCCCGCCGCCCGGACGTCTGCAGGACGCGGTGGTCGCGCGGATGATGCCGCTGGGCACTCGCGTGGCGATGCCGCGCGTCGAGACGCTGCTGCCGCTGGTGGAGACCCGGCGTGCCGAGCGCAGCGGTGCGGCTCTGGTGTTCGACGAGGCCAGCGACAGGCCCAACGCCGATCCGTTGCTGGCGCGCTATCTCAAGGCGCGCGGCCCGGCCCTTCGCCAGCGACTGCGCCAGGCGCCGCTGTCGTTGCCCGATGCGCTCAGCGAAGGCTGGCACCACTTCGAGGCGGGTTCGGACGGGGAGAGCGCCGAGACCCTGGACTGCCTGCCCCAGCTTCTCAACACCTTCGTCGATACCCAACTGCTCGACGACCACCTGAGCGTCGGCATCGACGACACCCCATTCGTGATCGAGTTGCCCGATGGACGTTGCATCGAGGGCGCCGTCACGCCGTCGCTGCGCCTGCGTGAGACGGCAACAGAAGAACAGGAAGTCTGATTTATGAACATGATGGAAATGGGCGAAGTCGTCGCCTACCTGCTGCGCTACCGCACCGCCGAACGTGTCCCCAGTGGCGGTCGCAAACGCCGCTCGGCGAGAGAAGGACAGCTCTCCGAGCGTGACGTCTGCGCACTGATCGACGACGCCCAGGAGAGCGAGCGCGAGGCGCTGCGAGACTTCCTCGCCGGGCAAGGGCTGCGCCTCAAGGCCTTCGAGTCCGGCGACTATCCCGGCATCGCGCCGGGATCTCGCTTCTTCGCGCTACTGCCGGATCCTGAGCTCGAACAGCCGCCGCTCTACACCCGCGAGCCGGTGTTCGAGGCGCTCAAGCTGCGCCAGGAGAGTCGGGCCGAACTGGCGCTGTGGTATCTGCAACTGTGGCTGTTGCTGCACACGCTGATCTACACCCGGCTGAACCGGGCGCTGTCCGATGTCAGTCGCTACCAGGAGGCCACGTTCGCCACCCGCGAACTGGTCGAGCTGGTGCGGGAACAGCTGGAAACGCTGCGTGGCCTGGGCGACCGCGCGCCTCAGAATAGCCGCGTGCTGCTCGATGAGCGGGGCGAGGACATTCCCCGCCGAGTCAAGGCGTTCATCGATCTACTGATGCGTGCCGGCCATCTCGAGGCCGTCCGCGAGGCCGCCGACGAGGATGTCTGGCAGCAGACCCTGCTGGGGGCGCTGGAAGCCGAGCAGATCGGGGTCAACCATCTGACGCATCTGATCGAACTGACCTCCGGCGAATCCGAAACTAGCCTGGACGAGGCGGGCGAGATTGCCTTGGCGGCGGACGATGTCGCGGAAGGCAGCGATGCTGCCCGCGAGGACGATCCGGACGTCGCCGACATGTTCGACACCTCGACGGACGAGAACACCGACCGACCGACGACCGAGAATGCCGAGGGGGATCGCCGGTGAGCGTCATCAACCGTATCGAAATCGCCAATCTGCTCAACAAGCACGGTGATATCGCCTCGCCCTGGGAAGCCAAGATGCGCCATCTGCTGCTCGATCTGCGCGGGCAGTCGAGCGCGATCAGCATGGAGAACGGCTTCGGCAAGACCACCATGGCCGAAGCCCTGATCGGCATGCTCTCGCGAGATCGCCAACTGCTGACCCGGACCCGGCGCAAGTGTTCGCCGTCCAAGGTCAACGGCGAAGGCCGCAGCTGGACGCATCTGAGGGTGGAATTCCGTGCCCAGGACAGCGCCAGCCAGCAGGACGACATGCTGGCGGTCGCTGGCGAAGAGGTCGCCGGCGAGACCTTCGTGTTCGGCATGTACGGCTACAGCGACGGCAGCGGTCTGGTGTTCTATCACTACCCGGGCAAGCTCGCCGACGTGCCGGTGCACCACATCACTCGCGACGGCAAGCTGGCGCTTTACGCCAATGCCGATTTCCAGAGCACGATGCGGGCCCAGGGCGTGACGCGTGCCCACAACCGCGAGGAGTGGCTGGAAGCGGTCGGCGTGCATATCTCTCGCCGCGAACTGGCGCAGATGGCGGCATTCCAGAAAGAGGGCGGCGCCGACAAGAGCCAGATCTTCAACGCCATCAAGCCGCGGGCCGGCGAGAAGGCCGATCAGGCGTTTTTCTACGAAGTGCTGGCCCCGCAGATACTCTCCGGAGCGACGCGCGGCGAGACCGACGAGGAAGAAGAGCTGATCGAGGACGTGATCCTCAACTCCGGCACGCGTATTACCGAACTGCGACACCGGCTGGCGGAAGCCGCCAGCGATCAACAGCGCGCCGACGAGAAAGTCGAACGGCTGGCCACGCTGAACGAGGAGGGAGAAGGGCTGCTCGAGGCGCGCCGCCAACTGACCGCGCTCGACGCGTCGCTGCTCGAGGCCGAACGTCTGCTGGGCGGGCAGGCGCTGGCGCCACTGCCCGGTTTGCCCGGCGCCGATGGTGACGAGAAGGGTCGCGGGCTTGCCAAGGAGGTTGCCGACAGCGTGATCGGCTTCGCCTGGGTCACCGGCGATACCGAACGCCCACGGGTCTCGACCTGGCTGTTGGCGAAACTCTCGCGCCAGTCCGAACGCAATGTGCGTCTTGCGCTGTCCGAGCGCGGCGCGCGGGTCGACACGCATCGGCGCCTGATTCATCTACCGGCGGCGGCCTGGGTCAGCGCCCGGGATATCGGTCATGTGTCGTTCGATCAGGCCCGCGCCTGGCTGGCGGATAGTCACGCGTTCAATGACGATGCCGCGCGCTACCGGGCGCTCGGTGTGCTCGATGATGGTGCCGAGGCCTTCGAGGCGCTGGATGGCAACCGATTCCGCGAAGAGGTGATCGCCGATCGCGAGTATCGACGCTCGCTGCGCCTCGATGCCGAGCAGCTGGACGAGGAAGCCGAGCGTCTCGAGCAGGAGCGCGAACAGCTCGAATCACGCCAGCGCGACTTCATCGACAACCAGAGCGTCTACACCCAGGCGCTGGCGGAGGGGCTATTCACCGAAGCCGAGCTCGAAGCACCGGAAGCGACCCGAGAGGCGGCTCAGAGTCGGCTCGGTGAAGCACGCAAGGCGCATGCCGATCATCTCGGCCGGATGGGCGAGCTCAAGCAGCCCGCGCAGTGGTATGACGAATTTCTCCTCGAACATCCCGATGCCTCGCCCGAGGAGCTGTTGGCGACCAAGGGCGAGCAGCAGGAGATGCTGGAGGCCCAGCTCGGCGACTGGGATGCCCAGGCCAGCACGCTGGAGCGTCAACGCGAAACGACCAGAGAAGCGCTGCAGGCACGCCGCGAGCAGCGTCAGCGCCTGGAGGGCGAGCTGGCACCCTTGGCCGCGGGACGCGAAGCGTGGCAAGCGTTTGCCGCACAGTGGCCCGAACATGCCGCGGTGGGCTTCTGGAGCGAGCGCAAGAGCGCGCTGGCCGAGCTGGAACAGGCGCTGGCCGAGGTCCGGCGGGCGCAGAATGATGCCAAGGCGCGCCTGGACCGACTGTCGCCGCTCAGGGATGCGGCCGAACGTTATCGTCACTGGCACGGCGAGGCGTCGCCGGTGCATCTGCGCGAAACGCTCTACCGCCAGTCCCGGGAAGCACAGGACCGTCTTCATCAGCTCACACAGCAGGGCCAGCAGCTCGAGGTGCTCGAGCAGGCATTGAGCGCATTTCGCGAGACCAGCGAGCAGCCGCCCTCGGCCTGGCTCAAGGACGCCAAACTGCGCTACCCGCGGCTGCTGCGGGAGCGCGAAACCCTGGCCGGGTCCATCGAGGCGCGAGAAGGCTATCTCGACAGCTTGAGTGGCGACCCGCTGGCCCGCCTGGCCTCCGAGGCCGAAGCCCAGCATTGGCTGGAGGCGCGCGAGATCGCCTTCCGGCCGTTGCATGAGGTGCTCGCCGCGCTCGAAGCCGACGATGAACAGCGTCGAGGCTGGCTGGCGCAGTCCGCCGGCCAGCTGTTTGCCCCCGTGGTCGAGGGCGAAGACGACGCCCGGGAGGCCTCGCAGTGCCTGGTCGATGCCGGCTGTGGCGTTCCGGTGCTAGAGGCCAACCGACTGCGGGCGACACTGGCGCGGGGCGAGCTGCCGCTGGGGGCAGTGCAGGGCGTCGAGACGCTGGCGGTCAAGGCCGCGCTGGATCCCGCTTACCTCACGGCCCTTCGCGAAGAGACCCAGCAGCGTCTTGCGGTGGACCGCGAGCGCCAGCAGGCACTCCAGGAAGAGATCGAGCGTCTCGATCCTCACGGTGAGCGCTTCCGCCAAGCGCTGCAGGCGGACGAGGCGCTGACGCAGGAGGTCGAACTGCAGCTGGCGACGCTGGCGGAACAGCGCGAGAGCGCCGAAGCCGAGCGGGATGCGCTCGAGCCGCGCCTGGGCGAAGCCGCGATGAAGTCGATCGACGATTTTCAGCGCTTTCTCGAGGAGGGCGGCGAGCCGGCACTGCAGTCCGCTGCCGAGGCGGCACAGAGCGCCGCCGAGCGCGTCGAGTCGCTGAGTCCGCAGCGCGAGCAGGCCGCGCGTGAGCTGGAAACCCATGGCGAGCTCTGGCTGAGCGCCGAGCGATTTGCCACGGCTGGCGGTGTCGAACGGCTCGGGGAGATCGATGCCAGTCTCTCCGCGCTGGCGGAGGAGCTGGCCGAACATGACGAGCGCTTCGCCGAGATCCTGCTTCAAATCGAGGAATTGAACGCGCGTCGCGAGACGTGTCGCGATCAATTGCGTCATCTATTCGCCGACGGCGAGCGTGAACGACTGCGGCGGCTGGCGGCTTTCGTTGCCGAAGGTGGACCGCACTTCATGCGCGATGCCGACGCTCGCGAGGCCGCACTGGCGGAGGCGCTGGCGCACGCCAGCCGGCGTGCCGATTTCGATTTCGACCGGATTCGGGCGTTTCTGCAGGTGCGAGACGATCAGGGCGGCAACCGTACGCTGGAGCGGGACATCGGTCGCCTGAAACAGTCGCTCAAGGAGATGCGTGAACGGCGCAAGGCCAGCGCTCGCGAGCAGAGCGAGCTCGAGAGCCGGCTGGCGCGCCATCAGCAGGCGTTGACGGTGGTCGACCAGCTGGCAGTGGCGTGGCTGGAGGTGCTGCGTCAATTGCCGGAGGGCTGGTTCGAGCGGGCCACGGCGGATGCGAAGGCTCGCTGGCCGGCGAGCGGCGAAGAAACCGCGCACCTCGATGCCGCGATGGACGAGTGGCGGCGCTGGGCGCTGGCCTCGCTCGATGGCGCCGGCGATACGCCAGGCAAGAACAGGGACGCCGATGTCTTCGACCTGGAAGCTTTCGAGACCTGCCAGCAGACACTGCTCGATGGGCTTGGCAGTCTCAATCTGGGCGAGCGCGCGCGCAATCGCGAGCGCCAGGCACGGGACGTGACGTCACGGGAAAAGGCGCTGGCGGATTCGCTGGAATCGGCCAGCGCCAGCCGGCTGTTCAACGAGACTGAACGGGCTCGGCTCGGTACGCTGGAAGGCGTCAGTCATGCCGCCCTGGAATCGCTTCGCGGCCTACACCGCCAACTGGGCGGCCAGCTCGACGAGCACCGTCAGCGCGTGGCGCGACTGCATGCCTCGCGGGAGCAGATCGAAGACACGCTGGTCGAGCGTCTCAGCTCGATCATCATCGATGCGGCCGGCAATCTGGAGATCCTCAAGCGGGTGGCAAAACGCACCAGCGACGGGGGGGCATACTTCGAGGTCAAGGCCGACCTGATCGCCGACGAGTCGGTGCGAGAGCTGATCCAGCAGCTGCTGGCGGATATCGATGCGCATCTCGCGGTGCAGCGACGCCGGCTCGAGCAGGCCAGCGACGGCAGTCAGCCCAAGGGAGGTCACGACGATGAGTTGACCCGCCAGATCCGTCGACGCATCTACCGTGGCCTGTTCTGCGACGTCACCATCCGGCTCAAGCACGACGCGATTCGCCCGCACGGCCGACTGTTCTCGCTCAACGAGGACATGTCGGAAGGCCAGCGCGAAGCCGTCTCGCTGATGTGGCTGGTGAAACTGTCCGAGTTCGCCATCGAGCGCGAGTTGCGGGAACTGCCCGGCAGCCACAAGCGCCGGGCGCGCGCCAGCCGCGAGAGCGTCATCCTGCTCGACGGCCTGTTCTCGAAGCTATCGCACCGGCGGTTGATCCAGGACTCGCTGGAATCGCTGCGCAACACGCGCGGGCGTTTCCAGATGATCGGCCTGATCCACAACCCCAACTACGAGAACGATCCGAGCATATTCCCGACCTATCTGGTCGGCAGCGTGATCGGTGGCCAGCAGGGCCAAGGGGGGCATGTCATCGTACGCGAAGGGCAGGCCGTCGCGCCGGAAGAGACCGGCCGCGGTAGCGGGGAGGCGAGCCTGTTCGGCATTCACGTGACGCCCGCGCCGGTGGCGTGAGTCGGTGAAGGCGTGAGGCAACGAAGAAGGGGCCTGCCATGATGGCAGGCCCCTTTCTTTTCCACTCGAGTGGCCCTCTGCGACACTGGTTTCGGCTCGTGGCTCGGGCTAGCGCGGCGAATCGTAACGGCCACCCCGGCCGTTGGAATAGACCACCTGCCACAGCTGGAGATCTCTTGCCCGGAAGGCCCCCGCGCAAGAGCCGAGATAGTAGAGGAACATCCGCTTGATGCGTTTATCGTAGCGGTCGGCGATTTCGTGCCAACGGGCGAGCAGATTGTCCTGCCACGCCATCAGCGTGGTGTCGTAGTCGGCACCGAAGTTCTGCCAGTCTTCCATCACCAGCTTGCCCTCGCTGGCATCGCCGATCTGCTGGATCGACGGCAGAATGCCGTTGGGGAAGATGTACTTGTTGATCCAGGGGTCGATGCTGACTTCGTTGGTATTGGAACCGATGGTGTGCAGCACGAACAGGCCGCCGGGTTTCAACAGGCGCTTGATGGTATCGAAGTAGGTGGCGTAGTTGCGCTGGCCGACGTGCTCGAACATGCCGATCGAGACGATACGGTCGAACTCGCCGGTGAGCTCGCGATAGTCCTCGAGCAGGATCTCGACCGGCAGGCCGGCGCAGCGCTCGCGGCCCAGTTTCGCCTGCTCTTCGGAGATGGTGATGCCGGTCACTTCGACGCCGTACTGGCGAGCCGCATGTTCGGCAAAACTGGCCCAGCCACAGCCGATATCCAGCACCTTCATGCCTGGCTCGAGATCGAGCTTGCGGCAGGCCAGATCGAGCTTGGCGATCTGCGCTTCATGGAGCGTCTGCGCCTCCTTCCAGTAGCCGCAGGAGTAGCACAGCGTCTCGTCGAGCATCCGGGTGAAAAGGTCGTTGCCGAAATCGTAGTGCTCTTTGCCGACGATGTAGGCTCGCGCCTTGCTCTGCAGGTTGACGAAGCTCGACTGCAGTTTGTAGACCACGCGTTCGGTGGTGGTGTGTGCCACGCCGCCGAGGCCGTGACGCAACAGGCGATGGATCATCTCGTCGATGCGATCGCACTCCCACCATCCGTCCATATAGGCTTCGCCAAAACCGATGGAGCCTTGGCGGATGACTCGCGAGAACAGATCGGGATGATGAACGCGAATATCCCACGGCTGGTTACCATTGAGGGTAACGCCGGAGCCTTGCAGCAGTTTTTCCAGGGTTTGACGAGCTCGGGTGTCGGGCAGCGCGACGGGAGCGATAGGCGTATTACTGGTCATGGTTTTTCCTGGCGAAGGGCGCAGCCCGTTCCCCGGCCGCCCGATCGCATCGCTCCGCTCGAGCGGCAGAAAATAACCTGTTGACTTGCGGGTTTGACCGCGATGACGCGTTGGTTCGGTCATTTTCCACTCGCTTGGATCGGTACGGAGGATCAAGCTATGGCGGCGGTGACGTGGTGCGCCACGGTCCCTGTTTCCTACTGGTTAGCCTTGTGGAGATGCTAGCCGCAAATGCCATGTTGGCTTTATTTACATTGCGTGCTAACGGCTTTCCCGTCAATAATCCTAGCGCTATTCTCTCAATAGTCCAGCCATGCACGGCTTTTTACGCCGGGAAATCGACAAGCCTGATTCGAATGAGGCTGAATGAGGGCCGATCTCAGCAATCCAGCAGCCATTCAAGGAGGCAGACCATGCACGTGATCATCGATCTCTGTGTCGTGCCGTTGGGGGTAGGCGTTTCCGTGTCATCGCACGTGGCGGAGTGCCAGCGCGTGATCGAGGCCTCCGGCCTGCATCATCGAATGCATGCCTACGGCACCAATATCGAAGGTCCCTGGGATGAGGTGATGGCGGTGGTCAAGGCTTGCCATGAAGCGGTGCACGCGATGGGAGCGCCAAGGATCACCACGACACTGAAGATGGGGACCCGTACGGATCGGGAGCAGCGCATGAATGACAAGGTCGAGAGCGTGGAGAGCCTTCGGCGGGATTGAAAGCGCCTTCGGCGGGTCTGAGAGAGCCTTCGGCGGAATTGAAAGAGCCCTCGGCGGGTCTGAGAGAGCCCTCCGCGGGATTGAAAGAGCCCTCGGCGGGTTTCGAAAGAGCCCCCGGCGGGCCTGAATCGCCGATAAATCGGGACAATCAGCCCCGCCGGCAATGCGGTCGACGGGGCTGATGGGGTGGTTTCGATAACGGTCCGTCGGTTCAGCGACAGCGGATCGTCCAGGTCGCCTTGTAGCCATCTCCTTCCTGAGTGGCAGCCTGTAGCTCGGTGTCCTCGTCGACGGTCGCGCCTTCGAGCTGATCGTTGGCGCTTGCCGCTTTGTTGGCGCTGTCGTTCGGTCCCATCATCTGTTGCTCGACGATGACGAAGGCATCGCGATCCTGGCTCTCGCACTGCTCGAGAGAACGTTCCTTGGCGTTGCTCATCGCTTCATCCTGGTCGTCACCCAATCCGGTCACGACGTAATCGGAGGAATCTTTCTCGATCGAGCTGCTGTCGCTGGCGCAGCCGGAAAGGACGCCCAGTGTCAGCACGCCAGCCAGGGCCATCCATGCCGGGGTTCTGGTTGTCGTCTGCATCATGTCACTCACTCCTTGTGTCACGGTTCTTGAACCAGCGTCGGCAAGATCCTTTGACGACGCTGTGGCTATCAGGCTTCAGTCTAGACCGTACGTTTCGATCTTCAAGTCACCAGTTATCGTAAGTCATTCTAACGTAGGGAAAAATGTCGCTCCATCGCGACAACGGCGTTGTCAGATGATCGCAGTCGATGGCGTTTTCGGTGGGATCAGCCAATGGTCGCCGGCGGAAAGCAGGTGGGCGGTAAGCGCATCGAGCAGTTCACCGCCATGGCGCCAGAAGTGCCAATACAGTGGTACGTCCAGCGGCTGCTGCGGATCGAGATCGACGAGATCGCCGGCGGCTAGCCCGGCCGCCGCCTGCGTCTCGGGGATCATGGCGTAGCCGATACCGGCAAGGGTCATGTGCAGTACCCCTTCTGACGAGGGGCACAGGTGATAGGGGAATGGCGTCCTGATGCCATGGACATCGAGATAGCGTTGATGCAGGCGGTCATCCGGTCCATAGAGAATCGCCGGCGCTTGCTCCAGCGTTCGATGGGTCACGCCCTCCGCGAAATGACGTTCGGCAAAGGTGGGGCTGGCCATGACGCGATAACGCATGGTGCCGAGCGCGCGGGCGCGGGCGCCTTGGACCGGGCGAGCGGTGGCGCAGATGCAACCGGCCACCTCACCGTCGCGCATGCGCCGCAGCGCCACCTCCTGATCGTCCACCACCAGGTCCAGCAGGACGCCTCTGCGATGACAGAAATCACCGAGGGTCGGTGCCCACCAGGTCGCCAGGCTATCGGCGTTGATCGCCAGTCGCAGGCGTTGCGTTCTCTCGCCGAGCGCCGGAATCCTGTCCAGCAGGTCGTGTTCCAGCAGACGCACCTGCTGGGCATGATTCAACAGCCGTTGCCCCAAGGGTGTCGGCACCAGCCGAGGGGTGCGAACGACTACGGGCTGGCCGAGTCTCGCTTCCAGTAGCTTGATGCGTTGCGAGACGGCCGACTGGGTCAGGTTGAGTTGCTGCGCACCGCGATCGAATCCGCCTTGATCGACAATGGCGGAAAGCGCCTCCAGAAGTTTGTAATCCAGCATCAAATTCGCTAATGCCTCATTCAGCTTGTTCATTTTTATTAATAGTCGAATTCCCGGCATGATGCGAATCCCTTCATTCGAGATCGCTATCGTGGGAACTTCCATCGTTCACGGCCTGTTGATCGGCGCCAGCCTGATCGTAGCCATCGGCGCGCAGAACGCGTTCGTGTTGCGTCAGGGTCTGCGACGCGAACACGGCTGGCTGGTGGCCGGCATCTGTGCGGTTTGCGATCTGTTGCTGGTCGCCGCTGGTGTGGCGGGTCTTGCGCCGCTGATCACGTCGAGTTCCACCGGGCTGCAGCTGGCTCGATGGGGCGGGGTGATCTGGCTGCTGTGGCAGGCCGCATTGGCGTTCAGGCGTGCCTTCCGTGCTCAAGCCATCAACCTGCAAGACAAGGAGAACGGAGCGTCGATCGGCGTGAGTTCGCCAGATGCCAGATCCGTGGTGGTCGCGACGCTGGGCGTCACACTGCTCAATCCACACGTCTATCTGGATACGGTGGTGATGCTCGGGATCATCGGCGGTCAGCAGTCCAGCCCTGCCGGATTCGTGATCGGGGCCTCGGCGGCCTCGCTGGTCTGGTTCTTCGGTCTGGTCGGGTTGGCCCACTGGCTGGCACCACGGCTGCGCGATCCCCGCTGGTGGCAGGGGATCGATATTGCGGTGGGGTTGATCATGCTGGCGATCGCCTGGCAGCTCGCGATGCGTCCGCTGTGAACGCGTCGCCAGCACCACAACGAACGCGACAGATCGCTAGCCGATCTGTATCTCGCCCTTGGCATAGCGCACGCCTCGCGCCTGGCGGGTGGCGAGAAAATAGCCTACCGAGAGTGGCCCGACACGACCCAGCAACATCGTCAGCCCCAGCAGGAACTGGCCGGGCAGCGAGAGATCGCTGGTGATGCCGCGGGACAGCCCGACGGTACCGAAGGCGGAAACCGTCTCGAACGCCAGATCGAGAAACGAATGGTCGCCGTCGGTGATGGTGAGCCCGAACAGCGTCAGAAAGACCAGCAGAACCCCGGCGAGCGCGACCGTGATCGCCTTGATCACGGTCTCCTGGGTGATCGAACGGCCGAACGCGGTGGGGTGTTCGGTGTTGCGGTAGAACGCCCGAGCCGTCAGCAGCAGCACCACGAAAGTGGTGATCTTGATACCGCTGGCAGTGGAACTGGAGCCCGCGCCAATGAACATCAGCAGCATCACCAGCAGCGTCGAGGCGTCGGTCAGCGAACCGATCTCCAGCGTGTTGAACCCGGCCGTACGCGGGGTGACAGCCTGGAACCAGGCAGCCTGTATCCTGGCGAAGATATCGCCCAGACCGCCCAGCGTGTCCGGATTGGACCACTCCAGGCCAAGCAGAATCGCGGTGGCGATCACGTTGAGCCAGAACGTGGCCAGCAGCACGACCTTGGTCTGCATCGACAGACGCGACCAGCGGCGATGGCGATACAGGTCGCTTACCACCACGAAGCCGAGCCCGCCGACGATGAACATCAGTGTCACCGTGCCGTTGACCAGCGGGTCGCCGACTTCCTGTATCAGACTATCGGAGAAGGTCGAGAATCCGGCGTTGTTGAACGCGGAAACGGCATGAAAGAGGCTATGCCACAACCCCATTTTCAGGCCGTACTCCGGCACCCAGTGCCACGCCAGCAGCAAGGTGCCGATGCCTTCGGTAATGAATGCGAAGGCGATCACCAGCTTGACCAGATCGCGGATGTCGCTGAAGGCGATCTCGCCCAACGCCTCGCGGACCAGGTTCTGCTGGCTCAGCGGCAGCCGCGCCCCCAGCAGCAGCACGGTAAGGGCGGCGAACGTCATGAAACCCAGGCCGCCCAGCTGGATCATCACCAGCACCACCAACTGGCCGACGAAGGTCAGATCCTCGCCGACATCGATCACGCTGAGGCCGGTGACCGTGACCGCCGATGTCGCGGTGAACAGTGCCTCGTGCCAGGCCAGCGGACGTGTACCGCTACCGGGCAGCCACAGCAGCAGGGCGCCGATGGCGCAGAGCAGGGCGAAACCGAGCAACAGCACTTCCGGCGGCGATAGCCGGATGACGCCGCCATGGGGGGCACGACGAAACGGCTGTTTCAAGCGTTGCCAGCGTCTCACGGGCGCATCCCCGACGCCGGCTCGGAGGCATGAGCTATCGGGAGATTCATATCTGCTTGCCGATTTCGCGCAGCGCCTGCAGGTCGCCCATCAGGATCAGGCTGTCGCCGGTCTGGAGCGGGGTGTCGTCGGCCGGATTGCGGATCACTTCCTGGCCGCGTTTGATGGCGACCAGAAACAGCGCATCACGATCGATCGAGAGATTGGCGACACTGGCGCAGTTCTCGATCAGGCGCTCGGTGGTTTCGATCTCGACGATGAACTGGCGCTCGCCCAGCCGGATGAAATCGACCATGGCGTGATAGTTGAGGCTTTCTGCCACGCGCACGCCGACATCGTATTCCGGATAGACCACGCGATCGGCGCCGAGGCGCTTGAGCAGCTTGTAGTGAGAGTCGGAGTGCGCCTTGGCCCAGATCTCCTTGGCGCCGAGCTCCTTGACGTGGAGCGTGCAGGTCACGCTGGCCTCGACGTTGTCGTCGACGTCGATCACCACCACGTCGTAGGCATCGAGCGACAGCTCACCCAGCGCCTTCTCGTCGGTGAGATCGGCAATTACCGCATGGTCGAGAATGTCCGACAGCGCGTCGACACGGGTTTCGTCGGCATCGACGCCTAGCACCTGATTCTGGTGGCGTTTCAATTCACGCGCGACGGTACTGCCGAAATAGCCCAACCCCAGAATGGCGAAGTGCCGGGACATCGAAATCTCCTTGTGAGGTCTCGTCTGACAGAGACCGAAACGAAACACCTGAGCCTGACATGAAATCGTCACGAGCTTGACATGAGTCGTCAGAGGCCCTGATAAACCGCCCGGATCATCGCTGTGCGCCGAGCTTTGCACAAGCCCCGGCATCGTACCAACCATGATGCGGTCGCGCATGTCTCGCGTCGACGCTACAATCCCCCGCCGCATCTCCCGCCATGGGTCGTTTTTCTCATCAGGAGCGACACCGTTATGGGCGATTCCCGGCACCGGATCGGTGCTCGAGGCCCGGTTCGGGCACGGCACGGCTCGACCCAGCCAGCTACTGGAACGACGAGGACGCATGACCGCAATCGCATCACCCAAGAATCTGTGGCTGGGACGCTGGGGCTTTGTCCTCGCGGCCACCGGCTCGTCGGTAGGCCTGGGCAACATCTGGAAGTTCCCCTACATGACCGGCGAATATGGCGGCGGCGCTTTCGTGCTGGTCTATCTCCTTTGCATTGCCGCCATCGGCGTGCCGGTGATGATGGCGGAGATCGCACTCGGGCGCCGAGGGAGAGGCAGTCCGATCGACGCCATCCGGCGGGTGACGAGGGAGTCCGGGCGCAGCCGATGGTGGTCGGGGCTGGGATGGATGGCGATGCTGTGCGGCTTCATGATTCTGTCGTTCTACGTGGTGGTCGCCGGGTGGGCGGTCTCCTATCTGTGGAAATCGGTGACGGGTGGTCTCGCCGCCCATAGCGTCGAGGGCATGGCCGCCATCTTCAGCGCCAACAATGCCAACCCCTGGAATCTGGGGTTCTGGAGCACGCTGGTCACGCTGGCAACGATGGCGATCGTGGGGCTGGGCGTACAGGCGGGCATCGAGCGAAGCGTGCGCTGGATGATGCCGGGTCTGGTGGTCATGCTGGTCGTGATGATCGTCTATGCGCTCTTCTCCGGCAGTTTCGGCGCCGGAGTGCACTTCCTGTTTGCCTTCGACCCCGGCAAGCTCACCGGACAGGCGGTGTTGGCCGCGATGGGCCACGCCTTCTTTACCTTGTCCTTGGCTTCAGGTGCCATCCTCACCTATGGCGCTTACCTGCCGGCAGATCAATCCATCGGCCGCACCACGCTGATGGTCGCCATCTGCGACACCCTGGTCGCACTGATGGCGGGGTTGGCGATCTTCCCGGTGATCTTCGCCAACGGGATGGACCCGGCATCCGGCCCTGGCCTGATCTTCATGAGTCTGCCGCTGGCCTTCCAGCAGATGCCGCTGGGTGGCGCAGTCGAGACGATCTTCTTTCTGATGCTCACCGTGGCTGCACTGACATCGGCCATCTCGATGATCGAAGCGACGGTCGCATGGTTGAACGAGAGTCACGGCCTGTCCCGCGTCAGGGCGGCCTGGGGTGTCGGTATTCTGCTGTGGGTAGTGAGCACGCTGGCGATGCTGTCGTTCAACGTCGGTGCGGACTGGAAGCTGGCGGGGCGACATTTCTTCGACTGGCTCGACTTTCTGACCTCGCGCTTTTTGATGCCGCTGGGGGGGCTGGGAACGGCGCTGCTGGCAGGATTCGTGCTGCGCGGAGAGAGTCTGAAAGAGGAGTTGGGGCTACCTTCGGCGGTTCACGCACTGTGGCGATTCGCGATCCGTTATGTCTGTCCGCTGGCGATCGTGATGGTGTTCCTGGACGCCCTCGGCGCGCTGGGGGCGGCATTCGACTGGCGCTGGCTGGCGGCAGTCCTGGTTCTCGCGCTGATTGCCGAAGTCGCTATCCTTCGTCGTCATGGACGCCAGGGTGGGTGAGAGGCGGTCAGTCGTCAGCGAGTTCTCATCGAATTGGTGACGTGGCCACCGAGTTTTGTTGTCGGGCGGGCGCCGACGCCCGCCCGAGAGGCATCAGTCATCGATTTCCCAGCTGACGCTGACACCTGCGTCGATGCTGATCTCGCCACTGCGGTACTCCGCGGCGCTGCCACTGCTGTCGGCCTCCGCGGCGCGCATCATCACCATCTGCGGCTGGTAGCGCGGAGCGGTGGTCTCCTCGATGGTGACGACATCGCCCAGATCGACGCCCAGCGTGTCCGCCATCATCTCGGCCTTCTGGCGGGCGCGTTCGAGTGCCTGCTTGAGCGCCCGATCGTCGGCGGCGTCGCTGTCCTTGAGGCCGTAGCTGACACCGTCGAGTGAATCGACCCCGGCGCTGGTCAAGGCGTCGAGAACGCGCGGCAGACGGTCGAGCTCATCGAGCGTCAACGACACCGAACGTTCGACCTGGGTGCGTACCTTGGGAGGCGTGTTGTCGTCGCCCCGATTGGCGGTCTGCACGAAGTCGGGTCGCACGCTGAGCGAACCGGCGCGAATGTTCCTGCTGTCGATACCCGCATTTTCCAACGTGCGGATCAATTCGCCGGTGCGGGATTCGAGCCGTTCCCGCGCCTTCTTGATGGCGTCGCTATCGCCCGAGGACTCCTCGCCCTGAACCTGAGCGGGCGTGCGCTCCCAAAGCGTGGCGTTCAGCGTTGCCTGATCGGGCGCGATATCGATCTTGGCATTGGCCTGCACGTGGATCTGGTGGGGTGTCTTGTCGGCGAGCGCCGGCGTGGCCAGCGTCAGGGTCGCCAGCACCGCGGCGACGCCCAGGCCGAGGGTCCGCCCCAGTGTCTGCGGGTGGGCCTTGCGGGGGGATGAGTCGCACAATGCGTGGCGAAGGTCGATAGGCGTGTCGAGAAACATGGCATTTCCTTTGTCGAAAAAACGGCGGTACCGAAAACCGGCGTTGAAACGTCGTTCGTGCGAGAACCGAGCGCTGCATGGACGCTTCCAGCGTCGTTCGGTTCCCATGCTATGCTCGCCCGCTTCTATATCCCAACCCTTCGAGTCGATGATGCGCTGTCTTTCCCCATTGCCGAGCCGCTGGCGCCAGACAATCCGCTGGCCATTGGCGGCTGTGTCGCCGTTCGCACTGGCGCTGATGGTGGCCGTTGTCGGCTGGCCGGCGACCAGGGTTTCAGCAGCCGAATCCGACGTGGGTGTGACTGCGGTCAGTGTGGAAGACGATAGCGGCCGTCGGGTGACGCTGGCGCGGCCGGCCGAGCGCATCATTGCGCTGGCACCGCACCTGGTGGAATTGAGTTACGCCGTCGGCGCCGGCAGACAGCTGGTCGGCGTCATCGACGGCAGCGACTACCCGCCGGCGGCGCGGCAGATCGCCCGTGTCGGCAGCTACCGAGGGATTCCACTCGAACTGGTCGTTGCCAGGCAGCCGGATCTGGTGCTGGTCTGGGGTAGCGGTACGCCGGCTTCGCTGGTCGAGCAGCTCGAGCGCCTGGATATCCCCGTCTATCGCAGCGAGCCGCGCCAGCTCGGCGAGATCGCGGGCGACCTGCGGGATATCGGCCGGCTCTCGGGACATGCCTCGGCGGGAGAGCAGGCCGCTTCCGATTTCGAACAAGCGCTGGAAGGGACAACGCAGCAGCTTTCCCCGGCACCACGGGTGTTCTATCAGTTGGGGCAGTCACCCTTGACCACCCTGGCCGGCGGTCAGATCGTGACCCAGGTGATTCGCCACTGTGGCGGCGTGCCGCTGTTCGACGATGCGCCGGTGCTGGTGCCCCAGATCGGCTGGGAGTCACTGATCGAAGCGCAGCCAGAGGTCATTCTGGCAGCCGGTAACGATGATCGCTGGCAGTCGTTCTGGGCCAAGCACGATGAATTACCGGCGGTGCGCAACGGGGCGATGTACACGCTGGACCCGGACGCGATCAGCCGCCCCGGCCCACGCATGATCCACGCCGTGCGCCAAGTGTGTCGGGCGCTTGCCCAGACGATCCGATAGCCGACGACCCGATAGCCAGCGAGTCGATAGCGGAAAGGGAATTCCTGGCCGCGTCTCGTCGCTCTTGGCGCTCAACCCGGGGATCTTGGCTCTTGGCCCGTGGCTCATTGCTCTTGGCGTTAGTAGTCGATGCCTCGACGCGCCTGCACCCCCGCATTGAACGCGTGTTTGGTGTCGTGCATTTCGGTCACCGTATCCGCCATTTCCACCAGCTCGCGGTGGGCATTGCGCCCGGTCACGATCACGCTCTGTTCCCGCGGCCGATTGGCAATGGCGCGCCTGACCGTCTCGAACTCGAGATAGCCGAACTTGAGCATGTAGGTGATCTCGTCGAGCACCACCAGATAGACGTCGGGATCGGCGAGCAGGCGCTCGGCCTCCAGCCACACCTCGAGACAGGCGACGGTGTCGCTGTCGCGATTCTGGGTGTCCCAGGTGAATCCCGTCGCCATCACGTGGACCTCGAGGTGGGGATCGTCGATCAGCCGGTCGCGTTCGCCGCATTCCCACAGCCCCTTGATGAACTGGATCACGCCGACGCGATAGCCGTAGCCCAGCGCACGGGTGACGGTGCCCCAGGCCGCCGTGGTCTTGCCCTTGCCGTTGCCGGTGAAGACCAGCAGTAGACCGCGCTGTTCTGTGGCGGCGGCGACCTTCTCGTCGACGTGGGATTTGAGTTTCTGCATCGCTTGCTGGTGACGCTGCTGGCGGTCACTCATGGCTGGGCTCCGGTCTTGGATGGAAGGGCGATCGGGTCGGCAAAGGAAAGGCGGATCGGGATCACGGTGCGGGAAGCGGATAGCCCAGCGCGCCGGCGATCTCGGCGGCATGATGCTCGACCCATGTCGATGAGATCGGGCCCCAGTCGCGGATCACGTAGCGCCCGATCTGGTGACGTTCGCCCGCGGACTGCTCGAACTCGCAGCGAATGTCGAGCTCGCCCAGTGCGGCCAGCGTATCCTGCGCGGTACGCCGGGGCATGCCGCTGACCTCGACGATGGCCGGCACGCTCGCGGCAAGTCCGGCATCGATCAGGTGGGCGACGTAGAGGCGACGATAGAAGCTGGTGCGGGTCTTGCTGAGAGTCATGGACGGGCTCGTGGTTCGGGATGGCATGGCTCCGATGCTACGCCAACGCCTTGCGTTCGACGACCGTTGGCACCGTAGGGCAGCACGCGAGTCAGGCGGCCATGGATTCCAGCAGCAGCTCGCGGTAATCGAGAAGCCAATCCACGAAGCGATCGATGCCCCGTTCCAGCGAAATCTGAGGCGTGTAATGGATGGCCGACTGCAGCTTGCGGGTGTCCGCCCAGGTGCGCTCCATATCGCCCGGCTGCATTTGTCTGAAGTGCTTGGTGGCGGTGACGCCCAGCCGGGCTTCCAGCGTGGCGACGAAGTCTAGCAGGGCGATCGGCTTGCCGCGCCCCAGATTGTAGATGTCGTGCGGCGCGCTGCGCTCGGTAGTCGGGGCGGGCGCCGATTCTGGAGCGAGGGGCAGCAACCGCACGATGCACTCGATGACATCGTCGATATAGGTAAAGTCTCTGGCCATGCGGCCGTGGTTGAAGATATCGATCGGCTCTGCGCGTAACAGGTTGGCGGCAAACAGGCATGGCGCCATGTCCGGTCGTCCCCACGGGCCATAGACGGTGAAGAAACGCATTCCGGTGGAAGGCAGCCGATGCAGGTCGGCATAGCTGTAGGCCATCATCTCATTGGCGCGTTTGGTTGCGGCGTAGATCGAGGCCGGCTGATTCACGGCATCGGTCTCCCGAAATGGCAGGGTTTTCTGGCGCCCGTAGACCGAACTGGAGGAGGCGTAGAGCAGATGCTCGACATCGTGACGCTTGCACACGTCGAGCAGATTGAGAAACCCGGTCAGGTTGCTGCGCCCGTACTCGTGCGGGTGATCGACGGAATGGCGCACGCCGGCCTGGGCGGCGAGATTGACCACGTGAGTGAAACGTTCGCGGACAAACAACGCCTCCAGCGACGCTAGATCGGCGATATCGATGCGATGGAACGGCACCCCGGACAGCTGTGCGACTCGCGCCTGCTTGAGGGAGACGGCGTAGTAATCGTTGAGGTTGTCGAGGGCGACGACACTGTGACCATCGCGGGCAAGACGATCGGCAAGATGAAAGCCGATGAATCCGGCGGCACCGGTAACGAGGATTTTCATGCAGATTTCTGTCCTTGATGAATCCATGACTGATCGAGCCGGCGAACGGGTGCTGGGCTCTGATTGCCACAGGCGACCGCCTGCCTGCCGAATGACAGGGCGGCGACGGGTAGCACATCCAGTTGCCCGCCGCGGTAAGGGAAGGTGTGAGCGGCGGTGGCGTCATCCATCAACGGACGGAGATCGCGATCACGGCCGACGACCCAGCCCTCCGGCATCTGGTGTTCAAAGCGACACAGATCTGTGGATGTACCGTTCAGCGTGATTAGGGGCTTGCTCAGTCGTCCCGCGAACTGAAAGGTCGCCTGGTAGCCATCGCCGTTGAAGGCAACGGGAACCCCCTCATGCTGCAGTCGTGCCATCAGCCTGGCGGGAGCGGTGACGTCGTAGCGGCTCCAGAGGGGCGACAGCATCAGTTGGGTGGCGATCAGCACAGCGATACCGGTGCCGAGTGCCAGATTGCGAATCGCTTGAGCGGCGCCCAGCCAATGCCGATACCAGAGAAAAGCCGCCCAAGCGATCAGGGCAATAGCCCCGAAGGGGGAAAGCATCGCGCGACTCACGGCGCCAGTGCCAAGGAGCATCAGAACCGGAGCTGCCGCGCCTAGCAGGCCGATGGCCATGGCGGGCAGGCGGCCACGCAGGCGTGCACGGCGATCGATGCTGCCGAGACGGTCCATGATCAGCAGCGCCAACGCCGGCAGCAGTGGCATCAGGTAGTGAATCTGCTTGCCGCTGATGAGTGAAAAAATGACCAGCGGGCAGCCTAGCCAGATCCAGGCCAGGCGCTGATGGCGGTGGCGCGGCAGCCGAGGCCATGCGCTTGGCCACAGCGTCCAGGGGAAGGCGAGCAATGGTAGCCACGGGAGGTACCACCACACGGGGCGCGCGTGGTCCATTGCCTGTTGCAGGCGATCGACGCTCTGGCCCCAGAGTAGATCCTGGGCGTAGTCGCGACCGCCCAGCCACGCGGCGGGCAATGCCCAGGCCAGCAGCATGGCGAGTCCCAGTGTCAGCGCCAGGACGAGATGACGCCGACCGGATGGACCCAGCGCTGAGGCTCGCCAAAGCGGGATCGTCAGCAGAATCGGCCCGAGCGTCACGAACACGGCCGGGCCCTTGGCGAGCAGTGCCAGCCCCAGCCAGAGCCCGCTGACGGTGGCCTTGGATATCGTCAGTTGGCCCGCTACCAGCGGCGCGATGGCGCCCAGCAGGCAGGCGCTGAGCAGGATGTCGAACATCAGCGCGCCGCTGTAGAGGTTCCACATCAACATGGCCATCAATGCCATGGGCGCGAGTCGCGCCTGACTGCCGGCGTAACCCAGACGGCGGGCGATGCGATAGAGATGCGCCATGGCAATCAGCGACGCCAGCGGCGAGATCAACCTGGGCCACCATTCGCTGACCCCGAACAGCGACCAGCCGGAATGGATCAGCCAGAACAGCAGCGGCGGCTTGTCGGCGTAAGGGACGCCGTTCATGAGCGGAAGCCAGAAAGAGTGGGCGTGCCACATCTCCCAGGCGACCGAGACGTAGCGGGTTTCGTCGATCGGCATCAACGGCTTGGCCAGTGCGCCGGCGAGCGCCATCGACCAGAGCAGCACGATGACCGCGGCGTCGCGATGTCTGGTTTCCCAACGCAACAGAGTGAGAGAGTGCGGAAACTGGCGGGTGATGATCACGCGATCGCGCCTCGACGAAGTGGAGAGACGCTACTGTGATGGCGCTGGCTTAACGAAATATTATCGAGACAGGACGGTCTCCAGATCGTGCAAGAACGGGGTTGGGGGCGGAATTCCGAGAAGCGAATCGCACGATAAGAAAGCGTTAAGGTGGGTGTGTCTCAATGGGTTAGACGGGCGAGATCCCGTCGGGATCCTCGGCGGCGTGACGCAGACGAACGACGAAGCCGGATGATGCACGCGCACGATCGAGACACACAACGAGAGACACGCAACGAAGACGGAAACCGCAATGCGCGTATTGTTGGTGGAAGATGACCCCCTGCTGGGGGACGGCATTCGGACTGCCCTGATCCGGGAAGGCTACGTGGTGGACTGGTTGATGAAAGGCCGGGATGCACTGGAAGCGGTGCGCGTCGAGCCATTTTCGTTGGTCGTGCTCGATCTGGGTCTACCGGACATCGACGGACTCGAGGTGCTCAAAGGCATTCGGCGCCACTATCCGCTGCCGGTTCTGATCCTGACCGCCCGGGATGCGGTCGATCAGCGCATCATGGGGCTGGATGCCGGCGCCGACGACTACGTGCTCAAGCCGTTCGATCTGCAGGAGCTGCTGGCACGGATGCGCGTGGTGACGCGTCGTGCCGAAGGCAGGGCGACCCAGCTGCTGGCGATCGGCCAGTTGACCATCAACGAAGCCGAGCATGAAGTCAGTTGGAAGGGGGCGTCTGTCCCGCTCGCTCGACGGGAGTTTGCGCTGCTGCTCGAGCTGGCCAGAAACCGCGATAAAGTCATGTCGCGCCCCAAACTGGAAAGTCTGCTCTACGGCTGGGGAGAAGAGGTCGGTTCCAACGCACTGGAAGTTCATGTCCACCACCTGCGCCGCAAGCTCGACAAGCATCTGATCGCTACGGTCAGAGGCATCGGCTATCGACTGGACAGCCGCGTGGCATGACATCGATCCGCCGCTATCTCAATTTTACGCTCGTTGGCGTACTGCTGATCGTCATGGGGCTGGCAGTCACCGCCGCCTATCTGATCACGCGCCACGAAATGGAAGAGATCTTCGATGCGCAGTTGAGCCTTCAGGCGCGCGTGGTGTCGGCGCTCGTCGATACCGACACGACATCACGGGAGTATCAGGCGGTCGCCGAAAAGCTGTCGCAACCCGGGCACTTCGCACGCTGGTATGGCCAAACCGGCAGCCTCCTCGACAAGATCGGCCATCCCAAGCGCTACATCCATGAAGAGGGCATGCTGTCGCTCGGCTTCTGGGATGCCGGACAGCGACCGATTCTGATGGGACCGCGCTGGCACGGGAAGGACGACGCCTTCCCGGCGCCGAAAGACGCCGGGTATCGCTGGCAGCGTTTCGGCGGTCATCGCTGGCGGGTCTTCAGCATGCCGATCGAGGGCGGGCGCTGGCTGAGCGTCGGGTTGCGGGAAGCGTTTCAGGACGAACTCTCCAACAAGGTCGCCATCGGAAATTTCGTGCCGCTGCTGCTGGCGCTGCCGATCCTTATCTGGCTGATTGCCCGGCTGATTCGGCGAGGCTTGAAGCCGATCGATCATCTTTCCCGACAAGTTCAGGCGCGAGACGAGAAAGACTTGAGTCCGATTCGCGTGGGCGTGCCGCGAGAATTGCAGACCCTGCGTGGTGCGCTCAACGATTTCATCGACCGTCTGGGCAAGACGCTCGAACGTGAACGGCGTTTCACGGCCGATGCGGCCCACGAGTTGAGAACTCCGCTGGCGGCCATGAAGATCCATCTCGACAACGCCCGCTACGGCGAGCCCAGTGCACTGGACAAGGCCTATAAAGGCATCGAGCGTCTGCAGCGCGTGGTCGAGCAGTTGCTGCTGCTGGCTCGTCTGGATATTCATCGTGAACGGCCGGCTCCTGAGTCGATCCCGCTGCCGGCCTTGGTCATGGATCTGGCCGCCGATCTGTGGCCGTTGGCCGAGTCCCGGCAGCAGACGCTGGAGATCGTCGAAGGCGAGCCGGTGAGCGTTACCGGCAATGCCACCGAACTGGGAATACTGATCCGCAATCTGATGGACAACGCGCTGCGCTATACCCCACCGGAAGGGACGGTGGTCGTGGCGGTGGGCAGCGATGACCGGCACCCCTGGCTGACCATCGCGGACTCCGGCCCCGGCATTCCAGAAGCGCTGCTGGAGTCGGTGAAACAGCGCTTCCAACGCGCGTCCGACCAGCGTATTAGCGGCAGCGGCCTGGGCCTCTCCATTGCGGCCGAGATCGCCGAGCGCCAGCGGTTGACGATGACGCTCGCCAACCGCGCGGAAGGCGGCCTGGTGGTCAGGCTGGACTGGCTCGATGCTGTCGTCTGACTCACCCCGCCGGGACGTTGGCCGCCGTCTCGAAGCGCATCGGGTTCATGCTGCAGTCCCGGGCTTTTAAACCCTCGGTGCGCTGCCGGTACTGTCCGGCAAGGTGGTCGGTGCCACGAAGATCGGCGCTGCGGTCACGTCGCCCTGGCACTGGCCCACGGCCGTCGCCGGAACGAGCCACCAGTCGTCGCCATTCTGAATCCCCATGTCGTGAACCTGGCCGCGGTCGATGCAGTCGTAATCTTCGGCTTGACGCTTCATCGCGAACATCCAGCGGCTGTCATCCTGCTGGAGCCAGGCGAAGGCACGCTGGAACTGATCGCTTGCCGGCGTCTTGTCGCCGAACTGAATGCTGGGTTGGCGAGACTGCAGAAGAAACTCTTCATCGTAATCCGGCATCGCCAACCAGATGCCGGTGCCGGTGATCGACTCGACATCGGCCATCATGTCCCGCGGAGAGCGAGCGTGATCCTGCAGCGTATAACCCCAGCTCGACCAACTGACCCAGAAAACGATCAACCAGCCGCAGAGTGCCCACAATCCGCGGCGCGGGCGCGCCCATGCCAGCAATCCAAGCGCTATGACGGCGATGACGATCCACCATGCCCAGGGCGATACCGCATGACGTGAGGCGACTTTGGTCAGTGCCGGCAGACCGACGAAACCCAGAATACCTGCGATCAACAGTATGCCGCCGAGCAAGGCCAGCAGGCCGAACCCCAGCCAATGCAGGCGCTTTTTAGTGATCAGTCCGGGCAGCAGCGGTGCCATCGCCATGACCAGCAGCGGTAACGTCGGCAGCATGTAAACGCCACGTTTACCGGGGGACAGGGAAAAGAAAGTGACGATCAGAATGACGGAACTGAGCGGCAGCAGAATGCGTGCATCGGCGCGACACAGACGACGCCACCAGGCGGGGAGCGCCCACGGGAAGGCCAGGATCAGCGGCATCCACGCCCACGGCAGAACGTTGAGCAGATAGTAGTACCAGGGTTCGAGGTGCGCCCAGGAATCGGCGTAGCGCTGGCCGGTCTGCTTGAACAGGATATTGTCCCGATAGGCGGCCAATGACGGGTCATCTCCCCATGTCGCCATGACAATCATCGGCACCGCCCAGGTGGCCACACACAGCAGCATGACGCCGATCCCCTGCGCCAAATCCTTCAGACGAAAGCGTGTGGCCTGTCCGCGGTAGGCCATCCACCACCAGGCCGGCAGCAGTGTCAGAGGCAGGATGCCGACACCCTTGGTGATGATGCCGAGGCCCATTGCGGCCCAGCCTGCCAGCCACCACTTCTTGGCAGGGCCGAGCAGTGCGTGACGCAGAAAACCATAGCTGGCAAGGGTGGTAAAGAACGTCAGCATCATGTCGAGCTGGGCCGTCTTGGCCTGCAGCACGAACTGGAATGCGGTCAGTAGCGCCACCCCCGACATCAGCGCGATGCGCCGTCCGTACAGGCGACGGCAAAGATCTACCGTCAGCAACAGGGTACCGACACCGGCCAGCGTGGTGGGTATCAGAAACCCCCAGCGCACGGAGCCGGTGAGCCAGATGCTCAGGGCCGATGCCCACATGAACAGGGGCGGTTTGTCGGGATAGAGCTCGCCGCCCCGGTGCGGGAACCAGAACTGGCCGGTACGCAGCATCTCCAGGGCATTCAGCGCGAAACGTGGTTCATCGGCGGGCCACGGATCACGTAGGCCGATGCCGATTCCCAATAGCACGATGGTGAACAGCAGCAACAGCAACCAGGTACGACGATATTGCGCCTGTGATGGGTCGGTCCAGAAGCGTCGCATGGCAAGGGTTCCGTTCAGGAGTTCGAGACGTCGTCGGAAAGTGCGGTTCTGGTGGAATCCGTCTGACGCGTCTCCCGGCGGATCAGCATCAGGTTGCGAACGTAGATGATCAGGCCTGTGCCCTGGCCGGCGATGAACACCGGGTCGCGGCGATAGATGGCGTAGGCGAGCAGCGTGGCGCCGCCGCCGAGGCTGAAAAACCAGAAGGCGACCGGAATGATGCTACGCCTGGCGCGCTCGCTGGCGAGCCACTGGATGATGAAGCGTGCCGAGAACAGCGCCTGGCCGATGAAGCCGATGGTCACCCACAGCCATTCCTGATTCATGGCATCGGCTCCGCGTGCGTCGAAATTTTCGGATTCTCAGCGGGGCTGCCGGCCGGCGTCATCGTGTCGACGATGGCCGCAGGCAGTCGGCTACGGCGTCGCAGCCACATCACCCCGACCATATCCACGATCCCTGCCCACAGCCGATTGTTGAGACCGTAATGCGACCGACCGCTGCCGCGCGGGCGGTGATTGACTGGAACGGAAACGCACTCGCCCCCCTGAGCGCGAACCAGGGCGGGGAGAAACCGGTGCATATGATCGAAGTAGGGCAGCGAGACAAAGGCGTCGCGGCGGATCAGCTTGAGACCGCATCCGGTGTCCGGCGTGGCGTCGTTGAGCAACGCCGCGCGGACGCGATTGGCGATCTTCGACGACACCCGTTTTAGCCAATCGTCGTTGCGCTGAACCCGATGACCCGCCACCAGCGTGACATCTCCCTGTCGCGCGCGCGCGAGTAGCGCCGGCAGGTCCGCCGGATCGTTCTGGCCGTCGCCATCCAGCGTGCCGAGCCAGGTTCCGCGGGCCGCCCACGCGGCCTGCCAGACAGAGGTGCTTTGTCCGGCACTGCAAGCGTGACGCATCGGGCGCAGGCGAGAATCCTGCGCCGCGCGCCGGGTCAACAGCTCCCAGCTGCCATCCGTCGAGGCATCGTCGACGACGATGACTTCATGCTCGACATCGGCAAGCGCCAGGCTGATTTCATCGAGCAGGCAGGGGAGATTGCCGACTTCATCCTTGGCCGGTATCAGAATCGAAATCAAGGGAGAATGGAGGCTTGAACGCATTGGTGACGATATCCTGGCCATGTGAACGGGCAACCTGAGAGATCACGGATCGGTTTGACGAAGGGCCGCGGGCCCAACCGCGTCGGTCAGGCCAGGGCAATCGTGGACGATAAGCGCGAGGGCGATCCGTTCATGGTCGTGTTCCAGGCTTAAAGAAATCTTAAGCGACAAGCAGGAAAACGACGTTCCTGCTCAGGGCAGGGTCAAAGGGTGCCTGCCGATTGTCGAAAATCAGCCAAACAGATCCTGCTGCGCGTGAGGCGCGCGAAAGCGCGTGGTATCGAGACCCATCTCCGCCCGTTGGCCCATCTGCAGACGAGCGGCGGCACGGCGAAAACGCTGGTCAATCATGTCCACGAACAGCCCCTCGCCACGCATCCGGTGGCCGAAACGGCTGTCGTTGTTCTGCCCGCCGCGGGACTGGCGGAGCAGGCTCATGACCTTGCCCGCGCGCTCCGGATAGTGCTCCTCGAGCCAGGCTTCGAACAGCGGCGACACCTCGCGTGGCAGTCGCAACAGCGTCCAGCTGGCGGTTCGGGCCCCGGCCTCAGCCGCCCGCGCCAGCAGCGTCTCGATCTCGCTGTCGTTGATGGCGGGGATCACCGGCGCCACCAGCACGCCCACCGGGACCCCGGCTTCATGCAGATCCCGGATGACCTTGAGGCGCGCCGCCGGCGAAGCGGTACGCGGTTCCAGGGTGCGCTTCAGTTCGTTGTCGAGGGAGGTCAGGCTGACGAAGACACGGACCAGCCGCTCGCGGGCCATTTCGGCGAGCAGTTCCCGGTCGCGCAGGATCAACGCGCTCTTGGTCACCAGCGTGACCGGGTGGCGGCACTCCAGCAGCAGTTCCAGCAGCGAGCGCGTCGTACCGTGCTGCGCCTCGATCGGCTGGTAGCAGTCGGTATTGCCGGAGAGGTTGATCGGCCGGCAGACGTAGCCGGGTTTGCACAGCTCCTCGCGCAATCGATCCGCCATGCCGGTCTTGGCGATCAGGCGCGTCTCGAAATCGATCCCGGGAGAGAGATCCCAGTAGGCGTGGCTGGGGCGGGCATAGCAGTAGATACAGCCGTGCTCGCAGCCGCGATAGGGGTTGAGCGAACGATCGAAGCCCAGATCCGGCGATTGATTCCAGGAAAGCGCGGAGCGGGGTGCTTCGAGCTGGACCTGGGTGGCGATACGCGCCGGCAGTTCTTGCTGCCACCAGCCGTCGTCTTCCACGGTGCCATGCGTCGGCTGGAAACGGTTGTCGGGATTGTAGGTCGCGCCGCGGCCTTTCAGCGGGCCGGTAAATCGATAGGGAGACGTCATTCCAGCGACTCCTGTGGTTGGGCATGATGACTGGCTATATATACAGTATCTTGGGCCAGCCTTGCCAGTTCGACAAGTCGCGAATCGGGTCACACCCTATCCGGGTCAAGACCACGACCGGCAACGACGTTCATCGGACCTTCGAAAATATTGTCGAATCTCGTGATGAGGATCGCTGAAGATCAGGGGCCAGATTGCCGATAGCCGTTCAGAGCTTTCTGGCTAGGCGCCGAAAGCGTGCGGGAGACACAGAGGAAGCTGCAGGATGATCAATGGTTCCCATATCTCGTCTGTCGAAGAGCACGAGCGCAAGCGATTATCGAAGCTGCGACAGCTCAATCTGCTCGATACGCCTCCCAGCGAGAGTTTCGATCGCATCACGCGTATCGCCAGTGAGCTTTTCAACCTGCCTATCGCCGCCGTTTCGCTCACTGACGAGAATCGTCAATGGTTCAAGTCGCGAGTGGGGATCGATCATTGGGAGATACCGCGTTCCAAGGCGTGCTGCGGGGAAGTTGCCGATTTGTCTCGGGTGGTGGTGATCCCCGATCTGCTCGAATCGCCGCACTACCGCGATAGTCCTCTGGCGCAATCGGGCATCCGCTTTTATGCCGGGGCGCCGTTGCAAACATACGACGGCTATCTCCTGGGGGCGATGTGCGTTCTGGGCAACGAGCCGCGGAGCGTTACAGAACATGAGATAAGCATGCTGAAGGATTTGGCGGCGATGGTCATGGCCCAAATCGAACTGCAGCATGCCTTTGGCAGGCTCGACCCGCTCACCGGGCTATCCAACAGCAGCAAGTTCATCGAGGATCTGGAAGACCGGGCCCGAGATAGGGCCGGCGTAAGCTGTTTTGCGCTCTATATCGAGCTGATCGACATCGCCGAAATGCACTCGTTGCAGCGTGTCCTGGGGCCGGCTTGTCTCGACGATGTGGCGCGCGAGGCGGCGATGCGCCTCCAGCTGGAACTGGGTGTCGGCAACGTTCTCTATCAGGTAGGGCCCTGCCAGTATGCCTACATTCTGGAAAGCGCCGAGCGCTGTCTGGAGGAGAGTGAAGCGCTGGCTATGGCCCTACGCCTCAGGCAAGTGTTGTCGAGCATGCCGCTTGGGGATGCCGTGCTTTTCGTACTGTGTCCGATGGTGGGGGTAGCGCCTTTCCGCTTGGGCGAAAACGTGCCTGCCGATATCCTTCGAACCTCGCACAGTGCTTGCCAGGCGGCCCGTGACAGCGAAATCGGGGTCAGCCTCTTCTCTTCGTCTTTAGACGAGCAGCATTTTCGGCGTTTTGAGCTGATCAACGGTTTTCGTCATGCCCTCGAGGACGTCGGACAGCTACAGCTTGTCTATCAACCGCGAGTGTCCTTGGCCACCGGCCGCTGTGTGGGCGCGGAAGCGCTCATTCGCTGGCAACATCCGACGCTGGGTTCGATCTCCCCTGACGAGTTTATTTCTTTGATCGAGCACACGGCCATGGTGCGGCCGCTGACTGACTGGGTGCTGCGCCACGCTATCCGTCAGGCCGCCGTCTGGCACCGGCGCGGCCGAGTGTTGCAGATGTCGGTCAATATTTCCGCTGCCAACCTCGGTGAGCCGGATTTCAGTGCTCGACTCGAGAGGTATCTGGCCGAGCAGGCTTTACCGGTGGGTGCCCTCGAACTTGAACTGACGGAGAGTGCTCTGATCAGCAACACCCGGACCGCTCGCGAAGCACTCGATGTGCTGGTCAACGCTGGTATCAGACTCGCTATCGATGACTTCGGTACCGGCTATAGCAGCCTGGCTTATTTGCAGGAGGTGCCGGCCGATGTGGTAAAGATCGACCGCTCTTTCGTCGCCCAGATAGATCAGCAAGCCCGCAGCCAGACGTTGATCAAAGCGATGATCTCCATGGCCCAGGAGCTGGGCTATCATGTGGTCGCCGAAGGCGTGGAGACCCAGGAAAGCTATCGGATACTGCAAGCACTGGGCTGCGACGAAGCGCAGGGTTACTGGATGGGCAGGCCGATGACCGCCGAAGCCTTCGACGATTGGTTGGCTGCTCGATAGGAAAACTGTCCGTGACCCATGTTTCGGGCGGATGGTTTCGGGTGGAGGGTTTCGGGCGGATGACGGGGGCTCGTTCACGTCCGGGGCTTTCGGTTGTGGCCCTGATCAACTCGCGTGGCTCTCGAAGGTTTGCGCTCGGATGCGTCGCCGATACAGCGTTGTGGCGCCCTCCGGTTGAACGGTTTTTGTGACTTGTCGACATTTCGCTCTCTAACCGACGACGCCTCGCCACCCATGGAGTGACGAGGCGTCTTTCGGGTCCCTATCGAGCCGGGGCCTGCGAGCGGCCGAGTCAGAAGCTGAGTTTCACGCCACCTTCCAGATAACGATCCTGGGTGTTGTAGCCGTCGACCAGTTGATAGTCCCTGTCGAAGGCGTTTTCCAGCTTGGCCGATAGCTGAATTTCCGGAGTGACCTGCCAGGCGCTGCGCAGGTCGACGACTCCGTAGCCGGCCGTGGTGGTGTCGCCGAAGCTGACAACGTCCACATCCCGGCGATCAGCGGCGCTACGCAGGGTTGCGCCCACGCCCCACTCCGAGAAAGCGTAGTCCGCGTCGATTCGCCCAAAGGTGCGCGCCCGGCGCTGCAGGCGCTCGCCAGTGGAGCGATCCTCCGGGTCCTGATGGGTCAGCGAGGCGCTGATATCGAATCCTCCATGCTCCCAGCCGGTGCTCAGCTCGACGCCACGAATTCGGGCATCGTCGATGTTGATCGGCGTGAAATTGGGGCCGCTGAAGCTGATCAGGTCATCGATATGGGTCTCGAACGCGGTCAAACCGATATGCCAAGATTCGGCGCGCAGACGCCAGAACAGTTCCGTGGTTTCCGACGCTTCGGCATCAAGATCCGGGTTGGCGCCGAAGGGTCCATAAAGTTCCAGGAAGCTGGGTGCCTTGAACGCCGTACCGTAGGTGGCGCCGACCTGCTGGCGTTCGGTCAACTGATAGGCGTAGCCGACGTTGCCGGTGGTGGCATCGCCGAACAGCTGATCGTCATCGTAGCGACCGCCGGCGGAAAGCGAGTGGCGACCATAGTCGCCCTGCCAGTTGGCGTAGAGCCCGTAGTTCTCGCGGGAATCTCGAGCATAGCCATCGTCGCCGTCGGTCAGTTCTTCCTGACGATAGTCGACGCCGAGACCGGCGCTACCGTTATCGAGCCGGAACCGATGAGCGATGCCAAAGTCGTTGCGGCGTGTGGCGGTCTTGCCCTGGTCGTCGCCGGTGATTCGATTCTCCCGGGATTCCCGGGCCTGCCCAGCGGATAGCACCATGTCCCAGCTCCGCGTCAGGTGGCTGGTCAGCGCGGCCTGGGCGAGAAACTGCTCTCCTTTACCACGACAGTCCTCGGAGTAGGGGAAGCCGCAATCGTCGTAGTCGTAATCGGTCGTCGAGCGCAACAACGAGACGTCCAGATCGGCCTTGTCGGCAAAAGCGTGGTTCAGCGAGAGCTGGCCGGTGGCCTGTTCGAAGCCATCGTCATCGGTGCTGTTATCGCGAGCCGAATAGCCGTCGCTTTTCTGGTGGTCGATTAGCGCCGAGAGCCGCGTATCGCCCTGAACCGACGAGAACCAGCCGCTTTGCTGCTGGCTGCTGTCCTCGCCGACGCGCAGGTCGAGGGTCGCGTGCTGGCCATCCTGATCTGCGGTCCGGGTGAGGATGTTGATGACGCCACCGATGGCATCGGCGCCGTAAGCAGCCGCCCGCGGTCCGCGCACGATCTCGATGCGCTGGATGGCGGCGACCGGCAGGAACTCCCAGTTGATGCTGCCGTCGGTGGGTGATGCGATGCGCAGCCCATCGACGAGAACGAGCGTGTGGTCGGAATTGGTGCCGCGCATGAACAGGCTGGTGGTATTGCCGCGACTCCCGTTGCGCGCCAGTTCGATCCCGGCACGCCCCTGCAGCAGTTCGACGAGACTGCCCGCCTGGCTTCGTTCGATCTCGGCGCGATCGATGATGGTGGTGCTGGCCAGCACGTCGGCCTGCGATTGCGGCAGACGATTGGCCGTGACCTGGACGTCGTCGAGCGACTGCTGAACCTGCTGGGCGTGAGCCGATACCGTGGTCATCGCCACGGCGAGTGCGACGCTGGATACGGCGACTTTCTTCTTGTAACGCATGCGATGTGATCCCCAACTGCGTGGCACCATCGAAGATCGCCGACCGGTCGGCCGAGCACGATGGTGCGAAATTCTGACGAATACGCAATGGGAGGACGGACGTGACGATGCCCGCCTCGGACGTCATGGAGTCCGGGCAGGGGAAGCCGCCACTGGATGAGCCCTCCGCATCAACCAGTGAAGAGAAACGTGCCGGTCTCCGGACTCTTGCGCGATGACGCTGGGTCATCCGACACGCACGCCTTCCCATGTCGATGGACGTTCCCTTGACGCGTTGTCCATTCGATCACAGTGGCTGGATGGCCTGGCGGCGCATCCTCGTGGTGTCCAAGGAAATGCCGAATAAATCGGCGAGCAGGATGAAGTGGGCGGCACTCCGTCGCAAGACGCACGGAGCACGGGAACCGGAGCCTATGGGGTATAGGTGAGGATTCCGAGCACCGCGCAATGCAGCGATTCGCCTGCGCAGTCATTTATGCAGTGTTTCCTAACGCGATTACCGTTGCGGGGGCAGTGCGGGGTTCTCACCCGCTTCCCGTGCACACGTCTCTCGACGCGCCGGATTGTCGCAGCTTCCACGCGACAAGTGAATTCCGGATCGGCCCCAGCAACCCCGCGACGGTGCTAACCGTCACGGGGCTGGCGAATCGGGCTCCTGGAGTACCAGTTCCACGCGGCGGTTGCTGGCTCGGCCGGCCGGGGTGTGGTTGTCGGCCAGGGGATGCGTCGAGGCGTAGCCGATCGCTCGCAGCCGATCGCCATCGATACCGGCCAGACGCAGAACCCGCACGACGGCGGAGGCGCGCGCGGCCGACAGTTCCCAGTTGGAGGGGAAGCGGGAGGTCGAGATGGGGACGCTGTCGGTGTGGCCTTCGACCGAGATGGTGCCCTTGAACTCCTCCAGCATCGGGATCAGCTTCTCGACCAGCTGTCGTCCGTTATCGCTGAGCCCGACGGCACTGCTGTCGAACAGCAGATGATCCTGAATGCGCAGGTTGAAGCCGTGGGGAATCGCCGTGACCTCGACGCCGTCGATCTGCGGCAGCACCGGCGCCGGTTCCGCATCGGGCAGATCGAACAGCGGCACGCTGAACGCCATCGGAGCGCCAGTCGTGACCTCGGCGAGGGCTGGCGACGATTGAAATGGCTCGACGGGGGGCGGCGTCGAGTCTGGAGAGTAAAAGCCGACGTCGCTCGCCAGCGGTGCCGGGGAGAGCTGACGCGGCGGCCGATAGAACTCGCCGACGGTCGCCTGGGGGAGCCTGAGCGGCGGTGCCATCGCCGGAATGTGCAGCGGCAGTGCCGTGATCGCCGGGGTGTCGTCGACGTTGCGGTCGACGAGCTGGCCGCCGTAGAGCGCCAGCATCAGCACGAAGAACGTGATCAGCAGCATCAGCATGTCGAGATAGCTCATCAGCCACGAATCGCTCTCGCTGCCGTGCCCGGCGTCGTCGAAAGGGCCATCATCGAACAGCAGGTCGGCGAAGGGGCCGCCGGGAGAGATTGCGGCCTGACTCATGCGGTCTCGGCCGACGCATCGGCGGGTTGAGGCCGGCGGGGATCGCGCATTTCGTCGCGATGCTCGGCACGGTAGGTATTCAGTGCTTCCTCGATGAACGCCGGCAGCCGACGCTTGCTGACCATCGCGATACCTTCCAGGATCAGCGTCATCGCCATCAGCCGGGCCTCGGTGCGGCGTTCGAGCTTGACCGCGATCGGCTTGAACAGCAGGTTGGCCAGCAGAATGCCGTAGAAGGTCGACATCAGCGCCACGGCCAGGCGGGGCCCGATGACCGCAAGATCGCCGGCCTGGATCACCTCGAGCATGTTGATCAGCCCGACCAGCGTGCCCAGCATGCCGAAGGCCGGCGCATAGACGGCCATCGTACGCAGTATCTGCGCCTCGGTACGCTCCTTGGCCTTGACCCGCACCATGCGCCAGCGAAGCATCTCGCGGATCTCTTCCTCGCGGGTGTTGGCGATCACCATCTGCATGCCGGTGCGCAGGAACGGGTTGGTGGTGCTCTCGAGGGCGCCTTCGATGGCGCGGATATTGCCGCGGCTCCAGTGGCGCGACATGTCGATCAGCTGCTCGAGGTCGCTCTCCAGTTCGCTCGCCTGGGGTTCACGGCGGAACACCACGGCGATCTGGCGGCATAGCCGCTGCATCTCCTGAAGGGGGTAGCTGATGAAGCTGGCCGCCAGCGTGCCGGTGAGCACGATCGCCAACCCCGGCAGATTGAAGAAACTGCTCGGGGCCTGAGCGGTGAACAGCACGACGGTCGCCAATAGCAGCGCACTGGCGATGATGCCGATAAGCGTGGAGGGATTCATGAACGGCTCGCAACCTGGAAAACGGGCATGGTGCCCATCTTAAGCGCAGGAGCGTGCCGTCAAAGGCGCTAATTGGCGAGTGTATCAGGCGCTTATCGTTGGCGGTGGTTCATGGCCGCAGCCGGGTCGAGCGACTTCTCTTCACTCCCTCGGCGCGCCGCGGTCTCCTCGGCATGAGTGACGAAGCGCGTGGGATCGTCGCTGATCACGCCGTCGACGCCCCAATCCCAGAGCTTCTCGAAAGTGACCGGGTCGTTGGCGGTATAGCAGAACAGCTTGATCTCCTCGTCGGCGATCTCCTGGGCACGCTTGATCTTCAGCTTGCGCCAATCCAGGTGAAGGCTGTAGGCCGACAGCCGTTCGGTTTCCTGCCACCAGCGCTTGGGCGCCTTGTCGTCGAGCACGCCAAGGCGTAGACGGTCGGGATCGGTTTCCAACGCTCTCGCGGCGGTCAACGCATGGCGGTCGAACGAGGAGACGATCAGCCTGTCGGCCGGCAGCACTGCCAGCGTCGGTGGCAGGGCAGCCTTGACCAGTTCGATGGCATTACGGCCGCGGCACACCTTGAGTTCCAGGTTGAGCCCCATGCCCAGACGCTGGATCAGCGTCAGCATCGCCTCCAGCGTGGCGATCGGCTCGCCACGATACTGGGCGCCGAACCAGCTGCCGGCATCCAGTTTGGCGGCGCTTTCGGCATTGAGCTTGAACAGCTTGCCTCGGCCGTTGGAACAGCGCTTCAAGCCGGCATCGTGCCAGATTACCGGCGTCCCGTCGCCGAGCAGTTGGACGTCGAGCTCGACCCACGCGCAACCGGCGTCATGCGCGGCCTGGACCGCAGACAGGGTATTCTCGGGCGCTCGCGCCGAGAGACCGCGATGGGCGATGTAGCGGGGTGTGTCGCCGCTGCTTGGGGGAGGCGAACTCTGTGTCATGCGTCTGTTATCTCCGGCGATGGCCTACGAGAAGGTGGTCGCCACGGGGCGGATAGAGAAATTCGGTGGTCGAGGCGGGGGTTCCCCACAACCACGTTCGACCTTCATCTACGGCGATGCCGTCGTCAAGACAAGTCGACCACAATATTTTGACAGATTGTCGATGCGTCGTGGGCAGCAGAGACGGGCAGCCGGGGATCGACAAAACGATCGCCGCATTAAAGCAAATGATTCTCATTTGTTGATGTTTTTGCATATTGTTTGCAATAATCCCCCGCCATTGGACGTAAGCCTCCTGAGGCGGCGCCCGAGATCACTAAAAAAATAGCGAAGCAAGGGGGGGAACATGCGATCAAAGGTTACGGTCGTTGCGTGGGGGACACTGTCGATGCTGGTGGTGACACCGGCCGTCGCACTCGACTCGAACGGTCAGGAGCCGTTGATTGTCACCGCGACGCGCTCGGGTACCGAGAAACAGAATTCTCCCCAGGTGGTCCGGGTGATCACGCGGGAGGAACTGGATCAGCAGCGACGCATTACCTCGGACTCTTCCGAAATACTGAGCAACCTGCTACCGGACTATTCGCCGCCGCGCCAGAAAATGAGCGGCAGCGGCGAGACTCTTCGCGGGCGAACCCCGCTGGTGATGATCGATGGCATTCCTCAATCCAATCCCCTGCGTCCTACCGGGCGGGAATTGCACACCATCGATTTCTCGATGATCGATCACATCGAGGTGATCAAGGGCGCTAACGCCACCAACGGCCTGGGCGCCGCCGGTGGCGTCATCAACCTCGTCACCAGGCGCCCCGAGCCGGGCTCGCTCAACCAGCATTTCGAAGCCCAGCTCACCACGCCGACGTCGGAGCTGAATTCAGACACCACCAGTTATCGCACCAACTACGGCGTCAGTGGCAACAGGGATGCAATCGATTATCTGTTCTCGCTGAGCTACGAAGATCAGGGGCTGTATCTGGATGGCGATGACGACGCCATTGGCGTCGATAATACCCAGGGCGATCTGATGGATTCACGCGCCTATGACGTGTTCGGCAAGGTCGCCTACTGGTTAGACGATGACCGCCGGCTGCAGCTCAGCATCAATCACTATCGTCTCGAGGGGCAGAATCACTACGTCAGCGTCGCGGGCGATCGTGAAAACGGGGTACCCACCACCTCGAAGCGTGACGAGCCGGAAGGGAGTGCTCCCTACAACAGGGTCTGGACCACCGGCGTTACCTGGGACGACTACGACCTGGCCGGCATGCACCTGAACGTGCTGGCGTTCTACCAGGACTACGAATCGCTGTTCGGGGCGACCGATTCGGGTACGTTTCAGGATCCCGATATCGCACCGGTCGGTACGCTCTACGACCAGACCATGGCGGAAACCAGCAAGTACGGCCTCAAGACGTCGTTGATCAAGGACGGGCTGTGGGACGATCGCATCAAGCTCACGTTGGGCCTGGACGTCATGCGCGACGATACCGAGCAGTATCTGTGGAGCACGGATCGAACCTACGTGCCCGAGATCCGGTACACCGATATTTCGCCTTTCGTGCAAATGGACTTCAGCCCGATCGAGTCGCTGACCTTCTCGGCCGGCGCGCGCTATGAATATGCCAAGCTCGATATCGACAGCTACCGGACAGTGGCCGCCAATAACGGGGTCGATGTCGATGGTGGCTCGCCCGACTTCGACGAGACGCTCTATAACGCGGGTGTGGTATGGCGTCCCGTCGATGACTGGAGCCTGTTCGCCAACTATTCGGAGGGGTTTGCGATTCCCGACGTCGGCCGCGTGCTGCGTGGCATCAATACGCCGGGGCAGTCAGTCGACAGCTTCGAGAATCTGCGCCCCATCGTCACGGACAATGTCGAAACCGGTGTGCGCTTCGACAACGGTCGTCTGAATGCCGAATTGTCGTACTACGTTTCATCGTCCGACTTCGGCACGCGCCTGACGACACGGGACGACGCCTTCGTGATGCAACGCGAAAAAACCGAAATCGAGGGTATCGAAGCTTCCGTGGGCTACGAGTTTACCGACAGGCACTCGGGAAGAGTGGCCTATTCCCATACCCGGGGGCGCTACGACAGCGATAACAACGGCACGCTCGATTCCAGGCTCAACGGACTCAATGTCGCCCCCGACCGTTTGATCGCGAGCTGGTCCGCTCGATGGTCGCCGAAATGGACCTCGTTCCTGCAGGTCAACCACGCGTTCGACAAGAGCTTCGACGACAGCGCCAATGGCTGGGATACCGACTTCGACGGTTACACGCTGGTCGACGCCGCCGTCGGCTACCAGTTGCCGGTGGGCGAACTGAACGTCGGCATCGCCAACCTGTTCGATAAGCAGTACATCACCTACTACTCCCAGAGTGCGCTCGACAGCCCCAGTGCCGATTACATGAACGACCGCTATTTCGCCGGTCGCGGACGGACGCTGTCCGTGGGCTACAGTGTCGACTTCTAAACGGCCCGGCAAGCGAGCTGATCCTGGGGACCTGTGGCAGGCAAGGGCGCAATGACGCGACGCGAGCTATTGGTCATGGCGCTGGCCCTGGGGGCGGCGCCGGGTGCGGCATTCGCCGCTGGCGACAAGCACGACGCTTCCTCGCCACGCATCGTGACGCTGTTTCAGGGCGCTACCGATACCGCGGTGGCGCTCGGCGTGACGCCGGTCGGGGTGGTGGAGTCGTGGCAGGACAAGCCGATCTATCCCTATCTGCGACAGGCGCTGTCCGGCGTCACTCTGGTAGGGCTCGAGACCCAGCCCAGTCTCGAGGATATCGCGCTGCTGGCTCCTGATCTGATTGTCGCCTCGCGGTTCCGGCATCAGCGCATTGCGCCGCTGCTGTCGGCGCTGGCGCCGGTGCTGATGCTCGACGATATCCACCGATACCGGCGTACATTGCATACCATGGCTCGTGCGCTTCATCGGGAGGGACAAGCGGCGGCGCTGTCGCATACGTTGATGCAACGCATGACGACGCTGCGTCGGCGGTTGGATAGCCGCTTCGGCGACTGCTGGCCATTGACGGTGTCGTTGCTAGACGTTCGCCCTGGCGAAATCCGTAGTTATCTGGCGTCGAGCTTCGGAGGATCGGTACTGGCCGAGCTCGGTTTCGTGTGGAACCTGGCTTCCAGGGAGTCATCCGGGGTGATGCTGCAGTTGGGTGGCGTCGAGAGCTTGCCGGCGATTGATGCCGATGTCTTTTTCATTCTGCATCGCAGGAGCCAATCCGCGGAGACGCACTATCGTCGCTTGCGTGAACATCCGCTTTGGCAGCGCCTGTCGGCGGTTCGCCAGAATCGTGTATGGGAGGTCGATCCGGTCGCCTGGAGCCTGTCCGGGGGCGTTCTGGGAATCTTCGGCATTCTCGACGACCTGGATGCCTGGCTGGCATCAGGCGCTGGGCGCTCATGAGTCTGCGACTGGTGGCGCTGGTGCTGGGTCTGCTGGCGGCGCTTGTGCTGAGCCTGATGGCCGGCGCGCACTGGCTGAGCCCAATCAAGGTGTGGCATGCCCTGTGGTCGCCTTCGGCGACAGACATCGACGATCTGCTGATTCGGACGACGCGCCTGACGCGAACGCTGGTGGCGCTGGTCGTCGGCGCGGGTCTCGGCGTGGCGGGAGGCATCATGCAGACGCTGACGCGCAATCCACTGGCGTCTCCCGGCTTGCTGGGTATCAACGCCGGTGCGCTGTTCGTGGTGGTGTTACTCGTCACGCTGGGTTCCACCTTGCCGATCTGGGCGGCTGGCGCCGGTGCCTTCGTCGGTGCCGGGTTGGCCGCGGCAATGGTGTGGTGGATCGCCATGCGTCGCTCCAGTCAGGCGGGGCCGTTGCGCCTGATTCTGGCCGGGGCGGCGCTGACCGCACTGTTCCATGCCTTTAGCCAGGCACTTCTGGTGATTGATCAGCAGGGGCTGGATTCGGTCCTGTTCTGGCTGGCTGGATCGGTATCCGCGCGGCCGTTGTCGGACATCTGGCCATTGATGCTGTTGTCCATGGTGGCGCTGTCGGCTTGCTGGCCGTTGTCGAGGCAGTGGAACGTGCTGGCTGCCGGAGAATCGGTTGCCGTGGGTGCTGGCGTGGCGATAGGCAGGTTACAGGGCGCGTCGGTGGTACTGATCGTCATACTGGCTGGCGCAGCGGTGGCCATGGCGGGAAACATCGCCTTCGTCGGGTTGATCGTCCCGCATGTGGCACGTCGGCTGGCGGGATCGGATCATCGTCACTGGTTGCCCGCCGCCGCGCTGGTGGGCGCGACGCTACTGCTGCTTGCGGACATCGCCGCGCGCACGCTGATCCTGCCCGGCGAAGTGCCGATCGGTGTGATGACCGCGCTGGTCGGGGCGCCGCTGTTCATGGGGCTCGTCAGACGTCAGGGGGACGTCAATGTCTGAGATCGGCGCGTTACGGATAGGCGCATTTTCCCGCGCGGTCGTCTGGCGATCGTGGCGTCGCGTGGCTATCGTCGCCATGCTGTTGGGGCTCGCCCTTGTGGCATGCCTGTCGCTCGGCAAGGTGCCGTTGCCACCTCACGAGTTGAGGGCAGCGCTGATGGCGCCCGGCAGCGACATCGGTTTGATCGTATGGCAGCTGCGTCTGCCGCGAACGCTGCTGGGTGTCATGGCGGGCGGCGCGCTGGCGCTCTCCGGATGGTTGCTGCAGCAAGTCGTTCGCAATCCTCTGGCCTCACCCGATACGCTGGGCGTGACCGGCGGGGCCAGCGCCGGGGCGGTCTGTTATCTGGCCTTTCTGGCCAGTACGCTCGGCAGCACCTGGCTGCCGTTGGCGGCTGCGACCGGTGCGCTCACCGCGGTGGGATTGGTATACGCAATGGCATGGCAGCAGGGTGTGACACCGTTACGCTTGGTGCTGATGGGCATCGGTCTCTCCGCCATGCTGGCGGCGGTGACGACGTTCGTGCTGCTATCCAGCCCCTTGTCTACCACGCTGTCGGCCTACGTCTGGTTGACCGGCAGTGTCTATGGCAGCAACTGGACCGAGGTTTTGCGACTGGCTTCGTGGTTCGCCGGTGCCTTGCTGATGATGGTGCCGTTGATGCGCTTCGCGTTGCTGGCGTCGCTGGACGACGCGTTGGCAGTCGGCATCGGCGTGCGAGTGCAGTTGTCGCGGGGAACGTTAACGTTGCTCGCGGCGGGGCTGGCAGGCATCGCGGTCGCCTGGGGGGGCGCCATCGCTTTCGTCGGCCTGGTGGCGCCACATCTGGCGAGGCGTCTGGTGCCGGGACCGGGGGCTGCACAGATCGTCATGGCGAGCATGATCGGTAGCGTGATGGTCATCTTGGCGGACCTGCTGGGACGTACGCTTTTTCTACCGCTGGATCTACCCGCCGGCATTTTCGTGGCGGCCGTCGGGGCGCCGTTTTTTCTTGGTCTTCTGATTTGGCAGGTACGCTGACCCATGACGACGATCGCCGCGCATGAACTCAGCTTGGGTTATCAGCGACAAAAGATTCTACACGAGCTGTCTCTGGTGTTGCCGGAAGGCCGGGTATCCGTGCTCGTTGGCAGCAACGGCTGCGGCAAGAGTACGCTGCTGAAGGCGCTGGCGCGCCTGTTGACGCCGTGGCAGGGCAACGTGATTCTCGAGGGATACGACATCCAGCAGCAGCCGACCAAGGCCGTGGCGAGGTTACTGTCGCTGTTGCCGCAGCATCCGGTGGCACCGGAAGGAATTACCGTGCGTCAGCTGGTGCGGCTGGGCCGTCATCCGCATCAAGGCTGGCTGGCGCAATGGTCGGAGCAGGACGAGCGCAAGGTCGAAGAAGCGCTGACGCGCACCGAACTGAACGCGTTTGCGGAGCGTCGTGTCGAGACTCTCTCCGGCGGACAGCGCCAGCGCGCCTGGATCGCCATGGCGGTGGCCCAGGATACTCCCTTGATGCTGCTCGACGAGCCGACATCTTTCCTCGACTTGGCTCACCAGATGGAAGTGCTGGAGTTGTTGGCCAGTCTCAACCGAGAGTCGGGAAAGACCATCGTCATGGTGCTTCACGATCTCAATCTGGCGTGTCGCTACGCCGATCATATCGTGGCGATGCGCGAGGGCCGTATACTCGCGCAGGGTACACCCCATGAGGTGATCACCCGTGAGCGGGTCAAGGAGATCTTCCACCTCGACTGTCAGGTCATCGACGATCCCTATTTCCATACGCCGCTGTGTATTCCGTTTGCCAGGCGGGAGGATGCATGAGCGAAGCGTCCCGCACCCATGGTTTCGATCCTTCGCACTGGCACTACCTGGCAGGCACGCTGCGCTTGAAGTCGGCCGAAAGGGCGGACTCGCGCTCGCTGAACGTCGCCGATTTCCTCGATCCCAGGCGCTGTCGCGAACTGCTCGATCATCTGGGGCCGGTGATAGGGTCCCCCGAGCGGCGCACGACGGCATCGTTGCTGTCGAAACGCCTGGGCTTTCTGCTTACCGGCGCACCGCTATACGCGCTGTCGATATGCGATCGCAGACTCGATCTTTCCGCCTCCAATTGCGTCATCGAATACGCCTACGACGACGGCGTATGGACCTCTTCGTTGCCGCTGTGGACGCTGGAGAGCGAGGCGTTGGCGGCCTCGCGACGCCACAGCGCCCGCAGGGAGACCCTGCATGTGCTGTTCGCGCAGACGATCGTCCCGCTGTGGCAGAGGCTTCGCGAAGTGGGGGGCGTGCCGGAACGCATCCTGTGGGAAAATCTGGCGGTCAGGGTCTATTCGCTCTACGAACGCCGGCTGACCGGACTTGCCTGTACCCATGCCATCCAGCGTCGCGATGAGGACTATCGTTTTTTGCTAGCGGCTGACCCCTCGCTTTTCGGACTAGATTTCAATCCCCTGGCGCGATTCTTCCACGCGCGCACCCGACCGGAAGACAACGATTCGGTCCGTTTTCGGCGGACTTGTTGTCTCTATTTCAAGGCGACCTGTCCACGGGAGTACTGTCAGGCGTGCCCGCTGATCAAGCCGCGAAACCCCGCATGAACCGCTGACTCGAATCTCGCCTGGGCCGCGGCGGGCCCACCGGGGGAGATTATGCTAGGCTGCGCGGCTTATTGCACCGGGCCGAAGCCGCCGGCAGCGCGGCTTATGACACCGGCCCGAAGCCGCCGGCAGCGCGGCTTATGACACCGGCCCGAAGCCGCCGGCAGTGCGCCAAATGGCAACCAGTCAGGAGAAGCATGATGAAGGTCGTCCACGTCAAGAATCCCGAGACCCGTGAAGCGTGTCTCGCCAAGCTGTGCGCCAGCGTCTACGGACAGGAAGCCGGCCTGGCGCCGCTGGTGACTTTCGCCGGCACACAGAGCGTGCTGTTCGAGCAAGAGGCGGCACGACTTTTCGCGCTGACCGAGGACGACGGTACGGTGCTATGTCTTGCGCTGATCTCGTCCGACGTGGACGGCGCGACCATGGAAGTGGGCATGCTGTCGACGCCGGAAGGGAAGGGCAATACCCGCCATAGCCGCCATCTCATCAAAACGCTGGCGGAGAAGGCGCCCCTGCGAGTGACGGCCAGCGACGACGACGGCGAGGCATTCTTCCGGCGTTGCGGCATCGAGCGCTGGGTCGAAGGCGAGGATGGACTGCGTATCGGTCTGGGGCCGCTGCATCCGGCGCCGGTGAAGGGCGTATTGCCCAGCATGGTGCGTTTCAACGCCGACGGCATCGTGCGCACCTTCAAGCAGGAGCCGGAGACGTTCGAGGATTACAAGACGCGTTTCGTCGCCGCGCTGGAACGCTACTCGAATATCTGCTGACGCCGGCGACCGCACGCTCCCGCGGACGCCTGCCAGGGTGGCTGCGTACTCACCGCTCGGCACCGCGACCGCTGTCCACTTGACCCACCTCGAGAATGGCGCTTGGATGGCAGACCGAGCGTCATTAGCCCAATAAGGAAAACGTCATGGCCAAGCGCATTCAGTTCGCCCGCACCGGCGGCCCGGAGGTTCTCGAGACCGTCGACTTCGATCCCGCCACGCCCAAGGCCGGGGAAGTCAGGGTCAAGAACCACGCCATCGGGCTCAACTTCATCGATGTCTATTTTCGCAGCGGGCTCTATCCGGCACCGTCGATGCCGTCCGGACTGGGTACCGAGGGGGCCGGGGTGATCGATGCCGTCGGCGAGGGCGTGACCCATCTCGAAGTGGGAGACCGTGTCGCTTATGCCCAGGGCCCGCTCGGTTCCTACGCCGAATTCCACGTGTTGCCGGCGGACAAGGTCGTCGAGCTGCCGGAGGATATCCCCTTCGAGACGGCGGCTGCGGCCATGCTCAAGGGCCTGACCACGCAGTACCTGCTGCGTCAGACGTTCCCGCTGGAAGGTGGTGAAACCATTCTGTTCCACGCCGCCGCCGGCGGCGTCGGCTCGATCGCCTGCCAGTGGGCCAATGCGCTGGGGGTCAAGGTGATCGGTACCGTGGGTTCCGCCGAAAAGGCCGAGCTGGCGAAAAAGAACGGTGCCTGGGCGACGATCAACTATCGCGAGGAGAACGTGGTCGAACGCGTGCGCGAGTTGACCGACGGTGCGATGGTTCCGGTGGTCTATGATTCCGTCGGCAAGGACACTTGGCTCACTTCGCTGGACTGCCTGGCGCCGCGGGGGCTGATGGTCAGTTTCGGCAACGCCTCCGGCGCCGTCGAAGGCGTCAATGTGGGCATTCTCAACCAGAAGGGCTCGCTCTATCTGACGCGTCCCAGCCTCAACGGTTACGCCGACACGCGCGGGCGCTTCGAGGAGATGTGCCTCGATCTGTTCGATATGCTCGAAAGCGGCAAGGTCAAGGTCGACATCGCCCAGCGCTTCAAGCTGGAGGAGGCCGGCAAGGCGCAGGAAGCCCTGGCATCGCGTCGGACCACGGGATCGACGATTCTCATTCCGTAACCCGATCGGATCTTTACCGTATGATACGAAAGCCGGTGCCGCGATATTGCGGCGCCGGCTTTTTCGAGGCCGCCAGGCGTCGTTCGAAGGTCAGTCGTCATTCGCACAAGGAGCGTGTCGATGCAGGATGCATATTGGGTCTACCTCATATTGGCATTGACCCTGGCGGCTTTCATCTGGGGACGATTTCGCTACGACCTGGTCGCCATGGCTGCTCTGCTGAGCGGTGTGCTGGTGGGGGTGGTGCCGGCGGACGAGGCATTTTCCGGGTTCGGCCATCCGGCGGTGATCACGGTGGCGGCGGTGCTCGTGCTCAGTCGCGGTTTCGAGCACGCGGGAGTCGTCGACTGGATTGCCGAAAAGACGCTCAAGGCGGGTAGCCAACCCCTCTGGCAGCTGCTGGTGCTGACCACGACGGTGATCCTGCTGTCGGCGATCATGAATAACGTCGGCGCCCTGGCGCTGCTGCTGCCGGTGGCGGTTCGCGTCGCGCGCGAGCACGGCACGTCACCGTCGCTTCTGCTGATGCCGCTGGCGTTCGGCTCGCTGCTGGGCGGTTTGATCACGCTGATCGGCACACCGCCAAATATCATCATCAGCGCCTTTCGGGCCAGCCAGGGCGAGGGTGCGTTTCGGATGTTCGACTTCGCCCCCGTCGGTGCGGGCGTCGCCTTTGCCGGACTGGTATTCATGGTGCTGGTGGGCTGGCGCCTGACACCGCAGCGACAGGGTCGGGCCTCCGCCGACGAGCTGTTCGAGACCTCCGCCTATCTCAGCGAGCTGACGGTCGTCGAGTCGTCCAAGGCGGTGGGCTGGACGCTTCGCGAGCTTCGCGAGGTCTGCGACGAACCGGTGCCCATTCTGGGAATCGTCAGAGGTGAACGGCAGCACTCCGGGCACCGCTTCTTCGGGCCTTTGCAGGCGGGGGATATCTTGCTGCTCGAGGCCGGTCCCGAGGAGCTCAAGCAGCTCGAGGACAAGGGCGGGCTGACCCTCGGCGCCCCGGCCAGGGAGGATGACGAGGCCAGGGGCGGTGAAGCGTCCAAGGATGCGGTGGACAACCCCGGCGCGCGCGAGAATGACGCCAAGGCCTCGTCTGCCAAGGCGCCCAAGCTGGACACGGAAGACCTCCAACTGGTGGAAGCCGTGGTACGCACCGACTCGATGATGATTCGGCGAACCGTGACCCAGCTACGCCTGCTCAACCAGCATGGACTGCACCTGGTCGCGGTTTCCCGCGATGGCGCCCGGCTCAAGCAGCGCCTGCGCGAGGTACGCTTCCAGCCTGGCGACGTGTTGTTGCTCCAGGGCGATGAGAACGGGCTCAGCGATAGCCTGGCAACATTGGGCTGCCTGCCGCTGGCCAGCCGCAAGCTGTCGCTGGGGCAGCCGCGTCAACTGCTGCTGTCGGTGGCGATTTTCGCCGTAGCCATCGGCGTGATGATGTTCGATCTGTTGCCGGCGGCGATCGCGCTGTCGCTGGCGGCCCTGGTCACGCTGGCGCTGGGTGTGCTGCCTCTGCGCGAAGGTTACGACGCCATCGAAGGGCCGGTGATCGTGCTGCTGGCGGCAATGTTACCGATAGGCACCGCGCTGGAAACCAGCGGCGGGGCGCAGATGGTCGCCGATGGGATGATGACACTGGGCAGCGGCTGGCCACCGGTCATCACGCTCGTGGCCCTGTTCGTGATCACGCTGCTGCTCTCCAACGTGATCAACAATGCCGCCGCGGCGCTGCTGATGGCGCCGATCGCCGCCAGTCTCGCCAGCGGTCTGGATGTCTCCCTCGATCCGTTTCTGATGGCCGTGGCCGTGAGTGCGTCGTGTGCCTTTCTGACGCCGATCGGCCATCAGTCGAACACTCTGGTGATGGGACCGGGCGGCTATCATTTTCGCGATTACTGGAAACTGGGGCTGCCGCTGTCGCTCGTCGTGATGGCAACGGCCATTCCACTGATTTTACTTATTTGGCCGCTATCGTGAGCCGATCATCGGTTATCATTGTCGAATCTCGATATCGGCGTCTGAACCCCGGGTTTGATCCCTTCAGGCGCATCCATTCAGGTCCCTGATGCCGGGTCACCGATGCCTGGCTATCAATGAATGTTAGGTCAGCCAAGATGACATCAGACTCCCTCGACGACAGGCTCGTGCCGTCAAGGCCAGTGCCTTGCCAGTCAGGCCGATTTCGAAAGAACCTGTTCGCGACCGCCGTTATCTCGATCCTGTTGACGGGCTGTGCTTCGCCCTATCACCCGCAGGGTTGGGAGTCGACTTCGCCCCAGCAGCAGCAGGCCGCGGCCCAGTCAGGGGCCAAGTCGGGCAAGAAAGATTCCGCTGCCAGGCGCAAGGCGTCAGGCGCCAACGCCGACATCGACAAGGCCCTGACGTCCGAGGGCGCGCAGGCGCAGACGTCGGCGCAGAAGAAGCGTCTGGGCGAAGCGACCTATTATGCGGCCTATTTCGAAGGACGACCGACAGCCAGTGGCGAGCCCTACGATAGCCGGGCGATGACGGCGGCTCACAAGACGCTGCCGTTCGGCACCAAGGTCAAGGTGACCGCGCTGGATACCGGAGAGAGTGCGGTGGTGCGCATCAATGATCGTGGCCCGTTCGTCGACGGGCGGATCATCGATCTCTCGCGGAAGGCGGCGGAACAGCTCGGCATGGTTCACGACGGTGCCGCCGAGGTGCAGCTCCAGGTGCTGGGGCAGTGATCTGAACGACCGAAGCCCCCGTCGTCGAGAGGGGGGCTTCGGTGTGGAGCGTGAGCCATCCTTCAGGCTGCGTCAGGCGGTGGTCTCATCCTCGGTGGTGGCGGATTCCGTCACTTCACGGCGGGTGACGAACGCATCGAAGGCGAAGTCATCGACCGTCAGCATGTCCAGCACCTCGGCTTCATGCGCCTGCATGAAGGCCGCATCCTCTGCGCTGATCACACCGGCCGTCAGCCCGGCATCGATCCACTGCTCGGGATGCAGCGCGGTTTCCGGCAGCGTTTTCTGGCTTCGCGCCTTGTTGAGCGTGCGATAGATCGCCTCGGCGCGCTCGGCGTTGGCCAGCAGGGCGTTGTATCGCGCCAGCGCATTCTCTTTCTGGCCCTCTTCCCAGGTATCCCAGGTGTTGCGGGTCAGCTTGTGACGCAGCGCGCTGTCGGTCGAGATCGCCTTGGCGATTTCGCGGGTCAGCGTGTCCTGCGGCTTGTGCCAGCGGCGCCCCAGCGGCTGGGTCACGAACGACAACGTGTTGCCCAGAACCCGGTTGGGCAGGTTGTCGAACAGATCGGTCATGGCCTGTTCGGCGCGATTCAACAGCAGCCGGCAGCTGTAGTGGAACAGGGCGGCTTCGTTGTCGACCCGATCCGTCTCGTGCCACTGCTTGAGCACCATCGACAGCAGGTAGAGATTCGACAGCACGTCGCCGAGACGCGCCGAGATCATCTCGCGCTGCTTGAGTTTGGAGCCCAGGCTGGCCATGGCGGCATCGGCGCAAAGGCTGAAGGCGGACGAGAGCCGTGCGGCGTCCTGCGCGTAGGGCGCGGCGATGGCGTCGAACGGCACGCTTTGCCTGCCCAGCCCGAGCGCCTGTGTGAAGGCGCGGGCACCATTGCCGAAGATCAGCCCGATATGGCGGAAGAACAGCCGATCGAAAGCGTCGAAATCATCGGCATCCTTGGCCGCCAGCTCCTTGAGAACGTAAGGGTGACAGCGGATCGCGCCCTGACCGAAGATCATCAGGTTGCGGGTCATGATGTTGGCGCCTTCGACGGTGATCGACACCGGGTTTGCGCTGTAGCCGATACCGAGATAGTTGCGCGGCCCGAGGGTGACAGTGCGGCCACCGTGGACATCCATGGCGTCGGCCAGGATATCGCGCTGGAACTCGGTCAGCTGGCTCTTGAGGATCGCCGAGGGCACCGCCGGCTTGACGCCATGATCGATGGTATTGGCGGTCTGCATTACCGCCGCCTGGGATATGTATGACTTGGCGGCGATGCGTGCCAGCGGTTCCTGCACGCCTTCCATATCCGCCACGGCGATATTGAACTGGCGCCGAATTCGGGTGAATCCGCCACTCCAGCCCACCGCGTACCGGCCGATGCCCGCAGCGCCAGAAGGCAGCGTGATGCAACGCCCGACCGACAGACATTCGACCAGCATGCGCCAGCCCTGGCCAGCCATGTCGAGCCCGCCGATCAGGTAGTCTAGCGGGATGAACACGTCCTTGCCGCGAATCGGGCCATTCATGAAGGGGCTACCGATCGGATGGTGACGGCGTCCGATCTGCAAACCTTTGGTATCGCGGGGAATCAGCGCACAGGTGATGCCGATATCGCTTTCGCCACGCTCCAGCAGGTTGTCCGGGTCGAACATGCGGAATGCCAGTCCCACCACCGTGGCGATCGGCGCCAGAGTGATCCAGCGCTTCTCGAACGTCAGCTTGAGGCCGAGAACCTCTTCGCCGTCATGCATCCCGCGACAGACGATGCCGACGTCCGGAATCGAAGTGGCGTCGCTGCCGGCGCGCGGGCCGGTCAGGGCGAAGCACGGAATCTCGCGACCGTCGGCCAGGCGAGGCAGGTAGTGATCCTTCTGCGCTTCGGAGCCGTATTTCAGCAGCAGTTCGCCCGGGCCGAGCGAGTTGGGTACGCCGACGGTGCTCATCAGGGTTTCGTTGAAGGAGAGCTTCTGCAGCACCGCGGACTGCGCCTTGGCGGAAAATCCCAGACCGCCATAGTGCTTGGGAATGATCATCCCGAAGAAGCGCTCCTTCTTCAGGTATTCCCACAGCGCCTCGGGCATGTCGGCGCGCTCGCGAGCGATCTCCCACGCGTTGCACATGCCGGCGGCGACGGAGCACTGGTGATCGACGAACGCCTGCTCCTCCTCGCTCAGACCGGCATTGTCGAAGTCGAGCAGGGTCTGCCAGTTGGGGCGCCCGCTGAACAGTTCGCCGTCCCAGGCCACGGTGCCGGCATCCAGCGCCACGCGTTCGGTTTCGGACACGCGCGGGGCGATTTTCTTGAACAGGGCGAACAGGCGCGGCGACAGCCAGGTGCGACGTATCGGCTTGAGGCCACAGACGGCCACGCCGATTGCCGCGATCAGCAGCAGCGTACCGATGACGCCGGCGTCCAGTGCCAGGCCGACAATACCCAGTACGGCCAGGACAGCGATTGCCGCAGGCGCGCCGGCTTCGCGACGCATGACGACCAGACAGCCGGTGATGGCCAGGACGATGAGCAGCAGTGTGATCATGACGAGCTCCGGAAGGAAAACGAGAAATTCAGACGAGCGTTTGAATTTGATTTCAGACTAGCCGATCCCGCGGCGGCTGACTAGAGCTCTCGAGCTTATCCTTTGGGATAGCTGCGAAAGGGCTTCGAGAGATACGCTCCAGCAATCGGCTCGACATTGCGGACAGGCGATCGCCCGCCAAGAGCGCTGGCTCGTGGCGGGGCAATCAAAGTGGCGGGGCAATCAAAGTGGCGGGGAGCCCAAGTGGCGGTGCAGCCTACGTAGCGCTGGCGTCGGTCACGTATAGTCGTCTCGGCCGCAACCGGCGGTGCAGACGATCCAGGTAGAGATAGACCACCGGGGTGGTGTAGAGGGTCAATATCTGACTGATGATCAGGCCACCGATGATGGTGATACCCAGCGGCGCTCGCAGACCGGCATTCTCGTCGGTGCCGATCAGCAGTGGCACGGCGCCGAGCAGCGCTGCCAAGGTGGTCATCATGATCGGCCGGAAGCGCACCAGCGCGGCGTGACGGATCGCATCCTGCGGCGTCATGCCCTGGTCGCGCTCACAGACCACGGCGAAGTCGACCAGCATGATCGCGTTCTTCTTGACCACGCCGATCAGCAGGATGATGCCGATCAGCGCGATTAGGGTGAACGGCGTGTCCAGCGCCATCAGCGCCAACAGGGCGCCGACCCCGGCGGAGGGCAGCGTCGACAGAATCGTCAGCGGATGAATGTAACTCTCGTAGAGAATCCCCAGCACCAGGTAGACCGTGACCAGCGCGGCCAGAATCAGCCACGGCATCGCCTCGATACCGCTTTGGGCCGCGCCGGCACTGCCCTCGAAATCGATCTGCACGTCGCTCGGCAGGTGCAGTTCGTCGACGGCCTGGCGGATACGCGCGGTGGCCTCGCCGAGTGATACGCCATCCTCGAGGTTGAACGAGATCGTCGAAGCCGCGAACTGGCCCTGGTGGTTAACGCTGACCGGCGTGGTGCTGCGCTCGACGTGGCTGAATGCCGAGATCGGGATCATGTCGCCGTCGCTGCCGCTGACATGGAGATTGCCGATCGCCTCGGGCGCCTGGCGATAGGGCGCGTCCACCTCCATCACCACGTAGCGCTGTTCATCGGCGTTGTAGAGGCTCACCACCTTGCTCTGGGCAAAGGCGTTGCCGAGTGCGGTATCGATGGCGCTCATGTCGACGCCGAGACGCGAGGCGGTATCCCGATCCACGACCAGCTTGGCGGCCAGGCCATCGCCTCGGTTGTCACTGTCGATTCCGGTGATGCCATCGACCTGTTGCATCGCCTGCTGGACCTTTCTGGCCCAGTCGCCGAGCAGATCGAGACTGTCGCTCTTGAGCGTGATCTCGTACTGGGAAGCGCTGCTGGAGCGCCCGCCCACGCGGATATCCTGCAGCGGAAACATGAAAGTGCTGACGCCGGTCAGACCCTGCAGGCTGGCCATCAGGCGATTGCCGATCGCCTGCGTCGAACCCTGGCGTTCGGCCTTCAGGGTGATGAACAGCGTTGCCGAGGAGCCGCCCCGACCCGGGCCGCCGCTGCCCATGAACCCCAGCACGCTCTCGACGGCCGGGTCGGCCTGCAGACGCTCGCGAACCTGGCCCAGCTTTTCCGAGACGGCGTCGAACGATAGCGCCTGGTCGCCGCGCATGGTGCCGAGCAGGCGTCCGGTGTCCTGATCCGGGATGAAGCCCTTGTCCACGGCGGTGTACAGATAGCCGTTGAGCACGATGACCGCCAGCAGTGACAGCAGGGTCAGGCGACGGTGCTTCAGCGCGATGTCCAGCGTCCTGGCGTAGCCGCGCAGGAACCAGCCGCCGAGGGCGACCAGGCCGCGCTCCCAGGCCGGCTGTCGCTGGCGCTCGGGCTGCGGCTTGAGCCAGCGTGCGCACAGCATCGGCGTCAGCGTCAGCGAGACCAGCAGCGACACGCCGATGGCCAGCGACAGCGTCACCGCGAACTCGTGGAACAGGCGGCCGATGAAACCGCCGAGCAACAATAGTGGAATGAACACCGCCACCAGCGACACGCTCATCGCGGTGACCGTGAAGCCGACCTCCCTGGCGCCGAGCAGCGCGGCCTGAAACGGCTTCACTCCTTTTTCGATGTGTCGCGCGATGTTCTCGACCACGACGATGGCATCGTCGACCAGAAAGCCGATGGAGACGATCAGCGCCATCAGCGACAGAGTGTCGAGCGAGAAGCCGAACGCCCACATCATCGCGAAGGTGCCGATCAGCGATACCGGGATGACGACACTGGGGATGATGGTGGCGCGGGCGTTGCGCAGGAACACGAACACCACCAGCACCACCAGCACCACCGCCAGCAGCAGCGTCAACTGGGTTTCATGCAGCGAGGCCTGAATGCCCGGCGCGCGATCGAGCTGCACGCTGAGATTGATGTTCTGGGGCAGCAGACTCCGGACTTCGTCGAGACGCGCTCTGACGCCGGCGATGGTATCGATGATATTGGCGCCGCTGGCGCTGCTGATGACCAGCAGAACGGCGGGGAGGTCGTTCTGGAAGCCGACGTTGTAGCGATCCTCGACCCCGTCGGTGATGGTGGCTACGTCGCCCAGGCGCATCAACGAGCCGTCATCGCCGCGGGCGATCACGATCTGGCTGTAGTCGCTGGCCTTCAACAGTTGGGAATCGGTCTGGACCTCCCAGCGATGCTCGACCGTCTGCACGAATCCGGTGGGTGACTGATTCGTCGCCGCCCGCAGGGCACCGGCAACCGCATCGAGGGCGATGCCGGCGTGGTTGAGCTGGCGCGGATCGATCGACACGCGCACCGCCGGTGAAGAACTGCCGCCGACATTGACGTCGCCCACGCCCGGCACCTGGGCGATGGGCGGGGCGATCTTGCTGTCGGCGAGGCGATAGAGTTCGCTGGTGGGAATGGTGTCGGAGGTCAGCGAGAGAATCATCACCGGTGCCGAGGCCGGGTTGAGCTTGCGATAGTGAGGCCGGCTGGTCATGGCGCTGGGCAGCAGCGGCTGGGCATCGTTGAGCGCGGCCTGAACCTCTTGCGCCGCCACGTTGATGTCCTTGTCGAGATCGAACTGGATGATCACGCTGGTGGAGCCGTCCGAGCTCGACGAGGTCATCTCGGTGATACCGGGGATCCGGCCCAACGACCGCTCCAGCGGCGTCGCCACCGTCGAGGCCATGGTTTCCGGGTTGGCGCCGCTCAGGCTGGCCGACACCAGGATGGTCGGGAACGACACGTTGGGCAGCGGCGCCACCGGCAGCCGATCGTAGGCGAGCGACCCCAGCAGCACGATGGCCAGCGCTAGCAGAATCGTCGCGACGGGTCGGCGAACGAAGGGTGACGACAGACTCACGACGTGACCTCGGCACCGCTTTCGCTATCACTGCGCCGCCAGCGCGAAGCCTGGCGGTCGAAGAACAGGTAGATCACCGGGGTGGTGAACAGCGTCAGCAGCTGGCTGAACAGCAATCCGCCGACCATGGTCACGCCCAGTGGCTGGCGAAGCTCGGCGCCATAGCCGCTGGCGAACATCAGCGGCAGCGCACCCAGCAGCGCTGCGCAGGTGGTCATCATGATCGGCCGGAAACGCAGCAGCGCGGCGGTATGGATCGCCTTTTCCGCCGACATGCCGCGCTCGCGCTGCGCCTCCAGCGCGAAGTCGATCATCATGATCGCGTTCTTCTTGACGATGCCGATCAGCAGAATGATGCCGATGATCGCCACCAGCCCGAGCGAATAGCCGCTGATCTGCAGTGCCAGCAGGGCGCCGATGGCGGCGGACGGCAGCGTCGACAGGATCGTCAACGGATGGATGTAGCTCTCGTAGAGCACGCCCAGCACGATATACATGGTGACGATGGCGGCGAGAATCAGCCACAGCGTATCGGTGGTCGACTGGTTATAGGCCAGCGCCGAGCCGCGGTAATCCAGCGTGGTCTGATCGCTCAATGTTTCGGCCGCCGCCCGGTCGACGGCATCGAACGCATCCGACAGCGAATAGCCGTCGGCGACGGCGAACGACATCAGCGCAGAGGGGAACTGGTTCTGGCGCTGCAGCGAGAGCGGGGTGGTGCGCTCGGCCAGGGTCACCAGCGTCGACAGCGGCACCAGCTCATCGTCGTCGTTGCTGACGTAGAGGCGCGATAACGCTTCCGGGCCTTCGCTGTCGGTGGCGTTGGCCGCGAGCACCACACGGTACTGGCTGGCCTGGGTGAAAATGGTCGAGATCAGGCGCTGGCCGAAGGCATCGTAGAGCGCATCGTCGATGTCGGCGACGCTGATGCCGAGCCGCCCGGCGCGGGCGCGGTCGATGGTGACCTCGAGTTTGCGTCCCTCGTTCTGGATATCGCTGCTGACGTTGGCGATGGCCGGAGACCGTTCGAGCGTCTCCAGCAGTTTTTGGGCATCGCGGTTCAAGCCCTCGCGGTCGCCCTGGGTCAGTGCGAACTGATAGGGATAGCGGCTGATGGTGTCTTCCAGCGTCAGGTCCTGTACCGGCTGCAGCGCGAGCGACAGGCCGGGAATGTCATGGCTTTCGCGGCGCAGCCGAGTCAGCACGCTGTTCATGTCGCCGCGCGCGTCGAGCGGCTTGAGGTTGATCGAGAGTCGTCCGCCGTTGAGCGTGGTGTTGGTACCATCGATGCCGACGCTGGACGAAAGACTTTCGACCGCCGGATCCTCGAGCAGCCGGTCGACCAGCTGTTGCTGGCGTGCCGACATCGCCTCGAACGAGGTCGACTGGGTCGCGGTGGTGATGCCGCGGATGACGCCGGTGTCCTGCACCGGGAATAGCCCCTTGGGCGTGGCGAGGAACAGCACGGCGGTGACGCCCAGGGTGGCGACCGCGACCAGCAGCGTCAGCGTCTGGTGACCCAGAATCCAGTCCAGTGCATGCTCGTAGCCGCGGGTCAGCCGGCCGAACAGGCCCTGGCGGTTGCGAACCATGGCTTCGTCATCCGCTTCGGCGTCGCCTTCCGTCGCGCCGGCGGCCTGTGGGCGTTGCTTGAGCCAGCGCGCGCACAGCATCGGCGTCAGCGTCAGCGAGACGAAGGCGGAGATCAGGATCGAGATCGCCAGCGTCAGCGCGAATTCGCGGAACAGCACGCCGACCACGCCGCTCATGAATACCAGCGGTATCAGCACCGCCAGCAGCGAGATCGTCAGCGAGAGAATGGTGAAAGCGATCTGGCGGGAACCCTTGAGTGCCGCGGCCAGCGGCTTTTCGCCCTTCTCGATGTAGCGGGTGATGTTCTCCAGCACCACGATGGCATCGTCGATGACGAAGCCGGTGGCGATGGTCAACGCCATCAGGGTCAGGTTGTTGAGGCTGAACCCCGCCAGATACATCGCTCCGAAGGTGCCCACCAGTGACAGCGGCACCGCCAGGCTGGGAATCAGCGTGGCCGGAATATTGCGCAGGAACAGAAACGTCACCATCACGACCAGGCCGATGGCGAGGATCAATTCGAACTGCACGTCCTCCACCGCGGCGCGAATGGTGGTGGTGCGGTCGGTGAGTATGTCGACATCGACATTGGCCGGCAGGGTGTTCTCCAGTCCCGGCAGGTTCTGCTTGATGGCGTCGGCGACACCGACGACGTTGGCGCCGGGCTGGCGCAGCACGTCGATGAGGATGGCGCCTTTACGGTTGGCCCAGGCCGAAAGGTAGGCGTTCTCGGCACCGTCTTCGACAGTGGCCACGTCCGACAGCCGCAGCACCGAGCCGCTGTCGCTCTTGAGAATCAGATCCCGGTAGCCGCTCGCCGACAGCAATTGATCGTTGGCGTCGATACTGTAGGCGCGGTAGGGGCCGTACAGCGTTCCCTTGGCCTGATTGACGTTGGCGGCATCGACGGCGCTTCGCACCGCGGCGAGATCGAGCCCGTAGGCGGCAAGCTGGCGTGAATCGACGCTGATGCGCACGGCCGGCTGGTGGCCGCCGGCCAGCTTGACCTGTCCCACGCCGCTGATCTGGGCGATCTTCTGCGCCATGCGCGTGTCGACCAGGTCGTAGACCTTCGTCAGCGGCAAGGTGTTCGAGCTGACCGCCAGGGTCATGATCGGCGTATCCGCCGGGTTGACCTTGCTGTAGCTGGGCGGGCGGGGCAGGTCGTCGGGCAGCAGCGTCTCGGCCTGGCTCAGTGCCGCCTGGACCTCCTGCTCGGCGACGCCCAGGTCGGAATCCAGCGAGAAGCGCAGCATGATCAGCGAAGCGCCGCCGGTGCTGGTCGAACTCATGTCCTCCAGCCCCGAGATCTCGCCCAGCTCGTCCTCCAGCGGGGAGGTGACGTGAGAGAGCATCACGTCGGGACCGGCTCCGGGATAGAGCGTGGTGACCTGAATCGTGGGGAAATCCACTTCCGGCAGCGACGATATGGTCAACAGCCGATAGGCCATGGCGCCGGCGATCAGGATCGCCAGCATCACCAGTGACGTGGCGACCGGCCGCAGGATGAACAGGCGGGACGGATTCATGATGCGCTGCCGTCACCGTCGTCGGTAGCGGCAGCGGGATCCGCCACCTCGTCACTCGACTCTCCCGGCAGCGCATCGCTGACCACGCGTACCTTGGCGCCTTCGCGCAGGCTGTCGACACCGTCGACGACCACGCGCTCCCCGGCCTCGACGCCGGAGGAGAGGGCGCTCTGCGAGTTCTGGGTCGCCACCAGCGTCACCTCGCGACGAGTGACGGTGCCGTCGTCCTTGACCACGTAGACGTAGTTGCCGTCCTGCCCGGTCTGTACCGCCGGCTCGGGTACGATGACCTGGTCGCGCAGGATCTGCGAGACCAGGCTGACATCGACATAGGCGTTGGGGTAGAGACCGCCGACCGGGTTGTCGAAGGTGGCGCGCAGGCGAATCGTGCCCGTGGCGCTGTTGATGTTGCTGTCGATGCTGCTCAGTTGACCCGAATAGGTCTCGCCATCGGTCCCGGTCACGCTGACCGTTGGATGATCGCCATCGGTCAGGCCGCTGCGCACGGTATCGACATAGCGGCTGGGCAACGAGAAGATCACCGAGATCGGGTCGAGCTGGGTGATGGTGACGATCGGATCATCGTCGCCGAGCTGGACGATATTGCCCGGATCGACGTTGCGGATACCCACCACGCCGGTGATCGGGGCGACGATGTCGGTGTAGTCGAGCTGCACCTGAGCGCTCTGAACACTGGCCTGATCGCTGGCGACGGTGCCCTGATACTGGCGCACCAGCTGGCGCTGCTGTTCCAGTTCCTGACGCGAGACGTAGTTGGTCTTGATCAGCTTCTCGTAGCGCGCCAGATCTTCTTTCGCCGAGGCCAGTTGGGCCCGATCCTGAGCCAGCTGGCCCTTCGCCTGATCCAGCTGTGCCTGGTAATCCCGCGGATCGATCTGCGCGATCTGCTGGCCTTTCTGGACCGTGTCTCCCTCCTCGAAATTCACCGACAGCAGCTCACCCTCGACTCGTGGCCGCACCGCGACGCTGGAGAGCGGACGCACCGTGCCCAGCGCGGTCAGCTCGATGGGAAGATCGCCCTGGCTGGCCGCCACCGCGGAAATCGCCGTTGCCGGCGCACCACGCTGACCGTCTTCCGCGGCCGGCGTGTCGGCGCCGCTGTCTCCACCGAACCAGTAGTAGGCGCCACCGGCCACGATGACGACAACCAACAGAAACCACAGCCAGCGCAACTGTCGGCGGGAGCGAGACGACGAAGAAGAAGACGGCATGGCGGACAACGATCCTTGTGCTAGCTGAGTAACGAGCGTGCTACATAAGTCGAACGATGAGTGATCGAACTAGGGTAAAGGCGAACTCAGTGTAAAGGAACACTGTTCGAAGAATGCGCAACTAGCGCGTAAATAATTCGCGCGAGACGGCGCGAATTTCGCGCTGGTGGCTGCCGCCGGGATGAACCGAGCTGGCAACGCGGACAGGCAGGAATTGACGTCGGGGCATAAACGAAGCTGCCCGACCCTGAGGGCCGGGCAGCGGTCGCGACCGGGGTGAGCATACTTCAGGCCCGCGACGGGCGTCGAATCGCTCGGCCTGAGTCATACGCCTCGTGCGGGCGTTTTTCGGGCTGGCGCACCATTGGCGACATAGTAGGGCGCATCCGATGCCGGCAGCGGCTCGCGGCCGCGCACGCGATCGGCGAGCTTTTCGGCGATCATGATGGTGGTGGCGTTGAGATTGCCGGTCACGATCTGCGGCATGATCGAGGCGTCGATGACACGCAGCCCCTCGATACCGTGAACGCGACCTTCATGATCGACCACCGCATCGTCGCCGGTGCCCATGCGGCAGGTACCGCAAGGATGGTAGGCGGTCTCGGCGTGCTGGCGCACGAAGGCATCGAGCTCCTCGTCGGACTTCACGTCCGGCCCCGGCGAGATTTCCCGGCCGCGATAGGCATCCATGGCCGGCTGGTCGATGATCTCGCGGGTCAGGCGGATCGCGGCGCGGAACTCTTCCCAGTCGCGCTCGGTAGCCATGTAGTTGAACAGGATGCTGGGCGCGCTGCGCGGGTTCTTGTCGACAAGCTGAACGCGACCGCGACTCTCGGAACGCATCGAGCCGACATGGGCCTGAAAACCGTGGGCCTGGACCGCGCTCTTGCCGTTGTAGCTGATCGCGATCGGCAGGAAGTGGTACTGGATGTTGGGCCATTCTTCGCTGTCGTCGCTGCGGATGAATCCGCCGGCCTCGAACTGGTTGCTGGCGCCGATCCCCTTGCCCAGGAACATCCACTCCGCGCCGATCTTCGGTTGGTTGTACCACTTGAGCGACGGATAGAGCGACACCGGCTGCTTGCACTCGTACTGGATATACATCTCCAGATGATCCTGCAGATTCTCGCCGACGCCCTTGAGCGGATGGACGACGGGAATGCCGAGCTTCTCCAGCAGTTCCGGATTGCCGACGCCCGAGCGCTGCAGGATCTGAGGCGAGGCGATCGCCCCGCCGCAGAGCAGAACCTCGCGGCGTGCCAGTGCCTGGCGCGGCAGGCTGTTGTTGAGATGGTCGTGCAGGTAGTTGACCCCCACGGCGCGCTGGTCCTCGAACAGGATCCGGTCGGTGGTGGCATGGGTAACGATGGTCAGATTTTCGCGACCCTTGGCGATATCCAGATAGCCGCGTGCGGTGGAAGAGCGCCGTCCGTGGGGCGTCGTCGACCGGTCCATCGGACCGAAGCCCTCCTGCTGATAGCCGTTGAGATCGTCGGTACGCGGATATCCGGCCTGCACGCCCGCCTCGATGAAGGCCTGATAGAGCGGATTGTTGCCGGCCTTGGGCGTCGCCACGCTCAGCGGACCGTCGCCACCGTGATAATCGTTGGGACCGATATCGCGGGTTTCCGCCTTGCGATAATAGGGCAGGCAGTCGCTGTACCCCCAGTCTTCCAGCCCGGGCCGCTTGGCCCAGTTGTCCAGATCCAGCGCATTGCCGCGGATGTAGCACATGCCGTTGATCAGCGAAGAGCCGCCCAGGCCCTTGCCGCGGCCGCACTCCATGCGGCGGTTGTCCATGTGCGGTTCGGGGTCGGTCTCGAACGCCCAGTTGTAGCGCTTGCCTTGCAGGGGATACGCCAGCGCGGCCGGCATCTGGGTGCGGAAATCGGCGCGATAGTCCGGGCCGCCGGCCTCCAGCAACAGCACGCTGATGGCCGGATCCTCGGTCAGGCGCGTGGCGAGGACGTTACCCGCCGAACCGGCGCCAATGATGATGTAATCGAATTCCTGGGCCTGTTGCATACACACGCTCCTGGTGGGGTTAGAGGATGGCGACGAGCGATGAACGGGGCGGAGAATGGTGCGCGCTCGATCAGACGACGCCGTCCGATCGAGCGCTGCCCGTTGCCGGTCAGAAAACCGAGGCGAACGGTCCCATCTCGACCTGCACGGATTTGGTCTGGGTGTAGTGCGCCAGCGTCTCGACGCCGTTTTCGCGACCGATGCCCGACTGCTTGTAGCCGCCCACCGGCATTTCGGCGGGGGAGTCACCCCAGGTGTTGATCCAGCAGATGCCGGCTTCGATCTGGTGAATGACCCGATGGGCGCGATTGAGCCCTTCGGTGAACAGACCCGCGGCCAGGCCGTATTCTGTGTCGTTGGCGCGGCGAATCACTTCGTCCTCGTCGTCGAAGGAGAGAATCGCCATGATCGGGCCGAAGATCTCCTCGCGCACGATTCGCATCTCGTCCTGGCAGTCGGTGTAGACGGTCGGGGCGACCCAGGCACCCTTGGCGAATTCGCCGTCGGTCAGGCGCCCGCCGCCCACCAGCAGACGAGCGCCATCCTGTTTGGCAATGTCGAGATAGCTCGCGACCTTTTCCAGGTGCTCGAAGCTGACCAGCGGCCCGAAATTGGTTTCCGGATCCAGCGGATCGCCGGCCTTGATGCGGTTGACCCGCTCGACGATCTTGGCCTCGAAGGCATCCTTGACCGAGCGGTGCACGAACACCCGTGTGCCGTTGGTGCAGACCTGGCCGCTGGAATAGAAGTTGGCCATCATGGCGCCGTCGGCAGCACGGTCGAGATCGGCATCGTCGAACACGATCAGCGGCGATTTGCCGCCGAGCTCCATGGTGACGTCCTTGAGCGTCGAGCCGGCGGCGGCGGACATGACCTTCTTGCCGGTACCCACTTCGCCGGTGAAGGTGATCTTGGCGAGCCCCGGATGCTCGGTGAGCATGGCGCCGACGCTACCGTCACCCTGGACCACGTTGAACACGCCATCCGGCAGGCCCGCTTCAGTGAAGATCTCGGCCAGTTTGAGCGCGGTCAGCGGGGTGACCTCGCTCGGCTTGAATACGACCGCATTACCCGCCGCCAGGGCTGGAGCGGCTTTCCAGCAGGCGATCTGGATCGGGTAGTTCCATGCGCCGATAGCGCCGATGACACCCAGCGGTTCGCGACGGGTGTAGACGAACGAGTCCTCGCGCAGGGGAATCTGCGTGCCTTCGATGCTCGGCGCCAGACCGGCGAAGTATTCCAGCGCATCCGCCCCGGTCACGACGTCGACGCTGGTCGTCTCGCTGATCGGCTTGCCGGTGTTCAGCGTTTCGAGTTCGGCCAGCTCGTCGTTGCGTTGCCGCAGCAGGGCAACGGCCTTGTGCATGATCCGTGCGCGCTCCATGCCGGTCATCGCCGCCCATTGCCGCTGAGCGCGCTGGGCGCTTTCGATCGCCTTGTCGACATCGGCGGCGGTCGCCTGCTGGACGCTGGCAATGACCTCGCCATTGGCCGGATTGACGGCATCGAAGGTGTCGCTGCCGCTGGCCGGCGTGTGGCGGCCGTCGATGTAAAGTGTCTGCGTTTCGAGTCGTGCCATGGTGACTCTCCCTTCGAGTGGCGAATGAAACAGCGGTGCCGAAGCGCGTTGTGGCTTCAGGCGCTATCTATCGATGAAATGTCTGTGAGCGGACTGTCTTCAAGTGACGAACTGTCTTCAAATGACAAACTGTCTTGAATAATTTGTCGGTAACCGGGCGCTGCATGCGCGACGGTCCGTGCACGGGCTTTTGCGCGCTGAAGCGTCCAGGCATACCTGAACAGGCTAGACGCTTTTGAGAAGCGTCGGTGTTTCCGAGCGCGTCGATGTTTCCGAGAGCCTCGATGTTTCCGAAAGCCTCGGCGTTCCGGGCAGCCCAGAGGTTACGACCCGGCTTGTCGTCCGAACGGCTCTGCGTTCTCAAGCGTAGTCGTTGGCCCGCGCCCGGTTATGTTGGGCTGCCTCGAGCTGCACCCGCACATAGTCGTAGGCCAGTTGTCGGGCGCGATCCACGTTGAGCCCTTCCTGGGCCAGGGCGCCGCGCAGCCATAGGCCGTCGATCAGCGCCGCCAGGCCGCGAGCGGCGTTTCGTGCCTCCTGCTTGGGCAGCACGCGTCGAAACTGACAGCTCAAATTGGAGTAGAGCCGGCGATCGTTGACCCGCTGCAGCCGCTGAAGCGGGCGGTGATGCATGCTGCTGGCCCAGAATGCCAGCCAGGTCTTCATGACCGATTGGCTGGTCTGGCTGCGATCGAAGTTGCCGTCGATGATCGCATGCAGGTGCGCCTCCGGCGGCGCGTTGCCCAGCGCCGCGCGCCGCTCCAGTACCGCCGTGCCCAGGTCGCTCAACACCTGGCGCATGGTCGCTTCCAGCAGTCCATCCTTGCCGGCAAAATAGTGGCTGATGATGCCGGTGGAAACGCCCGCTCGCTTGGCGATACGCGCGATCGTGGCATCGGCCAGGCCGACGTCGTCGATCGCTTCCAGCGTCGCCTGGATCAACTGTCGGCGACGAATGGGCTGCATACCCAGTTTCGGCACGGGCTTTCCTCCTGAATCGGGGCTGAAGTGATGAGACCGAGGTCAACCCGCTCCGGGCGAGCGTGGATGATCGACTGCGCCGGTCCTGACATACCTGACGCACGAACCGCCATTGCCCTGGTGTGCCAGTGCCTTGGCTTGTTGATCCCTGCCAAGCTAGCGGTTGTGCGTCGAGCTATCATTAACTTGGCTTTCAACATCAGCTGAGGCGACCATTATGGAAATTTTTTATTGAACGGTCAATCAATAAAAACTAGTGTATTGTGCTATCGAATGGAAATCCTGGCATTCGATAACCAGTGATTATTGACGATAACTTATAATAGATCAGGGAGTTCAAGCACCATGAAAACCCCATCCATCGCGTGGACCCTCGCCGGGGCCGCGCTGGCCGTAGCGCCGATGACTCAAGCCCAGGCCCAGAGTCAGGAACCCGAGAGCTGCCAGACCGTTCGCTTTGCCGAAGTGGGCTGGACCGACATCCAGGCGACCACCGCACTGGCCAGCGTCGTGCTCGAGGGGCTCGGCTATGAAGCGACTTCCGACACCGTTTCCGTGCCGGTCGCTTACGCGGGCATGAAAGGCGGCGATTTCGACGTGTTCCTCGGCAACTGGATGCCGTCGATGAAGTCGATCAGCGACCCCTACATCGAGAAAGGGCAGGTCGATCGGCCGCGCGCCAATCTCGAAGGTGCCAAGTACACCCTGGCCGTGCCCGAATACGTCATCGACGCCGGGGTGAAATCGGTCGCCGATCTGGACGCTCACGCCGATCAGTTCGGCCACAAGCTGTTCGGGATCGAAGCGGGCAACGACGGCAACATGATCATCCAGCAGATGATCGACGACGACGCCTTTGGCCTGGGGGACTGGCAACTCGTCGACTCCAGCGAGGCCGGCATGCTGGCCGAAGTCAGAGCGCGTACCCGCACCAAGGACTGGATGGTGTTCCTGGGCTGGGCGCCGCACCCGATGAATACCAATTTCGATATCGGCTACCTGTCCGGTGCGGATGACTACTTCGGGCCGGATTACGGCGGTGCTACCGTCTATACCAACACGCGTGCCGGTTATGTCGACGAGTGCGGCAATGTCGGCCAGCTGCTCCAGAATCTGAGCTTCACGCTGGACATGGAGAACGAAGTGATGGGTAGCATCATGGACGATGGCGAAGACGAGAAGGACGCTGCCCGCGCCTGGCTCAAGGCTCACCCCGAAACCCTGGACGGATGGCTCGAGGGCGTGAAGACCGTCGACGGCGAGCCGGGCTTGCCGGCAGTCAAGCAGGCGCTGGATATCTGACGCCGTCTGGATGGCGTCGAGACGGTATCGAAAAAGGTTCGATAAAATCGTCTCGATCGCCACTGCGGGCTTGTCCTGGGACAAGCCCGCAGGTATAGTCCGCCCCCGTTGTCGTTCGGCAACGTTGATCGTATTTAGCAATACCGTTGGCTACGTAGCTCAGCTGGTTAGAGCACATCACTCATAATGATGGGGTCCCCTGTTCGAATCAGGGCGTAGCCACCAACGGTTCTCTCCTCGACACGCTGTTCCGTCCGATCCCGCTTTTCGGTTCGATTCCGTGCGCCTTCGCCGCATGCGTATCTCTCTCTGATGCTTTCGTTCACGCGCAATCGATGGACGTATCCGCGTTCCTCGTCCAGTATGGCTGGCGGACAAACCGGCAATAGAGGCGAACTCTGCAGCATATTGATTGTGCTGGATAATTCGTTTTCGCCGTTTTGAAGAATCCTGCGTGCCGGCCTTGACGCAAAAGACTCAGCGCGTATACTACGGCGCGTGCTGAAGGATGGTCCCCGATAGCTCAGTTGGTAGAGCAAATGACTGTTAATCATTGGGTCACAGGTTCGAGTCCTGTTCGGGGAGCCAACATCCACATCAGCCAGCGGTGAACGACGATCCCCGATAGCTCAGTTGGTAGAGCAAATGACTGTTAATCATTGGGTCACAGGTTCGAGTCCTGTTCGGGGAGCCATCGCTATCATCGTGACGAGAGATCGCTGCATCGATCCCTGATAGCTCAGTTGGTAGAGCAAGCGACTGTTAATCGCTGGGTCGCAGGTTCGAGTCCTGCTCAGGGAGCCAGTGACAGTCCAACGAAATTTTCATGCTCGATAGTCGCAACCTCTGCACTCATTCCATTCACTATTGGATGAGGTGCAGCTATGCGTGTTTCAGCAACGGTCTGCTCCAAGGGCGGCGTCGGCAAGACGACTACGACAGCCAACCTGGGCGGCCTCCTGGCAGATGCCGGTCTTCGAGTCCTTCTCATAGATCTGGATTCACAGCCAACCCTTTCTTCCTATTATGAGCTGTCCCAGCCTGCCCCTGGTGGGGTGTACGAGCTGCTTGCGACAGAACTGGTCGACCTCGACCAGATCATCTCGCACACCGCTATCCCCAATCTCGACATCATTGTCTCCAACGATTATCGGAACCAGTTGCAGCAGCTGTTGCTCAACGCCCCAAATGGCCGTTTCCGGCTGATTGACCTCCTCGATCGCTTCGCCGATCGCTATGACGCCATCCTGATCGATACCCAGGGTGCGCGCTCGGTGATTCTCGAGATGGCCGTCATGGCCGCCGATCGGCTGATCTCTCCCATCGTTCCCGAATTGCTCACCGCCCGGGAATTCGTGCGCGGCACTCAGGGCATGCTCAACGAGCTGCGCGAACTGGCACGCTATACCCGTTTCGGGGTGCCGCCGGTCTCCATCCTGCTCAACAAGATGACCGACCAACTGCGCGATGCCCGCGACATCGCCGATAGTATTCGCACCATGTATGCCGAGGTCGAAGATCACGGCATTAGTGTGCTCGAGACGCCGCTGGTCAATCTCTCCGCCTATCGTTCGGCAGCGTTGCAGGGCTTGCCCGTCCACCGGGTCGAGCCGCGCAAGCCATACAGCCGCAAGGCACCGGCCTGTGCCGACCAGCTCAAGGTCGTGGCCATCGATCTCTATGAATCGCCCCGGG